>CAIWXX010000054.1 GCA_903916735.1 uncultured Acidobacteriota bacterium
GCGTCGTTTCGCCGTCCCTCAACCGGATGCTTGACGACACCGACCGGTTGCCGATCGTCGGAGGTTGAGTCACAGTGCCCTCGCGCACAATCGACGTCAGTTCGAATTCAGCTTTGAGTGAGATCTCATCATTGTAATGAATGGTCGGAGTCACTTCGACTCGTAACCCGATATCGGTCATTTGAAAAGAAGTGATCGCCTGATTGTTGACGCCGCCTCCTGAATACGGCACAAACGTCGTCACCGGGATCGGCACTTTTTCGCCGATTTTTATTTCGATCTTCTCTCCATCGGCTGTGCGAAGCTGAGGTCGTGCGATGAGGCGGGTGCGGGTGTCGGTCCGCAGCAATCTGAACACCACGGATGGAATCGAAAACAAGATGTCGGATAGCTCGATGTTGTCGAGCATGTGTCCGCGAATGAGTGAGCCGGATGGCAATTGAGTCACCGGTTCAAGCGCCACGGCGCCGGCCACGGCGTAGGAGCTGAAATCGAGTCCGTACTGGCGCAGGCGATTCCGATTGAACTCCAGAATCTCCATGTCGACGACAACTTCGGCTCGCCTCATATCCTCTTTTTCGATCAGACGCCGGGCGTATTCCAGCTTCTCGGCGCTATCGCATACGGTGATTGCTTTGAGATCGGGGTTGATCATGATGCGCTTGAGATCGACCATCGATTTCAAATTCGAGGCGACCTTCGTCACATCTCCATTATGGAGATAGAATGTTTTTAGAAGCTGCTCGTCATACTCGGCGCGCTTTGTTTCGTTATCGGGGGCGATCAGGATCGTATGCTCGTCAACCGGCTTATAGAAGAGCCTAGTCATGAGCATGAGCCGGTCCAGCGCCTCCCGGAAATTCATCTGCTGAAAATTCACATTGACCTTACGGCTCTTGAAGGAATCGTCATAGATAAAAGTGACGCCGGTCAGACGTTCGATCGACGTGAAAATATCCGATAATTCGGCGTCGGTCATTTTGAGTGTCACGGGAGATTTTTGGAGCGAATCCAGAGGCGACGGGATCGGCGGCTCTTTGGGAGTTTTTGGAGATTCGGCTTCGGCGAGCAAACGCTTACGGACCATGTCACGCTTCAGGAGTGCCCGGTCGTTGAGGGGGTTTTCGACATAGGCGTCGCAGAATTCGCGATACGCGAGGTCCCACTCCTCGGCTTTCTCAAACGTTTCGCCTCGCTTCACATGCGTATCGCCGCTCTTGATGAGCGCGCCGGAGAGTGCCAACCGATACGTGGGCTCTTCAGGATTTTTCGCGGCGGCTTCGCTGTAGTAGCGGATGGCGTCGGTGTATCGTTGAGCGCGTTCGGCATGGAGGCCACGATTGTAAGCACGAGAGGCGGCGCATCCTGTCAGAAGAAGGCCGGATGCGAAGAGTAATAAAGCGTGCCGATAAGAATAAATGATGAAGCTCCTGTTCATTTCCGTCCTGCTGTGATGATGGCCGTGTTGTGATAGGTACGGTCTTCGAGCGTGACATTATCCGAGTCGATTTTTTTGACGATATATTTTTGTTCGAGGAGATCGCCTTCTCTCAGCGTGTAGATATCACCCTTGAAGCTGAAAAGCGCCACCAGTGAGCCTTCATTGGCGGTCCCGACAAATCTGGCTTCCGGTTTGATTTCCGGAGGCGGAGGTGGAGGAGGCGGTGGCGGTGAAGGCGGGACGAGGGGTGGAGGAGGCACGTCGGTATAAATGAATAAATTCCTCGGATGTACAGATGATGTGTCCGGCGGGTCCACCTGAGCGTGCAATTTGTGGACGGTTGGAATCGGCTTCTGTATTTTATGAGAGAGGCGGGCGATGTCGGATTTCTGTTGGATGGAAGAGGCCGTCGAAGGACTATCGGGCCGGCTATAGAGAGCCAGAGTGAGGAGTCCACAGAAAATTGTCAGCAGGAAAATGAGCCGCCGTTTCTTATTCACCCATGTTTCTCCTGTTCAGATGGCTTCGAGCGGGATTACTGATCGTGACCTCATTCGATGTGCATCCTTGTAGCCCGTCGTTATCGGTGACACAAAGGACGACGGTGTAAGTGGCCGCCGTCGAATAGGCGTGACTTGTTCGATCGCCTGCTCCGGTCCATCCATCGCCGAAATCCCAGTCCCATCGAACAATCTGCCCATCTTCATCCGTCGATTGTGTGCCGTTGAAATAGACGGTCGTGCTGACTGTCGGGCTCGTGGGAGACCAGACAAAGACGGCCTTGGGCGGAGCGTCAGGAGTGGTGTCAACTTTTATTGTGAGCGTCTGGCTCTGTATTGAACCTGCATAAGCATATACCTCGGTATCAACATCCGTCTTGAGAGTATCTCTCGCGAGTCCTTCCGAGTTGGTTTGCACGGGAGCTCCACTTGAAGAGAGAGTCCCACTCGACGCCCAGAAGATGACAGACACATGCGCGACCGGCATGTTCTGGTCATCATAAGCAATGGCTTGAAGCGTTGTGTGGCCGCCGCCTGCGGGAAGAGACATTGGGTTGGCGGTCAGGATAAGAGTCGTCAGATTGGAACCGACTTCGATATCGTCTTCCGCATAGCCTTTTAATCCGTCATTATCGACAACACAAAGAACAACGTGATATGAAGCCGCCGTATGGTAAGCGTAGGTTGTTCGTTCGCCGGTTCCGGTCGATCCGTCGCCAAAATCCCATTCCCACCGAACAATCTGCCCGTCCTCGTCGGTCGATTGAGAGGCGTTGAAATAGATCGTGGCGCCGACAGCCGGGCTCGCCGGTGACCAGCTGAATTTTGCGGTCGGAGGAGTATCAGGAGTGTCATCGACCTGAACTGTCAACGTGTCGCTTTTCACTTTGCCTGAATAGGCATAAACATCGGCATCCTTGTCAGTTGTGAGAGTGTCCTTTGCGATGCCATTGGCGTTCGTGAGCATGGAATTCCCGCCTGAGGCGAGAGTCCCATTGGAGCATATGAAAATGATGGATGCCTGCGGCACGGGCGAATTGTGCTCATCATAAGCCACGACTCGAAGCGAGCTTTTTCCGCCGCCGGCGGGAAACGACATCGGGTTCGCGGAAATAACCAGAGATTCGACGGGGATGCCGATGTCGATATCAACGCCTTTGATGTCCACCGTGCCCGAAATTGCGGAAATCGTGGCTGTGCCGGAGGATTTGGGCGCGAAGAATTGGGCGGTCGCGCGCCCATCCTGGAATGTCGCCTTGACTGGATCGATGCGCCCAGCAGTCGTGGTAAACATGATCTCGGTTCCGTCCCAGATCGGCGCACCGGTTTTTTTCATTCCGATCGCGGAGATCTGGCAGATTCCACCGGCGGCCACGTTCGTGGGGCTCACTTGGAGTGTGATCGTTGCCTGTTCAGAGGTCGCTGTTGGAGCCGAATGTGAGCAATTAAATAAAGCGATGCCTGCCAAAAAAGCAGCGAAAAAAGCACTCTCAGAGGATCCTTTTCTAAGTTTTTTCATTGAAATGCACGTAGCATGACGTTCTTCTACACAGAGGTACTCTCAATTTAGTTCATCGATTATTAGAGTCAATTCACATGAAAACAAATCTACCACCTCGTTCATTAACACTGACAAAATACACCTTTGTTTTTCTGCCGTCAAGCAATTTTTATCGGCTGCCGCACGACAAATTTGTCGCAGGCAATCGTCTGCGGCCGACCGCTGTTGGGCGGATCGCATTCTCGATAAGGCCGTCATCGATTTCAAAGTGACCGCCGCACAAGTGACCGTCGAGGGCATAATATTGGTCGATAAAGCAGGAGACTGCCTTACCGAGGGTGCTTTGAGCTTTGGTAGGAGCTCCTCGGCTTTGGCCTGCTTGCGGTAGATGGACTTCCCTAGTCGGATACGATGGTATGTGTTTTGGATGGATTCCAGGAAGTGATAGGCATTGCTCAGAACAATCCTATTGAGCAATAACCTAGCTCATGAGTGCCGGTTTTCCAAGGCCTCGTGGGGGAAATGAGAAGGCCAATATTGCTCTGTCATGAGCAATACGCTGTTTTCGAACCGGCTAGGGCATCGCTGTTTTTTCAGGCAACGCCATCATCGCCTCAAGACGTCTTGCGCTTAGTAACAGTCGATAGGGGTGACCAGGTATCGCCTCGAAATCCCACTTCTGATAGAAGTTCCTCGCGCCATCGTTGATGCAATCGAGGATCACAGCAACGAAGGCGAACGTCTTACCGGTCTCATAGCAACTACGCAGAGCACACGCAAGAAGGATGCGACCGATCCCCCTGCCTTGATGGGCGATACTAACCCCAAGCCAAGCCAGCACGGCGACTGGCAACGCTCGGCGTGGCAGATGTTTCGTGATCTCGGATGGCAAATCCCCAAAGTCCGCCTGGGCCGTTGCCAGGGTGTAGTAGCAGGCGATTCTCCCTTCTTGATCAAGCAGGGCCTCCGTCACGGATAGGCGCTTCTTCTGGTGTTGTAGTGCATTCGTGTGAAGCCACTCATCCACCATGCCCTCACCGCATCGGAACGCATCGCGTGGGTGTTCGCGACGGAGGCGTTCGAGCCTATACCCATCCGGGAGCCGGATAGGGTTCAGGATTCACCTCGCATCAGAGCGCCGAGCCGCCGTTGCGCCTTGGTTAGCTTAGGCATCTCATTGAGCGCATTCCAGAACTCCAGTTGTTCTTGCGGCGTAAAGGCGATCGTTTGTTCATGGGATGCATGCACTTCGCGTCGTGCCTGCGCAACGGTCACCGTTCGCACGTAGTCACTCATGCTGATGTGCCGCAGCTGTGCTGCCTGGGATAGGTAGTTCTTGCTCTCCGGATCCAGACGCACCATGAGCGACCCGGCCGATGCCGAGTGGCCCAACCGTCGTGACGAACGAGATCTGAGCATTTCTAATCCTCCATACCAAAGACTGCACGGCATTCTGCAATACAAATCAACCGGACTGATCAGCATGGTAAATGTGCCTGTAGCGGATTCCCGCCAGTTCAAAGGCAAACTATTTTGCACAATTGTCTCACCCGAAATTATTGGGTTTCCTTTTTGCTTTGCCTTATGTCCAAAGCTTCTTAACCCATCATGTGCAGCGATCAACTTTGCCGTTGCATTGGCTCAATCAGCCCGGCTATTGACATCAGCGAATGAGATTCAGTTCGTTCGACTCTACGATTGTAGTAATCACAAACCAGACGCTCTGCCGTCCGGGAAATTCGATTCATTCGTTTTCCCGACGGGCTGTCCGGCTTAAGAATCAACCCACTTCTGAAAGAGCGGCCGGAGATCCTTGCCGGTTGCGTGCTGCATTGCTTTTTCAAAATCATCGCTCACAACACTTCGGCCTCGCTGAGCCCGCGTGTATTCGCGGACACCTCGCCAAAACAATTCATCGCCCAGGGTGCGCCGCAGCTCATCAAGAAAAATAGCGCCCTTGCTATAGACGATGCAATTCCTGAGCCCCATGGTTGGATAGGGGCCGTGATAGGAAAGGGTGTGATCGACATCCGCATCCTGAGCTCGCTTCCATCGCACGTGAGCTCGATCCATCTCGATCTTGTATCCTGATTCGCCCCAGCGGTGTTCTTTCCATGCCGCCGTCACGAAGACAGCAAATCCTTCGTTGAGCCAGAAATGATCCCAATTCCGGCACGTGATCAGATTTCCCCACCAGGCATGGCTGAGCTCATGAGCGGGGAGCCAATCTTCGACAACGCCGGGCGTCGCCGTAGCATCGAGTTTAAGATCGATAGCGAGCATTTCGGACAGGTCATCGAGGCCGAGCACGGAGAAACCAGCCATTTCCTGCGCTACGTCTCCAGGGACGACAACCTGTGTGTAAGATTGTAAGGGATATGGCACGCCGGCTCGTTCAGCAAAAAAGTCCATCATCGGCGCCGTTGCTTCAAGCAGGAGACGCAACTTCTCTTCGGTGATACCATCACCAACCGCGACCAAATCCACATTCCCATGTTTCATGGCTACGCGGACAAACGGACCGGCTGCAAAGCCGTAGAGGTAGGATGGATACGGCGTCTCCAGTTCAAACCGCCATGCAACCAGTTGCTTCGCGGAGTCCACTTGTTTTTCGTGAGGAAGCTCGGAGCGAGAAACAAGACGGCCGCTCGCAACGGCCTCCATGGAGGGGGGCAACAGCAGCGTGAGCGCCAGAGGAGCGCGCACAGAAGGCTCTTCCAGGCAGGGCATCCAATATGATGTCGAAAAGACGGAATACAATGTTTTCCCCGAAAATTCGAGCCCTCTCGTCGGATGTGCGGAATAGAAAATTTCCACGGATCGGGATCGTGGAATTTCGATAAATTCCTCGCCTCCTGAAATGGATGCAGGCACACCATCCACCGTCATCCGCTCAATGATCAGTTCATGCCGTGGAATACGAATCGGCCATTCCTGTGTCGAAGCGGCGTCGAGCTCGATTCGCATGCGGCCCTCCACGGACAGTTCTGAAAATGAGGGGCGGATTTCTACATCGTATTTCCGGATCGGAGAGATTCTGCTGGAGGGGCCATCAGGCGCCGTGGTTATTGGCGAAACTGCAGTCCGTCGGCACCCCGCATGACCAAAAACAATGGCGACGACAATTATAAAGACTATTCGAACTCTCATCTCGTTCCTGCTCAGTTAGCAGCCGGCAAAAAGATGACGGACACTCCCACAGGGAATGATGACCGCTCTACTGTCCTGCCGGCAGCGGCATGATGTTCCAGATGAAATATTTCTCATCCTGGAAATCGACGATATCTTCGCTCTGGTAAACGGTCTGTCCCTTGTGGATCCAGTAGCGGCGAAGTTTCTTCTGAACATCCGATCCCACAAAAATGTCATCTCGTCCATCGCCATCCCAGTCGAAGACGACCGTCGCATGCTCGAACCCACCCGACATATTTCCGGGAACAATATCGGCCACATCCCAATTGCCGTTCTTTTTCTGCAGCACGAAGATTCCACCCTTGCGCGTCGATGCGATGATCTCACGCACTCCATCACCATCGGTATCGCCGCTGTTCAGAAACCGGCACATTTCACCACCCGGAAGCGGGATATCTCCGATTTCCTTCATGGCGCCATCCTTCCAGGCCCAGCCTCTGATGACCAATTGCGTGGAAGGATCGCTCACGCCTTCGGCTTCGACTGACGCATAAAGTTCGGCGCGCCCGTCGCCGTCGAGATCCGTGGCCAGGATCTCCTTCGCGTGTCGATCTGGAAAATGAACCATCACAGAACGCGCATAGGTCTTGGTGGATGGATCCCAACGATACATGTCGATGCCGCCGCCTTGCGGTGTTCCGTTCAAACGATTGGGTTCTGAGGGCGTTGTGAAGAACTCAAGTTTGTGATCCCCATCGACGTCTCCGATTTCGACCTCATGTGTAAACGTCTGTTGCGCTTCCCTGTGGATCTCCAGTGGTTTCATGCCTTCCGGAGTTTGTTTGAGCACATAGACGGCGCCCACATCGTGCGTGACGATGACAAGCTCTTCCTGCCCGTCACCATCGACATCTCCGGCTTCGACGTCGCGGAAGCGGTGTTCGCGCTGTCCCACGGCCGCGGTCCATAGCGTTTCCGCCTTGAAGCCCGTGCCAGGCCCTCCCGCCTCTCGCCAGATCTGGAGATAAGGCATGTTCGCGCTGATGGTCAGAATTCCGGGTTCTCCGAATGCCGGCTTGAACCACATGCACTTGTGGAAGACGTTCCCGCCTGCAAGCTCGAACACCTTCTCCTCCGGCTTTCCATTGACTTCCGACCACGTGATATCTTTCTCAGAGACTCCAGGAACTTCGACAGTCGTCCAGTTGGGTTTGGAAAAGGCAAACGTGAGCGGCCCCGAAGCGGGCGTGCCGTCATCACCCACCTTGCGCACATAAGACTTGCCGTCAGTTCCGATCCCGGGCTGAAGCTCCACTCTTCCTGGCGGCACCGACACCTCTTCCCGAGACCATCCATCCTTTCCCGGTCGCAGGATCAACATGGTCGCGGGCGAAGGGCCGTTTTTAAAAACCGAGCGGGCCACGATGAGTCCCCCTCGTGGCGCCTTCTTGCAGCTACTCAGGGGAAGAAGGGCAAGGATCAGTATCGGCAAAAGAGCACATCTGCGCATGGAACCTCCACAGTATTGCCGGCGAGCCTCTCTGAATCGCCGGGCCTAAAATAACCTGCATAGCATTCCCCAAATGGGTTGCGAAAGCAAGTTCTCCAAACGCTCATGACTGCCGCGGCGTCGGTGTTGGCGATCAAAAAGGCGAAGCAAAAAGGAAAAAGGAAATATGACGGGTCATCGTCACGCCTGAAATCTTGTGATGCTAATTTGACAACCATGCCAAGCGGGAATAGATTCTGACAAGTTTCTGATTATCTAGCGGAGGTAAAATTCTATGTCATTCTGCAGCCAATGCGGCGTGAAAAATGTCGATGACGCTCGATTCTGCCAAACCTGTGGTGCGGCGCTTCTCGCAGCTCCAGCCGGGGCTCCAATAGCACAGCAACCTCAAGCAGCTCCACCGCCACCACTATCTCCAGTAGCGCCTCCACAAGCCTATGGCCCTCAGCAGTATCAACAGCCGGTCCCGCCTTTTCAACCGCAACCTCCTTACGGCGGACAGCCGCAGTATGGCGCTCCGCAGCCACCCCCCGGCGCCTATCCTCCGAATTACTACCCACCTCAGCAACAGGCCATGCCCAAGCGGAAGGGTACAGTTGCTGCAGCCATACTTGGATTTTTCCTCGGCGGCTTCGGTGCGCAGGCTTTTTATAATGGCCAAATGAAAAAGGGCGGCGTACAACTGGTCGCTTTTTGGATTGTCTGGCTGTTCCTCCTGCCCTGGCCACAGCCGGTCTTCGATCCGATGACCGGCCAGGTCGGGCCATCAAGCGGACCTGTCACCATCAGACTTATCGTGGGACTTCTCTTCGCTGCCGCCTGCGCGTTTGATGGATACAAAACAGCCGAGCGGATCAACAATGGAGAACAGATCAAGGATTTCGGGTTTTTCTGAAATCAAAAACTCCGCGCCTTATCATGCATCATTCTGAGGGCGCCGCCGGCGCCCGAAGAATCTCCCGGCGCTCCGAAATTATATCTGGCCTAAATTCGCATTGAAACCCTTGCGCATCTTCCTGTACCTACTCCAGCTCCCGGCTCGGTTGGATTTACGTTGTGAGCGAAACAGCATCAATGCTGTTCGCGAGTGCATCGACAGGGCGAATGTGATCCCCGGATCTGCGGGAATCCCCGATCCCGCAGCATTCCTAGAACCCGTCGAATTTACTGGGTATTATTAAACCAATTGGGTGATACGTTGGTTGCTGCAGAGGAACCGAGGCGCCAAGGAACGGAGGTGAGCAGGCTCCTCTGCACCTCTTCTGTTGCGAGAAAAAAGGAATCTCAAATGCAATATTAATGCCGCGGGATTAGGGGGCATCAACGCGAATTGACCGGCTTAATCGTGCGTGATATGAAAGTCCGAGTTGAGCAGCAAGATTCTAATCCAAAAGCTCACGACAGGAGGGGACTCGCTAGAGAAGGGGGCACATAAATATGGAAAAGAGGAGCTTCTACGCGCCGGACATCGACATTTCGACACTCGGACAATCGCTACAAGATTGGTTCACACAACAACAATATGAGACTCAAATTCCGCCTTCACAAGCCGGCGGGATCACAGTACAGGCACGGAAAGAAAGCACGCTGCGGAAGGTTATCGGCATGGCCAATGCACTCACCGTCGTCATCAACCTCGACGGCGAATACATCACGATCGAGATGGGCGGCGCCAAGTGGGCTGAGAAGGGTGCTGTCGGAGCCGTCGGGCTTCTTATCTTCTGTCCCGCACTCATCACGGCTGGTATCGGCGCGTTTCAGCAGTCACAGGTTCAAACGCAAGCGTGGCAGTTCATCGAAGGTTTTCTTAAATCCAATTCGGCTTATGGAGGGAGTATGATGGGAGCCGGCTCCCCTTTTGGCCCCGCGCCTTCTCCTTCTGTCTTTCCCGGACAACCGCCATTGGCCTCACTGCGACAACATGATCCTGCATCGCCGCCTCCGCCTGTCAACCTCGGACAGGCGCCTGCCGCCGAGCAGGGTGAAGCCGTCGACGCGAAGTGTCCTCAGTGCAATCAGCCATTGCGGCCAGGCTCCAAGTTCTGCAACTCGTGTGGAAACCCGATTCCTTCGAGTGCCGCATATTGCCTGGGATGCGGCAGGCCTCTACTCGCGGGCGCCCGATTCTGCGATGCTTGTGGGACACCGGTCAGCTAATTGAACGTTGCGGAAACACTTGGAGATAGAAATGCCTCATCCGGCTGAATCAGCGACGCCGAAACACTGTATCTCTTGCGGCCAGCCACTCAACCCGCAATCCTGCTTCTGCGTTAGATGCGGCGCACGAGTTGGCACGGCTGCAGCATCCACGCAGTTTGCAGCGCCCCCTCCGCCCCCGGCAGTGGGTGCGGCACATTCTCCTGGTGGAGTCACACCGCCTCCTCCAGCAGCCCGCCCGGTGGTTCAACTACCGGCCAAGGCGACGCCGCCGGCCGCGACTCCACAATCAGCACCACCTGCTCCCCTCACTGGCTTTCAGATCACTTTGCAGGCGGCGGGTCCATATCGGGCACGCGTACTCATGATCCTGCAGCAATCTCTCGGACTCAATGCCGCCAATGCCAATGCGTATATCGCATCCGCACCGGTGCTTCTGGCCATCGGCTTGAATGAGGATGCGGCGATGAGGCTTCGAGCGGCACTCGTCGGCGCCGGCGCCTTCGTTTCCATACAGGGGCCGCCTCCGCCGCCTCCTCCGGCAGAAGAAAAGGCTCGCCCACCCAAACCCGAACCGGTTCGCAAAATGGCGGCGACAATGCGAACTCTGCGCGAAATTCCTGAACGACGGGGACTTCGCACAGTCACTGGCCTGGCCATCGGGCGCACTTTCTCCTACCTTGCGTACGCTCGCGCCGAAGGTCGCCGTCTGGTCGCTCCTCCTGACTTCATCCGCTTTGATGCGCGCATCTTATTGCCGACCGCATTGAAACCCGCCGGCGGGGGTTCCGGTGAAACCGTCGGACTCGCTGCTCTGGCCCAGTGGCCTCGATATCCTGAAGACGTAAGAATCGGATTCCTGACCGAGATGGGAAAGGATGATGGGCAGTCGGTTATCACATTGAGGAGTTATCTCAAAGCGATGGCTTTCCGGTTGGCTGAGGTTCTCGGCCCTGATTCCCTCGATGCACACTCAGGGTCGGAGACGAACATCAGTATCGATCCTGAATGGGCCGATGACATGGCGCGGCTTCTGGCAACAACGGCCGAAGATGCTGGATTCCCGGTGGCGAGAGTCGTTCCCGATCCACTGGCAGCACTCTCCTTCAATCTTCAGAAGGGGTTGCTGAAAGCAGTTCACGGCGTCGAACACATCATGGTCGTGGACTGGGGTGGCCAGGGACTCAGCATCTCTTTCATTGAACGATGCGATGATAAAGAGCCTGTCGTCTTCGATACCACCGACTTTCCAATGGGTGGAATGTGGCTTGATATGATCATCGAAAATTGGCTCCGGCAGAAGTTGCCGGAAGAGCTCCCAGACGAAGATCGCCGCGCGCTCACGCTCTTTGCTCATGATTTCAAGGAAGAGGCGTCCCGATCATTTGCGGATGGCCGAACCGAACATGTTCAATACTGCGTCACGCCTGCCGGCACTCCTCCAACTCGCCTCGTCATCACTCGCTCCGAGATGGAGAGCCTTCTCAAGGATGCCAAAGAACAGCTCCAAAAAATTCTTGTCGAAGCCGTGGTGCGGATCGGCTTCAAGCCCGAACATCTTGACCAGATACTGCTGGTTGGCGGTGGAGCGCGATGGTACTTCGCGCGAGAAGCCGTTCGGACGGCGCTTGGGCGAGTCCCCTTGATGAGCCCACAGCCAGAAGAGAGCATCGCTCGCGGGCTCGCCGTCAGCGGGATGATGTTGGGGAAAGGGTGATTGGGGATGTTGGATCTGGAGCGGGAACGGGTACGGGGGACTGACTGGGAATCTGGAACTGACAACCGGGGACTATTGCCATGCATCATGCCGAATTGAATATTGTTGACAAACGCGGGCGCGGACGAAATTCGTCGACGTTTACCTCTACGGCCATGTTCACCTGGAGAGGGGCGGGGGGCGGGGCAATCGTGATGCGTCTGGTCCGGCCTGGCACCCTTGAAGCACGACACTAAGAGAGAGGTGAAGGGATATGGCGATACAACTTGCGGGGCCGCAGGGTCAGGTGATGAACCTTGCCGACAATGCACTCAGCCGAGGTCTTCTGACAGCACTCGAAAGACGCTATCTTCCGGGCGTGCCTGAGCTCGGACTGGTGCCGGTGCAGTCCGACCCGAACCTCATGGCCAATATCCGTTTCCTGCGAATTCTGGAAGTGGCTCACTCGTCGGATCTGAACCGGAGTCTGCATGCGCTCAATATGCAGAATGTCATCAGCTCCTTCCGAGATGGTTCGCATTCGCTCATCTTCATCGTCTCCGGCGATGCCAATTCCACACGCATCTACATCGGGCTTCACAAGTCCGATCCTGAAAGCCATGCTCACACGGCGGATTATATTGAGATTCTTTCGAGCGCCCTGCACGGGAATTTTCCCGGCATCCGGCTGGCTCCGCTGGATCCTCGTGCTGTCTCGACGGATGTTCTGAAACCGATCGCGAGCCTGCGCCGCGTGGGCGCAATTACAGGAATTCCATCGCAAAAGGAGGATTCCCAAGACATCTTTGTGCAGGGCCTCGAGCGAATAGCCAACAGCCTTCGAGGAGAACAATACTGCCTAATCGTCATTGCCGAACCGATTTCGGAAACGGCTGTTGACGACGTCATCCAGCACTGCCGTGATCTGAGCTCGGAGATCCACGCATACGTCAAGGGGACTTTTTCGGATTCATCAGGGCATACGACGTCGCGCGCCGATCAGAAAGGCGGGTCGCTTGCGGGAGGGCTGCTTGTTGGCGGCGGCTCCCTACTCGGCTCCATGCTGGGGCTCGGCCCCATCATGGGCATGGCGGCGCCCCTGCTACAGGCCGTCGTCGGCGGAGCGGGATTTTCGCTGGGACGCACCGATACAACATCGGATCAGCGGACGATCGGGACGAGTCGCGAGGTGCTCAACAAGACGGCGGAAACATGCGAGACCTTGCTCGATCGCTATGTGGAGCGCCTACAGGAAGGGAAAAACCTGGGCTTCTGGAATTCGGGCATCTTCCTGCTGGCCGAAGATGAGAACACACTGCATCGTGCGCAGGGAGTCGTCAGGGCGATTCTCTCGGGCGAGCAAACCTACTTCGAGCCCTTGCGATCCATCGACCTGACAGGGCATGACGAAGTCCTGCGAGATGCGATGATGCAGTTCCGAAACCCCGCGATTCAGTTTCCGGCTCAAGCACCCCACCCACTCGGCGCCGTCTTCCAGCAACTCGCGACACCGATCAACACCGCCGAATTGTCGCTCATCATGGGACTGCCCCGGGAAGAGGTCCCTGGGATCCGGCTCACGCCAATGGCGGACTTTGGATTGAATCCACCCGCCTCCGATGGATTTGCACTCGGCCAGGTCATCTACCGCGGCGAAGTGCTTCCTGATCGTTTCAACATTCCGCCGAAAAGCTTGACAAAACACACTTTCATCACGGGAATCACGGGCTCTGGAAAAACCAACACGTGTCTGGCGCTGCTGCGGGCGGCGTATGAACGGGAACAGGTTCCGTTTCTGGTCATTGAGCCTGCCAAGACCGAGTACCGCGTGCTGCTTGCCGATCCCATCATGGGACGTGACTTGCAGGTCTTCACTCTCGGCGATGAAACGACATCTCCCTTTCGATTGAATCCATTTCAGTTTGCGCGAGGCTACCCGCTGCTGACGCATATCGATCTCCTCAAGTCCGTTTTCAACGCGAGTTTCCCGATGTACGCTTCCATGCCCTACATCCTCGAAGAGGCCGTTTTGGACGTTTACACCGATCGCGGATGGGATCTGGCGCGTTCCGAGAATCGTTATATCGACTACATGAAAGAGGATTACTCGGCCTATCTCCCGACACTCGAAGATCTCTACAACCAGATCGACACGGTTGTCGAGCGCAAGAAGTACGCCCAGCAACTCAGCATGGACATCTCCGCTGCACTCAAAGCGCGCATTAAAAGCCTGCTCATCGGCGGCAAAGGACTCATGCTCAACACTCGCCGCAGCTATCCACCGGAACTCCTGTTCAACAAGCCGACCGTCATGGAGCTCAAGAATGTCGGGGACGACGCCGAGAAAGCATTCCTCATGGCACTGCTTCTCATTAACCTGTATCAATACTGCGAGACGAGTCGCAAATATGGCGGCGGGTTGCAGCACCTCACGCTGATCGAAGAATCGCACCGGCTGCTGAAAAATATCCCTCCGGCAGTCGGCGCCGACTCAGCCAACCCTCGCGGCAAAGCCGTCGAGATGTTCACAGACATTCTGGCTGAAATCCGTGAATATGGCGAAGGATTCATTATCGTCGATCAGGTGCCGGCGAAACTCACGCCGGACGCCATCAAGAACACGAACCTCAAAATTCTGCATCGAATCGTTGCGGAAGATGATCGCACATCAGTCGGCAACGCGATGAACCTCACGGCCGAGCAGAAGGAACACGTCGTGCGCCTGCGGGTGGGGCAGGCCGTCATCCACAACGAGTACCTCGACAAACCCATTCTCCTGCAAGTCTACGGCGTCAAGGATAATATTCGGGATCAGTTCGAACGAGATATCGGGCGGGAAGGGCTCCGCAGCAAGATGACCGCCTTCCAGAATAAGGTGCGCGATATTTACCGCCGCTATCCAGCCTGTGCTCGATGCGATGCCCCGTGCATCTATTTTTCAGATCTCAATGCGCCTGATGGGGAATCGTATGAGAGATTCCAGCGATTCCTGGATTGCCTTGTCGTCGGGCCGCCGCCAGCGACACGACAGGAATGGAACCGAACTCTCGCGACCCTACGAGATGGATTGCGCAAGCGGCATGCCGGTGAGAATCCGGCGCCCGGAGTCGTTTTTTGTCATGTTGTGCAGTTGGCGCACGCCGCACTGAGAGAACGCCTCAGCTATTATCGTGGCGGCTTCGGCGGATATAGGTCTTATATTCGCCTTGAAGAACTGCTCATGGATTTGCTGTGGGGCATGACGGGCGATGGACCACTCAGCCAGGAGGCAGCCGAAAAGGCGGTCGCCTATCTCGACGAAATGCGCAGCAAGATTGCGATGCAGCCACGGCGCCTGGAACCTGGGTGCCGATTCTGCCGGAGACAATGCGCCTACGGATTCATGGTCCAACGTGATTTGCAATCGAAGGCAAAAGCTCTGGCAGCCCGTCTGAAAAATGCGGCTGAACAACCGGGATTCGTTAATAATTTCAAGAAACTCGTGGACGTCGTCCAATCTTTCTCACAAGATGTCACACCGTTTGCAGTATCACCTCAACACCTGCACCCGCTGGCTTTCTGCTATCTCGTCAATTCAGGCGCGCAAAGACCATACGTCCTGCAAGGCTTTCAACAGGTGGCCGACTCGTCGGCCAAGAGCAAGTAATCCCTTAGGAGTACTACTATGTCCCAGAATCCGGCAAATGCAGATATCACACCTGAAGCCATTAAGGATGTCGATCACCTTCCAGAACGAATCGGTGAAGTCGATGAAGCTCGTTTCAAGCCGCCTGCGGATGAAGCGCGAGCCGAGCTCGAACAGGCCCTTGCAAAGGGATTCCCGGAGCCCGAAGCCAAAATTAAAACAAACTGAGGCCGACCGATCTCGTGAAAATTATTCGGAGAGCCACGGATGTGCATAGAGGAAACGCATTAATAACCGGCTAAGGGCAGGATACTCTTCAACCCCTGGCCCCTAGACACTGAACCCAGGACCCTAACCTTTTCATGGAGGCAATCGATGGCTGACGACACAACCGAAAGCACCGCCGAACAAAAAACTGAATCGACGAGCACATCCGAAACCAAGGCGGAGGCGGCTCCTGAGACAAAGCAGGAAGTCGAGAAGTCCCTGGATTGGAACAAGCCCGAAGCGGCGCCGCCGAAAGACCAAAAGGACAGCTCGGCCGATATCGCCGAACCTAAGAACGCGACGGATAATTCCGAGGCCAAGGAAAAGGCTGATTGGCAGGAGTATCGAGCCGAAGGCAAAAAGACGGATGCCGAATGGCAGGACTATTACGCGAAAAATAAAGAGCAGGATGCAGATTGGAATAAGTACAAGGCCGAGTCCGCCGATAATAAGGAAGATCGGGACTATTATGCCGCGAAAGCCGGCGACAATAAGGCAGAGGCACACGACTACAAACATGAAGCGGCGGAGAAACGCGAGGAGCGAGCGGATCTGCAGACGGATGCGGCAGAGACACGCAAGGATGTGGCCACCGATAAATGGGAGGAGAGCCGGTTGAACGAGTCCTCGGAACAGCGCTCGAAGGATTCAGAAGCTTGGAAGAACGAAGCCGAGAAACAGACGCAGGAGAAATGGAAAGATCAGGAAAACGCGAATAACATTCGCACGTGGGGCACCGAAGAAGCCGCGAAGATGAAGGATTAGGGAGTCCGCTGCGAGAATTCTGAGTTGGGAAATGGGAGAGGGATTGGGGACTAGGGGCTAGGGCCGGAGGGTTGTGATCTGAATCATCATCCTTCGCCCCCATTGGCGACAACATAAGAAGACAGAATGAAAAATTCAGATGGCCTCAGTTCATTTTTGAAATTTTGAATTTTGATTTTAGCACTTTGCCTTGAGCGATATTTTCCAAATGACTCATGACTTCTTTATGACAAGTGCCGATCCTTTCATAGCGCGTGCCGAGAGCAAGGGCCTATCCCACGGTCAACTTGCAACAATGATTTGGATGGCCTGAAATCCGATATTGAGAACTGGGACTCATAACTGGCAACGAGGAGGCGCACGATGTCCGGCAACGATGACGAGCTTGATCCTTTGCATTCCAGCCACTTTCGCCCGGCTGATCCACTGACGCAGGAGGAAGTTGGAGGCGTGCTCGAAAGAGCCTTTCGCCGAGAGGGTGGCGATGAGCCGCAAGAAGCTGAAGCACGCCGATTTTTAGAGTTGGCGGATGAAGCCGAAGGGCGAGCAGAAGCGGCTGAGGCGTTGACGCGAGAGGCCGAACGCGCCGCAACTCAGGCGGCTGAACGCTATGCGCTGAGCGGCGGCACCGATGATCTTGCCGCCATCAAACGCTGGCAGGAGGCCGCAAGCGAATACCGGCGTGAAGGCGCGTCGCAACGATTGGAGGCCGAGAGGCTTCGGAAATATTTGCCCTGAGTCATTGCCGGTTGTAAGTCCCCAGTTCTCAGTGATCGGAAGTTGTCCGGAAAGCCGGCAACTGATCGAGCCGCCCCCAGTTGTGAGCGATCTACATGAGACGATGCTCGCCTATGCAGTTAAAACAGTATTCCGAGGAACACCTGCGGATCGATACAATGAGGTGGCGGCTCCGCTGCAATCGAGAAATTCTCTCTCTAGAGTATCTGCCTCGCCAGGCGGTTATTGCGAATCGTCAGTTTGAAGTACTTCTTGCCATAGTGGCTTTCGGGAATGTCCGGCATGCTGATGACGATTGGCCCGTCGGTTGGCCGTTTTTTGCAAGCTCCCGGACCCCATTTCTTGGGCTTGAAAGAACAGCCCTGTGCCGCTGAGCGCCTTCGCCCAGACGCCGGATTGACGCGATGACTTCGAGGGCTGCGTGCCGGCATAGATCGGAAAGAGTTGGATAATTGAAAAGCAATTCAGGCCATCTCGTAACATGTCGCTCCCATGCGAAGGCAGGCCTGCCTAGTGTGAATGAGCTCACTCGCAGACTGGCCGACGATATGCACGCCAAGAAACTGCCGCTCTCTCGAAGGAACGGATTATTTTCTCTCCCTTTCCCGATTCGATCCACTTCCGGTTCTCTCCATTGCCACCCGGAAAACACACGCCAATCCACTCACGACATAGTTCCAATAGCTCGACCATCAGTATCGTTCAGCCGGTCGTGTCAGCCGAGAACGGTTCGGGTTGAGGTGGATGTTTCGGGAACACTCCAGTTGCTCGGCTCATGCACCGAGCCGACGCGTGATGATGGGCTTTGCTAGGAAAATTGAAAAATTGAAGACACGATTCGCCCCACGTATCTGTTCGACCTCGCGGGGATCAATTGACGTAGCCCAAAGACCTGAGGTTTTTCTCTTCCTCGGGTGAAGGCGATCGGGCTTTCCATTCCGGTCCGGCCTGCCCGGCATAGCGCATGAGAATCTCCCGCAAGCGGGATACCGCCTGTTCATTGCCCAGAGGCTGCGGATGCTGCTCCTTCGGATCCCTCACGAGATCATAGAGCTCGAAGGAGTCCCCTTCGGATTTTGGGGTTCGAATAAGTTTGAAACTCTCAGTGCGCGCTGAGTGGATATGATTTTCGAGAGGCTGAAAGTAGTCGCGCCCAGTGTGCTGCTTCCTCGCAGGGTGCGCGCTCGAAAAAGCGAGCGGAGGTCGGCCCAGGTCGCCGTCGGCCAGCCGAAGAAGGTTCCGGCCCGGAAATGTTGTAGCACCGGGTGGAGTGACATGGAGGAGGTCGAGGAGAGTTGGAACGAGATCCACCGTCTCGACGATCGAATCGATTGCGCGAGGAGAAAGTCCGGGTGCGCAGAGTACGAGCGGAATGCGTATCTGCTCGTCGAAGACCCGGGTGCCATGATTGAACGGCGGCTGGTGGTCATCGAGCGTCTCGCCGTGATCGGAGAGAACGACCAGGACAGTGGCCGAGAGGTCGATGGCATCGAGTAGTGTCCCGAGCTGGTCGTCGTCATAACGGATCTGCGCATCATAAGCATCGATGAGCTCGTGGACGTGCAGAGGCCGAGCGCCTCGGAACCAGCGGCCACCGCGCTGGTAGGCTGGTACCCGCTCGGCGATGGGCCCTGGGTCCGAATTGGCGAAAAGGGGCCGGTATGACGGATCCGGATCGTAAGGGCCGTGAGCATCGAATAGATGGAGGAAGAGAAATCGCAGGTCTCCGTTCCGTTTCTTCCACCAATCGATGGCCCGGCGGGTGGACTCAGCGCCTCCTCTGCGGATTCCAGCGAAATCCGCATCGTACACATCGAATCCCTGGTCCAGGCCGGAGATTTCCGGAATGAGCGGCCAGCCGCTGACAAAGGCGCCGGTCGACCAACCTGCATCATGAAGAATCTCGGCGAGCGTCACCTGGTCTGCTGCCAGAGCATCGCCGTTGTCGATCGCACCGTGCTTGAAAGGATAATGACCCGTCATCATCGATGCGTGCGAGGGGAGGGTGTTCGTCTCCTGCGTGAAAGCCCGGCGGAACAACCAGCCTCGAGCGGCAAGGGCCGAGAACCGTGGCGCCGTCGCACGCCCATAGCCGTATATCGGGATGTGATCGGCACGCACTGTGTCGATGGTCACGATGACGAGATTCCTGGGCGGTCGAGAGCAGGCGGCAGAGGTGATGAAGGAGAGCCAGACGAAGGCGAAACCGACTCTGCTCTTCAAGTAGTGGGGACCATCCGGACCATGAGAGCCCACTTTGCGACAATTCCCCCATCCGAATGTGCTCACCTCCGGCCTTACACCAGGGACGGCCGGATGGTTCGTGGACGAAAGCACCCCAACACGATACGAGGACAAGGTCGTTGCGTCAAGCTCTTCGCAAGGCCCCCCCACGGTAGTGGCCAAGTCTGGGACGATATGGATCTGAGGCTGTCAGCTTGTTGCGGTTCATCAGGGATCACTTGAGAGTCTTCGATCGACAGGCCTCAATTCGTAACGTACTCGAGTCTGCAAGAATCCTGCAAAAATATATATGTCAAATTATGTATGGTCCCAGAACGGTGCCGATATTCTATTGACTCCTTCAGCCTATCCGAATGCGGCATAGCCGCAACCAAACAAGATGGCTTCGAAAACCATCGCACCCAAACCTCTCAGGAATGCAGGAAGAGAAGAGAAGAAAGCAGGAACGGATTTTGATATTGACCGGCGGAGGTTTCATAAGTCATTCCTGCATTCTTTTCTTCCTGGCTTCCGGAGAGGAATTCACGATTCCGCCTTATCACAATGTTTGCCGTTTTGTGCACAGATTTAGCCGATCAGATACTAACCGCCACCATCAAGTTGAATATCGTCGACGAACCCGGGCAAAAACGCATGTCCTCGCGGAAAGACGCCCTGATCTCTACGAGCTGGGGTAATCCGACAGGCGGCGAAGATCCACCGGTCCGCTACACTTCGATGTGAAAAAACCCTTTGAGACCGAAGCCGAAGATGATGGAGAGAATGAAGAAGGCAATGAGCCAGTTGATGGCGTAGCCGAAGAAATTCAGGTCGTGGGGCGCGTAAGCGATTTCAACCTTGGTCACCGGCACGTTCTGCGGGATGGCTGGTTCTCCCGGATCAATCAGCCGATCGAGGAATTGATTCCTAACTCTCGCCGTCGAAACCTTGGCGAATGGGTTTGCGGAGACTACAACCTGCTTCGTGAATGACTGATTATCGACCTTGAACGTCAATGCATGAAGCCCTTCCTGGAGCCCCTTCACTCGCCAGTCGATTTCTTTTTCATCTTCCATCCGCAAAGCCGGAGTCTCAATTTGTATGCCCGGAGACGGCTGCACAGTGAGATCGCTCTGAAGCGGGCTCTGTTCCATTGTCACCTTCAAAAGCGCGGACTCCCCTGGTTTCAAGGGCCGGCAACCAAACCAAAGATCAAGCTGGATCAGGATGAGCACGATAGGAATCATCATGACGAGCATCGGTTTCAGGGCATAAAACATGTATTTGGCGTTATAGCCGAGTATCTTCTTCTGAGCTTGTAAAGTAACCTGGAAGTTATCCTTGTAAAGACGGAGTTCGAGCAAGTGGGCCTTGATCTTGTCCTTGACCTTCTTGATTCCCTCCTGGTTGGAAGAGTACTTGTAGACCCAGAGCATCAGGAGCGCCGTCAGAAGAGAGACGACGATCATTCCCACCCAGGGATTCATGTTCTTGAAAGGAAAAAGTAAAAGATCAAATGCTTTTCCGAAGATAAAATTAATTGCTGAAGCCATCATATACCTGCACCGCTGAGTTCAAATGACTCGTGAGATGAAAAGGTTCAAAACGTTGACGCCGACGTCCACGCTATCCTGTGTGATTGTTGTCATGCAATGACCATCGCTCCGGGTTTCATCATTGTGAATGAAGCGGACTAGGATATGTAACCGAGGCCCTTCAACTTCTTCTTGATTTCCTCTTCACTCTGGGCTTCGTCGAGCTTGGATAGTTCCTTGTCCAAACAATGCGTGATGAATTCCTCGGGTGAAGAATAGCCGGCAAGGCCTGCGAATTTTTTCACCCGTTCGTACAATTCTTTTTCGAGCTTGACTTTAACCGCGCCCATTGATGACTCCTTGCTTAATCGTTTTCAAAGGATCGTGCATTTTTCAAAACCGCCACCACAACATCACCGACGTCCACGCTGTTGTGGGAGCAAGACGGGGATTTTATTCTCATCTTGCCCATTACAATTCGCAACATAATGGCGCCTAGGCAGGGAACTGCAGAACATTCTTGCCCACCATCCCGGCCGGTTTTTCGATTCCGAAGACCTGCAGGATGCTGGCAGTGAGATCGCAGAGTGAAGGGAAGTCGGCATTCACTTTGCCGTTTGTGAAAAGGATTCCCGGGATGACGTCTGGATCCATGCAGTGATCGCCGCTCCACTTCTCCATATTATTTTCGAGGACATTCATCGGAACCTTCCCCAGCGGTGTCGACCATGAGGAACGATAACCGCGGTTATAACCGACAAGGATATCCGGAGCTTCTTTGACATAGAGCCCCTGATAAACATCGGACGCGACATAGGCCTTCGTGATCACTTGTTGGCCCGTAAGCGGATCAGTGACAGCTTCCAGCTTCTGCGCAATTTCGCGGACGAGACTTTCCTTATCCACGCCGGGCTCCACGATTCCCCTCCCCTCCCGTCCTCGCACGTTGACATACAGACCATTCAGACCGATGGCATAGGCCCGTGTGCGTGACCAGTCGGTGTTTTGGAGATAGACCGCGTCCCGTAACCTTTCGCTGATGAGCTTCATGTAGCCGCTTTCCTTGAGCCACGTGTTGAGGTTGAAGGCGCGGTGGAATGGAGTGAACCCGTGATCCGACATGACGATGATGAGCGTATCCTTATCCGCTTTGCTCAGCACCTTGGCGAGGAACCCATCCATTTCGGCATAGATGTTCTCGATCGCGTTCCCATATTTTTGCGCCAGAAGCGGATCA
Organism: uncultured Acidobacteriota bacterium; assembly: GCA_903916735.1. Classification (GTDB taxonomy): domain Bacteria; phylum Acidobacteriota; class CAIWXX01; order CAIWXX01; family CAIWXX01; genus CAIWXX01. The sequence continues at coordinate 22,328 of CAIWXX010000054.1, forward strand.
TAGGCTGGATGGTCCTTATCGATACAGCGCCAGAACATATGCTGCCGCTGATCGGTGCTCGAAAAATAGTAGAAGAGAAGGCCTGAATCGAACCGGCCCAATTCATAATCGAAGATCGCTCGATCTTCTTCCAGAACGCTATCATCTTGGGTCAAGAAATCCCCATCGTCGAAGATGCCATGATCAAGCGCCTTGGTATCCGCAGGCAGGCCTTTCGTGTAGAAAGGCCCGAACTTCGCATTCAGTTCCTTGGCGTAACTTTCCGGGGTCGAAATGGGGAGAGCAGGATTGCCGGGATCGATGTTCACGGGAGAGACATAGAGCTTGAATTCGGGATGTGCCTGCTTGAGGTAAAATTTGCAGATTCCGCCGACACTCTGCGTTGGGATCATCGGAAAATGAATCTGCTTCCAGCCGCTCCATTCCCCTTCTCTCAGAATGAATTCATGATCCTGAATGCGAACCTTCGCAACCCGATTCATGGGGTCGACAAAGACCGTGAAATCGATGAAGGTATCCTGTTTTTCATTCTTAAAGGGGTTCGGTGGCCCAAATAGCTTGGCCTCCACTTTGCCTCTGACGACACTGACATCGAAGACCGCCCCGCCATCCATGTTTTCCATGAGCACCGTGTGCTGCGTTGTATAGTAGCTGAAGGTGCCGTAGCCGCCCAGGATATCGGGAGTCCCCATTCCTGAAACTGTCCGTTGCTTTGTTGGAGCCGGGGGATAATTGGAGGGCATCTTATAAAGAGTGGCCGGTATGTCGTGCCTTTCCAAAATCTGCCAGAAGGCCTCGCCCTTTCGAAGCAGCTCCACGCCGCCTCCAGACATAGGAAAAACATAATCCCCAATCTTGATTGTCTTCGTCGACGGCTTCGTCAGAGAGGTTGAAAGAAAAGGAAGATAGTTTTCGGGATTCCTGTGAATGAAGTCGAAGATGCCGTGCCCGCCCGGATTCATGCCGGTGATGAAATTCGACCAGGCCACGGGGCTCTGCGGCGGCGTGCTTGTTCGCAGCGGTCTGAAGGCTCCTTGACGCGCCAGCGTCTCGAAATGCGGCAGTCGCCCCATCTTCATGAACACATCCGTGAGATGCGGATCCATCCCATCGCAGCCGAGAATGATGACCTTATTCCTAGTCTCTCTTTTCCCCAGAACTCTGGCGACGACGTCGGGCGTGTTTCCGAGAGCGAGGATGGAGCCTGCCGCGAGGCCCATTTGCACGAACTCTCTCCGATCCAGCTTTCTCATCGTTTGACTCCTTTTGCCCTGCCGATCACGATTCCATCAAAGCGTCGCCGTCCATATGGGGAGGTGGTTTCAGCCCGAAGAGAGTGAGCACTGTCGGTGCGATGTCGACAATGCATGGATTTTTCTTATTGATCTTGCGATTGGAGAAGAAGATCCCCGGCACCAGGGCAGGGTCTATACAGTGATCTCCACTCCAGGCTTTTATATTATCTTCGATGACAATCCGATTCACTTTCCCCTTCACTCCGTCCCATGACGCTCGATAGCCTATATTATAGCCAATGATGAGATCGGGTGCGTTTTCCTTATAGGGCCCGCCGGGAAGATCATCCTTATCGTACACCTTGCTCATGGCCTTTTCGCCACGTTCATCATCGTACAGAAGCGTGAGCTTTTCGATGAGCTCATTCCTGAGCACCTTGGCCTCTTCGCCTGCCTCGACGATCCCCTGCGCTTCCCGTCCGACCTGGTTCAGGTAGAGCCCCCCGAGGCCGATGGCATAGGCTTTGGTCCTCTCCCAATCCACATCCTTGAACCATTCTCCGCTTTCGGTCATCCCATCTTTCAGGGAAAGATAGCCGTTCACGTAGAGCCATGAATTGATGTTGACTCCACGGCGGAACGATTTGAAACCGTGATCCGACATGACGATGAGGACGGTCTTGTCATCCAGTCTCGATTGCGTCTTGCCCACAAGCTCGTCCATGTTCGCATAAAGGTCCTCGATGACTTTCGCGCTCAAGGCACACTGCCCGTTTTTGAGCGCCGGGTGAGCCGGATCCAGGTAGCGGAAGAACATGTGCTGGATGCTGTCGGTGGTTTCAAAGACGCACGCCGCGACACCCCTCTGCGTCTTGTCGATGGCGTTAAAGAACATCCCTTCCCATTCCCGGTGATTGGAGTAGGTCAGTTCGAGGAATGCCTCTTCGCTGAGCGCGCCCTCGTTGAGCGCCCATGTGTCATTGGCTTCTCCAAGGGTGATGAAACTCCCGAGGAGTTTTGAGAGGTAGATGGAATAGAAAGAGGGGTGCGAAATGGGGAGAGCCGGTTTCTCAGGATCGATATTAAGCGGTGTCAGATACATTTCGAAATGAGGATGAATCTGCGAGACGTAGAAGCGCGCCGTTGAGCTGATGGTGAGGCCGAGTCCCGGGTGGAAGGACAGCTTTTTCCATTCGGAAAAAACGCCCTTCTTCAAACAAAAGGTCTGGCCCGAAACGGTGATGTGCGCTTCATCTTTCTCCCGGTCCAGACGAATCTTGAGAGGCAGCCGGATCTCCTCGACCTTCTTGAGCATCGTATTTTCTGGGCCTGAGATGAATGTGTCGACTTGCCCGTCTTTGACATCGACCGGCAGAATAACTCCCCCTTCGTGCTCCTTCACTTTTTCCAAGTCCGTTGTGTAGAAGAAGAACGTCCCCTGACTTCCCTTCAAATCTGGCGCGCACATGCCGGAGAGGAGATGTCCGTTGAATTTTTCGGGAGGGAAGGTGATCGGCACTCTCAGGATTGTCGAGAAAATGTTGCTATCGCCGAGTATCTTCCAGAAAGGAACGCTCTTGCGCATCCCTTTGATCTCGGGCTTCGAAATCGGGATGTTGTATTTACCGATGGAGAAAACTCGCTTCGGTTTGCTGATGCTGGCTGATGAAAGATCGGGAAGATACGTTCTCGGATCGCGACTCAAAAAATCGAAAATATTGTGTTTGGCCGGATGCGCTCCCGTCATGAAGGAAGACCAGGCCACAGGCGATATGGACGGTATCGTGGTTCGGAGCGGCGCGTAGGATCCTTCTTCTTTCAGACGAGATAGATGAGGGAGCTTCCCTTCGGCCATGTACTTGTCCACGAGCATCGGGTCCATGCCATCGAGGCCCAGGATGATGACCTTGTCAATTGTGCTCTTCCCAAGGATCCTCCTCCTTTTTAACTTCCGGTACACAAATCGGAAGGGCCATGCCAGCAAGGAAAAAACAGCGAGCACCAGGACCATGAAAAGAGTGAAGAAAGATGAGATGAAGGCGAAGCCGGCGCCGGGCCCGACATAGGCCATCAACGGGAACGGAAGGAGCGTGAAGGCGATCAGGCATATGAGGAATCGTATCGATCTGCTTCTATTCATGGCGGGTTTATCACTCTTCCGAAAATCGATTCACAATGATCTTCGCCAGGCGCGAAATGGAGAGATCAGCGCCGTGATCATCCTTGGCCCAGAAGAAGGCGTCATCCCACGTGTGCATTCCCTGAAGCTCCGTCCGGTCGAAGATCTTCTTTTTCCCGACAGCGCCCTTCAAGTCAAATCCATACTCGGACAGGACGATCAGGTCGGGGCCTTTGGCGGTGAGGGGGCCGGAGTAGATGTCATCGATGTCGAAGACTTTTCTCACGACTTTCCTGCCGTTGTATTCCAGGGCGAGAAGCCGACGGCTGATCTCTTCCTTGAGTGATTTCTTGTCCGCTTCATCGACGGTGCCGAGGGGGAATTTTCCCTTCAGATTCAGATAGACGCGGTTGGGATCGAGAACAAAGGCCTTGCTGTCGGCGGAAATATCCTTGAGCTCGGTGGCTTCTGGAATCTCGAACGCCAGCAATCCTTCCTGCTGGAGCCAGGTGTTTAAATGGACTTCCTGCTCGATCCCGGTGAAGCCGTGATCGGAGAGAAGGAAGAGACCTTCTTCCCCATCGGTCAGTTTTTGGAAAGATGCCACCAGTTCGCCGACAAAAGCATCCACCTTCTGATAATAGCCGATGAAGTCTTTGTGATATTTGTTGGCGTCATCGCCGTAGGCATTCCATAGGTAATGCTGTATCCGGTCGGTTCCTGTGATGACGAACTCGAAGAAGTCCCATTCTTCCTTCCAGAAAAGATCCAACGCTCCACGGCTTGACGCGAGTGCCTTGTCAAGATCCGAGAGAAGAAAGTCGGGATCTTGTCTCGCCTTCATGGTATCGATGTCTATCATGTACTTCATTCTCTCGAGCGAGGCGAGATAAGAGAGAGGGCGAACGGACTTGGCGAGCTCGATGGCGACAAAGCCCGACACGATGGCGCCTCCCTTGATCTCCTTGGCAGGGTAGGTCGAAGGCTGATTGATAACGATGCAACGCTTGCCTTTTTCAGCGAGGAGGTCCCAAAAGGTCTTTTCTTTGACGGAGAGATAGTTCGGAAAACGCAGCTTGTATGAATTCGCCCAGAGGTCTGTAAACCCGAAGATCCCGTGAGTGCCGGGGTTTGTCCCCGTCATGAAATCAGTCCAACTCACCGCGGAGATCTCCGGCAAGCTGGCTTTCATCTGATGAAGGTGGCCTGATTGGAGGAGTTTCTCCATGGAAGGAATGAGACCTTTGCCGGCCATCTCTTTCAGGAGAGTGTACGGAACGCCGTCAAGGCCAATGACACAAACTCGATTTTTCTTCTTCCTGCTGAAAAGACCCATCTGATCCCCTCCCTAGCCTCACCGCTGCTTGTCTAGCAACAGCTGCGAGTTCTCACTAACTTTTTTCTGAACCCATGATTGATTGATCAAGCCCACCTAAAACTGCTGCATGAACAGCTTTTGCCCGGCCTAAAATAAACCACAACGGGCATACAATTCTTTATGGCAACGGCATGATCGGAAGAATAAGTGGATCCTCTGATGCATGCCATCCCTGACAAACTGCTTACAGCGTGCGTGGACGTGGTTGTCGACGACGAGAGCGGGTACCGTCTATCTCCATGTCGACGTCCACGATCGAGGTGCTGACATCCTGACTCATTAGGTATACGGGCGATCAATGCTGAGTGTGGGTGATGATGCCGCCGGCGACGACATCAAGATCCCGCACTAGAACGAAACGGCCCAGCTCCTGGATCCGGTTAAAGTCATCGACGACGATCGGCTGCTTCATCTGGATCATCATCTGCGCCACTTCCGTCTCCCGGACTTCGTCGGGCTTCTCGGAGATGTCTTCGAGTGTCGAGGAATTGATCTTCTTCTCCACCGTGATATTCACGGGCATTTCCTGTGTCGCGAGGCGGAGATGAATATCGTCGCCGGCCACATAAGGCCGCTTCGACATCCAGAAGACATTGGCCTTGATAGAGGAAGTCACAACAGGCTTGTCATCGGCGGGACAACCCACCGAGCCTCGTTCGATGAAAAGCGGGTCGGCGAGTGTGATACCGATGCACTCCCCTGCTCCCGCCTCCGTTCTATCCGACCAGAGGATTTCCACGGATTTCACAGTCGACTTTGTGCCCTGTGGGAGGAAGACGATTGAATCTCCCTGATGGACTCGTCCGGCTTCAACGCGCCCCACCAATATCCTCTTGTCCTTAATTTTGTAGACATCCTGGATGGGAAAGCGGAGTGGTTTCATCAGATCCGGTTCCAGAATCTTGAATGTATCCAACCCTTCCAAAACCGTAAGCCCCTTGTACCATGGCATGTTGGTTGACCTCTTGGCGACATTGTCCCCATCCTTGGCGCAGATAGGAATCACAAATGTGGGTGTGATGCCGAGAGAAGTAAGGAAGGTGAGAATATCTTTCTTGACCTCTTCGAACCTCTTTTGCGAATACTCCACCTGATCCATTTTATTGAGGACCACGATGACCTGATCGAGCCCCAGCATGCCGAGAATGTAGGCATGCCTCTTGGTCTGCTCCTGCACGCCCTCGTTCGCGTCCACGATGAGGAGCGCCGCTTCAGCCTGGGAAGCTCCCGTCACCATGTTCTTGATAAATTCCTTATGTCCCGGGGCGTCGATGATGACGTAGTGGCGCTTGGCTGTTTTGAAGAAAGTCTGAGCGGTGTCGATGGTGATCCCCTGAGTTCGCTCCTCTTCAAGGTGATCCATGACGAACCCGAACTCGATGTCCCTGCCCAGCTCTTCGCAGGTTTTTCTTATTTCTTCCAATTTCTCTTCGGGGAGGCTGTCGGTGTCATAAAACAATCTCCCGATGAGGGTCGACTTCCCGTGATCCACGTGACCGACGATGACAAATCTTAGATGTTCTCCCATGATTCCCTGGTCCCCTTCACATATATCCGAGGCTTCGCAGCTTCTGCATGATGTAAGCTGACTCTTTATCTTGAGCTCTTCCGGCTCGTTCTGCGGTATGAGTCGTCTTCAGTTCCTCGACGATCTTGTCGGTCGTGTCGGCTTGAGATTCAACCGGGTTGCAGCAGGTTTCGCAGCCGATCGAGCGTAGTCTCATTCCATTTTTGGCAAAGTAGAGCGGGACGATCGGAATTTTCTCGCGTCTGACATATTCCCAGATGTCGAGCTCGGTCCAGTGGAGCATCGGGTGAACCCGGATGTGGTCTTCATCGGACTGTCGCGACTTGTACTGATCCCAGAGCTCAGGGGGTTGGTTTTTGTAATCCCATTCGAAATCCTGGTTCCGAGGAGAAAAAACGCGTTCCTTTGCCCGGATACCGTGCTCATCCCGTCTGATCCCCAGCAACAGAGCCTTGAACTTATGCTTGTCTATGGCCATCTTGAGGGCGTTGGTCTTCAGCTCGGTGCAGCAGTCGAGTTTACTCTTCTTCGGCCCCATCCCGTCGGCCAGCGCCGCTTCATTTCGAGCGATCAGCAGCTTTAAGCCCCATTCCTTGGCCTTGCTGTCCCGATATTCGTAAATCTCTTTGAACTTAAAAGACGTATCGATGTGCATGACAGGAAAGGGTATTTGATCGTAAAAGGCTTTTCGCACCAGCCAGAGAAGTGTCGTGGAATCCTTCCCAATTGACCAGAGCACGGCTATTTTTCGGAACTGAACATAGGCCTCTCTGATTATGTAAATGCTCTTCGATTCTAATTCATCCAGGTAATCCATTTTTTATCACCCCTTGAATATTACGCACGTCGGACTCCTTTCACCGCGGAAGGGTAGCGTTGGATGAGCATGTTGTCAAGTGAGAAACATGCCGGCCATGGGTTCCTGCGCGCCTCCAGCGCTGCGGAACCCCTGTTGGCGGTCAAATGCTGTAGTTCATCGCCAAAAAATAATGTGTCATCCTTTTCCTGCTGAAATAAGGTTCGACACCAATGGTCGTTCCGCCTGTCTTCGGCATATGAACAAATATACAATGCTGTCGATGTGATATTGGCATGGTCATTGCCCTTGCTTGCATGGAAAACATCCGCAGATGGGATGATTCGAGAGCATTCTTGAGTCACGTGGGACTTTTTTCTACCGCGTCACCATAATCACAAGAGCATTGAAAAAATCAAACACTGTCGCTGAATTCAGGGATTCGCTTCAACTATTGCATGTGATTATCAGAAACTCCGCAGATTACGTGCGGATACGTGAGCGTGAACTGGGCTGATACCATTCGCCAAGTCATGTGCTATTATCGGGGGCATGAAAAAAAGAATAATGATTTTCATAAGTATAGCCTTGTTCACTTCGGCGGCTTTGGCACTCATGGTAGGGTGCCATGGAGGTGCTTCCAAGCAACCGCCCGTCACGTCCATACTCCTCATCACGATCGACTCATTGAGAGCCGATCATCTCGGATGTTATGGCGGCACATCGGTTTCGACTCCGGCCATGGACGGCATGGCCTCCTCGGGCGTGCGCTTCGCCCGCACATACGCCCATAATGTCGTCGCTCTCCCATCACATGCGAATATTCTCAGTGGGCTCTACCCCATCGCCCACGGAGTTCACGACGACTCGGGCTTCAGGTTTCCCAGCAACATCGAGACGGCGGCGACACTGCTGAGCGCGCGCGGATTCTCCTGTGGAGCATTTGTCGGCGCCTACCCGTTGGATTCCCGCTTCGGTCTCAATATCGGATTCGAAATTTATGATGATCATTTCGGCGACACAACAGAGGTGCAGGAGTTCCAATCCGCCGAGCGTCGTGCGGGAGATGTCGCGAAACCATTTCTACAGTGGCTCGATACAAAACAGCCCGGCGCCAAATGGTTCGCGTGGGTCAACTTCTACGACCCGCATGCTCCGTACGATCCGATTGAGCCATACCGCACGCAATTTACATCGCATCCTTACGACGGCGAGATCGCCTATGTCGACTCACAGGTCGCGCGGATTCTCGCGCAGCTGAAGCAAAAGGGGCTGGATGCATCCACATGTATCATTCTCACATCGGATCACGGCGAGGGGCTTGGAGAACACAACGAACCGACTCACGGGATCTTCGCTTATGAGAGCACTCTTCGCGTCCCACTGATCATCAAGGGTCCTGGGATGGAGGCGCGGACGATTCAAACGGCTGTCCAGCACATCGATCTCTTGCCGACCATGCTCGAACTGATTGGCGGAACCGTGCCAGGAACTCTCAAGGGAAAAAGCCTCAAGCCGCTCCTCGACGGTGCCGCGGAAGATTCAACGACACGGGATAGCTATTTCGAAGCCAATAGCGCCAATCTCAATATGAATTGGGCGCCTTTGACAGGGATCATTTCGGGAACCAACAAATATATCGACCTGCCGATCCCCGAACTCTATGACATCGCCAAGGACCCCGGAGAGAAGGAGAATCTCTTCCAGAAGAAACCCGATGTTTCGGCGGACCTCAAGAAGCGCCTATCATCACTTGTCACGGCGGCTGGCAGCGGTTCAATCGGGAGTCAAGATCAAGAGGCTCTCGAACGCCTGCAGAGCCTGGGCTATGTTTCCAGCGGCGCCTCGGCCGCCAAGTCGTCGCCGACATACACGACAAATGACGATCCAAAAAACCTTATCGGCATGGATTCGATGATCGAAAACGCGCGTGCGGCCGCAAGCGCCGGCGACTTGGAAAAGGCCAAGCTGCTCTTTTCCGATCTCATCATCAAACGCCCCGGCACGAGCATCGCCTACGGAGAGCTCGCGATGGTTTATCGGCAGTTGGGTCAGCCGCAGAAGGGGATCGAGCTTCTCGAACGTGCTCTCAAAGATGGGCATGGGATTCCAGGCCTGCTCGCGAAGCTTGGGCTTTGCTACAGTGACGCCGGAAAGAGCGCAAGGGCGATCGAAATTCTGGAGCAAGCTGCAAAGGAAAGCGACGATACCATCGATGCGCTGACCTGGTTGGGGATGGCATACTCGAAAGCCGGACAACCTGACCGCGCGATCGCAACTTTTGAGAAAATCCTCGTTGACGACCCGAAGAATCCAGCAGCCTACGCCTGCATCGGGACGGTGTCCGTCGGCAAGAAGGATCATGCTCATGCCATCGAAGCCTTCAAAACAGCCCTGCAGATCGATCCGGCGCAGTTCAATGCCATGTACCAACTGGCGACCCTTTACCAGCGCACCGGCCGCGCTACGGAAGCGCGCCCGTACATCGAGCAGTTTGTGCAAACAGCCCCACCCGCACACTACAAGCGAGAAATCGAACAGTTAAAAACATTGCTCCAGAAAGGACCCTAATCGATCGGGGCTATCAGGGTCGAAGCCTGGCGATGTGTCGGCGGGGAAGATAGGCGCTTTCCCAATTTAGTTTGTCAACCTGAGCTCTTCCGCGTTCGTCTTATTAGGCGACCATGAATGAAAGTAATGGCGAGGATCAGGTGTCAGTCAAGGATTTGGGAAATTCGCTGAAAGAGGAGAAAGGAACCGAGATGCGCCGCCAGTCGGTCACGGTTCCGGGCGAGATCGACACGCCGGACGTACCCCCCAGAGCCTTTTGGGGTTTCTTAACGCGCAGAGCGAGTGGAGGGCGTTTTGAGAGAAAGACGATGCTTCGCCCAAAACCAAGCCTCTTTGACACACCACATCGAATGGCCGGCATCTAAGGAAACTGGTATGAAGATGAGTATTCCATTAAAAATGCGGTTCGCCGGAGTCATCGGAAGCGCTCTGGCTGTGGCGATTGTGCTCACGGCTATCCCTTGGATGAGCACAGAGGAACCCCAGGCCATCGATCATCCCCGGCTATCCGAAACATCGGAAAGTCGTGTGGATTGGGCATTCACCCAGGCCTGGAAACTGCTTTTCAAAGGAGATCTCTGGGTCGGGTATTCCGTGAAGCGTCTCATGGAGGAACATTCTTTTATCGGCACGATCCATCACACACTCACTCGCCGAGATGAACCGTCTCTTGAGAGCGTCGTCTATGGCAAGCGATCGATGCATCCGACAAGCTTCCGGACAAGGAATTGCCCCCGATTCTCATCAGAGTTGCAAAGACCCCCCACAACTCCGAAGTTGGAAAAGTTGCAATTCATAAACCCGGCGATTCCGATAGTCCTGACGCCGTGAGGGCATGAGTGGATTCTGGTCAAGTCCCCTGCCGTTGGCACCTTGGATGTTCTGAAGAACCGGCAATGTACCTTAAGCGGAATAAGCGATCACTGTGATTCGGCCGGCATCTCTTTTTCAAATTCGGCGTATTGTTGCAAATACCGAATAAATAGTTCGTCGTCCGCACGCTGACCGGAAATGTAGAATTCAATCATTCCTTTTCCGGTTCTCTTGGACGCCAGTGCCTCAATTTGACGTTTCAGATGCCGAACTGTTCCTAAATTGCCGTCAATGATCTTAATATTCTTCGGTATGATTTTTCGGAAAGTGCGCTTGTAATAAGGAAAATGTGTACACCCGAGAACAAAAGTGCCATAGCAAGACATGTCATAAGAGGCCAGTTTTTTCTCTAAATATGGGATAATTATTTCAGGGTCAAAAACAATTGAATCTTTTGAATACCTAGCCCCGACCCTTGTCCACGTTCCCACCCTGCGCTCTCCTAGAAACAATTTCGTTCTGCATCGAGCTACGCCGGTGGTGATCGCCAGAATCCCGCTTTCAGAAGACCGCTCGACAGAATGGTCGTCATGTCGCGGTCGCGCGCAAGAACCTGGCACCCGTTGTCCTCAGCGACGATTGCAATGAGGCAGTCAATTGTCGATCGAACTGTGATGCCGCGCCGCCTCAAGGTCCGATAGAGATCAGCCGCGCGAAAATAGGCTGCGATGCCGGATGGCTCGAGGAAGGTCATTTCTCTGAACAGGGAGGCAATTTCCTCGTACGCAGCGCTCTTTCGGAGACCCTGGAAAACCTCGGAGACGATGACACCGCACGTGCACACATCATCCTCCCCGGCGAGAAACTCGGCGACCGCCGCGCCTTCCGCCGATGCATAGCCATTCAGAAAATCCACCCAGGCCGACGTGTCGACCAGAACCTTCATCGATGGCTCTTAACCCTCTCGCGGAGCCGGTCGAGGTTCCCTTCCCACTGGATCTTGCCCTGGAACTTGAGAAGTCCGCGCAATCTTCTCCGGCGGGCGTACTCCCGGAGGGCCTCGTTGATGACCTGGGTTTTGGTCTTTCCATGGGCCATCTCCATGGCACTCACGATCGCTGCTTCTTCGATATTCAAGGTCGTTCTCACCATCTGCCTCCCGATGCAGATTATGAGCTAACCAGATCTGCATTGCAATCATGAACAGCTAGCCTGGATTCCCACATAAGCTTCCGACCCCAATCATCATTCGCCGAGGGCGGCCCCCACAACTCCGAAGTTAGAAAAGTCGCAATTCATAAACCCGGCGATTCCGATAGTCCTGACGCCGTGAGGGCATGAGTGGATTCTGGTCCAGTCCTCTGCCGTTGACACCTCGGATGTTCTGAAGAACCGGCAATGTACCTTAAGCAGAATAAGCGATCACTGTGATTGGGCCGGCATCTCTTTTTCAAATTCGGCGTATTGTTGCAAATACCGAATAAATAGTTCGTCGTCCGCACGCTGACCGGAAATGTAGAATTCGATCATTCCTTTTCCGGTTCTCCTGGACGCCAGTGCCTCAATTTGACGTTTCAGATGCCGAACTGTTCCTAAATTGCCGTCAATGATCTTAATATGCCTGGGTATGATTTTTCGGAAAGTGCGTTTGTAATAAGGAAAATGCGTACACCCGAGAACAATAGTGCCATAGCAAGACATGTCATAAGAGGCCAGCTTTTTCTCTAAATAAGGAATAATTATTTCAGGGTCAAAAACAAAATTTTCGGCGTGCATAACCAGTTCCTGTAAAGGCAGGTAATCTATGATGCGTTGGTCGTCGACATGGGAAACCAGTTTTTGAAATTTTTCCTCTTTCAATGTCATCTCGGTAGCGAATACCAGGACTCGCTTGTCACGATGATCCTTGACGGCCGGCTTGATCGCCGGTTCCATGCCAATGATAGGGATTTGACAGTGGTTTCGCAGTTCATTGATAGCGACACTCGTCGCCGTATTACAGCTGACGACCAGGGCCTGAATTCCTTTGGCGACGAGGAACTTTGCAGCTTCACCGACATATCGTCGCACTAGGTCCTTTGGTTTATTGCCATAAGGAACATGAGTTGAATCGGCATAATAAAGATAATCTTCGTGAGGTAATATCCTGAGAGCCTCGTATAATACCGTCAGTCCGCCGATTCCAGAATCAAAAAATCCAATTCGCATGCTTCATCATGATCTCGGAATGAGAATTTGACAAGCTGAGGGCAAGAACATTTTCACAGCCGGCTTCTTGATCATTCGTCGACTCATCCGAGACGTGCAGGAACGGCATGAGGGCAGCGGATCTCATGGAAGGCCGGGCTTGAACCCGCACAGAGACGTGTTCACATGTGCCGGACAATGGCCGGTCCCACTTTGAGATGATACCGCGTCAGGTTCAAAAATGGCATTGACGAGTCGATATCCATCGGTCACGGAGAGGTCGTTGAGAATATGCTGGATTCTCAAACCAAATTTCCTATCTATAAGGCGCTCCATTTTCTTGAGTCGTTCGGGCGGCGCGATGGCAAGGAATGGCTCAAAATCATGAGTCACTATCATAATGCACGCCTCATCGGCCAGGAGTCAGGAAAACCAAGCGACGATGTCTTCGCGAAGAGCCCGATCGATGGCATCGAGGGATTCGTCCAGGAGCGCGACGGGGAAGAAAGACGCGACTGTTTCCACATCTCTTTCATGTCTCCTGAAGACTACAGCCGCCGCCCGCTCCGTTGGTCGAAAATATGAGGCTCGTTTTATTTTTCATCTTCAAAACTGCCGACATAATCACTTAAGCACTCGTGGCAACCACGTCCAGGAGCTCGATGAGATCCGCGATGGTTGTCAGCGGGTTAATGATTGTGCAACGCAGAAACCGCTTGCCTTTGAGATCAGTCTGGACCAGGTAGAAACGTCCCGTCCGCAGGATGCAATTGCGGATTTGCTGTTGCAGGTCATTCAATCCACTTTCATCCAGGCCCCTTTTCAGGTAGCGGAAACAGATAATATTACTTTGCGGCAAAGCAGCCAGTTCGAAATCGGCCCGTGCCTTGATCTTCTGCGCAAATTCCTGAGTCAGATCGTACATGGCGTCGACATAATCACAAAAAAAACGGGTGCCTAGGACCGAAAGACAGATATAGAGTTTGAGCCCCATCATGCTTTTGGTGCACTCGATCGTCCTGTGAGCGAAATTGTACCACTCCTCGTGAGCACTCTTTGAAAAAAGATAGCTCGCTTTCTGAGCGAAGGCGTCGTAAGAGTGATCGCCGTTTCTGAAGATCACAGCCGTGGTCAGAGCCGGCATCAAGAGCATCTTGTGCGCATCCCAAACCACCGAGTCGGCTTGTTCAATCCCCCGCAAGAGGCCGCGATATTTTTTCGATAAGAGAGCGACGGCGCCGTGAGCGCCATCGACGTGAAGCCAAATATGGTTTTGCCGACAAAAAGCAGCCAGATCTTCCAGGGGATCATATGTTCCGGTGGCGGTAGAGCAGCCGTTGACCACAAGTGCCATGACTTTCCTCCCGTGCTGGTGGAGATGCCTGTATGTTTTCTCCACGTCGGGGAGGCCGATCTGAAAAGTGTCGTTGACCGGCAGCAAGTGCACCGCATTCTCACCCAGCCCCATGATGCTGATCGCGCGAGAAACCGAATAATGACACTGCTCCGAAACCAGGACGGCCAGGCCTTCTTTTGAATCAACACCCTCAGTCCATGCGTTGGTGGAGGATTGCACCTGGCGAGCGGCGAGCAGTGCGGTCAGGTTACCGATCGTGCCGCCGGACGTGAAAACGCCATCGGCATGGCGATCGAAGCCGATCACGCCTGCCATCCAATCGATGACCCGTTTCTCCATGGCGACATCGGCCGGCCCCATTTCATAAACCGCACTGCTATTGTTCAGGAAGTCGCTGACGAATTCCATTAATGTCGCCAACGGGAGGGGTGCCGTCGTCTGATGGCCGACATATCGAGGATGATGGAGGTGGTTGGATTGAGCGACCGCTTGCTGTACCAATTTCAGCCAGTCGCCATTGCCCTGGTCAGGAAAATCTGCAGGCCATTGATCGAGCATTGCCAGCGGAACGATGTCGGGAAGAACCGCCTCGACCTGCCGATTGGAAACCCGGGACAAATAATCGGCGAGGAGGTCCACCACTTGATGCCCTCGTGCCCGAAAAAGCTCGGCATCGAATTCCTGTTTGATTTTTTCCACTTTTGAGGAAATTTGATTTTCAGTCCCCTTTCCCAATTCAGACTCCATCTTCTATTTCAGCACATGCGATCATTCATTTTTGCATGTCCAAGAGGCCTGTTTGTGTTGGGCGGCCGCCCCTGATGTCGTTCCCCTATTTCCCATGGAAATCTGTGTCATAATAGAAGGCTCTTTGCCTCTCTGATCGCATGCAAAACCAACTGCTGTGGAGAATCATGGAAGATGCATGCCTCAAAAGGAAATGACCGGCTGAGTTGTCATCTGACGTCATCGTTCAGAGTGCTCATTTTTGAGCTGCTTCCCGGTTGCCAAGAAGTGGTTCAGCGACTTCTCCCACCATGTCACCATATCATGGAATCCTTTCTTCGAGTGACGAGTCTCCAGAATCCGGTTGCCGGCTTCACTTAAGGTCGTGAACTCATACATGATGTGAGCGGCGGTCGGGCCATCCGCACATGCGCTCAGAGTGACACGCAGCCGTGTCACGACATAACCGGGCGTGACGCGGACGAATTCCACAACCCCTCTTTCTTTGTCATGCTGTGTGATCATCCAGGTCGTCTCGGGCTCTCCATCATGATGGGTCATAAAAACGCATCCATCTTCCGCAAATCCGCTGGACGAGTACACCATGTTGTACGTAAAGCCATCGAGCCACTGCGCCTCTTGAACGGGGCATATAAGCGGAAAGACCTTCTCCGCCGGCGCCTCGATTTTCTGGACATAGCTCCGAACAATCCGACGAGATTGGAAACCATGCATTGTGTCACCCCGCCTTTCTTTCTGAAAAGATTGCGACTCTTCGCTGACCAGTCCGCGCGGTCTCTGGGCCATGAATACCGATCCCAGCAGCACCACCGCACAGCCAAATGCTATTTGTGAAATGCCTCCAAGGACCTTTCCTTTCTGCCCGGCCTGTCAAAAGGCCGCCGGACATATCGAAAATTGCACTATGTTATCAATGTACCAAGTTATCAATATAGATATTACAAAATCAATGATCGGCTGTCAAGGCGTCAATACCAAAACGGTAGCCGACGCGCTGACGGTTCCTCTATATCTGCGACATCCGCTGAACGTGCCGTACAGTCGCCGGCGATTCGGATGATCTGCCGTGACCGCGAGGATCCCAGTGGAGGGTCAATGCGAGCCGAAAGAATGAGGTTTTATCGGGGCGTGTGTCCGAACTAACCCCAACTTCCGAATACGATGACACCCCACCATGCCAGGTACACAGTTGCCAATGACATTCAATTGGTTTTATCGTGTACTTGATAAGATAGTGTTTATTAGAGCCACCCGACACCAGTGCTTCAACCGCGCTCTTGCGGCTGATGGCACGAGTGTATGAATTAAGCCCGACGGCGATGCCGCCACAGAGGCGAGCAGCGCCGATTGCTGAGATCGTATCTTTTAATGTCTAAACGGCGAAATGTCGACACGAAATGGCTAGACCTTCGGAACATGCAAGATCCCATCCGAACTTCTTAGGAATGCAGGAAGTAGGGAAACCAGGAACGAATCGACCATTGCCAGCACACGACCTTCCGTTCCTGCATTCCTCCCTTCCTGGCTTCCTGAGAGGTCTGGAGTCCCTCTGTGATGCGGCCACCGTCTTTGGTTCTGGCTCCGCCAAGCGGGGAGGTTGGGGGTAACGGTTCCTCTGTCGCACCCTCAGCCCTTGAGGCCACTGTCAACCCTACGTCCCCCTCAACTCGGTCCATGCCCGCTCCATTTCAATCGTGAACTCGCCGATGTCATGTGTGATCCTGTAACGGCTCAAATCATCCACCGGCGGAAAGAGGATGGTATCGCGACGAAGGTTTTCATCGAGCAGGCGGCGGGCGTCCGGATTAGGCATCGCATAGAGGATCTTCCGCATATTGCGGGCGGACACGTCAGGTCGCAACAGAAAGTTGAGAAACAGCTCGGCTTCTTCTTTATGCGTCGACTTCTTCGGGATGCACATGTTGTCTATAAACATCATGCATCCCTCCTTCGGAAGCACGAACTTGAACTCTGGGTGCTCCTGGTTTAATCGAAACGCGTTGCCAGACCAGTCTTGAGCGATCAGTGCATCGCCGTTGATCAGAAGATCATTGATCAAATTGGCTTCGTATTTCCTCAGTAGCGGTTTCTGCCGCATCAGCAATTCCAGGGCCTGCCGCAGATGCGATGGATCCGTATCGGTCGGAGGGTAACCGAGTCGGATGTATGAAACAGCAAAAACCTCGCGCATGTCGTCCACCATCAGGAGTTTCCCGGCATAGCGTTCATCCCACATCACATTCCAGCTGTCGACAGGGTCTGTCACGACCGAGCTGTTATAGACAAAACCGGTAAAGCCATATGCATAGGGGACCGAGTATCGGCCGTCCGGGTCGTACCAGAGTTTCCTGAAAGTGGGATCGATATGTTCGAGGTTAGGGATGTTGCGAGGGTTTAGCGGTGCAATCAGCCCTTCACGGATCATGATCTGCACCATGAACCCGGTCGGCACAATGATGTCGTATCCGGTGGCTCCCATCTGCAGCTTGGAGAGAAGCTCTTCGTTGCTGTTGGTGTAATCCTGCGTGACCTTCACACCGTAGGTTTTCTGGAAATCGGTCAATATGGACTGGTCGATGTATTCAGCGAAAATATACAGGCGCACGACCCGCTCTTCGCGCGGCGAGAAAAGCGTGAACGCGCAAAGTGCAATTCCGATCACACCGAGGAGAACGTACGAAAATAACCGGATGGCGCGGCTGGTTTGAGCGCCAGTTTGGATCAGTGTCGCAGCGATGATAGTCGACGCCGTCAAGACGATGAGAATTGTGGAAACGGCATTAACCGCGGGAGTGATACCGAATTTGATGAGGGAATAGATCTTCAGGGGCAGCGTTGATGAGCCGGGTCCGGCTGTGAAGAACGTCACAACGAAATCGTCGAGACTGAGAGTGAATGCGAAAAGCGCTCCCGCAATGATGCCGGGTGAGATCGCCGGCAGGACGACATGGAAAAAGGCCTGAAGGCGAGTGGCGCCGAGATCGAGGCATGCGTTTTCAAGGTTTCTATCAAAGTTGCGTACCTTGGCCAGTACGATCAGGGTAACGAACGAGATACTGAATGTGATGTGAGCACAGATGATGGAGACAATACCGAGCGGCATTCGGATGAAAACGAAGAGGGCCAGCAGTGAGATACCAAAGATGATTTCAGGGATAATGATCGGCACATGAAGCAGGCTTTGGAAGAGAGCGCGTCCGCGAAAGGAATACTTGCCGAGTGCCAGGGCAGCGAGAGTGCCGAGAACCGTTGAGGCGGCGGTGCTGGCAACGGCAATGATGAGCGAGTTACGGACGGCGATCCACAGCGCTCGATCGGAGAAAGCCACCGCATACCAGTCCAGTGTGAAGCCTGACCAACTCGTGATGTTTCGCGATGCGTTGAAAGAGAAAAACATCAGCAGCAGCAATGGCGAAAGAAGAAAGAGAACGACGAGCGAGCTTAATACCCTGAGCCACCACCCCTTCCCAATCCGCAAATCATTCGCACGCGAAAGACCACCCTCCATCTCTTACCTCACTGCCGCAGGGGTTCCCTGCACCGGTTCTATATAGCGCAGGTAAAGCACAACAAATACCATCACAACGAAGATCAACGTCGCCGAGATTGCCGAGCCGAACGGCCAGTTCCTGGCTTGCGTGAATGCGTCGGTGATAATGTTCCCAATCATAATATTATTGGGGCCGCCGAGAATTTCGGGAATGACGAAATTGCCCATCGTCGGCACGAATGTGAAAACAATGCCGGCGAAGACACCCGGCAGAGACTGCGGTAGCGTGATATTCAGGAATGTACGGAAGCGGCTTGCCCCGAGGTCCATTGAGGCCTCCAGCAGTGTCGCGTCCATGCGATCGAGTGATGCGAAGATCGGGAGCACCATGAAGGGCAGGTTCCAGTAGACAAATCCGATGAAGACGGCGATGAGCGTGTTCATAATATGGAGCGGTCGGGAGATCAACCCGGTCGCCACGAATAAGTTATTGAGCCAGCCGTTATCGCCGATGAGTGTGACGATGGAGTACATCCGGATCATAAAATTCGTCCAGAAAGGAAGGATGATCAGGAACATCATCACAGATTTGACGCGAGTTGTCGCGAAAGCCATGTAATAGGCAATCGGATATGAGAGCGTCAGCGTGAGAACCGTATTGATGGTTGCGATCAGCACCGAACGGCCGAAAACCCGCACATAAAGCGGGTCAAACAGGTGCCTGTAATGTTCGAGCGTGAAGCCCGGAATCACACCTCCATAGGTCCCGCGGTAGGAAACGCTATAGATCAGGACGATGAGGAGCGGCACGGCGAAAAAAACGATCAACCAGAAGAGCGGTGGAAAAAGCAGAACGTGAAATTCGCGAATCTTCAACCGACTACGCACGAATCACTCCCCCGGATGTTTTGCTCCACATCAGATGCACCTCTTCGCCGGGTTCATAAAACCCTTCGGTCATCCCCGGCAGGTAGTTCTGCACGTGCACAGTGACCGTATTGCCGGGGCGCAATTCGATGCGATATACAGTGGTCTCTCCCATATAGACAGATTCACGAATGATCCCGTTGATGGAGTTCTCATATTCCTGGGGGCCGACTAGGCTCATCTTGAGCCGTTCGGGCCGGATCATGAACACCACATCATCGCCTGCCGTGACATCGGATGGTTTCTGCAACCGGACGGACGTGTCGCCGGTCACATGGAGCGTGCATCCGTCTGGATCCGTCGCAACGACCGTGCCATCGAAAAAATTCATCGATCCGATAAACTCGGCCACGAACCTCGTTGCCGGTCGTTCGTAAATCCCTCGCGGCTCATCGCACTGTTCGATGACGCCTGCCTTCATGACGGCGACTCGATGCGCCATCGCCAGCGCCTCGGTTTGGTTATGCGTCACGAAAACGAATGTGATTCCGATCCGTTTCTGCAATTCCACAAGTTCAGTGCGCGTCTGTTCCGCGATCTTCTTATCCAGCGCGCTCATGGGTTCATCCAGCAACAGCACTGCCGGCCGGTTCACGAGCGCGCGCGCCAGCGCCACCCGCTGCTGTTGTCCGCCTGACAGCTGCGCCGGCATTCGTTCTTCCAGGCCGCCTAATCCGACCATCGCAATAGCCTCTTCGACACGCGTGCGTAATTCCATCTGAGCGATTCCCTTGATGCGTAATCCGTAACTAATATTCCGATGAACGTTCATGTTCGGGAACAGCGCGTAGTTCTGAAAGACCGTGTTGACATCTCGGCGATAGGGCGGCAGGTCGGTGATGGGCACGCCGTTGAGCAGAATCTGTCCGCTGTCGGGTCTCTCAAATCCCGCGATCATTCTCAGGATGGTGCTCTTGCCGCAGCCACTCGGCCCCAACAAGCAGAAAAATTCGCCTTTCTCCAAAGAGAGGCTGACATCCCTCGCCGCCGTTGTCGCACCATAGAGTTTGGTGAGGTTCCGTATTTCAAGAATCATCCGGCATTGCTCCTCGGTTCCATCTTCATCGGCTTAACAAAGAGATCTTCCCACAATCCAGAACAATCCGGTACATCCTTCAGATGCAGAAAATGCCCCCAAATCGGGCTGAAGAATCATCCGTAAATCGTCCTCAGGTCTTCGACGCGCTTCGCGATATCGATCCGATTTGCACAGACCGCTCGACAGTCTGAACATGAGAGGCAGTTTGTGAAGCTTTTCTTGTGAGGAATTTCCTTCATCGCCTCACGGGCGGCATGAAAGTTTCCATAGATCGTCGCATACAGGTGCGTCCGCATGAGCGTTGGGACATCGACTCCCGAGGGGCAGGTTGTCACACAATGGCCGCATTGCCGGCAATAAGCCATGGCGAGTTTGACCTTCCGATCAGAGAGGAATTTCTGTTCTTCAGGAGTGTACTCAAGCGAGGATGCA
Source organism: uncultured Acidobacteriota bacterium (assembly GCA_903916735.1). GTDB lineage: Bacteria > Acidobacteriota > CAIWXX01 > CAIWXX01 > CAIWXX01 > CAIWXX01. The sequence continues at coordinate 42,947 of CAIWXX010000054.1, forward strand.
ACCTTGAAATCCATATCCATCTGCTCGAATGTCGTATACCCGGGTATCGCCATATGGATATAATCATGTTTCAGCACCCATTTCAGAACGGCGGCGTGATGAATACTACCTTCGTAGTATTTTTGTGTTTCCTCAGGGAGATGCTCCTTGTACCAGTACTGGGAACATTGAGTTTTCATGGCGACGAGACCAATGCCTTTCCCGTGCGCATCTTTCAAAGCCTGAACGAGATCAGCGTCTCCATCCATGGCATAGTTGAAGGCGGTCAGGATCACATCCCACACGCCGCTGCGGACCGCATCCCGAAGGCATTCAGTCATGCCGCGATGCGTGCTGAAGCCGATGAACCGCGCCTTCCCCTGTTTTTTAAGAGTCTGCAACGCATCGATGATTCCAGGATTGTTGAGATACTGAACATCCCACACATTATGAGAATAGAGGATGTCCACATGGTCCGTTTGGAGACGCTGCAAGCATTCGTCTGCCGTTTTTAGGTAAAAAGCCTTGGCCTTCTCCGGCACCATCCCGCGCTGTTCTTCAGGGATGAATATCTTCGTGGCGATGACGACGTGATCGCGTGCGTTCAGCTCCTTGATCACCCGGCCCACCATTTCTTCGTTCCGGCCCTGCTGGTAGTAGGCGGCGGTGTCAAAGTGCCTCACTCCGATTTCATATGATTTTCTGACAAGTTCCGGGTTTGAAGCGTTCATCACTCCCATGCTCACAATCGGGAGCGTGATGCCCGTTTTGCCCAACGCCCTGGTGATCAACTCGCGCTTGGCGCTGGTCGGCGGTTGAGGAGTTTCAACAAGCCCACTCGAACCCCGAGCAGCTCCAGCCAGGCCAAATGATGCTATTCCCGACAGCGTTCCAGTGAGAAACGACCTTCTGTCCAGGCCCCGTTTGTGTTCCATGAGTGCCTCCCGACACAGTGTGTTGATAAGCCGAACGCATCGATAATAAATTCAGTTCGCTTTCTGAATCAGCTCCGACATCGTTTTTAATAACCGGGTTCGAAGAGCGGCATCGCCCAGCTTCATAGCGCCCCCGATATATGTGCCACTCCAGAATAGGGAGATGTCCCCGTGATAGGGATCTGTGAGCGTGTAAGAGCCCTCTTTGAGATCCATCGGCGCCTGGCCCGCGGGCTGACGTAATCGTCGAAGCATGTCTTCACAATCCTTCGAATCGGCTCCTTGAATGATGAAGAGCTGAAACTCAGCCTTGCCGACGCTATAGTCAGCCGTGAACCCCGAGTGCAGGAAATCGTAGCCGAACAGATTCTTGGCCACATACTGTTCGGAATGCGCCTTTTTGCCCTCTTCCGGGAACAATGTAAGAGTCGCCGGGAGGACGGGGTCGCCCCCGATGTCACTGGCGATCTTCTTCCCAAATGCCTGAAGGATTTCATCGGCTCTGTCACCCAGCTCATAGCCGCTGATTTTCACATAAGCGTCCCTAAGTACGAAGTTAAGAACAGGCGATTCCAGATAAGCTTCGGCGCCGATGCCTTTCAGGTATTGCCCATCAATCGGCCTTTCCTGACTATACATTCCAAATGCATCCACCGGCGTCTGGTGATGATAGATCTCCACCGTCACCGATGCATCCTTTTCTCCTGAATATTGCCCGACGCTGAGCTCCCTAAAGTTGTAGCTCAAATACAACTCGGCTGCTCCATCGATGTACTCGAACAGGTTATCAGGCTCAAAAGTGCGCATGTTCTCGGATTGCTTCCAGCCTGAGATCCCCAATATGTTCTCTTTCGTTGTATGTGTGTCCCCGGCGCGCGATTCATGTCCACATCCAAATGTGAAAAGCGACATCAGCGCCAGTGCCAGAATTTTCATGAAAGCTCTCCCTCTATGGTTCTTCATATTCGCGGCAGCTGCACCGCCCACAATTGCCAGAATGTAGGGCCGCCACGCTGGTTTGTCAAACCAGGAACTCGCGGTTGGTATATAAGATAACAGTCGCATATTCCCGTGCTTCCAATGTCACCCATTTCGGCCACTCAGGCTCTTCCCGATGGTGCCCGTTCTTCTGTGCTTCCCGCCGCGTGAATGGCAATATCGAGGAGGCTGAGCGTGGGCGATGTTGCTGCGAAGAGCCGTTCTATTGATTCAGCATGCGTCTCACCGGCAGCAAGTGCCGTGATCGCCAGGTCGGCTTGATTATGATCCCGAAAGAACAGGCAAGAAAATTGGTATCAGTCCGATTTAATACAAAGACATTATCGTCTTCGCGCAAAGAGAGAGGTGCGAATGAGAGCTATCGGCGCGAAGACCACAATGGGGCACACACCCAGAAAGGGTGTGATGCGAATAAGATCTTCCACCGGAATGAACATCAGTATGATCCCACATACAATAATACCAAATGACCATCGGATGAACACGCGGCCGCCGTACTCATTGATATCGTACCAATCTTCATCCGACCGAAATGCTTTCCGGATGCGTATGCCATAGTAACAGTTCATCCCCGATTTTGCGCCGAACCAGAGGTATGCCCACGAGGATAAAAATAATTCCACTGGCGATATTCACCAACCCGAGTGCGATGCTGGGCATTTCGTGAGCTCTTGACGGTTAAATGATAATACCATCGATGTACATCGAGTGTTTTCATTACATCTCGTAAAGATTCACCTCACGCCGGCAACTGCCTGTGCCCAACCACTCGGCAATGTTCTCGACGGTCTCGTCGACGGCGAGATGAGCCCCTTCCTTTGTGCTGCCAGCAACATGTGGCAAGAGAATGACATTCGGCAATTCGTGGATCGGGAAGCGCGAAGGCGCTCCTTCAGTGGCTCCTTTCTGAGGATAGCAGTACCAGGTATCGATTGCCGCTCCTTTTAGGATCTTGCCTCTGAGGGAGAGATAGAGACTTTCGCCATGGCCGAGCAGGCTGTGCCAATTGCCTGGGAGGCAATTGGGCAACTTCGCATTTCACACCCTCCAGATCAAACGCGTCATCTGTCACAGAGGGGTGAAAACAGACCGCTCCTGCATTCCTCTCTTCCTGAGAGGTCCGGAGTCGCGGGTGGTGCGCCCACCGTCTTTGGTTCTGGCTCCGCCAGGTTAGGAGTGCGGATTGTGAATATCCCCGTAAAGCTTTTTTGCGCAATCGGGGCAGATGCTATGAGTGAATACCGCATCGGAGTGATCCCCGATGTACTTCTCTATCTGTTCCCAATATCCGGAATCCGTTCGAACCTTTTTGCAGGCAGCACAGATCGGGAGAAGCCCGTGCAGAGTCTTGACATGAGCGAGGGCGTTTTGCAGTTGCGAAATGAGCCCATCCCGTTCGATCAGGAAAAACCGCTGCTGGTAAGCGAGCTTGGTGATGAGGGTGCCGAGGATGCCGAGAATCAGCCCTGAAACCATAACAACAATCCGGATGGCTCGAAGTTTCCGATGGATCGTCGCAGCGGTGATATCCACACCGACAACGGCAACGGTCTCTGCTTTCTCATTCTTGATCGGAGCATAGCCGGTCATGAGATCCGGGTAAGGCGGATCGGGAGAGACATCCAAATCGGCGGTCGCGTGTTCCCAGGCGTTCATCAGTTCAGGAAAAGGGACAGCGTCGTATGGCTTCCCCGGCTGTTCGCAAATCTCGTCCTCGTCAATGACGCCATTATTATTAACATCCCGAGCCGCTTGGTCGACTATGAATTCATAATCAGCCGGCTTCGCGGTCGGGCGCATCTGTCTCCGCATGGCATAAATATACCGAACGTCAGGATTGAAAAGCGAGATACCGTTCAGAAATCTCTGCACTCGCTTATAGGGTTCCTTGGATGCGTCAGCCGGCGAATGAATCTGATCCAGATCATGGAAGTCAATTCCAGCAGCAGTCGCAATGGCGACCCCTCTGGCATGGAAGCGGATTTCGTTCACAACAACGCGTCGAGCTACCACGTAAAGGGAAATAAAAAGCACGGCTATGATCAACCATGTAAGAATGAAGCCGACATATCGTCGATTGGTAATAGCGCGTAACAGGGAAAGCAGGAAGCTGTTATCGCGGAAAAGCCGATGGCGCTTTTCGTTCATCGTTGAAGAAGAGTCCTGAGCTTCCATTTTCAATAACTGGGATAAGAGCGATTGCGTCGGGCTATCGCTCGGCACAAAACAAATACATATCTTGACCAAAACATAGGCTGATTAGAAAGTTCTGTCAAGCATTGCTTTGCAGGAGAGCCTTGGAATCAGCAGAACTCAAGAGCAACAATCATATGAGATGATGGAGGGAATGATCGAGGTTCCACTTCCTAACCCGGCGGAGCCAGAACCAAAGACGGTGAGCGCACCACCCACGACTCCGGACCACCCAGGAAGCCAGGAATGGAAGAATGCAGGAACGGAAGGTAGTGTGCCGGCAATGGTCGGTTCGTTCCTGATTTCCTTTCTTCCTGGCTTCCTGAGAGGAATTCACGATTATGCCTGGTCACAACTTTTGCCATTTTGTGCACAGATTTCACCGATCAGATACTAAGAGGTTCGGATGGGATCTTGCATGTTCCGAAGATCCCGCCATTTCGTGTAGACATTTCGCCGTTTAGACACTAACACCAGATGTTTGGCGCCTTTCGGAAAAAAAAGTTGTCATCGGAATGCGGATGCACGACGGAAGCCATGTTCATCAACCCAATAATTCTTTCAACCGGGAAGCGCCGGCGGCGGCCGATGACGAGCGGTCAGGCGATTCCTTTGAGATAGACACGGAAAGAGTAATTGAACCACTCCTCGACACGCTCGATGTGTTCCATGTAGACGATGGCCGAGCGACGAATGCGGATGAAATATTGCGACGGAAGCCGCTGCTCCCATTCTTTCATCGATTTAAGTGTGAGCCCCTTGACGCCGTCCACGAGCTGAATCTCGGAGTAATCTCCGGCGGGTCATCGACGATCAAAGCGTTCAACGGCTATTTCATTGGCATCTCCATCGTCGGATCGGATTTTCAGCTGGATGTGAACCCATCCATCTTTTACAGAAGTTCGAAATGCATGCCGGACCGGGAAGGCATTTTCCAGCCTCTGCCGAACGTTGTTCAGCCCGGTTCTTGTGCTCAGGCTATCATCATCACCCTCTGCGCCGGTAGAAATCCAATGCCCGGTGTTGCTCACCATCACACTCAGCCAATCGTGACTCGGCGCGTCGGCGATACGAACCTGCAGCGGAAGTGAGCTCGTCTTCATGCCGTACTTGATGGCGGTTTTGGCGAGAGGGTGGATGAAAAAACCAAGGACAGGATATACGCGAGCGGTTGGATCAATATCAACACGCACATCGAGTTTGTCCTCGTACCGCTATTTCTGTATCGCAAAATAATGCTCAATGGCCTCCAATTCAACCTTGAGATGAACATCGGCGAATTGCTCACTCTCCCGAGAACACCGCAAAAATTCCTGGAAGCGTTTTGATTGAGCTTTTCCTTATTTGACATCTGCACGTTGGATGCCTACATTTTGGCCCTGCCCTGAGAAGGTCATGATTATTTTTCAATATTCATTTTACTACACGAGTAGTAATTTCCCAGTTCCGATAAAGAGCGGAATTTTCGATGACCCTGACCCCGGCTTCCGGAGGCGCAGGGGGGCAAGCGTATGAGGGAGAAATAAAACGGGCCATACAAACTGGTTCGCGGAGTCGCTTCCGGCTTATAACTCCATGCCGCTTGGATGCATACGCGCTTCTCTGCCTTATCATTGTCCTCAGCTGGTCCACAACAGCTTCGGCTTCAACTCTCAGGCCGCCGCGCGTCCTCCTGATCATGGCTCATCCCGATGACGAAACCATGTTCACGATGGGGAGGTTCCGGGAACGCGGCTGGCTCGTCAGCATCGCACTTGTCACCAACGGAGAAAATGGTCAGGTCGTGCAGGGGATCAAGCCGCACTATGTCCCCGCGGAAGACGAAGACATCCTGATCGAACGAACGCCTGGCCCCGGCACCTGGTTGACGATTCCGCCCGATGGCCCGCGGCTGCGTGAGATCCGCACACACACAAGCCTTGCCAGGGAATGGCGATCCGAATTCTTGAAGAGCATGTCGCGCCATGGAGTTGTGACGGTTTTCTTTCTGTCGGAGCCGGCGCACCCGGACTTCGAGGATAGCTGGGACAACAGAGTCGTCAATTGGAACAAGGCGCTCCTGACAGACCGCTTGCAAAAAGCCGACAGACGAGTCAATCCCGACATCATCATCACTCTGAACCCCGATGAAACCCGGGCACATCCTCAGCACATCGGGCTCGCTCGAATCGTCAAATCCTTTGTCAGAGCTCACACCCCTTGTGGTTCGACGCGAGAGTCGGCGTCGGAATTCTTCCCGGATATGCCGGAATCGACATCATTCGGCGTTTGGACGCGGAGGCAGCAAGAGAAAGCCTCGACCGCCTCTTCGAACAATTTCCTCCCAGCCGTTTGCGGTGCCGGAGGCTCCCGACTGCCCCAACAGTGGTCTCCCTGGCACGATAGCTGCCAGACTGCATCATCAGAGCATGAGCTGAAGATCGGTCAGATGCTCCTGTTCCCAGCATGAATCTTAAGGGTATCTCCTGAAACACCGAGCCATTCTCGAGTATTTCACCAACATTTTCTCAATCGAGTTTGATCGCACGACGCATCAGGCGGCTTGCCGATCTTACTCTCAGATGCAACTCAGCATTTAAAGTGGTGGTGGACGCCAGCGATTGACGGCTTTGACCAGGATGATCAGGCCGCCGCTCATGAGCAGTGCGAAAGCAAGCAAGCCCGTCATGGCCCGGTCAGTCCGTATAAGAGTGATGAGGGCGCCAATCGCAATTCCGCAGATCACGAGCACGCCCAGGAGAGTGATGCCGGTCTTGGTCCAGTCGGTTTTGATCCCTCTGCGGCGCTGTTCGCGCCACAGTTGTACGGCATAGATCAGAGCAGACAGAGCTATCGCCAGCCCACCGAGTGCACTTGCGCCCATCGTCGTCAGTTCTCCTCAGCCGCGGATTGCGTCAATGGAAAGAAAACGATCTCATCATCCCCATCAGCATTGATTCCAACCGCCGCCCTGAATTGCACCCCATGCTATTGCACCCTTTTCCCCACGCATTTGATTCCTACTCCGATAAGGCAGTTGACTCTTCTGCGCCTATGATCTCATCTCCAGACGAAGACTTCAATAGCGACGGTGCTGACCGAAATCCGCGGATAATGAATGGCGGCAAGCCATCAGATAGTCTCGATAGACCCGGCATGACGGCTCGGCAGGAGCCTCGCCCTCCCAAACCATCGATCAGGGGAATGCTTGATATGCGGAGGGGAGGGCTCGGCATCCTTGCGAGCCATGCCGCAGAGGCCCCGCAGCCATTTTGTCGCAATAGGCGTGTGCTTACTCGCGGATAGGGGCATAAATTCCGCCTTTGACAACACGTACGTAATAGCGTACCATGGTGCTGGAGGTTTCCATGACCGTGATTAAAGCCAGCGCCGCGCGGGTCAGACTCTACCGCCTGATCGACGAGGCGGCCGTCTCGCATGAGCCCGTGTTCATCTCAGGGAAACGCAGCAACGCCATTCTCCTTTCCGAAGATGATTGGCGATCCATTCAGGAAACTCTTTATCTCCTGTCCATCCACGGCATGCGTGATTCCATCGTCGACGGGCTAACGACACCTGTTTCCAAATGTGCCAAGAAGATCACTTGGTGACCTGGAGGCTAGTCTACACGCGACAGGCACTCAAGGATGCCAAGAAGCTGATGACCGCTGGCCTGAAGGATAAAGCCGTAGAGTTGCTCAAAATCCTCGAACGTGATCCCTTTGAGGTCCCCCCTCCATATGAGAAGCTGAAAGGCGACGTAACGGGAGCTTGCTCAAGACGAATCAACATTCAGCACCGACTGGTTTACCAGGTCCTTGAAAAAGAGAAAATCATCAAAATAATCCGGCTCCGGACTCACTACGATTGATAGCCATCCCGTTTATGGGAGCGTCACGCTGCTGGATCAATCTCTGTACGAATTCTGTTGTTTCCTGAAACATGGTCAAACATACTCGACCAAATAGTGTTCGATTAACACCTCAGTAGGAATGACATCATTCGGGCCGTAACTCCGGAAAGGTACTCTGAACTCATATTGCATGTTTATGCCTCATTCGCCCCCAATGTTTCCCACGTCCAAATCGTAAAAATTAAATCGCCTCGATAATCTGGCGAACCTTACGTTCAATCCATTCCTTCGCGCCAGGGCGCGTCCGCACAACAGCTCTGAGTTTTTTTTGTAATTGTGCTGGCTCATATCAATCCATCCTTCTTTCTTTCTGAGCAGACATCGGCAATGCCTCTCGCTCGATCCGACTCGAGTGCGCGAGCGCCTCAATGCCACATTCCAATTCCGGTGGGATTGATCCAATTCAGATGATCACCCTTGTAAACATGCCGAAGCCTTACCCCAACCCCGATGAACTGCCACCGAGTGCATCCCACCTGCGGCTGATTGCCCACAGATTTCGCTCCCACTCGCCCACAATCCGTCTGCCGGTTCTGATGAGGTCTCGCACGGACGCATACTTGACGCCCAAACTTCGTTCATGCGTCAGCGCTGTATGACGGCGGCCTCTATTCGAATGGCAACAAGTTCCTGATCGACGCGAGGGAAATCGCGCCTCTGAGCGATGGCGGCTACATGAAGAGCTGAAGGACGCGACGGTGTCCAAGGACGAAGGATGCATCTTCGCCGGAGCTGCCTATCCGTTTTCGGGCAGCAAGCAGGCATGGTTCGCCAAGGCGGACGCGTCCGGAGCCGTCAAGATGAATCCGTCCTACGCGCTGGGCGGGCACTACTACAAAAATAACAACGTATCCGAGCACAAATACTACGAAGAGAAGATACGCAGGCTTTCGTCGTTTCCCGAGTTCAACCCGAACCCGATACTGGAAATCGGGCCCGGCGGAAACCTGTTATACGCCAATTGTGCTGCAACGGTCCTTGCCATGTCACTCGGACTTTCAAGTCCTGCCGATTTCCTTCCGCCCGACGCGGGCGAATTGCAACGGAAAGCCGTCCTCTCCCTCGAAGGCAGGAACTTCTTTCGCGAAAAAGAACTGGGCGAAAGGATTTTATGCCATTATCGTAATTGACCGTAATTGGATGTCGGCGGAGGATAGATCCCCAGTGCCCTGTCATCTCAATCAGGAGTTCGCTTAGGAAATCGGCTATGGCTTGCGGCGGCACAAATCGGCTGCGGTGGCTGATTTCGATGTCCTCTAACATTTTCAGCCTGATCGCATTGGAGAGGCCAAGCTGGTCCTCAATGCCATTGAAGAGCAGCTCAATTGCGAGGGACGCCGGCATGTTAATCTCGATATCGGCTATCTGGATCACAACAAGATTGTGATCGCATCAATGAAATACGGCGGGCAAAAAATTTACCTCGGCGCCGGCATCTATGCCGATCTGATCGCGCGCTATGAAGGCGGTCGCTATCGGCCCTTTGCCTGGACTTTTCCGGATTTTCGCGACGGGGCGGTATGACCTCGAGTTGGCGGCACTCAGGCAGTCATACAAAGTGCAATTGCGAATCCATCGTGTCTGAATGATGTGCTGGTGGCTCGCCATCACAATTGGCACCTGTTCAACTCACTGTTCCAAAACATATTTGAGCAATTCAAGAGGAGCGCTGAATACTGCCTGCGCTCCCGCCATCACCAATTCCTGATGTGATCCGTATCCCCATCCGGCGCCCAATGGCAAAACTCCATGACACGCCGCGCCACACATGTCATGTTTGCGGTCACCAATCATCGCTGTTCTTTCCGGTTCAATCCCTTCCGTATCGATGATGTAGCCGATAAGATCTTCCTTGAGGCTGCGATCGCCGTTGAGCTCACTTCCATAAATTTCCTGAAAATATTCGACCAGGCCGAAATGTTCGATGATTCGTTTCGAATAGATCGTGGGCTTTGAGGTCGCGACGGCAAGCCATTTCCCAGCTTTCCGTAGATTGCCAAGAAGCTCCGGAATCCCCATATAGACCGTGGCATCATAGATGCCGATCTCACAATAGCGCCGTCGATAGTGCCCCAGTGCCGAATCTGCTTCATCCTGACGCCCAGGACCCAGCAATTGCTCGAACGATTCCTTCAATGGCGGTCCGATGCACCAGATGAGCTCGTCAGAAGAAGGCGTGTTGATGTCGAGCTCTTGAAGTGCATAACGAATGCAGTCGGTGATTCCCTTTTTTGGATCGGTGAGAGTTCCGTCCAGGTCGAACAGGATGTTGGTTATTGAATTCACTTTTCCCGTCTGACTTCATCCAGCCATTCATCGACGAGGGCCAACCGAATATCGCCGTCAATGATGCATGCTTTCCCGATCTTTTCAAGAAGTATCAGGGCCAGGCCTTTGGCTGTTTGCTTCTTATCCGTACTGAAGAAGCTCAGCAATTGTTCGCCCGATAGATCATCCGGCAACGGTGGCACAGGAAATTTTTTCAGCAGGCGATCGGTTCTGCAGAATTCGGTTTCTGGAAACACACCTTGCTTCGAGGAAAGCCACGAAGCCCATCGCATTCCGTAGACGATGGCTTCGCCGTGGCGATACCGGCTGAAGCCCGTCGCGACTTCCAGCGCGTGCCCCATTGTGTGGCCGAAATTGAGTATCCGGCGGAGGCCCTTTTCTTTCTCGTCCTGCTCCACGATTCCAGCCTTGGCCCTGCAGCACAATGACACCATCGCCGATAATGAATCGACATTTGACCCCTCTGCGAGTTTTTCCAGATGAGCTTCCAGCGACGAGAAAATGTTATCATCGCAAATGAGGCCGTATTTGACGACTTCGCCGAGTCCGGCCCAGGTGTCTCTCCTGTTCAGCGTCCTCAGCGCAAGAACATCGATGCAGATCAAAGAAGGTTGATGGAAGCAGCCGATGAGGTTCTTGCCAAGAGGGTGATTAATGCCGACCTTGCCGCCGACACTGGAATCGACCTGAGCCAGGAGTGTCGTGGGAACCTGCACGAAGCGCACTCCTCGCAGATATGTTGATGCGACAAATCCGGCCAGATCCCCGACAACACCTCCGCCAAGCGCGATGACTAGCCCGTCGCGCCGGAGATTTGATGTGATCAATGCAGAATAGAGCTCGGCTGCCTGATCGAGTGATTTGGAATGCTCGCCATCGGGGACGACGTGAAGAGTTGCTCGCAGGCCCTCCCTTTGAAAGGATTGCATAACGCAATCGCCAAAAAGTGCGGCCACTGTCTGATCAGTAATGATCGCGACCTGGTTGCCGTGGGCTCTGGACGAGACCATATGGCCGATCTCTGAGAGGCACCCGGGTTTGATGAGTACCGAGTAGCTTCGTTCTGCCAGATGAACAGAGATCTCATTCATGGCAGAGGCCTCAGTTGCCGGTTCCCTGTTTCCGGTGTCGTCATGGTTCCTGTTCCCAAACTGTTGTGGCGGATCCTCATGGATGAAGATTCTCCGGGAAATTGTTTCAAATGAAAAGCGATGAAAAGGAGGCCGAAAGGCGAGCAGTTATTGACATCCAAATTTTGTATCCGGCTCATTGGAGAGCCATTTCATGGAGAGTGTTAAAAAAGCCCGGATAGGAAATCTCAGCGCACTCGGCTGACTTGATGACTGTCTCGCCGTCGGCAAGAAGACCGGCGATTGCGAATGCCATGGCAATGCGATGGTCATGGTAACTGTCGATCGTTGCACCTCGGAGTCGCTGAGGTCCCCGGATAACGAAACCGTCTTCGAAGGCCTTCACAGGAGCGCCCATGGCACGGAGATTCATGGCCACCGCTTCAATGCGGTCGCTCTCCTTGACACGAAGCTCCTTGGCATGACGAACGACTGTTTCGCCATAGGCCTGTGTCGCCGCTATCGCGAGAATCGGGAGTTCATCGATGATTTCGGGAATGATATCTCCTCCGATCGATGCCCCCTGGAGGTCGCTGGATCGGACATAGATGTCCGCTCGTGGTTCCCCACAGATTGTCCGCTGGTTCTCGAACGAAACCCGAGCGCCCATTGACTCAAGGACTCGCAGGAGTCCGATCCTGGTCGGATTGATACCAATGTCTTTGAGCATGAGGTGGGAGCCGGAGACCAGCAGCGCGGCGACGATGAAGAACGCGGCCGAAGAGAGGTCACCGGGCACGTCAACGTCTGCGGCGTGCGGCGCCGCCTGTCCCGAGATGCCGACTCGTCGCCCTCTCTTCTTCACATCGACCCCGAAAATGGGAAGCATGATTTCCGTATGATTCCTTGAAAGGCCCGGCTCATCGATTTGGGTTTCTCCGTCGGCATAGAGCGCGGCCAGCAGAAGGCACGATTTCACCTGAGCGCTCGCCACCGGAGAAAAATAATCGATCGGATTGAGTCGTCCGCCGTGAATATGCAGAGGCAGCGTGCCGCCTTCTTCCGCTTCAATGTGAGCCCCCATTTCGCGAAGCGGTGCGATGATGCGAGCCATTGGCCGCCTCTGCAGAGATGCGTCCCCGTCGATGACTGAGGCGAATGGCTGTGCGGCGAGAATCCCGGATAGAAGGCGAACCGTTGTGCCCGAGTTGCCGGCATCCAGAATCTGAACGGGCTTTCTCAAGCCGTACAATCCGCCGCCTTTGACAATGGTTTCACTGGCCTCATCTTCGATGCTGATTCCCAGCTGTGCGAGGCACCCGCGAGTGCTCATCACATCCTTGCCGGGTGAGAGATTATGGATGTGCGATGTACCTTGAGCGATGGCGCCCAAAAGAAGCGCTCGATGCGAAATGGATTTGTCTCCGGGAACGGCGATTTTTCCATGGAGATTCGTGGCCGGCTTAATACTTTGGTCCATCGAGTCACCTCGTGCAAGAAAATCCGATTCGATTGATATGAGTTATCATCATGCGGCTGTGTTTGTACGACGCCTCTCTGATCATGCAGCCGACAATCAGCCAACGCGTCCCCAGCCGAATGTCCGTCGCTGTGACCCGGCAGTCGGAACGCCCAACGGGGTTGATGATGGCATGTCGATCTTCCGCCCGACTGCTTCGGCCACCAGTTTGACTTCATTGACGAGTTGGCGGAATTGAGCCGGCGTCAGAGATTGGTCTCCATCAGACAACGCCATGTCGGGATTTGGATGCACTTCGACGATGAGCCCGTCGGCCCCGGCAGCAACCGCCGCTCTCGCCATCGGAATCACCGCATCTCTTCGGCCGGTTCCATGCGACGGGTCCACGATCACGGGAAGATGAGTTATAGATTTGAGTACCGGCACGGCATTCAGATCCAGAGTATTGCGCGTGGAGTTTTCGAATGTTCGTATCCCCCTTTCGCACAGGATCACATTTGAATTTCCTTGCAGGAGAATATACTCGGCGGCCAGCACCAACTCACTCAGGCTGGAAGCCGGGCCGCGCTTCAAGAGCACTGGTTTACCGGCCTGCCCAACCGCCCGCAAGAGCGGGAAGTTCTGCATCGATCGAGCGCCCACCTGGAGGCAATCCACATAGGGCAGTATTGTCTCCACATCTTTCGGCTCCATGGCCTCAGTGACGACGGGCAAATGAGTCCCACGTCCGGCCTCCTGCAGGAGTGCCAGACCTTCCAGCCCGAGGCCCTGGAAGGAGTATGGCGAAGATCGGGGCTTGAAGGCGCCACCCCTCAACGCCGTGGCCCCGTAGGCCGCGACGAAGCGAGCCGCCGTCATGAGCTGCCGTTTATCTTCAACCGAACAGGGACCAGCGATGATCGCGAGAGTTTCCCCTCCAACATCGATCATTCCCAAAGGAACCGTCGATCCATCAGGGTTTCTTTCGAGTGCAGCCAGCACCGGGCCTTTCGGGGCATCGATGAGCCATTCCACGCCCGGCAATTTTTTTATGACGCGCGAATCACATTCGAAATGCGCGGATCCGATGATGAAATCGCCGAAGGGGAGTGATACCGTCTGCGCATCCATTTTCTGAGTGCTTATCGCAGCCAGGACGGCGTGCACATGAGAGCTATTTATTGGATCTTTCATCTTGATGATCATTTGTCAATCTCCACCATCGGCTTCTCCGGCCGGCTGTTGCCTACCAGAGTCTCCACAAAAGTGCGAGCAGCTTGGAAAATCCGGCCATCGCCATGTTTTTCAATTTCCTGGATGAGAGCCGAACCGACGACCGCTGCTTCGGCCACCTCCCAAATACGGCGCACATCCTGCGCTTCACGCACGCCGAAGCCGACGGCGATGGGCAGGCCTGAGATATTGCGTGCCCGCTTCACCCGTGCATCAAGATCCACTTTCGCCCCGTCATGCGTGCCGGTGATCCCTTCGCGTGCAACCATATAAATAAAACCTCGGCCGAATTTCAACAAGTACGCCAGGCGCTCCTCTGAAGTATTCGGGCTTAAAAGAACAATCGGATCGATCCCCTGTGAGGCGACGAACGAATACCAGTCGGGCATCTCCTGCGGGGGGAGATCCAGAATGAGAATTCCATCGATCTGCGCAGCCTTCGCCGCCGGCATCAGTCGTTCGAAACCGAATGAAAGCAGCGGGTTTATGTAAGTGAAAAGAATGATGGGAATATCTGAATGCCGGCGGAGCCCGGCGATCAATTCGAGAGTTCGTTGAATGCCGCCGCCCGCTTTCAGAGCTCGTTGATGCGCCCTTTGGATAACCGGCCCGTCCGCAATCGGGTCCGAATGTGGAACACCGATCTCGATGGCCCGAGCGCCTCCCTGTACGGCTCCACATGCCGCCTGAAGAAAGCCCTCATCCGAAGGATCGGATGCGGTCAGATAGGGAATCAGCCCGTTGCCTGCGCCCACAGCTGCTTTCAGACGACTCATGGGTCTCCTCCTCCTTCGGTCGTGGTATTCATCCAATTCGACAGTGTCTCCACATCTTTGTCCCCACGCCCTGAGAGATTCAAAAGAATGTGCGCTTTTGGCCCAAAGTCCTGCATGGCTCTTTCGAGAACGTAGGCGACGGCATGAGCACTTTCCAGTGCGGGGATGATGCCTTCGTGAGCACACAGGCTGCGAAAGGCCTCCAGGGCTGCACTATCATCGATCTTCGTATACCGCGCGCGGCCGGTGTGGAAGAGCGAGCTGTGTTCGGGACCGATTGCGGGGTAGTCCAACCCGGCCGCAATAGAACTGGTTGGCAGGATTTGACCTCCACCATCCTGCAGGAGATATGTGAAGCAGCCGTGGAGAATTCCCGGAGACCCACCTGAAAATCGAGCCGCATGCTGCCCTGGCTGTGAACCGTGGCCGCCGGCTTCGACTCCGATGAGTGCGACATTTTGGTCTTGCAGGAATGCTGAAAAAAGCCCGATGGCATTCGAGCCTCCGCCTACACATGCCACAGCCGCATCTGGAAGACGCCCTTCCGCCCTCAAGAATTGGGCTCTCGCTTCTTCCCCGATCACAGACTGAAACGTTCGCACGATTGTAGGGAAGGGCCTGGGGCCGAGAGCCGATCCGAGCAGGTAATAGGTCCCGGTCGGTCGAGCAGCCCAATCCCTGAGCGCTTCATTGATCGCTTCCTTCAGTGTTCCAGCTCCCAACGCCACCGGGTTGACGATCGCTCCCAGGAGTCGCATCCGTGCGACATTGGGGGCCTGGCGGTCCATATCGGTTGATCCCATATATATTGTGCAGGGGAGATCGAGAAGGGCGCATGCTGTGGCCGCTGCGACTCCGTGCTGGCCCGCTCCAGTTTCTGCGATCACTCGTTTTTTGCCCATTCTTTTGGCCAGCAGAGCCTGGCCCAGAGCGTTGTTGATCTTGTGAGAACCCGTATGGTTCAGGTCTTCGCGCTTGAGATAAACGGTGCCGACGCGAGCGATCTTCTCAAGTCGCGTCGCCCGATAGAGTGGTGTCGGCCGGCCTGAATAAGAGGCGAGCAGATCACGAAATGATTTTCGAAAAGAAGAGTCGGCCCAGGCTCTCTTGAACGCGTCATCAAGTTCGAGCAATGGCGCCATCAGCATCTCCGGAACGAAGCATCCTCCAAAGGGGCCGAAATCCCGCGTTTCCTTCATCAGTTCGCTCTGCACATTTTCCTCCGCCGGCAAATCAGCTATCAGTTCGACACGCCCGGGTAACTCCTGGAAGATGGAGGAAACCTTCTCGAGCGGCCGCGCAAAATTCACGAATACGACCGGGATCCTTGAATCCGGGGTGGGATTCGAGTCCCGTTGCGGCGTCGACGCCCCAGGGCGCACACGCGGCAATGGCATCCACCACGTTATGAGGTCCAAGTCCACCGGCGAGCACGAAGGGACGCGGCGCTTGCAGAGCCACTCTCCACGGGAAGCTGCGACCGGTGCCTCCAAGGGCGCCCTGTACATATGCATCCAGAAGAAGGACATCGCCCCATGATTTCCGGGCAATGGTTTCCATCTGAGTTCGACGGGCTTCAATGATCTTCGTCCCTCCTTTCGCGAGCCTCTGTCGACGATCGCCGGAGATTGGGCTTATCAACTGTAAAAACTCCACGCCCCATCTGCCGATGTCGTTATTCTCCCACGATGAACCAGGAAGTGTGAGAAGCACTGGTGCGAGGCCCATCTCTCTTGCGGCAGAGATTAGGATCGGTACGCGATCTTCAGGGACATAGCGAGGGCTCCCCGGCCATGTGTTCACCCCGACATGCGTTGCGCCCGAATGAGCGCAGGCATTGAGATCGGAAATTGATCGAACACCGCAAACTTTGATCCAAGGCCGATCGGCAGACGGTATCCGTGGAGCCCTTGCGAACACATCCTTCATGCGCATACTCCGTCGGATGGAATCCCAAGAATTTTCCGGTAGCCGGCCATGAGCGATGCCGGATCATCCGATCGCATCAGCGCTTCGCCGATCAGGACGCCGTGAGCGCCGGAGTCCTTGACTGAACGGAGATCATCATTGTTGCGAATTCCGCTTTCGGCGATGCAGGCACAGCTAGCAGGACAGAATCGTGCCAGTTGCCGGATCAGATCCAGATCGACATGAAAAGTATCCAGATCCCGTGCATTGATGCCGATGAGTCGTGCACCGGCTTCGACGGCATGATCCAACTCGTGGCGCGAGTGGACTTCCACAAGCGGCTCCAGGCCGAGCTGTCGTGAAAATGCGATGAAATGAGGGAGGCGTGATCGCAGGACTCTCACAATAAGAAGAACCCAACTGGCACCGTCTTCTTTTGCCTGTAAAAGTTGGTAGGAGTCCAGGATGAAATCTTTGTAGAGCACCGGCACGGAAGTGGCCTGAGCCGCATTTCTGACGTCAGCGTGTGAACCGCGGAAGTAGTCAGGCTCACAGAGGACGCTCACAGCATCGGCGCCGGCTTGTTCATAGGCTTTTGCTCTGGCTGTAACATTGATATCGCGTCTGATCCATCCTTGGCTCGGTGACGCTTTCTTGATTTCGGCAATTATGAATCCGTTGCTTTCCCGGATGTTCCTGACAGGATTTTCCATTGGAAGTTCAGCAGGCCGCAGTCTGGAAGCGAGAAGATCATAGGAACATTCAGCAGCGTCCTCAGCAATGTGTTTCTGCCGGCTTGCCAATATTGCCTCGATATATTTATGCACAGTGTTTCTCCGCCGGTGCCTGTTGCAGCATTTCCTGAAAGAACCAGCCGACGATGCCGGATTCGATTGTCTGCAAGGCCGTTTGCGCTCCCTCTTTCAGGTTCTCGCAGACGCCGGCTGCTCTGAGAGTCAACGCGGTGTTGGCAGCCACGGCGTTTCGAAGCCCGGGAGTCGCCTGGCCTTGAAGCAAGGCAGCAAGAGCTGTTGCGTTCTGATGGACACCGCCTCCGTGAAGATCCTCCGGCCTGCCTTCTGCAAATCCGAAATCACCAAATGTCAGATCATATCGTTCAATTTTCTCGTCTGTGATATCGATGACATGAGTGATGCCGAAGAGAACGGCTTCGTCATATCCGCCGTCGCTGTGAATGACCAGAGCCCGCTCCGCCTGAAGCGCCCGCAGGCTCTCCGCCATGATTTCCATCCTGTCCATGTCAAATACGCCGACAACCTGCCTTTTGACACCGGCGGGATTTAAAAGGGGACCGAGTAGATTGAAAACGGTTCGCACGCCCATGGTTTTTCGCAAAGGTGCAACGTGGATCATTGCCGGGTGATACTTGGGTGCAAACAGAAAGGCGAACCCGTAATTGCGAAGTCTTGCCGCAGCCTTATCGGCTTCTTCATGAATTGGATACCCGAGGTATTCCAAAATGTCCGCCGATCCGCATGCGCTGGAAATGCTCCGGTTGCCGTGTTTGGCGACCGTAACGCCCATGGCGGCGGCCGTGAGCGCAGCCGCGGTGCTGAGGTTGAATGTGTGGCTTCCATCTCCACCGGTTCCACACGTGTCGACGGCATCCGTGTGCGTGGGAAATGGAGAAACGGCTTGGCGGAAAGCCGAGGCGAGTCCTACGATTTCATCGGGCTTCTCGCCGCGGGCAGCGAGAGCCCCAAGGAAAGCGGCAATGGCGATAGGTTCAAAACGTCCGGCCGCCAGGTCGCGCCCGACTTCGAATGCCTCCTGGCGATTCAGGGTATCGCCGGATGTTACTTTCGACAAAAGATCTCTACGCATGATGTGCCTCCCGGCAAATGCCGACAAAATTTCTTAGAATTTGCCGCCCTTCGGGTGTCAAGATGGATTCGGGGTGGAACTGCACTCCGTGGCATGGGAAGGTTTTATGCCTGATGGCCATGATTTCGCCTTCGGGAGTGGTCGCATGCACGATGAGGCATTCCGGAATTGATTCAGGCACCGCCACCAGCGAATGGTAGCGGCCTGCCAGAAAGGGGCTTGGCAACCCGCTGAGAACACCCGTGTCGTCGTGTACGACAGGCGAAACCTTCCCGTGCATGGGCTTCGAAGCCCGATCAACTTTTGCACCAAATGATTCGGCGATGACCTGATGACCAAGGCAAACGCCCATGATCGGGATGCGATCGGCAAACGCATGCACAACATTCCTGCAGATGCCTGCATCAGCGGGGGTGCCGGGACCGGGCGAGAGCACAAGGCCGGTCGGCTTCATCGATTCGATTTCTGCGATCGTGATGCAATCGTTGCGCACGACCTTCAGACTGGGCTCGATGCCCCCAATCATAGAAACCAGGTTATATGTGAAGGAATCGTAGTTATCGATGAAAAGTATCATGAGGCACCTTGTCCGAGTGAAACCTGCTGTTGTGTCGCGTGTGTGATGCAGAAGGAGGATTCGTCCAACCCATCGCCTGATAGGGCCATTATCAAGGCTGCTGCCTTTTGATGGATTTCATTCCATTCGGACTCTTCCTTCGAATCGGCAACGATGCCGGCGCCGGAACGGAAGCCGGCGCGGCCTCGATCGAATTCGATCGTGCGGATGGCAATGCATGTTTCGAGATTGCCGGAGGTGTCGATGATGCCTACAGCGCCTCCATAGACACCTCGGTCGGCGCCTTCAAGCTCCGAGAGAATCTGGACGGCCCTGATCTTCGGCGCTCCACTCACAGTGCCGGCAGGGAAGGTGCTCCAGAGTGCCTCCAGCGCGCTGTGACCCGGAGAGATGACTCCCTGTACTTCCGAGACGATGTGCATGACATGTGAAAACCGTTCAATGGAATGGCTCACCGGCACAGTGACAGAATCAAATTCGCAAACCCGGCCAAGATCATTGCGCGCCAGATCCACCAGCATGGCGTGCTCCGCCATTTCTTTGGGATCGCTCAGGAGCTCATTTTCGAGTTGCAGATCTTCTTCCGGTGACGCGCCTCGATGCCGTGTCCCGGCGATGGGAATGGTCGTGGCATGCTTCCCTTCGATGCGAACAAGCATCTCCGGGGAGGCGCCAACCACTTGCCGTCCCCCAAGGGAAACGTAGAAGTGATAGGGAGACGGATTCAGTCGCCTGAGCCGTCGATAGACTTCGAAAGGATCGCCGGTACACTGTCCTTCGAATGGTTCAGAAATCACAACTTGATAGGAATCTCCTGCGCGGATCGCAGATTGAATGGCGCGGACATTGGCTGCGAATCTTTCACGATCAGGCTGCCGGTCGGGGCGCCACGATCCAAAACCTCGTAGTATCGGTGTGGAGATCGCCAATTTCTCAAGCATATCCTCCAACAAGCGGTCACAGGTATCGGCGTCGTCACCATCATGTGGAATACGAAAGAGGTAGCCCTCCTGGCGAAGATGATCGATGACAAGCCCCGTCGTATAGAATCCGAAAATGAGCCGAGGCCTTCTTGCGGCCTTGAATGCTCTCTTCAGAACCGGCTCGACATACGCGTACGAAGAGTAATCAATCCAGCCGACGGCACCTCCCAGGAATGGCACCGGCGTCTTGGCCTCGCGGAATGTAAACCCGTCCACCCACGATGAAAAGGCCTCCAGAGGTTTCTCATCCAGAGCGATAATCTTGTTGCCTTTCCGGAGCCACGCATGATCATCGGCCTCGAATATTTCCGTGGGATCGAACCCTATGAATGAGTATCGAGCCTGCGATTCGCCGCCGGCAACCGATTCCAGCAGAAAGGCGTCCTCGCTCGGCCGGGTGAGCGTGAGGAAAGCCCGGACAGGCGTCGTCAAATCTGCCGGGAACTTGAGGACTATTGGGGGTCGAGCCTGGTTCCTCACTTGGGCATTTTTGTTTTTACTCTTCTCATTCATGCTCAGCCTTTCTTCGATTCGAATATGGACAAAAAAAAGGCCCACCGTTTTCGGTGGGCCGGGTATCTCGCGTTTTAATCTACATAGGAGCTCCGCGAGCACCCGGCCCTGTAAACCAATACCAGTAGCTCAGGCTGCTGGTTGGCAGTGTCGTGTGTCGCGTCTCTCTATTTGTCACAACGGCATATATATAAAACGCGATGGGAATTAAGTCAAGAGAGGCATGCATTCCAAAATCTGCGGTTAAGCCGGGGATTTCGGCACCACCCTCCAGAGTGACGTCAAAGTCAAGCCGGAGCCTCATCAGGAAATTTTACTTTCCTTCCTGCAACGATAGATGCGTGGAGAAATTGAGGGGGTTTGCTCCGCCCTCTACTCCTCTGCGACAACCTGCGTCTCATCCAATTGGCTCTTAATAATGCTCATAAAATCCAACCGATTCCCGGACCGCTGTCGGATCGGTGCCATTCAACTGCTGCACGCTGAGATGCATCGTTGTTGTTGGTACCGACGATTCTGGTTGATGAGCTGCCCACAATACCCTTTTGGTGTATGATTCGCATGCCATGTTAGGAGGTAGTTAGAAATGATCCAGAGAGGCCTCTTCATCACGATTTGTTTCATTGGATTTATTCTCGTTTCAGCCGCCGCTGCCGCGGAAGTTCAGCGCAAAGACCACGCAATTTATATCGATAAAGTCCTCAATGCGCGGGAGAAGCAGGAAGAATCGGACCGGGATAAGGCTCGCGCCGAAGCCAAGGGCGAGGAGTACAAGCCGGAAGAGAAGAAATCGGAGAAGAAGCTGTTGATGGATTTCTCCACTATCCAGCGTCCTCGCTCAATTGAAGAGTTCAAATATGCATGGCACTTCCCCCCAATACGACAGTGGTGGAGCAGCACGTGCTGGTCGTTTTCCACGACCTCCTTTCTGGAATCCGAAATCAAGCGGCAGACGGGCCAGGAGATCAAACTATCCGAGCTGTACACGGTTTACTGGGAGTATGTCGAGAAGGTCAGAGAATACGTGCGAACGAAAGGAGAGAGCCTGGTCGATGAGGGCTCCGAGGGGCGGGCTGTGCTCAATCGATGGAAGCAGTACGGCATCGTGCGTGAATCGGATTACACCGGCCTGATTGGCGATGCGAAAGTCATCGATCACGATGCCTTGATCAAAGAGCTCCAGTCCTATCTGAATTATATGAAGGAGAACAAATTGTGGGACGAGGCCACGGCCATCGGTCACACGCGATTGATACTGGATCGATATATGGGACGCCCACCGGAGATCATTGTTGTCGACGGCCGCCAGATGAGCCCGAAGGACTTTCTGAAAGATGTGCTGAAAATCAATATCGATGACTATGTCGAATTCATGTCTACCCTGAGCGCGCCTTTCTGGACTGAAGCCGAGTACAAAGTCCCCGATAATTGGTGGCATGGAAAGGAATACATCAACGTGCCGCTCGATGATTGGTACGGATGCTTGCACGACGCTGTGATCGCCGGCTTTACGGTTGCCATCGGCGGTGATGTTTCCGAGCCCGGCTACGAAGGCACGCAGGATATCGGTATTATCCCGACCTTCGATTGCCCTCCTGGATACATCGATCAGGACTCACGCGAATACCGCTTCTGGACCAAGATCACTGAAGACGATCACGGGATTCAAATCGTCGGCTTTAAAAAACTCGGAAATCACGACTGGTACCTCGTCAAAGATTCTTCGCGATCCGGGCAAGAGGGAATCCCCGGATATTTTTTCTACAGAGATGACTACGTGCGGATGAAGATGCTGACATTCATGGTGCACCGCGATGCGGCCAAAGCACTTCTGGCGAAGGTCGCGGCCAATGCGCCGAAGGAACCGATTCAGAAATAGGATCCGGATGGAACTCTGCCGAATCGTCTTTATCCGGGTTTGGAGGTTGGCTGGCAAACCCTCCTGCGACGGGGAGAAAATGGAGTCAGTATGATAACATTTTGGATTTTTTCTTATCGCGACAGTGCGCTCAGCATCATCGATTCAGGCTTCTTGCCTGTCTGGTAAGCACGAATTCCTAACCTGGCGGGGGGAGCCAGAACCAAAGACGGTTGCCGCACCTCCCCGCGACTCCAGACCTCTCAGGAAGCCAGGAAGGGAGGAATGCAGAAATGGAAGGTAGTGTGCTGGCAATGGTCGGTTCGTTCCTGGTTTCCTTACTTCCTGGCTTTCTGGGAGGAATTCACGATCCTGCTGGATCACAACTTTTGCCATTTCGTGCCGACATTTCGCCGTTTAGATACTAAATCCTATTCAATGCCGTCAGGGATCTGTATCCCCTTCCGATCCTATCCATTGACACCAGGCATGACCATCGAAAGAGGTTTTGTTTGGCTTCAAGCGATGCCATTGGAATAATTTTATCAGGGAGAGAGAGGGTCTTTTGAAATCGGCGGTTTCCGTGCAGATCCCGGCGTGCCTTCATCCATTTCGATGAAAAGAGCGATGCGATATTCTCCGAGGTATTTATGAACAGGCGATGATGGCGGGGATCATGTGTTGTCCCCGCAATTTCGCAGGTCAATCGGTTCGGCAAAAGCCACCGGTTGTGGGCCGCATTTGCCGGCGGCGCTTTGGACATGGATGAACAACTGGATTCCGATGCTACTGCCCGGATCTCGAAAAGAATTCAGTTCCTCCATGGTACATATTTATAGACGCTGTCCGGCAATGTTTTCACAACATCATTCACGACGACGAAGGCCATGAGAAGGATGAGAAGCACGAACCCCACCTGCAGGACCCGTTCCTTGATCTTCATGTGGAGATCGCGGCGGGCAATTGATTCGACAGCCAGCAGCAGAACATGGCCACCGTCAAGGATGGGGATTGGGAGGAGATTGATGATGCCGAGTTGGAGGCTGATGGCGGCGAGGAATGCGACAAACGTGCTGAACCCGCTCAAGGCCGTCGTATAGGACATTCTGGCAATATCGAGAGGTCCGGAGAGGCTGCTGAGAGGCATCTCGCGGATGACATATTTCTTGAGGATCTCCAGGATCAGCGTTGACATGCTCCAGCATTGCTTGACGCTCTCGCGAATCGCCATGAAAAATGGATAGGATCGCATGATGGTGTCCTGATGCGGCGAGAATCCGATGAATCCGATGCCCTTTTGATTTGCGGTTGTCAATCGCTTCGTCATCAGCCGGCCCTTCCGGTCGAATGTTAATTCGATCTCCTTTCCGGGATTGGAGCGGATGATGACACTGGCCTCCTGAAAAGATCGGATCGGAATATTATTGATAGTGACGATCCGATCGCCTTTTTGAAGACCCGCGCGTTCGGCAGGCATTCCCTTGCTGATGGTTTCGACGACTGGTTCGATCACGTATGTGAACCCTGCGTATCCGACGCTGTAACGCGTCCGGCTTTCGGTCGTCATTGATAGAGGCAGCAGTCGCGCACCGCGCTGAACATCGATTATCATCGAATGGTTGGGGCTCGTTCCGATAGTTATATCAACGTCGTTCCACGTTGAAACCTTCTTCCCATCAATATGCACGATGAGGTCACCGACGACGAACCCTGCCCGTTCAGCTGGAGATCCCTTCTCCACGTAGCCAACAATGGGGTTTTGGTCAGGGTAGGAGGGGACATTGACACCGGTCATGTAAATGGTGGAAAAGAGCACGATGGCGAGCAAAGCGTTCATGACAGGGCCCATTACATAGACGATGATCCTCTGCCAGCGCGGGTGGGAGAGGAATTCATCGGGCTTGCCCGTGGCTTCCTCGGAGAGTTCTCCGGCGAGTTTCACAAAGCCGCCGAGCGGGATCGCACTCAACCGGTAGTCCGTGCCTCCGCGCGTCCAGCCGAAAAGCCTCTTACCGAAGCCCAGCGAAAATGTGTCGATACGTATCTTGAACAGCTTTGCTGATAGGAAATGTCCAAGTTCATGAATGACGACCACGATCGAAAGGACGATCAGAAAGGAAATCAAGGTTCCGAGGGTTGAACCGACATACGACATAATTGACACCTTCTCGGCGCACGAGGAGCGCCTTCACGAAATATCGTGCTTATTATACTTTAACAATACCTTCATCACTGAGGGCTATCCCCGTCTCCTTGATGAAGCGTCGATGTAATCCGATGCGACCCGGCGCGCTTCAGCATCGGCTGCGAGAACTTCATCGAGAGTGGAAAAGGGGCGAGGATTGATCGCCTGCAGAGTGGCTTCGATGGTTTCAGAAATCCGCAGGAATCCGATTCGTTCCTCAAGAAAAGCGGCAACGGCGATTTCGTTGGCGGCATTCAGGATCGCTGGCCAGGTGCCGCCTTTTTCAAGCGTCTGAAAGGCGAGTCTCAGGCAGGGGAATTTGGAAAAATCCGGCGGCGAAAACATGAGCGCCGGCGATTGTGCAAAATTCATTTTCGGAGAATCGCATTCCAGCCGCTCCGGATAGCTCAACGCATACTGAATTGGAATGCGCATATCGGGGATACCGAGCTGTGCGATGATGGAACCATCCACGAGCTCGACCATCGAATGGATGATCGATTGCGGATGAACGACGATCTTGATTTTTTCCGGCGGCATATCGAAAAGGAAGTGTGCTTCGATGACTTCGAGGCCTTTGTTCATGAGTGTGGCGGAGTCGATCGTGATCTTCGGACCCATGCGCCACGTTGGATGATCGAGCGCCATGGCTCGCGTGATGCCCGGGAATGCCTCTGTGGGCTTCTCGCGGAAGGGGCCGCCGGATGCCGTCAGGATCAGAGCCTCGACCTGATCGATGCTTCGTCCTTGCAGGCATTGGAAGAGAGCCGAGTGCTCGCTATCGACCGGCAGGAGCCGGCAGCCGCATGCGCGAGCGCGTTCGATGACGAGAGGCCCGGCCATGACGAGGGTTTCCTTATTAGCGATCGCAATATCCTTGCCTGCCTCGATGGCGCAGATCGTCGGGAGCAGGCCGGCCGCGCCGACCACAGCCACGACCACAATGTCGGCATCCGAGCCGGCAGCGACTTCGCAGAGCCCCTCTGCGCCGACACCGACCTTCACACCCGGATAGCGGCCCCGAATCTCACGAGCCGATGAAGAATCGCCAACACTCACGATGCGAGGATGAAACTGCTCAATCTGCCGGCAGAGCAGTTCGATGTTCCGGCGAGCCGCGAGCGCAGCCACTTCAAAGCGGCCGGCATGGTTGGCGATGACTCGCAACGTGTTTTGGCCGATCGAGCCAGTCGATCCCAGGATTGCAACTCGCTTCATGTTATGCGCAATCGGAGATGTCGACGTCAAAATTCAGATTCGAATCCGCCATATGCACAGACGAAAGGCATAGAGCAATAAAACCGGGTTTTGCATTGTTTGCCCAAGGCCCTGGAAATCGCATCTTAAGCCCCCATATAGAGCCAGTAGAAATAAACGAGCGGGATGTTGAAAAACAGGCTATCACAACGATCAAGGAACCCGCCATGCCCCGGGATGATTCTCCCGGAGTCCTTGACTCCACAGGCTCGCTTGATGAGGGATTCGGAGATATCCGAAAGCTGACCGATCATCGCGATGGCGGCGCCGAGAATCACTGCGTGCAGGAGGGGGATGCGGAGAAATGTGCGGCTCGCCACCACCGAAGCGATGACCGCCATGGCGATTCCCGAGAACAGGCCCTCCCATGTTTTCTTCGGACTTAATTTGGCAGTCAGGAGGCGCTTTCCGAGGAGCTTGCCGCCAAAATAGGCACCGGTATCGGTCATGAAATTGACCAGGATTAAATGAAAAAGAATGGCCGCACCCGATGACAGGGACCTGATATCGATGAGAAGCCGCCAGAAGACGGCCGGATACAGGATCGAAAAAAGCATCATGAGGAGGGCCTGGAAGCGATCCGGCAAATCTCGGCTCATCGTCAGGACGTAGCAGAAAAGAAGCAGAATGATCAGCAGCAGAATGGTTTGGGGATCGGCCCATAGAAGGTAGCGGCTCGTCCTTGGATCCATCCGGAGAGCATCGAGTAGGTTCCATGAGGCAACAGCCATGACGACGATGTACCTGTTTCCAATCGTGTATTTTCTCCCGATCATGGTCACAACTTCCCATGCCATCAACGAGAGAACCAATGTATGGACGATGAGAAACAGCCAGCCCGGGGCATAGCCGATCAAATAAATCGTCGCGCCGAGGAGCACGGCGGCAGACAGCGCGCGGATAGGGAGTTCTTTCATTGGGTAGGCCACGCCTTCAAATCCTGGGTTCTCGCCCGGGAGATGAAAACTCTAGCGCTGATTGGCAAGAGGCTCGGTGGCGGCGAATGAATCGGAGAGACCGCCGTAGCGTCGCTCCCGTCGTTGATAGTGCAGAATTGCTTCGAAAAGATGCTGTGCGCGGAAATCCGGCCAGAGCGTTTCAGTGACATAGAATTCAGCATAGGCGATCTGCCACAGTAGGAAATTGCTGACCCGCATTTCGCCGGATGTGCGTATGAGCAAATCCGGATCGGGCATGCCGGCCGTGTAGAGATAGCTTGTAAATGCATCCTCGTCAACGGCCGGAATCTGCCCGCCATGAGCGAGAGATTCCTTCAAGAGGCGCTTCACCCCGTCGACGATTTCAGTTCGGCCCCCGTAATTGAGGGCAATATTGAAATTAAGCCCCGTACATGCGGCTGTTCGTGCAACGCCCTTCTGAAGCTCTTGCTGAACTGCAGGATCCAGTTGCTCGATACGACCGATGGGCCGGAAACGGATGTTTTCCCTGATGAGCGTGTCGAGCTCAAGATTCATGTATTCGATGATGAGCCGCATGAGGCCGCTGATTTCGGTCGCAGGTCTTTTCCAGTTGTCGACTGAGAGGGCGTATAGAGTGAGATATTCGATTTCCAATCTGGCACAGGTTTCAACGACATCCCGAACCGATTGGATGCCGGCACGGTGACCTGAAAGGCGAGGCAGATTTCGAGCTTTGGCCCATCGGCCGTTTCCATCCATGATGAGCGCTATGTGCCGGGGGAGCCGTGTGAAGTCAATTTGTGATGAGAGTGATTCCTCAATCGACCCCGGCTTCACATAACCCTGCAAATTCGCCATAATCGATCATTATATCATATGCTTCCCGATCAAAGATGATTTTTTCGGCATTTTGCTCTCGCTAGCAGATGCGTGACAGGCAAAAATTGGACATTGTCATCGATAGAGACGCGAGCGATCCCGGCCAAAATTGTGATCACGATCTTGGCTATCCGAATCTGATCGCGGCTCGGAGTCTCCATCGGTAACGTCAAAGTCAAGCAGGTGCCTCATCACCGAAATCCGTGGATAAGGAAAGGCGGCAAGCCATCAGATAGTCTCGATAGGCCCGGCATGACGGCTCGGCAGGAGCCTCTCCCTCCCAACCCACCGATCAGGGGAATGCTTGACAAACGGAGGGGAGGGCTCGGCATCCTCGCGGGTACCGTGCCGCAGAGGCTCCGAAGCCATTTTGTCGCAATAGGCCTGTGCTTACTCGCAGATAGTGGTCATCAGGAAGTTTTGAATTGATGAAGTCTGGGCAAAAAGCAAAAGTGGAAAACATCAATCAAAATGGTTCCAGAAATTTTTGTTTTTTACTTCACAAAATCAGCGCATTATTGCCAACTTTGACTTGGGTCTTGCGGAGCTCTTGGTTTGATGTTGTCGGAATTGAGCGTAAGTGATAATCTGGGAATCACGAACGATGAAACAGCGTATTTTCTGGCTGGTAATTTTTCTTGCAGGATATCTCTGTTCTGCCTGTTCGAGGAAACCGGAACTGCTTCCGGACCACACCTTCATCATAGCGCAATCCGACGACATTATCGGCCTCAGCCCGAACCTGACGATGGAATACAACACGGCGAATGCGTTGGCAAATGTTTACGAGAGTCTTGTGCATCTTGATGCTGACATGAAAACCGTCCCGGCCCTGGCCGAGAGCTGGGAGAATCCAGATCGATTAACGTGGCTTTTCCACTTGCGCCGCGGAGTTCGCTTTCATCACGGGAGTGAGATGAAAGCCCGCGATGTCAAATATTCACTCGACAAGATGCGGCAGGAGCCTCTTCAGGATTACGGCAATCTTCTTTCGGCCATATCCATGGTGACCATCATTGATGATTACACGATCGCTGTTCGGACTGCGACGCCGATGCGACTCCTAAATGATCTGGTCTATGTCAACATTATTCCTGATGGCGCCGTTCTTGGAAATGATGCTGCTCCTCCGCCCGGGACTGGACCATATCGGATCAGCGAGTGGAAGAAAGGAGAGCGCGTTTACTTTGTTGCCGTACCAGGGTATTGGAATGGAGATCCGCCGGTGAAGCGGGCGCTCCTCATCCCGGTGCCTGACGACAAAGAACGGCTTCGCGCGATATTAAATGGGCGGGCGGATTTGGTTCCTGATCCGCCGCTGAGCCGGGTTGGGGATCTGGTCAGCTCGGAAACGGTCCACGTCGTCAAACGAAACGGCTTGCTGGTCGCGCTCCTCGTTTTCGACAGTGAGAGGGAACGTATTCCCGGATCGCCCGGAAAAAATCCGTTTCTTGACTTCCGTGTCCGCCAGGCACTCAACATCGCCATCGACCGAACAGCAATCACCGAGGGTGTTCTTCATGGATACGCAACCGAAGCGACTCAGTACCTCGCACCCGATGTTTTCGGCTATAACGCAGAAATCAAGAATCCACCCCTTGACGACGAGAAGGCGCATCAGCTGCTCGTTCAAGCCGGCTACCCAAATGGTTTCAAGGCGACACTCGTGACACGTGAATTTCGAGCCGATGTGGCGACTGCTTTGCAAGAGCAGTTGAAGCAGATCGACGTGGTTCTGGATGTCCGGATGATGAATGGGCGTGAATTTGTCTCGACACTCAAGTCAGGGCATTGTTCGATGGTTTTAACGGAATGGAGCTGCGATACCGGCGATGGCCAGGCCCTCTATGATTTCTGGTTCCGGACGCCGCTTGATCGCGGTGCGAGCTGGCTTGGGGAACTTGGCCGATACAACAATCCCGAGGCGGAAGCGCTCTTGCGCACTCTCGCCACCACTGTCGATCCGCGCGAGAGACTCGACTTGCTCTCACGCATCAATGATACCGTCTTGCGCGATTTGCCCTGGCTGCCACTCTATGTCCAGAATCAGATTGTCGCTATCTCGAACGATTATGACCTCAAGCAGCGAGCCGATGGCGTGGTCCTGCTGGCGAACATCAAGCCCCGGGCTGCCGGAGGAGCAAAATAGCGCCGGGTACGCAGAAGTTTGATTTCATCCCTATGACCCGAGACTCAAGCAATCAGCGATTGCACAATTCCTTCAAGAGCCGCCTCTGGATCCGGCGCGTGTGTCACAGGGCGTCCAATGACCATATAGTCGACTCCGGCTGAAAGAGCCTGTGACGGCGTCATTGTACGACTCTGATCGTCCGGTGATGCCGACATCGGACGGATTCCGGGTGTCACAACAAGGAAAGACTTCCCGCAAGCGTCCTTGACGATCTGAACTTCCAATGGCGATGCGACGACGCCATCGAGTGATGCGTCGTGTGCCATCTGAGCAAGAAGACGAACTTGGTCCGGCAGTGGTGTCCGCAGATTCATTTCATTCAATGATGCCTGGTCGTGGCTCGTCAAAATCGTGACACCCAATAATCTCGGGCAGCGCAGTCCCTTTTTATGGCAGGATGTGCGGGCAGCTTCCGCTGCTTTTCGAAGCATTTCACGTCCGCCGAGTGCGTGGTAATTCAGCATCAGCGGTTCCAGCGATATCAAGGCCTCAGTCGCTTTGGCGACAGTCGTCGGGATGTCGTGAAGCTTGAGATCAAGGAAAATTTCTCTTCCCAGGTCGCGGATTTTGCGCAGAATCTGCGGACCGGCTGCCGCATATAATTGCATTCCAACTTTGAAAGCGCCGCAGTTCGATCCGAGCTGGCGCACCCAGCCCAGCGCTTGGGATTCGTCGCTCGTGTCCAACGCGATGATGATTCGTTCTTTTGGCTGCATCACTGTGACGTGCATATCGAAGTCCGGGCTTGCCCCGGGCTTTCAGCTCTGCACCCTCCTTTCCTGTTTCTGCATTCTATCGGCTTTTTTCCGGCGATGTAAGTCTTAAGGCTATCACCATAATCCATGGGCATTGAGATTGCGAAGGAGATTGCTTTTCTTCGCCCGTTCTTTTGTCGTTGCAGAATTCATCGCAGAGGGTGTATGGTATCGCGCCATGAGTTATGAGAAGTTCATGGAATCGACCTACCAATTCGAAAAAACCTATTGGTGGTTCAAGGGTCTGCGCGCCTATGCGGCCTCTTTCCTGGATCGTGTCGCATGGAACGGCGATTGTGTCGTCCTGGAGGCCGGTTGTGGTACCGGCGGGAATTTTGAACTGATGTCTCATTACGGCAAGGTCTTCGCACTGGACTTTATGCCGAGTGCGCTGCTTCTTGCCCGATCCAACCGAGCGGAACGGCTGGTCTGCGCATCCATTACACATATTCCTTTCCCAAATGAGACATTCGACCTGATTTCCTCTTTCGATGTTCTGACCGCTCTCGATTTCGAACATGAAGCACAGGCGATGTCAGAGCTTTATCGAGTCTTAAAACCCGGTGGCCACGTCTTTTTTAATCTCGCTGCGCTTCAGATCCTCTGGGGTAAACAGGATGTTTCCGGATTCATCAAGGTTCGTTATAACCACCGGCTCCTGCGTCGGCAACTCGAAGAAGCCGGCTTCAGAATTCGTCGATTGTCCTACGCCTACGCCTTCTCTTTCCCGGCTGTCCTGGCTGTGAGGCTGGCTGATCGCTATCTGTTCCGATCGCTGGAAAACGCAGGGACCGAAGGTGATTTTTCACCTCTGCCGGCGCCGCTGAATCGATTCCTGGCAGCTGTTGCGCAATGGGAAGCGAAGCTTCTCCGATTCATCTCCCTGCCATTCGGTTCATCTATCATGGCTCTTGCGCAGAAACCCCGAACTTATCGAAGAGTTATCCATCTTAAAGAAGAAAATCAAGAAACTGGACAAATCAGAAGCAAAGCGCAAGCAGGTTGAGGAGGAACTGAATGAATACCAATAAACTTCTTCAATACATCCGTTTGGGCTGGTTTCCTTTTGTAACAGTTACCGTGACAACACTAGCCGCTATCGCCATAAGCATCTATTGCCTTTTCTCCGGCTGGGTTATGATTTTCCAGAATCTCTTCTATGTGCCTATTGTCATTGCTTGTGTGCATTATACAAAGAAAGGTTTTGCTTTTTCTGTCGCCCTTTCATTTCTTTATCTTTTTCTCATCATTGCTTTCACAAGAGATTCAGCAGTTATCATACAGGCATTGATAAGGGTCTGCATATTTGTTGGTGTCGCAGGGATTACCACATTTTTGTCAATAAAGCGCACGCAGGCTGAAGAGGCGCTGCGGGATAGCGAGGGAAAATACCGCAGGATTGTGGATACAGCGATTGAGGGCATTATATCTATGGA
>CAIWXX010000055.1 GCA_903916735.1 uncultured Acidobacteriota bacterium
AAGCATTTATTCACCATAGCCCATCCAGCGGCATTGATTCTGTTTTTTCTTGCTCGACCTCAGCCATCCGTGACATTCTCCTGCGGTTGAGATGATGGCATCACAGAGTACCGAACCAAGCGACAAGGTGCTGATGGTGCAAGTCGCCGGCGGCGACGAGTCGGCCTTTACAATACTGATCCGCCGGCACCAGTCGCTGGTCTTATCGATTGCATACCGGTATATTGGGGACCGGACCGAGGCTGAAGATGTGGCCCAGGAAGTTTTCTTACGCCTCTGGCGTTCGGCAAAAAAATATCGCCCTGAAACGGCACTCGGCGCCTACATCCGCAAGATCACCGTCAACTTTTGTCTTGACCTCAAACGCAAGTCTCGATTCCAGATGCATACCCTGAATAAAAACACATCCAGCCCTGAAAACCCTCACGCCGACATCGAAGCATCAGAACGTCAGAGAGCTCTGAAAAGCGCCATACAGATGCTGCCTCCTACACAACACATGGCTGTCATCCTGTTTCATATGGAAGGCCTCAGCATGAAGGAAGTGAGTGATCTTTTGGAAATCTCGCCCAAAGCCGTGGAATCGCTCCTCTCCCGAGCGCGCGCGACACTCCGCGATCGTCTTTCGCCAATCTTGGCCTGAGCGTGACCCCTCTTCGATCAATAGCAATATTGGCAAATTGCGTGGAAAATGGAGCTCCATCCTCATTTCCAAGACTCGCATGCATCCTGTGAGAACCCGATCCTAATCCCGAACCGCTCAATTTCATGGGTATGACCAAACCAGTTGGGTGATGCATAGTCGATGCACGGTGCCGCCGGTTGCTGTGGATCGGACAGAACCGAAAGGTGAAAACGGCCCTGAAGTTCTTCAACTGGCTGGGTAAGAAACGATCCGCCCAACTCCAATTCATCTGCAGCGACATGTGGAAACCATATCTCAAGGTGATTGCCAGAAAGGCCGGTCACGCCATCCATGTTCTCGATCGCTTCCATATCTGTACTCACTTGAGCAAGGCCATCGACGAGGTGAGAGCCACCGAGGCCGGAGAATTGAAGGCCCAGGGATTTCACCCTCACCTCAAAAGCACTCGCTGGTGCCTTCTGAAGCGTCCGGAAAATCTAACCGACAACCAGATCGATACCCTGACCGATCTCCTTCGCTACAACTTGAGAACGGTCAGAGCTTACCTCCTCAAGGAAAACCTCCAGCTCTTCTGGGACTACGTCTCCCCACATTGGGCCGGCGTGTTCCTCGATAAATGGTGTTCACAAGCCATGCGCTCCCGAATCGACCCCATGAAGAAAGTTGCCAGAATGCTCCGCAGCCACCGCGCTCTCATCCTTAACTGGTTCCTGGCGAAAAAATCAATTTCCGCCGGCGTGGTCGAGGGCCTCAATAACAAGGCGAAACTGACTACCAGAAAAGCCTACGGCTTCCGTACCTTCAAATCCATCGAAATCGCCTTGTATCATACACTTGGAAAACTACCCGAGCCGAATTTCACCCATAGATTCTGCGTTATGCGGTGCACCGCATAACGCAGATAATGCGGAGCGCGAGGTTATGTGGAGCGCGGCCTATTGGCAGGAAGGCCCGGCTTGGCAGGAGTCAAGATCCACATGACTTGGAGAGAGTTTAACTTCGCATAATATCGCCTCCAATAACAACCAAGGAGGCGATATGCTCGAAGATCATGTGAAATATCCTATCTTGCGGCGACGTCTGCGCGCTGGGCCAGCGGCTGACTATGTTGATGGGTTTGCGGAGTGGCTCCACCATCTCGGCTACAAGCCGTTCTCCATTGAGCACACGCTGCGGGCGCTCGCAGACTGGGCCGACTGGCTCGGGCAGGCGGGGTTTGCGGTGATCGACGCTTTCCAAGTTCTCGACGTGTACAAGTCGTTTCTCGCCCAACCCGACCGAGATAGCCATGTGCGTGATCGCGATCAACGGTCGCTGACTGCCGCAAATAGGTTCATCCGCTTTCTCCAGGAACGCGGGGTTCTCCCTTGCTTAGGACGGGCTCCAACACCTGCGGAGCGGTGGCCAATCATCGGTGAGTTTCGCGCATGGATGCAACAACAGCGAGGGCTTCGGGAAAGCTCACTGAACACGTATGAGAGGGTGCTGATCGATCTGCTCAGAGAACTCGGCGAAACGCCTCTTTCCTACTCAGCCAACCAAGTCCGGAACTTTGTCTTGAAACGCGCGATGCCCCACGGGATCTCACGGGCCAAAAGCACCGTGACCGCCACAAGAGCCTTTCTGAGGTTTCTGGCTGCCACGGGGCGTTGCCCGGTCGGGTTGGACCACGCCATTCCCGGCTACGCTTCGTGGAAATTGTCCACCGTGCCACGCTTTCTCGAACCTGCGGATGTCCAATGCGTGCTCGATGCGTGCGTAGCCAAGGACGCGAGGGGGCAGCGCGACCGTGCCGTTTTGCTCCTGCTCACGCGTCTTGGTCTGCGCGCCGGAGAGGTCGCCGGCTTGACCTTTCGAGACATCGATTGGGGAAACGGGAGGATCGCGGTGTGCGGCAAAACACGCCGCCAGGAGTGGCTCCCGCTCCCGCAGGAGGTTGGTAATGCCATCCTGCGCTACCTTCAGGAATACCGGCCTGCACTCAAGAGTGACCACATCTTCGCCCGGGTATGTGCTCCACTCGGCCCACTGACTCGCGGCTCGGTCACCGACATCGCACGAAGCGCGCTCCGGCGCGCCGGGGTCAAGGCGCCAATCAACGGTGCCCACGTATTCAGACACTCGGCAGCCACTGCAATGCTGCGCGGGGGTGCGTCCCTGGCTGCCATCGGCGCTGTGCTCCGTCATCGCTCGCCGAGCACCACCGCTCACTACGCCAAGATCGATTTCGACCTCCTGGCCGAGGTTGCTCAGCCGTGGCCGCAGGAGATGCCATGCTAACCGCTGAGGTTGAACGCTACATCGTGCTGCGCCAGCGGCTTGGCTTCCATCTCCGGAACGAAGCAGGAAACCTGCGCGCCTACGCTCAGTTCGCCACCGCCCGTGGGGATGACCACGTCCGAACGGCCACTGCCATCGAATGGGCAGGGACTGCGCCCTCACCGCACTCTCGCCACATTCGTCTTCGCAACGTGACCAAGCTCGCGCACTTTCTCCATGCAGAGGATGGGGTTCATGAAGTGCCCCCTCTCACCATCTTTCGCGATCCGTGGGTCCGGCCGTTGCCCTATATCTACACACCCAAGGAAGTTGCCTGTATCGTGGCGGCGGCGGGTCGCCTCCGCGCAACCTATCCCATGCGTCGGCCGGGTTATGCCACTCTGCTTGGCCTCATCGCGTCCACTGGGCTGCGTGTGTCGGAGGCGCTGGATTTGCGCTTCGACGACGTACTCCCGAATGGGGTTCTGCACATCCGGCGAACGAAGTTCGGTAAGAGTCGTCTCGTCCCACTCCATCCAACAACAAATGAGGCCCTCTATCGATACCTTGTCATCCGCCAAGCGATCGCCGCCCCCGACACCCATCTCTTCCTCTCGGCCGCGAATAACCAGATTCCCTTCCGCACAGTGCACTCCACCTTCCGCAGGATCCTGAAGTTGGCGCATGTCGCCCCGAATCGTGTCCGCACGCCGCGCATCCACGACATGCGACACACGTTCGCGACCCGCGCCCTCGAGCGATGCTTGGCGGAACGCCGCGCCGTCTCCCGTCATTTCGTCGCCCTGTCAACCTACCTCGGACATGTCGATATCAAGCAGACTTATTGGTACCTGGAGGCTACACCCGAGCTGATGGCGGACATCGCCGCCGCTGCCGAGTCCCTCGCGGCTGGAGGTGATCGATGACGCCGATCGCCCCGCTCGTGACCAGCTTCCTGCGTGAGCACCTCCCCGTAAGCCAAGGCTATAGTCCCCACACATGCGAAACGTATGCACACGCCTACCGGCTGTTCTTCGAATTCGCCGCTGCTCGTTTGAAGACCACGCCGTCGCGGCTTTGCCTGGAGCAACTCGATGCCGATCTCGTACTCGACTTCCTTGCCTACATCGAGGGTGAACGTAGCAATTGCGCATCGACCCGAAATGGGCGCCTTGCCGCGATCAAAGCTTTCATGCGCTACGTAGAATTCAAGGTGCCCTCCGCCCTGAACCAGGCGGCGCAGATTCACGCGATCCCCAGCAAACGTCACGATCAGCCACTCATCCAGCACCTCGTCATGGACGAAATCCGAACCATCTTGGATACGCCCGACCTCTCCACCCGTCTTGGGATCCGTGACCGGGCCATGATGCACCTGTGCTTCGCAGCGGGACTGCGCGTGTCCGAGCTCGTGGAGTTGCCTCTGGCCGGACTCTCGCTTCAACGATCGCCCAGCATTCGGGTAATGGGGAAGGGACGAAGAGAACGATGCCTTCCTTTGTGGAAAGAAACTGTTGCGGACCTGCGCGCATGGCTCACCGTGCGCGGGGAGGTACGCGTACCGGAGTTGTTCGTCAATGCAGAAGGGGCAGCTATGACACGCGCTGGCTTCGAATATGTCCTGGACAAGCACGTCACCGCCGCCGTCCAGAAATGCTCATCATTGACAGGCCGATCCGTGACGCCCCACCAGCTTCGACATAGCTGTGCGCTTATGATGCTGCGGGCGACACGCGATATCCGCAAGGTCGCTCTCTGGCTAGGACATGCCGACATACGGACCACCGAAATTTATCTGCGAGTCGACCCGTCGGAAAAGCTCGAAGCCGTCGAAGCTGTGTTGCCCCCGTCCCTGCGGCGAGGCATGTTCAAGGCGCCTGACGCCCTAATCGCCTCCCTGATGGACCCGGGATTATGCGGAGTGAACACTCGTTGACCAGTAGGTGGAACCGAGGCCGTGGCAGAGACCCTCCACATAACCTCGCGCTCCGCATTATCTGCTGAGGAGGCAAAAGTAATATGGGTTAGCGGCTCCAAACAGGGGTGATCTGCAAGCTCTTGCTTCCAATACCTCTGAGAAAAGCAGGAAGGTTCCAGGAAGGGATGATGTGACGATGCATTTTTCCGATAGTATTCGTTTATGCATTCTTCTATTCCTGACTCCCTAAAGCCCATTAAAGCCAAAAAGTCGATCATTTCGAGTCAAGTTTTGGAACCCCTCCGAATAGAGACACGAATAGTCTTGGTTTTTACTCTCAACTCTCGATTGTTGACTCCGGATGCGAGGCGCGGCCATCCGAGTGGAGCAAGATTCAACGGTCTGAGGCAGCGCATCGCAAATAAAAGGGTTCTTCATAAATCGTCCGGTATGAAGCGTAAGATGCCGGCCTCACCATTTTCATATGCCAATGTAAAGATAGCGTCGCGGCACAGTCAGCACGGCTCGCGAGGACAGCGAGGATATGCTATAATTTCGAATGCAAGCAACAGGCGGCATGAATCATGACTGGTGTACCGAATCCGCACGATCAATTTTTTAAGGCCGTACTATCGCGGCGTGACGCCGCGCGGGCCTTCATCGCCGCGTACCTGCCTGAGCCTCTGGTGGCGCTCCTGGATGTGCAATCGGCCGAACTGGAGAAGGATTCGTTTATCGAAGAAGAGCTGCGAGAGAGCTTTTCGGACCTGGTCTACCGGGTGAACACGAAGGCCGGCCGTGGTCTGTGTGTGTATGTACTATTCGAGCACAAGAGCTTTCCCGAGCGGCTTGTCGCGTTTCATCTGCTTCGGTACATGGTGAGGTTGTGGGAACATATGCTGAAGCAGGGGGTAGGGTTGAGGCCCATACTCCCGGTCGTCGTGTATCACGGGCTGGAAAGCTGGAGTGCTCCGCGCACGTTCTCCGAGTTGCTGGATGTGGATGCAAGTCTGGAGCCTTACGTGCCGGACTACCGGTATCTGCTGGCCGACCTGTCGCATG
Organism: uncultured Acidobacteriota bacterium; assembly: GCA_903916735.1. GTDB lineage: Bacteria > Acidobacteriota > CAIWXX01 > CAIWXX01 > CAIWXX01 > CAIWXX01. The sequence continues at coordinate 5,886 of CAIWXX010000055.1, forward strand.
CACCTGAGCCGGATATACATGGGGATCATCTGGTCCGGGTTTTTACTCTCGTCTTGAAGCACATCTTCAGAGACGACTTGCCGGACCGGCTTCCGGAAATATCGATGGCGTTACGCGACATCATGGTGCTCGAAGGCGGCCCGGGGCTTGTGTACACAATATTGAGGTATCTATCGCTCGCTGCGCACAATCTGACGCGTGATGAGCTCAAGCGGGCGGTCGAAACGGCACTTCCCAGAGAAGGAGAAAAAATCATGCCGACAATAGCACAGGAATGGATCGCGCAAGGCCGGCAGGAGGGTCGGCAAGAAGGCCGGCAGGAGGGTCGGCAAGAGGGTTGGCGGGAAGGCAGACAGGATGGCTTGATGAAGAGCATATCGCTCGGGCTGGAACTAAAATTCGGCGCCGAAGGCCTGCGCATTCTGCCCGAAATCCGAAAAATTACCGATGCCGACGTCCTGGAAGCCATCTACGAGGGCATCAAGACCGTCAGCACGCTGCTCGAGCTCCGGCGCATCTACGAGTAATAGAACGTCGCGGCCGTTTTTCAGGCGCGCTGTTCAACACGAATTACGACAAAATCGATTCATGAAGACGGGCCTATCGGCACGGCTCGGCCGGAGCCTCGCCCTCCCACCCGCTTGGCATCGCTTCATGTCGATTGGGAAGGCGAGCCTCCGGCGAGCCGTATTGCCACATGCACAGATGCTTCATCCGGGTCCTTTGCATATATTGCCAGAAGGTTCCTTCGAGAATGTGGGGCTGAAATAATCGAGACCCCCTCCCATGGCCAAAACGAAAAAGGGACGCGAGGCTGTGAACCTCACGTCCGTCAGACAGTTAAATGATCAAGAAGTCAAATGACCAAATGATCCACATCATCATCGGGAACGAACCGGCAGCGCGCGGGTGTAGCGGGAGAAACTGCGGCCGTCGGAGTACGCGTTGCCGTCGTAGAAGTCGAAGATCCGCGCGGCGGACGAGCCAATTGTCTCTGAGGACCACACAAAGTAACATGTCAAATCAATCAGTGATGTTAGACACACATTTGATGATCCACATGAAACCGATTGCGGAGAGTTACTAAAAACAAGAACGTTACTAGAACAGCGAAAAAATGCCGCATTCTAAAGTGAATCATACACTCTCCCTTTGTGCATCGTTTCAAAAAATTAGTTGTAGTAAGTTGAAAATCTCAAATTGGGCGTTTTGGGCTAAATCGAAAAGTTCATCTTAAAAGCCTCCTTTGTTGCCGGTGCACATATTGCTGTTCCTTGTTTCAGTGTCTTTCATTCAGCAAATCCCCTTGACACAACCGCTGTAGAATAGACAAGAACCTTGCCTGCCACACATTGAATCCGATCCGCATGTAAATACATGCTCATAGGAAAACAACGTATCACGCCCCCTGTCAAATTTGTATTAATATGGCAAATGGTCAGGTGTGGAGAGGTGGTCGTAGATTTGAGAAATGGTTCAGTGAACGCTTGAAAGCCGGCAAGAAAGGCATTTGTGCGATTCTGACTGTGGCAATATTTCCGAGGTGAGGCGCATGTCTGAGTAGATTGGCATGCTGCTCGGCAAGGCCATCGGTCCGGCGGATATCGGATTCTATCGCCATCGTCGCGACGATCACGCCCAGTCACTCGGACGCCTTGACACAATTCCTGCAGGCAGGCTATTTTCATGGTGTGGGCCGGGAGATGCTACAACCTTGGTGCTATCCCGGTTGCGGCATCGTGACACGATGGCATCCGACGGAAGGAATAGACATGATTATCGCGAATCCAATCTATGATTCGTTCTTCAAGTACTTGATGGAGGACAACCGCGTCGCGCGGCTTGTCATCTCGACTATCATCGGTGAGGAGATCGTCGAGCTGGAGATACGTCCGCAGGAACGCAGCGCACTGTTGTCGGACCTGCCCGTGACGGTCTACCGGATCGACTTCGCTGCACGGATACGGATGGCTACGGGCGAGATGAAAAACGTTCTGATCGAAATTCAGAAGGCGAAATATCTCGACGACATCATGCGGTTCCGGAAGTACCTGGGTGAGGAGTACATGAAGCCCGAGACCATCGCAGGGCCGAAGGGACATCGAAGTGTGGCCCTGCCGATCATCGCGATCTACATCCTCGGCTTCGAGCTCGACAACATCCAGGAGCAAGCCGTCAGAGTGAATCGGAGCTATTATGACGCGATCACGGGCGAAGAAATACGAGTGAAGAACGACTTCATCGAGCGTCTCACTCACGACGGCTATGTGATCCAGATCCCGAGGCTGAAGCCGGGCAGGAGGAGCCGCCCCTGGAGGCGCTGCTGAGCGTGTTCGATCAGCGGTACGTCAAACAGGGCGAACAGTACGTGCTGGATGTCGATGAGGAACTGCCACCGGAGATGGATCCGCTGATGAAGCGTCTGGCGCGCGCGGCGCTGGACGGGGAACTGCGCGCGACGCTGGAGATGCAGGACGAGTACGAATGCATCCTGGACGCAAGAGAACGGGCGCTGGCGGAAAGAGATAAACTCATTGTGGAGAGAGAAAATCTCATAGCGGAACTCCAGAGCCAGCTAAGGGGGCCACGATAAAGCTCACCGCCGTTCCGGCAAGCAGGACCCTATGCAAGCCCGGATTCACATGTGGGCAAAAACGGCCAACACTACGTCTCGGATGCTCTAATAACTTTTGAAAACATTTGCATTATCTGTCTTGATGCTCGAAATGAAAAGTAATATGGGTTAGCGGCTCCAAACAGGGGTGATCTGCAAGCTCTTGCTTCCAATACCTCTGAGAAAAGCAGGAAGGTTCCAGGAAGGGATGATGTGACGATGCATTTTCCCGATAGTATTCGTTTATGCATTCTTCTATTCCTGACTCCCTACGCTTCAAATTAAATTTCAAAAATAATTTGACAAAGCAATTGTTGTATTATACATTAATTGTGTAATGCATTAATGGAGATCGAATGAAAAAGGAAAACATTCAGGAATTCCGCCGGAACCTGAGGCATGTCGAACGCGAAGTCGATCGCCAGCTCAAAGCTGAGACCAACTGCTGCGGTGTGACACTCGCCCAGTGCCATGTGCTCATCGAGCTGGGCGAATGCGAAACACTGACACTCGCCGCTTTGGCCCGGCGCCTCTGCCTCGACGCCAGTACTCTCAGCCGGACCGTGGACCTCCTCGTCAAGGCTAAGCTGGTGAACCGGGTGACAAATCCCACCAACCGGCGTTCGGTGGCATTGAGTTTAACGGCGAAGGGCCGGACCAAGGTCAACCGCCTCAACCAGGACTGCAACGCATACTACGGCAGGATGTTGCATGGGTTGCCGGAACAGAAAAAGGTACTCCTGCTTGACGGCATCAAGCTCGTTGCGGGATTCTTCAGGCAGAGGCAGAACGATAGCTGCTGCAGTCAACAAGCAACCGGGCTCGCATCCAAGGGGGAAGACCATGGAAGATCCTAAGACCATATCTCCGAAGTGCTGTTGTGGAAAAGCTCAAGAACCAGCGATCGCTGATCATGCGGGATCCGGAAAAGTGGACCGAGGGACCATTCCCGTGGTGAGCACCACCCTGAGTCTCGCCGATCGGCTGGGCGCCTGGAAAGTACGATGGGGCATCAAGCGAGGTCGATACCGAGTCACCCCCGGACTGTATGCGATCGGCCATCCAGGCGATAAGGATGTTGTTCTCGTCTCCTCTAATTATAAATTGAGCTTCGATGAGCTGAGGAAAGAGCTCGACGGATTGAATGTCTGGATCCTCGTTCTCGATACGAAGGGCATCAATGTCTGGTGCGCAGCGGGCAAAGGAACTTTCGGCACCGACGAACTCGTCCGCCGGATCGCCGTGACAGGCCTCCCCGAGGTTGTTTCGCATCGGGCCCTGATCCTGCCTCAACTCTCAGCACCCGGCGTCTCAGGATTTGAAGTGAAAAAGCGCTCCGGGTTCGCGGTCATCTTTGGCCCGATTCGAGCGAGAGATATCAAATCATTCCTTGATCATGGCATGAAGGCGGATGCTCGGATGAGGAGAGTGACATTCTCCTTCCGGGATCGCCTGAAAGTCGTGCCGGTGGAATTCGTCGGCGCCATGAAGTACTTCATAATCTACGCTGCCATCCTGGCAATTTGGCTCTTTGCACGCGGTGGGCTCACCGTCCGATCTCTACGAGACGGATCGTTGCCCTTTCTCGGCGCGGTTCTCATCGGGAGTGTCATTACCCCTGTGCTATTGCCCTGGATCCCATTCCGCTCATTCACGCTCAAAGGCTGGGTCATGGGTTTTTTATGGGCTATAGGCCTGAGTGCCTTCCAGAAAGCCGGCATCCCACTGCTTGCCGGGAATCTTCTGTTGCTCCCCGCCATCGCGGCGTATCTTGCTTTGAATTTCACGGGTTCCACGACATTCACTTCGCAAAACGGCGTCAACAAAGAAATCCGGATCTTCGCGCGTCCGATGGCCATCACGGCACTTATTGGAATTGCCCTGCTCATCCTGGGGCGATAAAGGGAGAAGATGATGAAGTACCTTGCCAATGTCGCTTCATTGAGAATCAACAACGAGAAATGCACCGGTTGCGGTATTTGTTTGGATGTCTGCCCTCACGAAGTTTTTTTCATGAACGGCCGTCAGGCAGCCATCCAGGACTTGGATGCATGCATGGAATGCGGGGCTTGCCGAATCAACTGCCCGTTGCATGCGATTGATGTCCAAGCGGGAGTCGGCTGTGCGAACGCTATTTTGCGAGGGATGATTCGAGGCACGAGCCCGCAGTGTGGATGCGGGTCCAAGGACGAAACCTGCTGTTGAAATAGACCGGCGTTGCTATTCCACGCATCGTGCGCGGCCTTCATACCGAAGGATTTTGCCGAGCGGTCCGTTATACTAAGTGTGAAGAGTATGATGCGCTGCGCAAAGTTTCGTCGGGAGGTGGCCCGGCTTCAGAGCGAAGAAGAACTTGCGGGATGTCCCGCTATGGAGGCGCATATCGAGAGTTGCCAGGGATGTGCCGAGGTCCGGCGCCGGCACTTCAGGCTTCTCGACGAACTGAAAACTCCAACGCTATTGCCGGATTTCGACGATTTGTCGCAGCGAATCCTGGATCGGATCAGCGACCAGTCGAACCCCAACATCCCATTTTGGCAATGGGCCACCGCTGCAGCCATGGTTATTATTGCTCTTGCCCTGGGCTGCTTCTGCGGTCTCCAAAGCGCCGGAATGTCGATGCCACAGGAGAGCCTCGTGACAACCTATCAGGGAACTCTCTCTATCAGCCCCTCTGACACCATTGAAATGGCCTACTTGGAGTTCGGTGGTTCCGCCGCCCCATCGGCCATTATGAGGAAGGAACCATGAGACGAATTTGGCGAAACGCCTTGCTGCTGGCATCTCTCGGCCTGAATATAGGGTTTGTATCCACATTTGTCTTCCACAAGTTCCGGTACGGACAGCAGCGTTCTTTTCCGGACCTGCAGATGTCGCCGCAGGCGAAAGCGCAATTTGATGCAAATTTCTCCGCCTTCCGGGGGCGAATGGATGCACTGGATCAGGAGCTCCATGCCGAGAGGGCCAGGCTGATGGATTTGTTGGCAACAGAAAGCCCTTCACCCGAGGCCATTCACACACAACAGGAAAAGATATCTGCTGTGAATGATCGAATCCTCCAAACCTTCACAGACCATCTTCTGAATCAGAAGCGCCTTCTCCAACCGCAAGAACAGCGTCATTTCTTCGACTTTGTCCAACATCATCATGAACGGGATCGTCGATCACTACAATCCATAGAGGAGAAGCACCCATAATGATATCAACCAAGCACAGCGCTCAAATGATACTCGGCCTCACCGTTGGCTTGTTCTTGAGCGTCTTCGTTTGCCGGGCGGCAACCCCCGCGCCCGACCATCCTCTATCCCTCAAGGAGTGTGTGCGATTTGCGATTGAACAAAATCCGAGTGCCGCTTCAGCTCTTCATTCAGGCCGCGCCGCAATGGCAAGAGTCGGGATCAGCCGTTCTGCGTTGTGGCCCACACTGGGAATCACGGGCGCGCTCTCGGAATCATACTCTCGGCCTCCGAGCGGATCCGGCAGTGGAGGGAATAACGGTCTGACCTCATCCAGTGCGACTTTTTCAGGCCAATACATGCTTTGGGACTCGGGCCTCCGGAAAGCCGGCCTGGGGGGCGCGCAAGCATCATACGAAGCGACGGACGCCGGCTACGCGACAACGGTCCAGGACCTCGCTGTGTCGGTGGATACCAATTACTTTTTTTTGCAGGGCGCCGAATGGATTCTGCAGATAGCACAAGAAACGCTGAAGCAAGCCGACTTTCATTTGGACATGGCCAAGGCTCGAAACGACGTGGGGCTTTCACCTCGCTCTGATATGCTGAAAGCCATGACGGCCCAAGCTGATGCCAAGCTTCAAGTCATCCATGCTGAAAGCACTGTGACCAGCACACGATCAAATCTGGCGGTGTTGATGGGCTTCTCTGCGGATACGCAGATCCAGATTGAGGATGCAGAACGAGAGGCACGGCTCCCTGAGCTGCCTGACTGGGCTTCAGGCTGGCAGCGCGCTCAAGCCACTTTGCCTGAACTCCGCGCGGCCACACAAATGGCTGAGGCATACCGATTCGCATATCTGGGAGCCAAGGCGCTATTCAAACCGTCGGTAACTGTGAACGGCAGCGCAGGAGTGTCAGGTTCCGATGAATGGCCTGACAGAGACCAATGGAGGATCGGCTTGAATCTCAATATTCCCATCTTCACCGGCTACGAGAATAAATATCAGATCATTCAGAGTCGCGAAGCCTGGGAGAGCAGCAAGGCAGATCTCCAGAATGCCCTGCTCAATGCTGAAAGAGCGGCTTATGAAGCTAGAATTTCGCTCGCCGAAGCGCTTCAATCCGTGTCCGCCGCTGAAGCCTTTGTCGCCAGCGCTCAAGAGAACATGGACGTCGCTGAGGGCCAATACAAGAACGGCCTGGGATCCATGCTCGACATCGTGGACGCGACAACATCGCTCGAATCAGCCAAGCTTCGACTCATATCGGCCCGCCTCTCAGTCGCCACGACACGCGCGGCATGGGAACGAGCCACAGGAGAAAACCTGCTGGAGGACATCGTCGTTCCCTCCACCTCCACTCAACTCACCGTTGGAGACAAGTAGACATGACTGCCCATTTAACAAAGACACTCACCATCGCGACACTCATTCTCGGCATCCTTCCGGTCGCCTGCAAAAATGCCGGGAAAACCGGCGGGAATACAGGGGGGATCCTTGTCGCCGCCAAGATGATGGACCTCCCCTCCCAGGTCATTGCCACAGGAACCGTGAACCCTCGCGTTGGAGCCCAGGTCAAAGTCGGGCCCAGGGCGTCAGGGCGCCTGGAACATCTCAACGTGCAGGTCGGAGACACAGTCAAAAAGGGACAGGTCCTGGCGATCCTCGAGCAGAACGATCTGCAGGCTAATGTCGACAAAGCAGAAGCAGCGCTCAAGGATGTCGAGGCGGCGGCTCGCTATGCCGAGGCCAATTATCAGCGGATGAAAGAGCTCCTCCCGAAAGGCTATATCTCCCAGGATGCCGTCGACGCGGCACTCAAGGCTCGTGATAGCGCCCTGGCGCAGATCAAGAACTCGCAAGCATCCTTGAACTTCTCCAAAGTCCAGTTGTCGTACGCAACTGTGACGGCTCCGATCTCCGGCATTGTCGGATCAGTTTCAACACAGGAAGGCGAGACGGTTGCATCAAGCTTCAGTGTGTCGACCTTCGTCACAATCATCGACCTCGGTCGCCTGGAGGTGGATGCCTACGTGGACGAAGTTGATATCGGCGGCGTGAAAATCGGTCAAACAGCAACATTCACTGTCGATGCCTTCCCGGATAAAGTCTTCAATGGCGTTGTGGAAGCCATATACCCGCAAGCCATCATTCAGGATAATGTCGTCAATTACGACGTCATCATAAAGATTACCGAGCCGTTCGAAGGGCTCCTGCGGCCCACAATGACAGCCTCGGTGAACATCAATCTGGATTCCTTGAAAGGGGTCCTGGTGATTCCGGTTAAAGCCGTCAAGCATGAAGGCGGCAAGGCATTTGTCATGGTACCCGCAGATAAGGGCTACACTCAAAGACCCGTGACACTGGGCCGCGAATCCGGCGATTTCGTGCAGGTCAAAGCCGGTCTGTCGCAGGGCGATAAGGTGCTCGTGGCCGGTAACGGTCAGGGCGCCGAGACATAGATATGATCGAACTCAGCGGCATCGAGAAAACGTATCATACAGGTGGAGTGGACACGCCCGTTCTCCATGGGATTAATATCTCGATCGAAGAAGGCGAGTTCGTGGCGCTCATGGGGCCGTCGGGGACCGGCAAGAGCACGCTCATGAATATTTTGGGGCTCCTTGATCGGCCGACGGCAGGTGTCTACAAACTCGCCGGTCAGGACCTCACCAAACTCGACGACAACAAGTTAAGCACGATCCGGAATAAACGGGTGGGATTTGTTTTCCAGCTCTTTCATCTGCTGCCGCGCGTGAGTGTCCTGCAGAATGTTCTGCTTCCATTTCTTTACACCGACCCCTATCCGACCGACGCCAGGGACCGAGCTCAATCACTGCTCAAGGGCGTGGGTCTTCAGGATCGTATGTACTTTAAGCCCAATGCTCTCTCGGGCGGGCAACAGCAGCGAGTCGCCATTGCGAGGGCTCTCGTCAACGAACCCGCCTTGATCCTGGCGGACGAACCGACAGGGAATCTGGATTCGGTGGCCAGCCAGGAGATTTTGGAAATTTTCGATCGTATTCATGCACAAGGACGGACCATCGTTATGGTGACCCATGAAGCCGAGATCGCAGCTCATGCCAGCCGGGTCATCACACTCAAGGACGGCTGTATCGCTTCAGATGAGAAAAGAGGGTCATGAGAATATTTCGTGTCAGCAGGCAAGCTGGGAGCGCCCTCTGGAGTCAGAAGGGGAAAGCATTCCTGATGTTGCTGGGGATCGCCGTCGGCATCATGCTTCTGACGGCCGTTGTGGGGCTCAGCCAGGGAGTCGAGAAGCGCATCTCGGAGATCACTGCTCTATTCGGCCCCCGGGCCATTGTCATCCAGGCGGGCGGCGGACGATTCGGTGGACCAGGCGATCGGAGTGCCTCTTCATCGACTCTGAAGCTGGAGGATGCCATGGCCATCAGGAATCGATTATCCGAGCGAGCTGTTGTCGCTGCTGCGTTTGTCACGGATGACATTCCGATAAAGTCGGGAGACACCAACGCCCAGACGGACGTCATGGCCGCGGATCCCAACTTCCCGCAGGCCTATGATTGGTACGTGGCTTCAGGGGATCCTCTGGATGAAGATGATGAACGTGCCATGTCGCGCGTCTGTGTGCTTGGAGCCACCATTGCGCGCAATTTCTTTCCGGAGCAGGACCCTGTAGGCCAGCGCATCATGATCAACAGGGTCTGGTTTACAGTCAAGGGAGTCCTCACTTCGCGCGGCACTAACGCCATGGGATTCGATATGGATGACCGGCTGTGGATTCCGCTATCGACAGGGATGCGACGTGTCTTCCATCAAGATTACATCCGGAATATCCGGCTGAATGTCCGGAGTGCGGATGATGTGGCAGCCGTCACTGATGAGGCGACGAATCTCTTGCGGGACCGTCACCATATCCGTACGCCCGAAGAGGATGATTTCCGGCTGCGAACTCCCGATTTCATCGCGCAGCGCGTGAGGAGCATGGCCAGAACTACGGAATTGGTCGGGGCCGCGCTGGCGACTGTCGCCCTCATCGTCGGAGGTGTCGTCCTGATGAACATCCTGCTGCTCTCACTGAGTGAGCGCATCCCCGAGATCGGATTGAAGCGGGCCCTCGGCGCCAGCCAGCATGACATTTTTGCGGAGTTCCTGGCGGAATCTATCATCGTCAGCCTCATGGGTATGGCGCTGGGAGTTCTTCTGGGACTTGTGCCGGTCTTCCTGATCCCCAAGCTATTCCCTCTGATGCCGATGGCTGTCACATGGCGGACATTCGCATACGCAGCGCTCTTCTCCTCCTTCGTTGGAGGAATTTTCGGAGTGCAACCAGCACGGCGAGCTGCGCGACTGGATCCTGTTGAGGCTCTGAGATGAATCTGACACGGACGATTGTTATTTCGCTCGATGTTTTGCTGGGGCATAAGCTCAGGACTCTGTTGTCCTGTGGAGGCATCGCTATCGGCGTGGCTGCGGTCGTGCTGATGGTGGGGGCCGGCCAGGCAGCGGAGGAAGATGTGGTCGGCAAAGTGCGGAGCATGGGCACCAATTTGCTGCTCGTGCAGGCCGGCCGTTTTCGGGCATTCGGAGGCCGCACGCATCAGGTGGCGACGTATACGACCCTCACACCAACGGATGCTCGCATCATCGAGCGAAAAGCTCCGGGCGCCTCTCTGGCATGCGGGTTTGTCCAACGTGGAGTCATGGCGCGTTATCAGGGAGTTCGCACGCGGACATCGCTGGCAGGCGCCGACCCGGAGATTTTCGCTATCCGAGGCATAGCGGCCGATCGAGGCAAGCTTTTCACCGACTTGGATGAGAAGTCGATGGCCAGAGTGGCTGTGGTCGGGCCGACCGTCGTGACAAATATCTTCAATGGCGCCGACCCCATCGGCCAGACACTGGAAATCAACAAGGTTCTCTTCAAGGTTATCGGCGTCGCATCCGCTCGCGGCCAGGATCTCTCCGGCAACGATCAGGATGACATCATCTATGCGCCCCTTTCCGCTGCCATGGTGCGGGTGTTTCACGTCACTTATCTGCAGAGCATTTTGGTGCAGGCAGATGGGCCGGAATCAATGCAGACACTCCCTGATGAAATGACTCCTCTGCTGCGAAGAAGCCACAGGCTCAAGCCTGATAAGGACGATGATTTCACGATTCAGGATCAGGCACAGATCATGCAGTCGGAGCAGGAGACGAGCCAGGCGTTTACGGTGCTGATTGGGAGTGTGGCAGGCGTGTCGCTCTTCACGGGTGGTGTGGGCATCCTGGCCGTCATGCTGATTTCAATCCGGGAGCGGACGCGAGAGATCGGCCTGAGGCGCGCCCTCGGAGCTCGCCGGCGCGACATCCTCTACCAATTCCTTCTGGAAGCAGGCACACTGGCCGGCATGGGCGGCGTTTCCGGAATCATGATAGGGCTGGGAGGTAACATCCTCACCTGCCGGATCGCAGGCTGGCCCGTCGTCTGGCCATGGAACGCGACGCTCTACGCCTTCGGCATCTCGGTTGCGATGGGGATTCTCTTCGGGCTTTATCCCGCCCGCAAAGCCGCTCGCCTCGAACCCGCGACCGCACTGCACGCGGCGGGGTAGCCGGCATACAACAGGTCGCCAATGCCGAAAGCTTGATGTGGAATCAAGCCCGTGACAAGCCGTTGCTGAGGATGCCCTCCAGATCCATGGGGTGGCTATTCCCACTCAATCGTGCCCGGTGGCTTGGATGTGACATCCAGGCAAAGCCCGGAGATGCCGGGAAGCGCGAGAATGCCGGCTCGCAGATCTGTCAGAAGTGCTTCTGGGATGCGCGCCGGAGCCGCCGTCATAGCCCTCTCCGACCGTATCGGCCTGACAATGACCAATTCGCGCCCACATCCGTCGATCGACAGTGGGACAAGCACTGTCGGGCATTGCCAGACATCGTCGTAAATCCCATGCAGGCGCAGACCTTCCATGACGAGATGATCGGCCTCGCGCAAAAGATCGAGCCGTTCGCGAGTGACTTCCGCAGCGAGTGGTACGAATCTTGATGGTGTTCCGTCGCTCAGATTCCAGATGCAACGATTAATGCCGTTGACATCGCGGAAGATTGTGCCTGCCGCTTCGAGAACCGTTCCCCACGCAGCCGTGCCGCTCAGCATCACAGGATGTTCATATGAACGAAGATCAGCTTTGACGCCGACTGAGCGTATCGGCAGCACTTCCGCTGCCAGGCCGAAGCGGGCGGCCGCCTTCTTTACCTCGGGGGCAATGCGATCGAAGTCGGTTGTATCGGGAGATCCATTCGAGCAGAGAAGACGAACGCCTAATCCGGGACCAGGGAAGGGATGTTTCCAGATAAGTTCATGCGACAGGCTGAGACGTTCGCCCAGTTCACGGACCTCGACTTTGTAGAGCTCCGCCAGGGGCTCGATGACTCTCCCTCGCTTGATCATTTCCTCGATGAGCGGAACGCGGTTATGGTGAGTCTTGATCGTGTCGGCTCGCTTGGTGCCGCCCGTCTCAATTGTATCCGGATAGATCGTGCCCTGGCCGAGAAGGTGATCAGAGATACCGAGGCGGCGGGCTTCCCGCTCGAATACCGTGACGAAGGTATTGCCGATGGCGAGACGCTTTTTCTCAGGGTCGATAAGACCTTTGAGGGATGCCAGGAAATCATCTGCGGCGTCGACGAAGTGGAGGTTCCGGTCCAGCCCAGCCGCACGGAACATCTCCAGAACTTTCCGGCTCTCGTCCTTCCGCATCAGTCCGTTGTCCACGTGGAGGAGATGAAGTCGTTCAGGACCGAGCGCCATGCCCAGGAGTTTGGCGGTCACGGTCGAATCCACGCCGCCCGATGCCAGTAGAAAAACCGACTCATTGCCCACGCGCTCTCGAATGCGCCGAACCTGTTCATCGACGTAGTTGCCCATTGTCCACGTCGGCCGGCAACCGCAAACATCGATGACGAAATTGCGGATCATTGCATCGCCATGGATAGTGTCATCGACTTCAGGGTGAAATTGGAATCCATAGCGGCGGAGTTTCTCTGACGCAATGGCGGCGTAGCGGTGCTCGTCGCCAGATGCACCCAGCTTGCTGTAGCCGATTTCCCGGAAATCGGGCCCGACTTCAACGACCGAATCGAAATGACTCATCCAGACCTGCTCCGTCTTGCCCAATCCCTCGAAAACGGGTGAGCCGGCGCAAATGTGGAGATCGGTATGGCCCCATTCTTTTCCGCCATGAACCACCTTTCCGCCATAGTGCTTGGCGAGCTCCTGGTGGCCGAAGCAAAACCCAATGATCGGGGTGGAGAGATCGTAAATCGCTTTCGTGTACGTTGCGTCTTCGCCAAAAGAGGAAAACGATGGGCTCCCCGAGATGATGATCCCCTTGTAGGCCCTGAACATCTCGATGGGATCCTCGGGCTGGCGAATCTCTGCCAGTACATGGAGACGCCGGACCCTATTGGCGATCAGGTGGGCGTATTGCCCGCCGAAGTCGATAACAGCAATCGAATCATGGATCATTGGCAATTCCCTCATCGTCCAGACTCTCAATCTAGCCGGGCGGCAAGGGAGATGTCAATCATTGCATTTTGAAAACACCGCCTTGAATATGCGGAATGATGAAAACAATCGGAGCATCGAAAACACGACTCAGCCGATGCTTCGAGCCATGTCATTCAAGTCGCGTATGATCTCTCCGATGAAAATACTCGCCGCGTGGCAATTCATGGTCACGGGATGTCGATCCTCCTCAAGGCAACATCCATATCAATTGTCTCCTTGATCAAGCATCTGGGATGAGCAGATTGCCTTGATCTTCGGCTTTGTCGAAAGCGCCTTGGCTTGAGATGTGCTTTTCAGAGCGGTCGACTTCCCTATGACCGCGTTGGAAGGGCTCGAATGGCCTGATTTCTCACGAGTCGAAACCTTTGAGCCGGCGTAGATCATGCACGAATTACCGATTCTCGCGTTTTTGTCCCCCCGAAGGACGATGCCATCATCCATGCCGGGGGTCCAACTCTGAGTCCGGCCAACCAGGATGAGCCCGTTGTCCTTTGTCAGATCGATTCCGGTGAAGACGGCTTTGCGTGTCAGGGCACAACTCCAGGTGACATTTCCACTCTTGTCCAAACCAGCCATCCATGGTGTGGAACCAGGAAATCCCGTATAGTCGCCGCCAACCATTGAGAATCCGCCATCAGAAGTTTGCAGCATATCATAGAGGCAGTTAGAAGGCGCCTGGTCGAATTGCTTTCTCCACATTATCGACCCCTCCGGGCCGATCCGATATGCGATGGGGAAATAGTATGGGATGGTCACGAGGTCAAACCCACACAGAATACACCCTCCATCCAATGCTGCTTCCGCGAAAGGCCAGAATGCATCAGCTGAGCCCAATCCGCGGCTTGCGGATTTCGGAGCTGATCAGAATCGGCGGGGACTCCTCGCGCATTTGGCGGTGCAGTGTCTCCATCTCGGCAGTTTGGTTGGTGTCGAATAACCGATGTAAGGCCAAGGGATCTTTGTGCCGAGACGCCGAGATCTGATAGCGCATGAGGGTGGACCATCGCATCAATTCTTGACAAAAACTCCCGCAAGTCCTATGTTTCGAAAATGGTTGATTGTCGCTTTGCATGCAACAACAGACCTGGATGGAGATCAAGGCCGCTGGAAACCCCCGGATCCTGCAATATGACACATCAGCTTTGTCGACATCGCCGATGCGATGCCTCGCTCCGTGGGTCGTCACACCCACCGACGCCCTTCGTGCGGGCTTGGGCGCCTAATCCCTTGCGACATGGTCGCAGGGACAAGGGAAGCATCGAAGGCATCTCCGCATGCAATATCCGGGTCCATTTGTGGAAATGAGGCGCAGCGCTGTGGAGAAAAAGAGTTCATCGGGCAACCTTGAATGATCTTTTGAGGTATGATTATCTCTGAGTTGTTAATACGATGAAGGAACCTTTTAAAATAGACAGCCCACAAGATCTTAAAGCCCTGACCCTGGAAGAGCAATATCGCCTCGCTGAACAGCTCAGGGGAACCATTATAAAAACGGTCTCGCTCAACGGGGGGCATCTCGCATCGAGCCTGGGTGTGATTGAATTGACGATCGCTCTTCACTCGGTCTTTGACTCCCCCGTCGACAAGATCATCTGGGATGTCGGTCATCAATCTTATGCGCACAAACTGCTGACAGGGCGTGCGGATGAATTCCATACGCTGAGGCAATTCGGCGGTATCTCGGGATTCACGAAACGAAGCGAAAGCCCGCACGATGCCTTCGGCACCGGTCATAGTTCCACATCAATTTCAGCGGCACTCGGAATCCTCGAAGGACGGGACAGGATCGGCAAGGATTTCAAGGTTATTGCGGTCATTGGGGACGGAGCCATGACCGCCGGGCTCGCCTTCGAAGGGCTCAACCATGCGGGCCATCTCCAGAAGGACCTGATTGTCGTGCTGAATGATAACGAGATGTCCATCTCAAAGAATGTCGGCGCGATGGCCTCTTATCTGAGCAGAATACTCACTGGAGACCTCTACAAGAGAATTCGGCAGGATACTAAAAACATATTGGAGAGTATCCCTCGAGTCGGTGGCACTGTCTCAAAGATCGCTCACAAGGTTGAGGAACGCGTCAAGACAATGTTCCTTCCGGGCATGCTTTTCGAAGAGCTCGGATTTTATTATGTCGGTCCGTTGGACGGACACAACATCGAGGAACTGACGGAGACTCTGAAAAGAATCAAGACAATCACCCGACCGACTCTCCTGCATGTCATCACGAAAAAAGGCAAGGGATTTAAGTTTTCGGAAGAGAATCCCTCTGTCTATCATGGAATTGGTCCCTTCGAGCCTGATATCGGTGTGAGCAAGAAGAAGAATCAATCATCCTCTTTCAGCGAAGTGTTCGGCGATGCTCTGACTGAGCTGGCGGAGGCGGATTCGAGGGTCGTCGCGATCACGGCGGCCATGAAAGACGGGACTGGACTCGCGAAATTCGTCGACCGTTTTCCAGACAGGTTTTATGACGTCGGTATTGCGGAACCCCACGCGGTGACCTTTGCTGCCGGGCTCGCGACGCAAGGCATCAAGCCTGTTGTCGCGATTTATTCGACTTTCCTGCAGCGCTCATACGACGAGATTATCCATGATGTCTGCCTCCAGAACCTGCCCGTCATCTTCGCCGTCGACCGCTCAGGCATCGTCGGCGATGACGGCCCGACACATCATGGAGTTTTCGATATCTCTTATCTCAGGCATGTTCCGGGGATCTGTATCATGGCTCCGAAAAACAGCATCGAGCTCAAGCAGATGCTTTCACTCGGCGTCACACTCGACAGGCCATCGGTCATCAAATACCCAAGAGGAAACGTCATCGATGAGCTCGAGCAAATCGCATCAGATGATGTGATAATGGGCCGCGCGGAAATTATCATGAGAGGCAATGACATCGGTATCATCGCCATCGGCCAGACCACCTACCCGGCCTATCTTGCCGCCAAAAAACTCGAAGATAAGGGCATCCATGCATCGCTCGTCAATGCCCGTTTCGTGAAGCCGCTCGACCTGGACTCGATCGCCGCCGTCGGTAGAAAGACCAAGAAGCTCATCGTCGTCGAGGAGAACGTAATCGCAGGCGGTTTCGGCAGTTCCATTCTGGAAGCGATGAACAGCGCCGGCATCACGGATATCCAGATTAGAATTATGGGATTGCCGGATTCCTTTATCGAACACGGAAGCCAGCAGGAACTAAGAAGCCTCTACAATATTGATGAAAACAGCATCTTCGCAACGGCCCTCTCGATGATCCGGCAACGAACTGTGGTCTGAGCAATCACCTTCATTCTCATCCACCCAACGACCGCCGGCGTTCCAGATGATGTGCATGGGCAGAGTTCTCTTGGGGGGGAAAATTCTGTGTGTGTTCTGGTTGCCAAAGGCCGCTGACCTCACCTATCATATGCTCCCGGGGTGGAAAGCCCCCGGAATGGATCGTCATAAGGAGGAAAAAAAATCATGAAACCGACAATCGTACTCATGCCCGGTGATGGGATTGGAAAAGCGGTGCTGCCCGAGTCCCTTCGGGTTCTCAAGGCAGCCGGCTTCGAAGCGAACTACGTCGATGGTGATATCGGCTGGGATTTCTGGTGCAAGGAAGGGAATCCCCTGCCCGATCGCACAATCAAGCTGCTCGAACAGCATCGAATCGGCCTCTTTGGCGCGATTACATCGAAGCCGAAAGATGCAGCGACGGCTGAACTCGCCCCGGAGCTTCGCGGCAAAGGTTACACCTATTACAGCCCGATCGTCGGGATGCGGCAAAAATTCAACCTCGACATCTGCATTCGCCCATGCATTTCATTCAAGGGCAATCCGCTAAATTTTGTCCGGCGCGGCAAGGACGGCGTCGTCGAGGAGCCGTTTGTCGATGCGACGATTTTCAGGCAGAACACCGAGTGCCTCTATTCGGGCGTGGAATGGACTAATCCACCAGATCAGGTATATGAGGCCTTTAAAACACATCCCAAATTCAAGGAATTCACAAAAGTTCCTCGCGAAGATCTCGCCATCTCAAGTCGCATTTTCACGCGCGGCGCCACTCGTCGAATTCTGAAAACGGCTTTTGAGTACGCAAAAGCACGAGGCGCCAAGGCCGTGACGGTCTGTGAGAAACCAAACGTCATCCGGGAAACTTCCGGCATGATGCTGTCGGAAGCCAAGAAGATGGCGGCGGATTACAAGGGCATCCTGGTCTGGGACACCAACATCGATGCCCAGATGATGTGGCTGACGAAGAACCCCGAAGATTACCGTGTCATCGTCGCGGGCAACATGTTCGGGGATATCGTCAGCGATGGATTCGCGGGTCTTGTCGGAGGGCTCGGATTTGCCGCGAGCGCCAATCTTGGAGAAACCTGCGCCGTCTTCGAACCAACCCACGGCAGCGCCCCAAAATATGCCGACCTGAAGCCGGCCATCATCAACCCGATCGCGATGATTCTCTCCGCATGCATGATGCTCGATCACATCGGTGAAAAGGAAAAGGCTCAGAAGATAAAAAAGGCCATTGCCACTGTCATCGAACAGGGCAAAGTCCGCACGTACGACATGATGCGGCTCACGGGAGGCCCCAACGTGATCTCACAAGGTGCGGCATCAACCCCACAGATGACCGACGCCATCATCGCAGCACTCTAGATCCATCAGCGGCAATCAGAACATCAGCCGCCGGCCTGCAGACGAAGCCGGCGGCTTTTTCATTTCCCAGGGAATCGATCTTCCGGTTGCTTCCCGCACCTCAGTTCCCGTATCATCCCGGCGACGGAGGTTGATTTTATGAAAGGTGCTTTTGCTATGGTTCTTCTGGCGGTATCAATCGCCGGAGGTGCTGAGATGAACAGATGGGAAAAATGGAAAGCGATCGGCGAAAGATTCGCACCGACCGAGATGAAGGTGGATCTGTCTTCCTTTTCGCCTCGCGAAAAACAGGCGATCTTCAAGCTCGTTCAGGCCGCTCAGGTTATTGACGAAATCTTCTGGGACCAGCAAGGCCCCGACGTCGCTGAATTGCGGAAGCAGGTCCAAAACGGGCGCGACGACTTGAAACTCGCCTTCGGAATTTATTATGGCCCATACGATGAACAGGAAGACGACGCCATGTTCTTCGGTGATAAGCCTCGCCTCCCCGGCATCACATTCTATCCTCCGGACATGACCAAGGAGGCATTCGCCAAATATATTGCCGGGAATCCAGCCGTCAAAGATGCGTTCGAAAGCCCCTACACGGTCATTGCTCGCGACGGCAAGGTGCTGAATGCGATACCCTACCATGACGTTCACAAGGAGAAAGTGGAGCAAGCCGCCATGTACCTCGAAGAGGCGTGCCTCTTTCTGGACGACCCGGCCCTCATTGCATACATCCGGCAGCGCGCAGCTGATCTGCGTACCGATGACTACTTCAAGAGCGATTGCGATTGGATCGACCTGAAGAACAACCGCATCGAGATAGTCATCGGCCCATATGAAGTCTACGAGGACAAACTGCTCGGGCTCAAGGCCGCATATGAAGTGTATGTATATACGATCGATCGCGAAGGAAGCGCAAAATTATCTACATTTGTAGAAAATATCGGATACATTCAGGAATCCCTCCCGATTCCTGAAGAGCTCCGCAAATCGCCCCCCGGACTTGAATCTCCGCTACGCGTTGTCGACCTTCTATTTGCAGGGGGCGATGCCCGGCAGGGCGTGCAAACCGTGGCCTTTAACCTGCCCAATGACCAAAGAGTCCTGGAGCAGAAGGGCAGCAAAAAGATCATGCTCAAAAACCTGCTTCAGGCCAAATTCGACAAGATCCTCGTCCCGATGGCCAAGGTGATCCTCGGGAGCGGGCCGGCGGAGCTCGTGACGTTCGAGCCCTTCTTCAACAACATACTGCTTCATGAGATCTCCCATGCCCTCGGTGTCGTCTCTGTGACGAAACCCGATGGCACTCGTACAACGCCCAACCACGAACTCAAGGAGCTCTACCCTGCCATGGAGGAGGCAAAAGCCGATGTTGTCGGTCTCTATGCCATGCAGAAATTGATGGATAAAAAGGTTTTGCCGCCGGAACAGGAACGAACCGTCTATCTGACGGGCGTCGCGTCGATTTTCCGATCCATTCGTTTCGGTGTTGCTGAAGCGCACGGGGCGGCGAGTATGATCCAGTTGAATTTCCTGATCAAGGAGGGCGCCTTGACAAGGGAGCCAGTTACAGGCGCCTGGAAGGTCGATGTCGAAAAATCAAAGGCTGCCTTCGCAAAGCTCGCCGCGGAGTTGCTCCGGATCCAATATCAGAGTGATTATGCCGGAGCCGCCAAACTTCTCGCCGATTTCGGAAAAATGACACCGGAAGTGCAGCGGAGTGTCGCCGAGTGCAGTTCCATACCGGTCGATATTCGGCCGATTTATGAATATGACGCGAAGCCTGCCGCGACTCAGACGCAGCCGCAATCGCAACCACAGAAGCAGCCGAAGTAGCGATCCATGAGCGGCGCGGATGATGATGCGGATGAGTGGAGGGGCGGAGGTGTTGAGGAGATGGCCTGATCATGCTTCCATCTCCTCCGAACCTCCGCTTTTCTGCCTCTCAGTCCTCTTGGCCGTGACCCGGATTTTCAACGGCATTTCGTGAACAGACGGCTGGCATTCATCCTCAATCCTCGATCCGGCAGGCAGGCTGGCCGGCCAAGCAAGAGCGAAATCCTGAAAGGCCTCCTGTCAGGTTCGCGCGAGACGTTCCATATTCTTGAAACCGAGTATGCAGGCCACGCGACGAAACTTGCTGCTGCTGCCGCCGCCGATGGGATTGATATCATCGTCGCCTATGGTGGTGACGGCACGGTCAATGAAGTCGCCTGCGGGATCGTCGGCACCACAAGCTCCCTCGGCATCCTTCCGGCGGGATCTGGGAATGGCATGGCACGAGGGTTGGGCATTCCCACGAATTTTAGAAAAGCTCTGGCGCTGATCCGGCACGGTCGATCGAGAATTATCGATGCCGGTTCAGTTAATGGGTCATTCTTCTTCAACATTTTTGGCATGGGATTTGATGCGTATTTGGCGGGACTTTTCCATCAAAAAGCCGGGGACGTCCGCGGGCAGCTCCCCTATTTCACACTCGGCATCCGAGCCTACATCTCCTACCAGCCGGTGCCGGTCAGCGTTGTTATTGACGGTGAGTCTATTGAGATCTCTCCCTTAACATTGGCTGTTGCCAATGGGCCACAATACGGATCGGGGGCTCGCATCGCGCCTGAGGCGGATTTTTCTGACGGCATGTTGGATCTGATCTCAATCGACATGCTTCCGGTGACGCATGCTCTCCTAGCATTCCCACGCCTCTTTACCGGTTCCATCGCGAAGGTGGCCGAACGGAGGCGTTGGAAAGTGAAAGAACTAAAACTGGGTGTGCCTGCTGGAACATTGGTGCATTTTGATGGAGAAGTGAGGCCCGGAGCTGAGGAGATGCAGATCGCTGTGCACCCCAAGGCGCTGAGGGTTATTGCACCCTGAGAGAGTGAAGACCCGGGTCTCAGCTAAGGATCATGGTGAGAAATATGGCTGCCTGCAGGCGCGGCCAGTAATATTTGAATGATATTCTCATCCAGTAATCTCCATTCGCCCGGCTCCAGTCCATCAACTTCGATGGGGCCGATCGTGATTCGGATCAGTCTCCGGACACGCCGCTTAATCAGCCGGAACATTTTCCTGATCTGCCTGTTACGGCCTTCGGTCAGCGTCATGCGATACCACAGACCTCTTTCAGATTCGACCCTCGCCGATCGCGTCATTTCCCCATCAATCAGCATCCCATTTTCCATACGAAGGCGATCGGATTCTGAGAGGGCCATATTGAGAAGAACACGATAGGTTTTGGGTACATGAAATGCCGGATCGGTGAGCCGGTTGCCAAATTCCCCGTCATTCGTGAAAAGCAAGAGCCCTTCGGAATCTCGATCCAGACGGCCTACCGGGAAAACCCACTCATCCTGATATTCAGGCGGCAGAAGATCATAAACACACCGACGGCCTCTCTCATCATCGCGGCTTGTGACATACCCTCGCGGCTTGAAAAGCAGCAAATAAATGTGCTTGGGCGCCAGCATCTTTTCCTGCTGCGCTGAACCGGAATAAATCCTGATCCGGTCCTGATCAAGATCCACCCAGGAGAGCGGATCCTTCATCAGAAGGTCGTTTACGAATACCACCCCGGATCGAATCAACACGTCCGCTTGGGTTCTTGAACAAATGCCGTGCTTAGATAGCGCTCGTCTCAATTGTGTGCGTTTAAGTGTCATCAATTTAAAAGGACATGGTTCCAGAATCCGAGATACATAATTATCGCGACAACTCAAATGAGTCAAGCCCTCGAAAAATGGAAATCATCGGATTCGCGCCATGTACGGTCTTCTTGAGTTGCCAATTCTCCTATGGTCTTGTTTTCCATAAGTTAAAAGAGATTGATATTTTCTCAAATAAAATTCGCTTTTTTTTCATTCTCCCGGGGTGGATTTTCGTTATGCAAGTTGAGGAATAGGGTTTACCGGCGCAAAACTAATAGAAAATATTAGGCAACGGTCATAAATGCATGAGGAATCGAGGAAGGCAAATTACTAATAGGCAATCTTTGCTGCCTAGCCTGCGGCCTTGAATGACGGCCTACAGGCGGGCAATTAGTTTCTCACCCACCACTAAAGGCCCCGGGAGCCACACCAGCTTCTCGGACCGAATTTTTATCCACCGGTTGAGCGCCGGGAGTTACCACTCGATCCCGTACCCAAGTGTCACATCCGGGCTTACTCGAGAAAGGTCCTCAATGATATATATCTGGTGAACAACATTGGCCGGTTTTGCAAATTTGCCGCCAAGAGCGAATAGGAAAGGCGATTCATCCAGCGTACCCTTCCCCCAAGTAATGGCTCGGCTCCTCAGGTCTGATTGCAGATAGAGGGAGAAACGAGTGCGGACATACTCGACACCGAACTTCAGGACGGCCCTGTTGTTTGTCGGGATATCCTTAAAATCCGAGAGAACGACAGCATCGATCTCCCCGCGGAATTTCCACCGGGTTTTTTGATAGCGAGCTGCAATTCCAAGGCCTGCGTCAACGCCTCCGCTGCCAAGCCCTACCCGGCCGGTCGGGATTTTGAAGGCGCCGACCGCGGCAAAAGACCAAGGCCGGTTCAGAGGCCCGAGATCTCTCTTTAGGAGGAGCTGCGTGTCGCCCAGGCCGGAATACGAACCACCGCTTTTATCGATGACTGTGTGCCCGTCCCATCGCAGCAAATATCGAAATTGATTGTCCTGCCCCCTATCCGTTTGCCGGCGGCGAAACCAAAGATGCTTCTCGACACCGCGAATAAAAGGATCCAGGAATCCGCCACCATAGTTCAGAAAGTTGAATTGAACCCCGGCTTGCCAGCGAGGGGCAAGGCGGCGGCTGACTCCAAAACTCAGACGAAAAGATTCGACATCCGCTATGACAATCGGGGCGGAATCGGAACGTTCATCTTTGTACGTATTGGACAGAGAGAGATCCGCACTCCACATCCATTGTCCAGGTGGGCTCAAGCCCGGGTCCTGCAGCGGCCATGCCAGGAAAATAATCTCCAGCGGATATTCATTGATCAGGCGAAGCGGGCCACGATCCGTTTCGATATCGTCGGCGTGCACCATCAAAGGAGACGCAAGCAGGAATAAGACGGCGGTCACGAGAAATCGCTTTCCTATTCTCATAATGATGCCTATCTTATCAAATTTTTCAAGCGCCGACAGGGACTCCCAGAGAATTGATGAAGCCTGGTGCGCGACAAGAACGTTGCGGGACACCCAGTCATGCTGATATGCCGCCGATCAATATGGTTAAATGCGGATCTGCAGAAAAGCCTCTGCGTCTATCTGAGTTCATCTCTGGTTCCTTTCGTTGAACCATGTGACTCCACTTCAATTTCTCCGACGAAAGCCCGAGAGGTCGGTCGGGTTCACGAGTTCGCTGCCTGCAACATATGGAACCGGTAGTAAAGCCCTTTCATGGAAAGGAGCTGATCCTGGGTTCCTTCTTCTCTGATCCTTCCCTTGTGTAGGACGATGATCCGATCGGCGCTTTCGACGGTGGAAAGCCGGTGGGCGACGACAAGCGCGGTGCGATTGAGAAGAAGCGTTTCAAGTCCCTTCTGAATCAGGCGTTCCGTCTGGGTGTCCACCGAGGATGTGGCTTCATCCAGGATCAGCACAGGGCGCCCGAAAGCCAGTGCCCGGGCGATGGATATAAGCTGGCGTTGCCCCTGTGAAAGATCGGCGCCGCGTTCGGCGAGGCGATGTGTATAACCGTCTGGGAAGCCCGCGATGAAATCATGAATGAAGGCCCGACGGCAGGATTCCTCCACTTGCTGAAGGGTGACCTCCGGATCCCCCAGGGATACATTTTCGGAAAAACTATCTGAGAAAAGGAAGATGTCCTGAGAGACGAGCCCCATGAGCCGGCGGAGATCCGCTTCAGCGTAGGT
This sequence comes from uncultured Acidobacteriota bacterium, assembly GCA_903916735.1. Lineage (GTDB taxonomy): Bacteria > Acidobacteriota > CAIWXX01 > CAIWXX01 > CAIWXX01 > CAIWXX01. Next base: position 29,708 of record CAIWXX010000055.1, read on the forward strand.
CTCCAGATCACGCCCTCCGAGAAGGATGCGACCGGACTGTGGCCGGTATAGGCGAAGGAGCAGATTGATAATCGTGCTTTTGCCGGCGCCTGTGGCTCCGATAAGAGCGACTCGCTCCCGACTGCCGATACGAAAAGATACATCCTGGAGAACAACCTTGGCGGGATCATAAAAGAAGGTGACGTTCTGAAATTCGATGGAAGGCGGCGCGATCGTTATGACATCGGCCGAAAGCGGAAGTACGCCGGCGGAATTCCGCTGCTCCTCCGGTTCATCCAGCACCACAAAAATGCGTTCGGCGGCAGCCATGGCCGCTTGAAAGATGTTGAACCTTTCACTCATGTCGGAAATCGGACTGAAGAAGCGGCGCGAATACTGGAGGAATGCGACGAGCGCTCCGAGAGTCAACGTCCCTCCGATGACACTGTGACCGCCGGAGAAAAGGATGAGAGCCGCGGCCAGCGCCGCGACGAGCTCGATCGCAGGGTAGAAAACACTGTAGTAGAAAACCGTTTCCTGGAAGGCATTCAGGTGTTGCCGGTTGATTCCTTCGAATTTTTCAAAAGACGGCTGTTCCTGGCCGAAAAGCTGCACGACGGACATGCCCGTCAGATACTCCTGCAGGAAGGTGTTCATGCGGCTGACGGCAGCCCTGATCTTCCGATAGGACAGACGCACTCGGTGCCGGAAGATTTCAGTCGCCACGAAAATAAGTGGGACGACAGTGAATGTCACCAGGGCGAGGCGCCAGTTGAGATAGAGCAACATGATAATGATGCCGAAGAACGTGCAGAGATCGCCGGCGATTGAGATCAAGCCGGATGTGAAGAGCTCGTTCAAGGCATCGACATCGGATGTCAGGCGCGTCATGATCTTCCCAACCGCTGTGTGATCATAGTAGCTCACATCGAGTGCCTGTACATGGGCGAAGAGCCGATTGCGCAGGTCGCGCATGATCTTCTGCCCACTCATCTGCAAGAGCCATGTTTCGAAGTAGCCGCAGACAAGCTGCAGGAGAAGAACAATGAAGAGGATGCCCGAAAGAAACAGCAACCCCCGCTGATCCCTTTTCGCGATGTAGCCGTCGATGGCGATCTTCGTGATGTATGGAAAAGCCAGCTCGAGGGCGGCGCCTACGAGGATCAATGCGAGCGCCATGTAGAGGGGCCGTCGGTATGGTTTCAGAAAGGGCAGCAACCTCTTCATGAGGCGGTGGTCATAGATCTTCCCTTTGATTTCGTCTTCGAGGGAGCCTTCGGAGAGATACATCAGAGCCTCGCCAGTTCCTCTTCGATTTCTTCGCGGTGGAAGAGCGATGCGTAGAGACCGTTGCGGTCAATCAAGTCAGAATGATTCCCGATTTCATGAAGTTCCCCATCCTGGAAGACTGCGATGAGGTCGGCGGTTTTTATCGACGAAATTCGATGGCTGATAATGAGGAGCGTATGAGTCCCGGCGTGTTCCTGGATGCCGCGGAGTATCTCATTTTCGGTCTCAACATCAACGCTGCTCAACGAATCATCAAAGATGATGACCGACGCTCCCCGAGCCAGCGCTCGCGCGATCGTGACGCGTTGTTTCTGCCCGCCGGACAGCGTGATGCCGCGTTCGCCAACGAGCGTCTCGAGACCCTGCGGGAACGTACGTAGATCTGAGTCGAGCCCTGCAATGGAAGCCAGTGTCATGAGATCTTTGGTCCGCCCACCCATGCCGATGTTCTCCGCGATGGTCTCGGAGAAAAGAAACGATTCCTGCGGCACAACCGTCACAAGACGCCGCAGATCTCCGAGTGGGATGGCTGTGATATCACGACCATCGATAAAGACGCTGCCAGCAGGCGGGTCGTAAATTCGCGAGAGGATGGAAGCCAGTGTCGATTTGCCGCAGCCGACGCGACCGACGATTCCCACGATCGAGCCGCCAGGGACATGGAAAGAGACTGATCTGAGAGCGTCCGAATCAGCACCCGGATAGCGGAATGTCAGGTTTCGAAATTCGATGCCCGGCGGGTGGGAGGGCACCGCAACAACACCAGGAGAACTCGTATCCACTCCACGTCCATCCAAAATCACATTGAGACGTTCCTGGCTCGCAGCCCCCCTCTGAAACAGATTCAGCACCCATCCTGCCGACATCATCGGCCAGGCCAGCATCGCCAGGTAAATTGAAAATGCGACAAACGCGCCGAGTGTGATCCGGCCGGAGATCACAAGAGACCCACCGTAGAGGAGCACCACGAGTCCGCCAAGACCTCCAAGCATTCCCATCATCGGGTAGAAAAGTCCCCAGGTTGCAATCAGACGACGATTGATCGTGATATAGCTGTCCATCATGCAGGCGAAGCGTGACCGGCGGGATGGGAAACAACCATAGGCGCGTAACAGCCGGACTCCTGAGAAGTTTTCCTGCAAATAAGTTGTGACGTCGGAGAAATATTCCTGAACTCGATGGTAGGAAGAGTAAATCCGGCGGCTGAAAAAATATACTACAATTGTAGATAAAGGAAGCGGGATCAGCGACAGAACCGTGAGCCGAACGTCGATGCGGAACATCATCACAATGCCGATGGAGAAAATGGCAAGAGTATTGATGGAGTACATAATGCCGGGACCCAGCAGCATGCGAACCGAGTTGACGTCGCTCGAGCAGCGATTCATGATGTCGCCTGTTGGATAAGCATCGTAGAAGGGACGCGGAAGACGCAGGAGTTTTGAAAACAGATCGTTACGCAGGTCGAATTCGATATCGCGGCTGATGCCGATCAGGATACGGCGCATGAAGTAGCGGAGCACTCCTTCTACCAGAGCGACGCCGAGGATTAAAGACGCGTACAGGAGAAGCTTATGATGGGTGATAGATACTTTCAAATCATCAATGGCGAACCGCAGCACCTGCGGGCCGCAGAGGCTCATCCCGGCGGTCGCCAGGACGGAGAGTGCTCCCCAAATGAGCCCACTCTTGTGCCGGATGAAGTATGGGATGAGCCGTTTGAAGCTTCGGACCGACGTGAGCACGTTGGTTTTACTGGAGGAAGCGTTCTTCAATGTTGTTGCCTGATCGATCTGTGCAGCAAGTTCTCAGTTCCACGTTTCAGTTTCCCCGTTCCAGGCTCTCAGCCCTATGGAGTATATCTCATTCCCGCATTTCGTCCTCATCCGATGGCAGGGAGTTTGCTCGCATGTGCATCGTTGAAGTCGTTGCCGACGAATCAATTGGAGTTCGTTGACATCCATGTTCGCAATAGCCCGGAGTTCAGGATGTTCATGCACCACCTGCTGTGTCGTGTGCCGTTTGCCTTCAGGGCGTCGGAGAGGCTGTCACATGGGGATGTTGCCTCCAACCTCCTCCATGGGCTATATTTTCGCGGCCGCGTGCCATAGGGTAAGAATTCCAGTGAGGCTGCGGAGTGAGGTCAAATTGAGCGAAACGCCGTACGTTACAGTCGTCGTTCCGATTTTCAATGAGGAACGGAACATCGAACCGCTCCACCAGGAGATATCATCGGCGCTGGCATCGTTGGTCCGATCCTATGAAATCCTCTATGTGGATGATGGCAGCTGCGATCAGACTCTCCATAAGCTCCGCGCCATCAGTGCATCCGACCCGCATGTCCGGGTTGTTGTTTTCCGTCGGAATTTTGGGCAAACAGCAGCTCTCTCGGCGGGCTTCAATCATGCGCGAGGCGAGGTGATCATCACCATAGACGGAGATCTCCAGAACGATCCCGCCGATATACCCCGACTCCTCGAAAAACTCGCCGAAGGCTACGATATCGTTAGCGGCTGGAGATATGATCGGAAGGATCCTTTTTTAAGTCGCCGCGTACCATCCATCATCGCCAACGCGCTCATCTCGCTGACGACCAAGGTCAAGCTCCACGACTACGGATGCACGCTGAAGGCTTTTCGGCGGGAGGTCGTCAAGAACATTCGCCTCTATGGTGAAATGCACCGCTTCATTCCCGCCGTTGCCAGCTGGATGGGTGTTCAGGTGGCGGAAGTCAAAGTCAATCATCGCAAGCGTCAGTTTGGAAGTTCGAAGTATGGGATCGGCAGGACGATCCGTGTGATCCTCGATCTGATCACCGTCAAGTACTTCTTAAGTTACGTCAACCGACCCATACAGATTTTCGGCCTGATCGGGATCATTACATCCGTTCTCGGTTTCGGCATCGGGGCTTACCTCAGCTTCATCCGGCTCTTCTTGGGCCAGCCCATCGGCGGCCGTCCACTGTTGCTGCTCTCGATTTTGATGATCTTTATGGGTGTCCAATTCATCACAATCGGGCTGCTCGCTGAAATCCAGGCACGCACATATCATGAATCGGTCGATAAGCAGATCTATGTCGTGCGAGAAGTGATCGGAGAAAACAAAGATAGCCAACCAGCGATGTAAGACGGTCGGCCCTGCTCAATGGTAAGATCTCCGCCGAGGCGGGTGGCGCTCTGATAAGTCAGTGGTATGGTGCCGTCTCCCTAGATGGATCATCCAGGAGATGTAGGGGTTCACCACTATCAAGTCAAGAGATTTCTCGCTGTCGGGCGCAGGACCTCCATCTCAGTCGTTTATTAAGGTTGAGTTTTAGAGATAAGACTGAAGGATTTCAACGCCAAGACGCCAGGGTCTGAAGACACAAAACTGCATTTGTATTTGGGTCTTCATAACCAATTGCTCGACCTGACACCACACGCCGGCGCTTTTGGTTTTGTAAAGGCTGTTGCAAGTCCCGGGTCGGCAGGTTTTTAAAATGGTGGTTTGTGGCGCAACTCAGCATAATGTAGCATGTTTTTCTTGGATGGATTGACATGACGGATGCTTTGAGCTTAAAAGACAAAATTCAAGTTTGATGATTTCTGCCTGGATTGATGATAAATTTTCGTTGGATGATGAATTTTCTAGCGGATTCATCGGTCAGGCGGATTTTAAAAATCTGGCGGATGACGAACTGACAAGCGCATAACTTTTGGTTTATGACCGAGAGAGGTGAAGTATGGCTGAAGAAGGAGAGTGGACTCGCAAAGGCGCAACACTCAGCGAAGTTACGGCACAGAAGGAATATGGAGTTGATCGTGACTTTATTGTCAAAGGGATAAGAGCCGGTAAGCTTGAATACCGAGAAGGTGTTATTTGGGGGAATCCATATCTCCGGATTGTACGAAGGCAACTCGAAAAGTACATTACCGAAGAACTTGGCTCCGATCGACTAAAGACAGGCAAGAACCAAACGGAACTTCGCAAGATTAAGACGGAAATTGCAGCGCTGAAAAGAAGGCTGTGCGAGCTTCAAATCAGGAAAGTTGAGCTTGAGAGACAGATCTGAGAAACAGGTCGGGAAATAATGATGAATTCTCAGTCGGCAGAAAAATCCGGCGGATTTAAATTCTCCAGCGGATGGCGACTTTCCGGCCGGAAGAAAACGTTTGGTTGATTCCAACTCACCGGCGGATGACTTTTGCGGGCTTGATGTTTCCACTATCCGCGAGTAAGCACACGCCTATTGCAACAAAATGACTTCGGAGCCTCTGCGGCACGGATCGCGAGGATGCCGAGCCCTCCCCTCCCTATATCAAGCATTCCGCGATCTATGGCTTGGGAGGGCGAGGCTCATGCCGAGCCGTCATGCCGGGTCTATCGAGACTATCTGATGGCTTGCCGCCATTCCTTACTCGCGGATTTCGGTGTTTTCTGTCGGCTTGACGAATCAGAAATGACCACCACCGTTTGATGAAGAACGACTGAATTATAACGAGCCATTTCACCTGACGCGCAGGTGAACCTTTTATGTTAGCCAGAAGGAAAAATTAAGAGATACTAAACGGGATTTGGTACGGGAATGGAAACGGGAACGGAATTCTCGAAGTGAATTGAGCGAGATAGTGAGTTTGCTGGCGGATTTCGGTGTGCTGTATCGTCTTGACTCGGAACTGCCTTCATGGTTTGTTCCTCTTTTGCCATTCTTTTGATCGGCGCCAGTTGGCGGGACACAACCGCGATTAAAACTCCACCTCCGAAAAATGTGCAGCGATTTTTCTGTCAGGTCCGTGCTAAAAAGCAGTGGAGACGCAACCTAATTGATCGCAGTTCTGCCGCGTTAGCTTTCAGTATTCATTGCGGGTACAGAGTTAGAAGTGGATGCCCGGCAGGAAAAAAGAGTGCCGGTCCAGATGAGCACAGCAGTAGGAATGCCGAACCATGCCGTGGGTGGCAGTGTGAAAAGCGTCAGCAAGGTCAGAATTGTTCCAAATAATGCAGTGAAGACGGCAATACCGCGCTGCCGACCGAAGCAAGCCACCAGCACACCGAAGCCGGCGACCCACATGGATGCGAACCAGAACATGTCACTTAAGGCCGGCACCTCTGCCGCACCGGGGCGGTTTTCTGCTAAATCACGAATAGCCATCAGCATTCGCCGCTCCATAATGAAAGCACCCCACTCCACCAGTCCATATGATACCGCTGAAAATATCCAATTGTCGCCCCAGTCAGCTCTCCAGCGCGCGATCAGACGAGTTTGATCGGGAGATTCTTCGGACAAATAGAATGTCCATACGATAGCAAAATAGAATCGGCTACTACGAATAGGGAATGGGGATTTACCGGTACGGGAATCGGCATTAAGAGTGAAGTAGTGTCCTTGATCGATGGCTGCCACTTCCAGGCCTTCCATGCCACGAGCCAGTTTAATTTTGTCCCCGGCATGAAGTTGCTGCCAGGAGGGTTCAAGTCGATTGGCATTGCTGATGCCTGTTCCCAATGCTTTTTCGAGAAAATCGTAAGTGTAGAAACCAGCACGGTCTTGTCCGATTTGTACGAGCCATGGCCAAACTTGCCGAGCAGGCGCATGCACTTCTACAACATGTGTGCTCAATATCCGAGCACGGGACAGGCGATCTTCACATGGATATGAATTGGCAATTTCCGAACTCCGGGCACCCCAGTTCAAGAGCAGGGGGCGAAAAAAAAACAGATAATTGAACACAGTGAAAATGATAACTATCAGCAGAAGTAAATAACCATTTTTCAAAATAGGAGTGCTTAATCCAGTCATTATCAATCCTCTTTATTACGCATTGCCAACTAAAATGATCTGATGACAATTATGTCGTCAAGTGTCACTTTTGGCTATAAGAATATTCGGTTTCCCCCCTTGCGGCAAAATTAGTGTGAAATGCCGTCGATTCGGCTCGCCTCTTGAAGCAGAAAGAAGTTCGTTCGCGGGCGTCATGCATGCATAGTAATTGCCGAAGTAGCGAAAATTAAGTCCGGGTTCATAAGAGGCTGGCCCCTAGAACAGACTTGGCGGGCTATGCTGACTGTACAAAGAATTGTGGTCTGCGCTGCAGCCAGTCTGGTGTGAGATCGAGCTGCGCCGAGGAAACCGGGGGGGGACGGAGCGGTAGTGGAAAGATATCGATCTTGTGGTGAATGTGATCGAGAATGCGATCGACGATTTCCAGCCGGTCTAGAAAACTGATTACTCGCATCACCGCCCCGCATTTGGGACATAGTAAAGGATCACTCTGATAGACTCACATGATCATCCGCGCCCACCTGCCTCGGCGTTCGCGAATCCACTCTTCCTCGGGATCTGCAGCCATCGCAGTGTCTTCAGCCGATTCAGCATGCGGCTTTTTAACTCTAACTGTCATTTCGGAAATTCTTCCATCTTCGATCCGATCAAATGATTCGCGGCCTCGCCTGAACCGACTTATTCTTTTACCAGGATATCATAGAGTGCATTGATGAGAATCCTCTTCGACATCATGGTTTTAATGATTTCGGCATTCACATTTCGAGTCGAGTTACCAATGAGAGGAAAAACTCCAATATAGACTTTTTGTTCGTACTCCGTACACGAAATCAGTGCCGCTCATCAAACTCAATGTGGCATCCAAGTGCCCGTCGATCAGAATCGGCTGGATTGATCTCGGCTGGTATAAATCCGTCTGGCGATTCGATAGAAAGGCGGATCATCATGCCGTTGATGGGTATGACGACATCGCGATTTTGGTTCTGAGCGAGAACGATCCGTTCGGTGAAATCATGAGATCGTATCGTAATCGTCATGTTGACACAGCTCCGCACTTGCAGCCGCAAGACCGATGCGCCGGGATTGGGCAGGATTGTCATGTAGGCCTCTGCCCATCCCTTGGTCCAAATATCCGTGGACAGTGGAAAAATATTGTCATCATGAAAAAAAACAGTTGCCTGTGTGTATTTGATGGCGCCGAGGACCTGCAGGAAAGGCAGGCGTCGGGAGGCATCGACAATGTGAAGAGGCACTAGCCGGAGATCACTCATTGATGCATCCAATCCGGCCAAAGACCGGAATCCGACGAAAGTGGAGTCGATCGGCAGCGTAAACTCCATTTCCCATGGCTTCCCCTCGGAGGTTTCGACCATCCACTCTTCCAGCGGAGGACCATTCCTCCCGATCTGCATTCCTAAGCGACCGGATATCGGTCCATTACCGCGCGGCCGCATGAGAATTTTGTAACGGCCGGCAGGCAATGAGAATCGTGCATTCCATAACAAGGGAATGATCTGCGGATTGTGGTGATGGTATGGTGAGGCGGTGAAGCTCATGAGGGGAGGCACGGATTCAACGGGTATCCTCCTGAAGGGATCGTAGATGACCGACAGAGGCCTAAATAAAGCATCATAGTTATCCAGAATTGAAATATTAAATCGTGCTTCAAGATCGACGGGCGGTTGGCTTTTATCCTTAAGTATCGCTGGTATGACGATCGAGATGCCGATGATCACAATGACCGTGCTGAGAGTAGCAATGAGTGCGGCATGTCCTGGTCCGTTCACCTTCACGTATCTGGCGAGAAGCGCCAGAATAGCTGCCGCTGCCAGCCAGATCGTCACATATGCGCTGGCAATAAGTGGGTTATGAAAAATGTAGCTGGGAAACAGCGCCCATACGTGCCAGTTTGATGATATCCATTGGAGCAGATCTGATGCGCCATCCCGGTAGTTCAGGCTCAGGATGCCGTGCTGAAAAAGAACCAGAAAGGCGCTGATAGAGAGACTTATAATAAGAAGCAGGTATTGGAACATACGTCGAAGCAGCCGGTCGGATGTTTGCGAAAAACTCCAGCCAACTGGCAATCCGAGGAGTAAAATTCCTGATGCAATGTGGCGGCATGGTGTGGCGGCGCCTCCCCACCAGATCTCGTGAGAGCCGACAGTCACGAGTAGCGTGCCTCCAACCATGGCAATTTCAACAGCGATGCGTGCCGTTTCACCTCGACGGAGCAACATGAAAATAAGGCCCGTCAGCCCAAAGATAAGAACCGGCGCGTAGATGAGAATCCCATACTCCTGATCGAAGAAGAGCCCTGGCCCGCCCGCTGCGAAGTTGGAAAGATGCGTCATGTTGGACTTGCCATATGGCGCGCCGGGATTAAAGGTACCCCACGTGATATAGAAAAAGCTGAACCACGCCGCCAGGCTGAGTACATAGGGAGTGATCACCACGAGGCATGCTCGTAGGCTCCTGCGAAGTCTCCAGAGCAGGACTGCGATGAGAGCGGCTGACATCGGGGCATACTTTGTACTCAACCAAGGCAGCAGCCCGATGGCGAGCCCTTGCAATAATAATGGCCAGGGGGCGACACGGGGCTTGTGAGTCCCATCTGGTTGATGAGAGGTAAGATTCCACGTGAGACCAATCATCACGCAAAGCGCACCCATGATCTCCGGGTACACTGTGAAGGTGTTGAACAGGTACGGGGTTGTTAGGCAGGCCGCCGCCCATGCGAATGTTGCTGTCGATGAGGAACCCCAGGCTTGGTATACCCACCGCCATAGGAGAGTTGCTGCGGTAGCCCCAACAAGAATGAGTAAGCCGACAACTCCAGGATATCCAGCCATGGCAAACGCAGGCATAGCCAGGACAGGCATCCCGATCGGATGGATCGAGTAGATTTCTCCGTCACGACCACGGGCTATGTAGTGTGGTCTCAGGGGGAGCTGATAGTAGTCCTTGTATTGCATAAGTCGATAGTTGTTCTCGATCTTTAAATCCCTGTCGTGCCAGAGACTCTGCATGATGATCATGTAGTGGGGTTCATCACCCGTTGGAAAGTGGTCGCTCCGCGTGATGTAGAACGCTGTCGCCCCGAAGGCAATCAGGCTTGTAAGAAAGATAGCGATCAGTGAAACAAAACGTCGAGAGGTTCTCACTGAGGTTTCTTGAAGCTTCTCTGTAACCGCCACTCTCCCATTCGCTCTCTGTTTCCGCAGCGAGATCGCAACGAAGACCGACTGAGCAAGCACCACAATCCAGAGCAAGAAACGGACAGGGCCGGCAAGAACTTGAAGGAGAGGCAAACGATCGGGAAGCCATGGCAGATATGGGAGAACGAGCAGTCCTAATGCGAATAGAGACAAGAATATTTGTTGCACAGCCGGAGTCGGTGTGATCATGGTTCGGCCTCTGCGATGACGACCGGTAGGTTCACGCAGGAACCATCCGGCAATCAAAGCAATTGCAATGCCAGCCATGATACAAATAGCCATGTAGAAAAGAAGACTCCATCCTGAAGGGAACATGGCGACTCGAATCGCCCCTTGAAAGCTGGGAAAGACATCCAGTGAAGCTCGTGTGAACCAGAGCGATATGCCCGCCACGAGCGACGCTGTCACCGGCAAGCTCCAGGATCCCATTCTTTTTATTGGTAAGGATGCATTCGTCATCTGAGTTTCTTCCATTGTAGCGTTGTGTGGCTGATGAGCCCCTCTCGAGTATCCTGCTGCCTCATCACAACATAAGTGTGAATGATGCCAGGACCGCCCCTCCATTTTACATCAGTTCCGTTATACTGCCTATGTCACTGGAATCCCCCCACGACTGCGCCAAAGTCGGCGTTAGTGATTGAAAAACGCCAAAAAAAGGTATAATAGGGGCCTCTGACCATGTGGTCATTCGAGGATTCGCAATGGGCTATCAAAGAACCAGCTCGCCGAATGAGCTGCGGTTCGTATAACTGAAAACCGACATCTGGCAGAAGAAGTGAGGCAACACACATGAGTGCCATTCATCTGGCTTTCACCGACTGGGTCATCATCGCGATCTACTTTGCCTTTGTCCTCGGAATCGGGGTTTATCTGAAGCGGTTCACCCGCAGCCAGGAGGACTTTTTCCTGGCCGGGCGCAAGAACAGCTCCTGGGTCGCGGGCCTCGCGTTCCTCTCGGCCAATCTGGGCGCCCTGGAGCTGCTCGGCATGACCGGCAATACCTATAAATACGGCATGTACGTCGCCCACTTTTATTGGATCGGGGCCGTTCCGGCGATGCTGTTTCTCGGCATCTATATGATGCCATTTTACTACAGCGGTAGAATTAAATCCGTGCCCGGATACCTGAAACTCCGGTTCGACGAAAAGACCCGCGTCCTGAACGGTGTCGCCTTCGCCGTCATGACGCTGCTTGTTTCGGGCATCAACCTTTACGCCATGGCTCTCGTCCTCCACACCTTCCTCGGCTGGAACTGGGACGTCAGCATGTGGACATCGGCCGCAACGGTCGCCGTTTACGTCACCATGAGCGGCCTGATGTCGGCCATTTTTACTGAGATCATCCAGTTTTTCCTTATCTGGTCAGGCCTCTTCCTCGTGTCCGTTCTCGGGATCGTCGAAATCGGCGGCGTCCGCGAAGTCTTCCACCGAGTGCCGGCGGCCTTCGGCACTCTCTGGTCAACGTCGGCTGACGCCTCCTTGAACGGCATGGCAGTGACATGGGGAGGCATCGTGCTCGGACTCGGATTCGTCCTCTCTTTCGGCTATTGGACGACGGACTTCCTAGTGGTCCAGCGCGCGTTCTCGGCCAAAGACCTGCGTGCGGCCCGCATGACCCCGATCCTGGCATCATTCTTCAAGATGTGCGTCCCCTTTCTCGTCATCATTCCCGGCCTGATCGCCCTGATTCTTTCCAAAGATCCGAGCACCGGATTTGCGTTGCTGTCTGATGGAGGCCACATCAATTACGATTCAGCGTTGCCGCTTCTCATCGTGCGCTATTACCCGATCGGTCTGGTCGGCCTCGGCATCACGGCTCTGCTCGCGGGTTTTATGGCGGGACAAGCCGGCAACATCAGCGCTTTCAATACGGTCTGGACTTACGACATCTACCAATCCGTCATTAATAAAAAAGCCTCCGACAAGCACCTTCTCTGGATGGGGCGCGTCGCTACGATTGTGGGAATCATGATGAGCGTCGGCACGGCTTACTGGGCGAAAAGCTTCCCCAGCATCATGGATTACATGCAGGCGATCTTTTCATGGGTCAACGCTCCGCTCTTCGCGACGATGCTCCTCGGCATGTTCATCCGGAGGATCACACCATCCGGAGCCTTCTGGGGCCTCATCGCGGGCATGGGATCCTCGGTGACGATGTTCCTCGCAGTGAAGTTCGCGTGGATCGATGCTCGCGTAATCACCATGTCGGGAGTCGCGAGCGACATGGCGGCTAACTTCTGGCGAGCCTGGTGGGCATGGTTGATCTGCTTCGTTGTGACAATCGGCGTCAGCATCTTCACGGAACCTAAGCCGGACTCGGAACTTGTTGGACTGGTCAAAGGACTGACGCATGGAGAAAAGACGGATCGGCTGCCATGGACGAAGAGGCCGGAATTCTATGCGATCCTTTCCGCCATCATCCTTGTCATCCTGAACATCTATTTTTGGTAAAAGACGGAGATAATTCATGGATACTGTAAAAATGAAACCGATCTGGTACTTTGTCGGCCTCTTGCTGCTGGCAATGGGAGCCGTCCTCTGTTTTTCAGGCATCTATTATTTCTACAATCCGCCGGCCTGGCATCCCATCCTGGCCGAACTGCATCCGAATATATGGTGGGGCGCGTTCATGGCGATTGGGGGCGTCATTTTCATTTTGGCCAATCGAAATCGACGGGTGTAGTGCGAGGCGGAATGACGCATCAAATGCAGCGGATCAAAGAGGCGTTTCATAAGAACTTCCCGGGCCGGCCCAAGCTGGTGCAATCGCCGGGTCGAGTGAATCTCATCGGGGAGCACACCGATTACAACGAGGGGTTCGTCCTCCCGGCCGCCATCGACAAGTCCATCTATTTTGCGGTTGCTCCGCGAACCGACCAAACATGCCGTTTTTTTTCCGTTGATCTCAATGAGCATTACCAATGTGTGTTGAGCGAACTCAAGCCAAGCGATCGGCGTTGGCCTAATTACTTGACCGGTGTTCTCAATCAGATGGTGAAGCGCGACATTTTAATCAAAGGCATCGACTGCGCCTTCGGCGGCGACATCCCGATCGGCGCCGGGCTTTCATCCTCCGCAGCCATTGAAGCGGGCTTCGCTTTTTCGTTGGATACGATATTTGGCCTTGGCATCGATCGCATGACCCTCGCCAAACTCGCTCAACAAGCCGAACATGAATTTGCCGGTGTTCGATGCGGCATCATGGACCAATTCGCCAACCTCTTTGGACATTCTCATGCCGCTCTCAAACTCGATTGCCGCTCGCTGGATCATGACATCATCCCCTTCATGAGGGATGACATTCGGATTGTGCTGTGTGATACAGGAGTACGCCATGATCTGGCTGCATCAGAATACAATGTGCGGCGACAGCAGTGCGAAGCAGGAGTGAAGGATTTACAGCGGAACCATCCTGCAATTCATTCACTCAGGGATGTTTCCCTCGCTCTGCTCCAGGAGACCCGCCGGACCATCGATCCCATCGTCTATCGGCGCTGCCATTATGTCATCTGTGAAAACGCGCGTGTGATCGATGCCTGCGCCGATCTGCTTCGAAATGACATCGCCGCCTTCGGCCGGAAAATGTTTCAGAGCCACGAAGGACTGAGGGATGAATACGACGTCAGCTGCAAGGAGCTGGATATCCTGGTCGAAAATGCCGGACGCCTCCACGGCGTCCTGGGATCACGGATGATGGGAGGGGGCTTCGGTGGATGCACGATCAATCTGGTTGACGCGGAATCCTTGGAGGAATTTTCAGAGAGCATCGGAGATGCCTATCAAAATGCCGCCGGAAAAGCATTGAAAATCTACGTTTGTAGTATTTGCGACGGGACGCACATCATCACCGACGATGTGTGAGAAGAGAGGCTCCGGGCGCCAATGAGACAGGTGCGTAGCCGATTCCTGGGGGATTGGGTCCGCGTCCACGAAGAGCCGGTTTGATACTACACGTGTAGAATAATCTGGGAGGACTCATGGTGACATCTCAAAAGCATCCCCACAAACAACCTCATTCTCGAAAGATCCCAATGATCGGAATCATCCTTCTTTTCATGATGCCACATGGCTCATCAGCAGCCGAGATGGAGGGACTCATTCCGGCTTTCCGGATGGAGCCGTGTCCAATCGAGCTCCACCGCCTTGCCCAGCGCGACGCGCCGTTTGTACAAGCAGGTCGGAAATGCGCCCTCATTGGAACCGAAGGCGGTCAGTTTGAAGCCTGGGCATACCCTCTGAAGCTTGTCCGTCAATTCGAATTCTCATTTTTCCTGTCACATTCCACGCGGCCGATTCGCGGACAGGACATCGCCCATTCCATCTCAGTCACGCCCGAAGCCGGCGTGATAACTTTCACCGATCAATCATTCACCGTGCGCGCTATTTTTGTGACGCCTTTGGACATGGCTGGCGCCGTCATTCTGTTGGATATCCACAGCGACGAGCCTCTGACGGTTGTCTGCGGCTTCACTCCCGTCCTTCAACCTATGTGGCCTGCAGGAATCGGTGGCCAATATGCCTACTGGGACGAGAGCCTCAAGGCCTACATCATCTCGGAATCATCCAAGCACAATCACGCTCTGGTCGGCTCCCCTGCCGGCCAAGGCATTTCTTACACACCCGCGCACATGCTGTCGGATGCATCGAGCGAATTCAAAATCGAGATTTCCGATCCGCATCAACTCGCAGAAAAATTCATACCGATCGTCCTCGCGGGCGGCAGAGGAAATCGCGAAGATATCGAAGCCCTCTATAAGAGACTTCTGAGCAATCCCGAAAAGCTTTATCGGGACAATGTCGATCACTTCAAGCTCCTTCGCGAAAAAACCCTGCGAGTGACGACGCCCAATCCGGAACTGGATCTGGCATTTGAATGGGCCAAGGTAACGCTGGATAGTCTTGTCGTCGATAACCCGAGCCTCGGCAGGGGCCTTATTGCGGGGCTGGGTTCTTCAGGGTCAGGCGGGCGTCCCGGATTTGGCTGGTTTTTCGGAGGTGACGCGTGCATCAACACTCTGAGCCTCGATGATATCGGCGCCTTTGACACGGCTCGCAGTGCATTGGCTTTTCTCCAAAAGTGGCAACGCAATGACGGAAAAATGGCGCACGAGCTTTCACAGGCCGAGGGTTATGTCGACTGGTTTAAGGACTACCACTTCGGCTACATCCACGGAGACACAACGCCTTACTATCTTGTCGCTCTGCACGATTATTACAAGCAGTCAGGAGATGTGGATTTCATTCGGCAAAGTTGGGATTCGATCCAGCGTGCGTATGATTGGTGCCTGACAACCGACGCCAACAACGATGGCTTGATGGACAATGCACAAGCCGGCCTCGGGGCTCTGGAATTTGGAGAGTTGACAGGAATCGAATCGGACATTTATCTGAATGCCGTCTGGGTGCGGGCCGCCTTTGCAATGCAAGAGCTAGCGCGTGCTGCCGGCCAGGAGCCGACGGCAAAGAAGGCGGGCATCGACTACGCGCGAGCACGTCGGGCATTCGATGAAAAATTCTGGGATGCAGATGCACGACACTATGCTTTCGCCTTCAACGACAAAGGATCATTCGTCAAGGAAGTCACACCATGGAGCTCAGTTGGGCTTGCATGGAGGTTCGGCGATTCTGAACGCAGCACCAGCACTCTTGATGAGTTCAGCGCATCGGATCTCGTTACCGATTGGGGTGTTCGCAGCATTTCCGCGCGAAGCACATACTACGAGCCTCTGAATTACAACTATGGCGCCATCTGGCCTTTTCTGAATGGATGGATTGCGACGGCGCAGTTTGTTCATCATCAATCGCTGCAGGGGTTTCGAACGCTTGACGCCATGGCTCAGCATACATTCGACAATGAGCTCGGGAGCGTAACCGAGTTGTATTCAGGCGAGCGTAATATCTGGCCGCAAGAGGCCGTCCCGCATCAGGGGTTTTCGAGCTCTGGAGTCATCTTGCCCTATGTCCGCGGGCTGCTCGGCCTCGATATCAATATCGCCAACCGGGAGATACAGTTTGCACCGCACTTTCCGGCTGACTGGAACAGAGTGGTCATCGAAAACATGCGGGCAGGAGCCGTGGAGCTGTCGATGCGATATAGACGGGAACACGGAATGGTCAGTCTTGAAATTGCCGGCCGCCACACGGCAGGGTATCGGCTTCAGTTCTCCCCTGCATTTGGTTGTGGAACTAAAATACTAAGCGCTTCCATCAACGGACATTCCGTCAATTACCGTGAAGAAAAATCACGTCAGACTATTCAGCCCGCCATTGAGGTACCGCTTGTTGATGGGAACCTGCGAGTTGAACTGCGGCTTTCTCGCTCAGTTGAGCTGCTCCCGATTTCAGTGCGGAGTCATACAGGGGATTCTGATCACGAGCTGAAAATCATCTCATTCAGCAGCGACGGTGACTGCCTCAAGGCGTTGGTGGAAGGATTATCGGGAGAGTCATATATCCTGCCCGTGACCAACGCCGATCTCATCGTGAGAATCGAAGGCGGGTCGCATAGCGGCAACACCGTCTCGATAAAATTTCCCGAGATCAAGAAAGGTGAATTCGTTCAATCCACTATTAAAATCCATGTGAAAGATGTTGAATATCGATAATCGTCCGCTAAAGAAAATATGAAGACACTCAATCTCTCTGAAGATCCTCACAGACGCTTTAATCCCCTCACCGGGGAATGGATTCTCATCTCACCTCATCGCACGCGCCGGCCGTGGCAGGGACATGTCGAGCATGCGGCGCAGGAAGAACACCCTCAATACGATCCATCGTGTTACCTCTGCCCTGGCAACTCGCGTGCCGGAAGCGCCGTCAACCCTCACTATGAAGGGGCTTTCGCGTTCGACAACGATTTCAGTGCGCTCCTCCAGACAACTCCGGCCGAGAGAATCGACGAGGAAGGGCTGCTTGTGGCGAACGGCGAGCCCGGCCTCTGCCGTGTTGTGTGTTTTTCTCCGCGACACGATCTGACATTGGCCGAGCTCGATGTGGCGGCCATTAGCGGAGTCATCGACATGTGGGTGGAGGAGTATGAGAGCCTCGGAGGAAGGCGCGAAATCAATTACGTTCAGATTTTCGAAAACAAAGGTGAGTTGATGGGATGCAGCAACCCTCATCCACACTGTCAGATCTGGGCACAGCACAGTATTCCTGATGAGCCTGCTAAGGAGTCACGTCAACAGAGCGGCTATCTGCGGGCGCATGAGCGCTGCATGCTGTGCGACTACATCATGCTCGAAGAAAAGCGCACGGCCCGAATCGTTATCCAAAATGAAGCCTTCATTGTGCTGGTTCCATTCTGGGCGGTGTGGCCGTTCGAAACGCTGATCGTCAGTCGCCGGCATCGGTCGCATATCGGGGAGCTGGATGAGACCGAGCGGGATGGGCTGGCCGACATTCTGAAGCGAATCACGACTCGCTATGACAACATTTTCAAAATTTCGTTTCCTTACTCGGCAGGCATTCACCAGGCTCCGACGGACGGCGACCCGCATCCGGAATGGCACCTGCACATGCACTTCTACCCTCCTCTGCTGCGTTCGTCGACCGTGCGAAAATTCATGGTTGGTTACGAGATGATGGGCGAACCTCAGCGGGATCTGACAGCCGAGTCCGCGGCTGAAACACTGCGACAGCTTCCGGAGCGGCACTATCGGATTAAAACAACCTCGGAGCCGGCTTGAGCAATCGGAAGTGACAGTTGAGACTGAAAAGACTGAACTCTGGGGCTTCGGCAAGAGGCTTGTTGATTTCCGGCAAGGCATAAAAGTTCGGCCAACGCTTATGCTTGATCTCTCATGCCCCCAAAACTAACCGGCCTCGGCCTGCTTGTGGTGGATGTACTTCCCTTACCGGGTACCGATAAATCGCGCCGGATTCCGATGTTTTTGCAACTCCTCAAATCCCGCACATTTTGAAAATGACACAAATTCTGATTTCTGTGATGAAACCTTAATCTTTCATAGAAAATTCAGACTCTCCGATTTCAGGTTGACTAATACACTACATCCCGTCAACTGTGCCTCCCAGCGAATAATCGAAGCCCAAATCGAAAAGCACCGCAGCGCCCGAAAGCCGCCCTCATGTACTGAGAACTGAAATGAGAAGACACGATCTGTCCCTTCAAGATTCTCTTAATTGTGGCCCGCCTTCTTCGTCGTGCCATCTGGATCTAGGACAAAAGTTGCGCGACGGTGTGAAAGAAAAAACACCCGGCAAGGAACCTGCAAATATTGCTCCCATCGACGTTATCGCATTTGTGTGAGAGATTTTTTCGAAAACTCAAACCTGGAGGAAATTGAAAATATCCCGGCAATTGGCTCTCGTGAATATGTTCATTGCTGCATCGACAGTGCGAAACATTCTTAGCCGCCCTAAGCCTCAAAATCCCAATCCGAAACATGACAAGCCGAAAAAAGGCCGGGTTCTGCGGGTAATACAAGCATTGTGGCCAAATATTCCAATCATGTTTGGAGTGCAGATCTCACTACGATCAGTGTATGGGGCTTTCGGCCAATACACATCCTTGTGTCAAAAGGCCGGACTTTTATTCCAGGCAACAAAATCACCAAAGCCGTCCGATGATTTCTGGATGAGCATTTTCTTATCCGCGGATTCTGGTGATATTGCACCGGCTTGACGTTGACGTTATCCTGGAAGGAGGAGGATCGAGTATGACATGAATTAGATCTATGTTACATTAAGCTTAATGTAGCGATTCCTTGAGGAGGGTCACATGCAGAAAAGTATCTTCATGATCGGGTGTGGAGTCGTCCTCATCGGAGTGCTCGTCGTCGCACTCATCATCGGGGTCGGGATCTGGAACGCCCGTGGAAATTTGATCGACAGGGAACAGGCCGTGAAAGCCGCTTGGGGGCAGGTCCAGAATGTCTATCAGCGCCGGTTTGATCTGGTCCCGAATCTGGTTGAAGTGGTGAAGAGATATGCGGAACATGAGAGTAGCGTTTTCACACAAGTTGCCGAAGCCCGTTCCAGTGTCGGTAAAATCACAATCACTCCGGAGGCTCTGAACGACCCGGCCCTTCTAGCGAAGTTCCAACAGGCCCAGGGAGAGCTCTCCTCGGCGCTCTCGCGGCTCCTCGCAGTTTCTGAGAATTATCCGCAACTCAAAGCAAATGAAAACTTCCGCGACCTCCAGGTGCAACTCGAAGGGACGGAAAATCGAATTACCGTAGAACGGATGAAATTCAATGAAACAGTGCAGGCATATAATACATACCGGATTCGCGGAGTTTTCGCTTTAATGGCGGGGGCTGTTTTTTCGTTTGATCGCGAAAAGGTTTATTTCAAGGCCGATGAGGGTGCTCAGAAGGCCCCCGACGTCGGAAAAATTTTCCATCAGTAGAGAAGCGTCTGGCACCGAGCTGACCCATGACTAAGCGCCAACCGTTCCTGGCGATCTTCGCTCTCTTTCTGCTCAGCGCACCAGCGATTTTCGCTCTCGCCGTGCCGCCACTCACCGGGCGGGTCGTTGATCTTGCCACCATCATCCCGCCGGATCGAGCCAGGGCGCTGACCGATAAGCTGGCCGCATTTGAAGCATCGGATTCGACGCAGATCGTTGTCTTGACGCTGCCGGACCTCGAAGGCGAATCTCTCGAAGGTTACTCCATCCGAGTCGCCGAAGAGTGGAAGATTGGGCAGAAGGGAAAAAGCAACGGAGTGCTGCTTCTCATCTCAATGCAGGAGCATGACATCCGCATTGAAGTCGGCTATGGACTCGAGGGGCGCCTTCCTGATATCACGGCCGGAAGGATCATCCGAAACGAGATCGTCCCAAAGTTCAAGGAGAATGATCCGGCAGGAGGAATCGAAGCCGGAGTCGATGCCATCATTCAAGCTGTTCGCGGCGAATATCAGGGAACCGGCACGCCGACCGGCAGCCTCAGCAGAGAGTCCCCCGGGAATGGACTCATCATCTTCATGGTGGCTGGACTGATCATCTCCATGATCGGCGCGCTTATTAAGCGCGTCATCGGCGGAACAATCGGAGCCGTCGCATGGATCATCGGCGGATTCCTTTTTCTAGGGACCGCCAGCTGGCTGCTAATACTCCTCGTGGCGCCGATTCTCTTCGGGGTCGGCATGATCTCGCCCGAAATCGGCAGAATCGCCTTAAGCGGCATTGGGAGCGGAGGTGGGGGGAGCAGCGGTGGAGGAGGGTTCTCCGGTGGAGGCGGCAGTTTCGGAGGAGGCGGCGCCTCCGGAAAGTGGTGAGTGACATGAGGCCGGATCATTTCTTCTCGAGTGAGGATGTCAGGCGAGTCAACGAGGCCATTGCATCGGCCGAGCAGGCGACTTCCGGTGAAATCGTTCCAGTGGTCGTTTCTCAGAGCAGCGACTACAAAGAGGCCACTTATCTCGGCGGAATCATCGGATCGATCCTCGTTTATTTCATCACTATTTATTTCAGGCACATCGACAAACCATCGCGTGTTTTGGTGACGCTCGCCATCGGTTACCTGATCGGGATTTTGCTTTCGCAGGTTCCATCCATTCGTCGCGTGCTGATCGGGCATTCATTCAGCGAAAAGGAAGTCTGGAAACGTGCGGCGCTCGAATTCCAGATCAACCAGATCGGCAAAACTGCGGCTCAAACCGGGATCCTCATCCTCGTCAGCCTGATTGAACGTGTCGTGATCGTCTACGGAGATAAGCCGATTGCGGAAAAAATCCCTCAAGCCGACTGGGAGGATGTTCGAGATCGCATTTTGGATGGGCTCCGCCGGAAGCGGCCCGCCGATGGACTCGTGGCAGGCATCGCTCGATGTGGGGAGATTCTCGCCGGGCATTTTCCACGACAATCGGATGACGTGAACGAATTGCCGGATCAGTTGATTCTCAAGGTTTAAGCGGCTTATCACCCTCGCGAGTTGCTTGAAATAAAGTCATCACTCATCAATTAATAACCTGGTGTAGCCAGAACCGGAGACGGAGGTTGCACTACCGGCGACTGCCCCTTGAATGAAAGGCTCACGTTGCTCGCGAGCCACGTAGACGTAATCGTAGACGTAGTCGTGATCGATCAACACTGTTTGTCTACGTTTACGTCTACGACCACGTTTACGATTTCCTGTCGAAAGACCCTGACAACATGTTGGTGCTGATATGCTTCCTTGCGGTATACTCCGCATATGCCGATGAGGAGCCAGGATTATTTTTAATGAAAAAATCAGAACACCGGTATCGACTCGGTAGGCATGTTGGATGAACACGTTTATCAACGACCAATAAGGAGTCATTATGCCTGACACTGTGTTGCTCGGCGACGAAGCAGTGGCACTCGGCGCCGTCCACGCTGGGATCTCGGCTTCATATGCCTATCCGGGAACCCCATCCACTGAAATTACCGAGTTTCTCATCCCCTATTCGCGGAAACACGGCGGTCGCCCGCATGCTTCGTGGTGTGCCAATGAAAAAACCGCTTATGAAGAGGCTCTCGGTGCTTCCTTCGTCGGCCGACGAGCGCTTGTTTCGATGAAACATGTGGGCCTCAATGTGGCGGCCGACCCGTTCATCAATTCGGCAATCGTGACGATCCATGGCGGCCTGGCCGTCGCTGTGGCCGATGATCCAGGCATGCACAGTTCGCAAGATGAACAGGACAGCAGATACTACGCCGATTTTGCAAAAATCATCTGCCTCGAACCTGCCAACCAGCAGGAAGCTTATGACATGACGCGGGAAGCATACGAGCTTTCGGAACGCTTCCATATTCCGATCATGATTCGCCTTGTGACCCGATTGTCTCATAGCCGGGCCATCGTGCGGACCGGTGAACAGCGGGCGGAAAATCCCATCAAAAAAGTCCCCGTCGCCGGATCATGGATCCTCCTGCCATCTCACGCCCGGAAGCTGTGGCATGAACTGCTGCTCCAGCAGACCGAATTCCGGCGCTACACCGAAAGCTGCTCGTACAACACCCTTGCGCTCAACGGCTCTCGCGGAGGCCTCGGCGTCATTACTACCGGAATCGCTCGCAACTACTATCTTGAGAATGTCGATGAGCTGAAGGTCGCTCCGTCGCACCTTCATATCGGCGCCTATCCGATCCCGTTGGAAAAAGTGCGAAAGCTCATTGATCACTGCGGAACGCTTCTCATCATCGAAGAAGGTTGCTCGTTCGTCGAACGAATGATTCGCGGCGTGATTCCGCCCTCGATCGCGATCCGTGGCAAGGAGAGTGGAGAACTTCCGCCTGACGGCGAGCTGACACCGGACATCGTCCGCGCTGCCGTTGGACTTCCTGCCCGTCAAGGGGTCGAACTTGCCGGCCTGCAGCTACCCAACAGGCCGCCTCAACTCTGTTCCGGCTGCCCGCACGCCGAAACATATGACGCGCTGAAAAAGGCCCTTTCCGGCTACACCGAAAGCATCGTCACATCCGATATCGGTTGCTATACTCTCGGGGCTCTCCCGCCCTACAACGCCATTGAATCATGCGTCTGCATGGGCGCGTCGGTGAGTATGGCGAAGGGAGCGGCGGAGGCCGGGTTTCATCCGGCGATCGGCGTGATCGGCGACAGCACATTCCTTCATTCGGGAATCACACCGCTCATGGACGCGATCACCGCCAATGCCGACATGACTCTCCTCATTCTCGACAACGAAACCACCGGCATGACCGGCGGCCAGCCGACGATTCTCCCGCCATCGCGCATCGACAAGCTCGTCCTCGGGCTCGGGATCGATCCGAATCACGTCCACGTTATCAGCGCTTTTCGCAAGGACACGGAGAAAAACGCCTCGATCATTCGCAAGGAGCTGGAGTATCACGGGGTGTCGGTGATCATTGCGGTGCGCGAGTGCGTTGAAACGGCAAAGAAGAAAAAGCGAGAAGCATTAGCGGAGGTAACGAAATGAAGTATGACATCATTGTGTCAGGAGTCGGTGGGCAGGGGGTTCTTTCGATTTCCGCGATCATTGCATCGAGCGCCATGCAGGAAGGACTCTCGGTCAAACAATCCGAGGTTCACGGCATGTCACAGCGGGGTGGCGCTGTGGTGGCAAATCTCCGTCTTTCGGACAAGCCGATCCAAAGCGATCTCATTCCGCATGGAACCGCGTCATTGATCATCAGCATGGAACCGCTTGAAGGCCCTCGCTACCTCTCCTATCTCTCACCTGATGCCACGCTCGTTTCATCGACCAACCCCGTCGTCAATATCCCAAATTACCCCCAGCTGGATGGTCTCCTTGCCAAACTCCGGGAACTGAAAAAGGTCGTTCTGGTTGACGCGGAGAAAATAGCACGAGACAAAGGGTCGGCGCAGGCCGTGAATATGGTGATGGTGGGAGCGGCATCGCCACTTCTCCCTCTCAAGATCGAAACATTGGAACAGAACATCCGGACCATTTTCGCACGGAAAGGCGAACGGGTTGTGGATATCAACCTGCAGGCGTTTCGTGCCGGCCGGGAAGCGGCGCAATGACGATCGATTTCGAAAAGGCTCGGGGAATTCTTGCCACGGCGATCTCTCACGGCAGTGATGTTCTTCTCGAAACCGAAGGCCTACACCTGCTTGAGGCGATGGGAATACCGGCACCGGCTCACCACTTTGTGAAGAGCTCCAAACACGCATCCCGTGTTCCATTGCTGGCAGGCGATAAGGTTGTTGTGAAAGTGATCTCGCGGGAAATACTCCATAAGAGTGATGTCGGCGGTGTCGAAATCATCCCTAATAAAAAGAAAGCCATCCAGGAATCCATTGCAAAAATGGAAGAGCGCTTCCACCATAAGCGTGTCGCCGGCTATACGATCAATCAGTTCATCTCCTATGACCGATCTCTCGGTGGCGAACTTCTGCTCGGTATGATGTGGGCGGAAGATTTCGGTCCGGTTGTGACCTTCGGCCCAGGCGGCGTCTATACGGAGTTCCTGTCCCAAAACTTCAAGGTAGGCCGGAGCACCGCAATGTTCTCGCCCGGGATGACTCGAGCCGAACAGATCGTGCCTGCCATCCAACAGGTGGCCGTGACACCACTCATCACCGGAATGCTCCGCGGGCAAAAACCCCGGATCGAGATGCAGCAACTCGTGGACATCATCCAACGAATGATGGCCGTCGCTGGAGAATTCGCACCTGAGCTCATTTTGGAATTCGAGATGAACCCGATCGTCATTTCCGAAATGCGCATCATTGCACTCGATGTGCTCGTCAAGCTCGGCTCAGGTCAGAAACATGAAGGACGGCCACCACGGCCAATTCACAAAATAAAGAATTTATTGGAACCTGAGAGCGCCGCCATCATGGGCGTGTCCGAACGGCTCAACCCCGGGCACATCATTTTAAACAATCTGATTCGAGAAGGCTTTGCCGCAGATCGGATCTACGTCATCAAACCCGGGACAGAGCAGATCGAAGGATGCAAATGCTATCCATCCATCGAAGCTCTTCCTGAAAAGGTGGATCTCGCGGTTCTATCGATTTCAGCCGCACAGGTTCCAGAAGCTGTTTCCGCCTTTATCGAGAAAAAGCGAGCTGAGAGCATCATCATCATCCCAGGCGGGCTCGGTGAGAAGGAAGGCAGCGAGGATATCGTCACACGCATGCAATCGACTCTCCTTCAATCAAGAGCCGGCGAGTGGGAAGGGCCGGTTCTCAACGGCGGCAATTGCCTCGGCATTCGCTCGCGCCCCGGGCATTACGATACGATGTTCATTCCCGAGTACAAACTGCCGGCGCCGGCGGGACCGGCGTCGCCCGTTGCATTGATCTCGCAGAGCGGGGCTTTTGCAATTTCCCGCTCCAGCAAGCTCGGATGGCTTTCACCGAAGTATTCCATCACCGTCGGCAACCAGGTGGATCTCACGATCGGGGATTACCTGACCTATTTGAAGGATGATCATGAGATCGAACTCTATGCCGTCTACGTGGAAGGCTTCAGGCCTGATGATGGATTACGATTCCTGAGAGCCGCACGCGACATAACCGACAGCGGCCGAACAGTCATCCTGTATAGAGCCGGCCGAACAACAGCAGGGGCACGAGCCTCGGCCAGCCATACCGCATCGATTGCCGGAGACTATACGGTCACTCGAGGGCTCGCTGGTCAAGCCGGGGTCGTCGTTGTTGAAACGATCTCAGACTTCGAAGATCTCATCAAATTGTTTGCGATGTTGCACAGGGATAGGGTCACGGGATGGAGGCTCGGAGCGGTTTCCAATGCCGGTTTCGAGTGCGTTGCCATCGCCGACAACCTTGGCGCATTTGAATTGCGGGCATTTGTGGAGACCACATCAGCCAAGCTGCGCGCCATCTTCCAAAAAGCCCGGATCGACGAAATCGTGGATGTTCATAACCCGTTGGATCTCACGCCGATGGCCAGCGACGCTGCCTATGAAGACGCGGTTAATGCGGTGCTCGGCGATGAGAATGTGGATATCGGCGTTGTCGGCTGTGTGCCGCTCTCTCCGGCGATCAACACCCGCACCGCGGGAAAACATCACGCGGAAGATATCATGCGATCCGATTCTTTTCCGATGCGGATGGCTCGATTAAAGGCCGAAATTCAGAAACCATGGATTATTGTGGTTGATTCGGGCGAACTATACGATCCCATGGCAAGCCTGATGGAGATCAACGGCATTCCCGCTTTCCGAGAAGCCGATCGGGCTATGAAGTTGTTTAATATTTTTTGCAAAGCAAAGATTGGAACGAAGAAGCCGGGGGAATGACGATGCTGATCGAGCATGTTGCCATCTGGTCCAAAAATATTGAAGCACTCAGATCGTTCTATGAAAGGTATTTTGGCGCCACGTCGAATGCCAAATATGTGAATTCCGGAGTCAGGTTCGAATCATATTTCCTGACATTTCCCTCAGGGGCTCGACTCGAGCTTATGCAAATGCCCGGCGTCGCGGAAAAGCCGCATGGAGCGGAAACACAATTCCTAGGATATGCTCATATCGCGTTTTCAACCGGGTCAAAAGAAGCCGTTGATACTCTCACAGCTCGACTCTGCAACGACGGCTTCGAGATCCTTGAGGGACCTCGGACGACGGGCGATGAATACTATGAGAGCTGCATATTGGATCCCGCTGGAAATCGCATCGAGATCACAGTGTAGAAATCGACCATCAGTGGCACGGCCATGGAACAGACGCTTCTGCACAGGCGCCGGATGGCGATCAAGAACGACGTGCTCGAATCGTTGGACGAACCTAAAAACCACAACGAACGTCAATACAGGAGACAGTCTTGCAGAAATCGGGATCTCAAAAAAGTCGCTCTATCAACCTCTGATCCGATGATAAACTCATTATCTCGTTCAATTCACTTAGAGAATTCCGTTCCCGTTCCGACTCGATTTGGAGGGCTCAATACAAGTTTTCGGGAATGCGATTTCGTCCTGTGGTAATTGGCCTCCCCAGTGACCATAGCTTCACATAACGAAACGTGGAGCCCTTCGAGGGCTCCGCGTCCCGATTCTCTTCGCGTCACTTCATCGTGAATGGCAAGGCGTTGCTCATCTTGCCGCCCACGGTGACCGTCACGTCATATGTCGTTCCCTTTTTGCATTTCCTGGGGATCGTCACCTTGAGGCTCGTTGCCTTGGCCTTCTTGTTCACCTTTGCAGTGAGCGTCCCGAACTTCACCTTGTTGTTCTTGGCGGTCGCCGAGAATCCCGTCCCAATGATTGTCGCCGGCGAGCCAGCGGTTCGCTTCTTGCTCGTGACTGACGTGATCGCCAGACCGCCAGATCCAGTGACCGTGATTATGGCTGTCTGGCTGTCATCGTAGCCGCAAGTGTTGTAGGCATTGACCCAGTAGCTGGTCGTGGTCGTGAGAGCTGCGGTCGTGTATGTGTTGGAGTCGGTCCCGACCGGAGTCGAAGAGTCTCCGCTCGCACCCCGGTACCATTGGTAGTGTATTGGGGCATCGCCGGTCGCAACAATCGTCAAAGTCGCGGTGGACCCGCTGCTGATCGTCTGGCTCTGAGGCTCCGTGGTGATGGTTGGCTTGACGCATCCAGCCTGCACGGTGATCGTTGCCGTGTTGCTGTCGGTCTCCTGGCCACAGGCGTTGGTCATGCGCACCCAATACTGTGCGCCGGCGGTGAGTGCCGGAGTTGTGTACGTGCTCGAATCCGCGCCGACTGGAGTGGTTGTATTGCCGCTCGCACCCTGGTACCACTGGTAATGCAAAGGTGCATCGCCGGTGGTGACGACTGAAAGTGTCGCCTGGCTGCCTATGCCGATGGTCTGGCTCTGAGGGTGCGTCGTGATCGATATACCGGTGCAGACATTGAGCCTGGCAATGTTGTGGAGATTCACGCTTCCGTCGAGCGTTTTACTGAACTGACCGCCAGCGTACAGGCCCATCCCGCTAACTGCCAGAGCTTTGACATCGCCATTCAACCCATTGTTGGGGAGGGCTGACCACGCACCGCCGCTATACTTGGCAATGCGGAAGAGTAACATGTTTGCGTCGTCAGTCTCTATGAAATTCCCGCCGACGTACAAGTCCGTCCCGCTCACCGCCAGAGCATAGACCTCGCCGTCCAACCCATAGTTGGCGAGAGCTGACCACACGCCGCCGCTGTACTTGGCGATGTTGTGGAGAGCCATCACGCTTCCGTCGGCTGTTTGCGTGAAATTGCCGCCGATGTACAGGTTTGTCCCGCTCACTGCCAGAGTATTGACATGTGAGTTCAATCCATTGTTGGCGAGGGCTGACCACACGCCGCCGCTGTACCTGGCGATGTAGTTGAGATTCGTCACGCCTCCGTCGGCTGTTTGTGTGAAATTGCCGCCGACGTACAGGTCCGTACCGCTCACTGCCAGTGCATTGACCTGGCTGTTTAACCCATGGTGGGGGAGGGCCGACCACACGCCGCCGCTGTACCTGGCGATGTAGTTGAGATTCGTCACGCCTCCATCTTCTGTTTGCGTGAAATCGCCGCCGACGTACAGGTCCGTACCGCTCACCGCCAGAGCGAGGACCTGGTTGCTTAATCCATTGTGAGGGAGGGCCGACCACACGCCGCCGATGTACTTGGCGATATTGTTGAGGTTCGTCACGCTTCCATCAGACGTTCTCTGGAAATAGCCGCCGACGTACAGGTCCGTACCGCTCACCGCCAGAGCATTGACATTATTGCCGTCGATAAAACTGTGTAGCCCTTGATTGGCGAGAGCCGACCACACGCCGCCGCTGTACTTGGCGATGTAGCCGGAATACAAGTTCGAGTCGAACGTTGCAGAGAAATCGCCGCCGACGTACATGTCCGTCCCGCTCACCGCCAGAGCATTGACATATGAGTTCAACCCATTGTTGGCGAGGGCCGACCATGTCTGCGTACTTTGCTGCGGCGTGATGACCGGACCGCGATCCGAGTCGAGCGTCACGTCCCATCCCCGAATATCAACCGTGCCGTTCAATCCCTTGTCCGTTGCGATCGTACCGTCTGAATTCACGACCGCCTCGGGCGACAGCATTTTCGCCGGCCTTTGATGATCCGCGTTCTGAGCACGGCTCGATATGCCCATGCCGATCAACGCGATCAGGCAGAACACAGGTATCACAGCACACCGAACCGACTTTTCCCACCAATGATAACTCTTGCACATGATTGCTCCTTTAAACATCCGTCTGGTTGCCATGCAAAGACTCCTCTCTGTAAGTCATTTCCCGTTACGCGGCATCCACCATGCCGACATCACCGATGAAGGCCGGTCCTGACCCGGCACTATTCGGATCCTCTCCCATGGATACTCAGTCTGTTTCATGTTTCGGATCGAGATCCTACACCGTGTCTGTTGACTTGTAATCGCATGTTCATGCGACTTTCTTGCCTGGCTTCGGCAGAGAGGATGAGTTGGAAGCGGTTTTAACCTTATACTCTTAGGAAGCTAACTATTATGGAAAGAGTCCAGCCAGGCGGCTTCGCCTGTCACTCGGCAGCGAATCCGCGAAAACCCACCCTCCTTTATTTTCGATGGTCCGAATATGTCTTGGACTCGCGCTGCAAAAATTAGAAGTTTTGCGAGAGCTTTGAATAGCTCCACATAAAGAAACATGGGGCCCTCTTGAAGGGTTGCCCAAACCTGCCGTTTGTTTTGCGCCAATGTGACGGCCGGGTGTCGATAATGGATAGATCCAGCCACGCAATCGGCTGACGCCTATTTAAAATAGTCGCATGAACATGCGATTCACATATCGGCGAGTGTGGCAGATAATCAATATGAATAACATGAGACACAGTATTGAACGACACATGGACATGGGATGGAAGCACTTGGCTCCAGCAGAAATGGTCCGTGAAAACGCCGCCCATTCGCAACGAACATGCAATGGCATACGACGCAGCACACGCAAGGGTTGTGCTATTCGGTGGCTATAACGGCTCAGCCTTGAGCGATACCTGGACATGGGATGGCAAAAATTGGACTCCGTACACACTCTCGTCGCCCTCTGCACGCTACAACCATATGATGGCTTACGACGCAGCAAATACTGAGGTTGTGCTCTTCGGTGGCTATGATGGCTCCACTGGTTTTAATGACACTTGGATGTGGAACGGCAGTGACTGGACCCAGTATTGGCCATCGTCATCGCCGACTCCGCGCGACGCTTCTGCCATGGCTTACGACGCGGCCATCAGCCAGATCGTGCTCTTTGATGGCATCTTCTCGAGCGACACGTGGGAGGGAGGGGCCTGCATTGCTCCTTCCATCACCACGCAACCCGCGACCAAGACAGTGACGAGCGGATCTACTGCGACGTTGACCGTGGCCGCGTCCGGCACAACTCCATTCATATATCAGTGGTATCAGGGCTTGCCAGGGCATATCTCTGTGGCTGTCGGCAGCAATGCGAATACATTCACGACACCGCCGATGTTCATCCCGACGAGTTACTGGGTCAGTGTGAGCAACTCTTGCGGCCATGCCGACAGTAACGCGGCGATTATCAACGTGACCGCTGGCTGCGTTTCTCCATCGATTCAGGCACAGCCGCAGGGCCAAACAGTCACGAGCGGCGAGACTGCTACGCTGAGCGTGACGGCGGACGGGACGGCACCGCTTCACTATCAATGGTACCAGGGCACCTATCCTGACATCAGCTCCCCCTTCGGATCGGATTCCAATACATGCGTGACTTCTGCGCTCACGACGACGACCGGCTTCTGGGTCAGAGTGAGCGGTGCGTGCGATTCGCCGGCCGACAGCAACACGGCGACCGTCACCGTGAATACAACTACTGGAGGCCCGACGATCACGTGAGCTTGGCGATGTTGTTGAGATTCGTCACGCTCCCGTCGGCTGTATATGCTCATATCGCGTTTTCATCCGGGTCAAAAGAAGCCTTTGATACTCTCACAGCTCGACTCCGCAACGACGGCTTCGAGATCCTTGAGGGACCTCGGACGACTGGCGATGAATACTATGAGAGCTGTATATTGGATCCCGCTGGAAATCGCATCGAGATCACAGTGTAGAGATCGACCATCAGGGGCACGGCCATGGAACAGACGCTTCTGCACAGGCGCCGGATGGCGATCAAGACCGACGTGCTCGAATCGTTGGACGAAGATGTCCTGCCGGCCGCGATTCTCACGGTTTATACAAGCGGTCAGTTCTTGAACTTCAATTCTCATATTCACGGCATCGTGGTGGCCTGCGGGGGTTTTCGCGCGGACGGGTCCTTCATCGAGTGTCCGGCGTTTGATTCGCACACAATCAGGGAGTTGTGCCCGGCAAGGACACCCTTGGGCTCTTCGAGCCTGAATCGAGAACCTTCGATTACATCGAGTGAAGGGGCTCGCGTCACGAGTCACATCCCAAACCGAGGCGCCCAGCCACCTCGTCCACCACCTGGGCGCATACAGCAACAAGCACGGGGCTTGTGAGCCGGCGGGCGCCACGGAATCGCCGTGCACTCCACTTGCCGGCTCCGAGCCGATCTCCACAAGTGATTGGCGCGAGGCACGCCGCCGGGCATGGCAATGACTGAGCCCACCATGATGGTTGGGATGACGCGCACTGGATCGGCGGCGGCAAATGGAATGGCTCCTTCAGTGATGCCGATCGAGCCCATTGTCAGTGCTGCGTAGCCGGCTTCGCCCTCCTGTTCGGTCCAAAGCTTTCTCGAAAGCAACGTCCCCAGCCCCAAACCGATCGGGGGGATGCAAATAGCCGCAGCGCAGGTCCCCATGACAGCGCAATTGCCTTCTCTGATCATTGCGACGCCGAAAAAGAATGCCGCTTTATTGACGGGGCCTTCCATGTCGAATGCAATCATCGCGCCGAGCAGCATCGCCAGCCAGATTTTGTTTGCATCACCGATACTGGTAAGCCATGCTGATAATCCGATCATTGCTTCGTGCACTGGAATACCGACAACGCGATACATGATAAAGCCCACAAGCAGAGATGAAATGACCGGTATGACCAGAATCGGCATGATCGGCCTCAAAAAGACCGGCAGTTTGATCTTCTTCAACACAAGGACAATGGCTCCGGCCAGAAGCCACGCAATCAGCCCTCCCATAAAACCCGCTCCAACCTGGTTCGCAATGTACCCACCGACGAAACCGGGCACGAGACCTGGTCTGTCTGCCATGCCAAAGGCGATATAGCCGGCAAGGACGGGTATGAGCAGGGCGAAAGCAGCGGTGCCGATATCAAGGATCAGCTTCAAACCCGGGGAATGGGAGAAGTCAGGACCCGTCGGCGACATCGGAGCGAAGGCAATGGCGGCAGCGACCATAATCCCGCCGCATGCGACAAATGGGATGGCGTAAGAAACCCCCGACATCAGACAATTATCATCATAGATGTTGGGAGAAGAACGGCAAATGGTCTGACATGGATTATTCAAACTGGGAGTTGGTGTGAAACAACGGATCGAAGGGAAATGATGATACCGGAGCCGACTCGATTTGTATCAAAGGCCGCCTTCAGTAAAGCCCCGTAATCACGCAACAGCGCCGCAAGGGATTGGGGGCGCCCAAGGTCCGCGAGAAGAGGACGCAGGGTGCTGCGAGGAGCGCAGCGTATGCCCGTGTAGTGACGAAGGCGATGAAGCGGATGTACCCTTATCGCGGGATCTGAGGCAGCATCGCCACCTTGCGAAGATGGACTCATGCTGCTACATTCAACAGCCGTCAGCGAACTCGATGAACAATAATTTTCTCATGACGAGGTTGAAGCACCTATGAAAGCCAAATTGCATCGCGGATTCATATTCCTCTGTATGGCGCCTATGCTGATGATCATCGCCGGCTGCGCCCCGAGGAGAATGCCATTTCCCCCGGCCGACGCGAGATCGACATCCTCATCATTGAAGCCCACGCAGGTTCCGATGTTCGTATGCTTCGGAGTCGACGATAACTCCATTTCCGGCCTGGACGTCTCCGGCAGACAAGGCGGGTTGCATTTCCTAACGGAGCTTTTTGCTTCTTATAAAAACCCGGCCGGCCATGGTCATCCCGGCACTTTCGACGGCACCACTATTCACTATTCTTTCTACGTGAATACCTGCTATATCACCGAACCGGGACTCGACAATCCGGTCTATGTCAAGCGCGCCTGGAAGGAGGCCGTCGACAACGGCCATGAAATCGGTCTCCACACACACTCGCATGAGCACGGTAGTAAATTCAGCTGCCAGGCATGGCTTCATCAAATCGACCTCAACATCGACTATCTGACTCGACCATTCGATTCGGCAGAAGGGCCTGAGAAGCCGGATATCACGAAAGGAATCGGCGTGTCGGCCGCGCAGCTTATCGGGTTCCGCACGCCATTCGTGGAATATAACGACAATGTCTTCAAAGCGCTTGCCAAAAAGAAGCTTCAATATGATTGTAGTCTCGATGAAGGCTTCGAAAGCGATCAGGATGGCCGCAACAACTACTGGCCATATGCACTGGACAAGGGTAGTCCCGGCAATTTCCTTCTAGCAAAGCAGAATCAAGCCCCACTGGTTGGTATCTATCCCGGCTTGTGGGAGATACCCGTGTATGCGTTTATCGTCCCGCCGGACGATCTCTGCGAGAAATATGGCGTCCCATCGGGCCTGCGCGAGAAGCTGGCACGAGTCCAGAATGACTTCAATCCCGCAGAGGGCAAAATCACTGGATTCGACTGGAACCTGTGGTACGAGTATGCCATGAACAAGGCCGAATTCATCGCGACACTAAAATACTCCTTCGATCAACACTTTCATGGCAACCGATGCCCACTCACCGTGGGCTTGCACGCCGACATCTATTCCGGAGCCGAACCGGCCTCCAATGCCACGCCCCTTGAGATGCGTGAAGCCGTGAAGGAATTCCTGGATTATGTCATGAGGGAATCCGATGTGCGTGTGGTGAGTGCACGCGAACTACTCGAGTGGCTTCGGGAGCCGAAACCGCTTGCTGAATAAAGGAGGGGAATCGATCATGTTAAACAGCCGGGCCAAATCGATCTGGAATTGGGACATGCTGGAGGAATCCGCCGAGAAGCGGAATTGCCTCCTGGACCATAAGAATAATTAGCCGAGTTTGCAGTTGCGCCGGCATCCGTGAGGCTATTCGCGCGGCATCGGCAGCAACGCTCCACCGGAACAGCAAATATCAACCCCCGTCAAATGCCGGCTGACGTCGCTGGCCAGGAAAAGGATTGCGGCGGCGACATCTTCAGATTCGGCCACTCGTCTCAGTGGGATCGCAGAAACGATGGCGCTCTCCTTGAGTTTGAACGTTTCCGTCGACATGGGCGTTCGAACCCACCCCGGTGAAACCAGATTCACACGGATGGATGGCGCCAGCTCCTGCGCAAGTGAATACACCATCGACTGCATCGCTCCTTTGCTGGCGGCATAATGGCTGTGATACGGCTCGCCGCGCTGGCCTGCTGTTGAACCGATGTAAATAAAATTGC
Source organism: uncultured Acidobacteriota bacterium (assembly GCA_903916735.1). Taxonomy (GTDB): domain Bacteria; phylum Acidobacteriota; class CAIWXX01; order CAIWXX01; family CAIWXX01; genus CAIWXX01. The sequence goes on from CAIWXX010000055.1 coordinate 63,855, forward strand.
CGGAAGTCATATAACGGCAGGCTTCGCGTGCGAGGTAGAATGCCGAGAATGTGTTGGTGCGAAACATTGTCTCCAGAACGGCAGCCGTTATTTCCCGAATGTTCCCGGCATTCCAGATACCCGCGGAATGGACGAGGATGTCCAACCCGCCCATGGCTTCTAGGGCACGTCTGCATATATCTCGACATCCATCCTCGGTGGAAAGATCTGCTGCAACCAGGAAGGATCGGCCTGGAAAGAGGCCTGCCAGTTCCCGAGCCGGAGCTTCCTGGGAATGATAGTGAATCATCACAAGCGAACCTTGTTCCAAAAAGGCCCTTGCCGTCGTTAACCCGATGCCGGAAGAAGCTCCGGTGATCAAGACGCGACGGTTCTTGAGGTCGGGGTAGTTTGAAGCTGCGGCCATGTCAAATTCCTTTCATCAATATGGGAATTGGTTGGGGATATTGTCACGATCACCGATTTGCCTGGCGGCTTATGACTCTCCATATTAAAAACATCGAAAAAAGCAAAATATCTTATCTGATGGCCTTTCTGATCGCAGCGAAGTAATACTGCCCATATCTGCTGGACCAGCCATGAATTTTGCTTTCCGTATCGACATAGACATTGGAGTTATAGCAGGTTGGTGTTCTCAGTTTTGGATTGATGTAGGTATCGCCTCCCGTGACACCAAGGTATCGGATGTAATCCTGAAAAGCATTCTGAGCATAGTCGCGATAAGAGGCCTCCCCTGTGGCTTTGTAACAGAAACCTGCAGCATTGGCGGCCATCAACAGATACGGAATCTGACCTTCTCGCTGACCGGGCTGAGTGATATCGATCCACATAGGAATCTGTCGAGGTCGGTAGAGTCCGGAGCCATTATTATCGCCACCATATGTGATCGATATCAACCAATCTGTCATACGGCGGATAAGCCCAAGCAGCTTTGCGGCATAGGCTTTGTCGCGCCCTTTGAAGACCTCATCATAGGCATGAATAGCCGGTTCGAGGAAATAGCAATTCATGAGTGGATGCCGCGTGTTGGGATCCGGTGGATCGCCTGCATAAACATAACCGTGCTTGCCGGCCTTGGCCTCACGGTCGAAGACCGCTTTGAGAATGTCCTTGATGGCCAGCGGCACCGTCTTTGTCCCGTACGATTTTGTCTTCAACCTCGCATCAGGATTCACCCTGTAGAGAGTGATGAGGTTCTCGGTGAGCCACCCTGCAATCCGGATCTCGCTCGTATCGATATAGCCTTCACCATTGAATGATTCATAGGCATACTGACGCACGCCTTCGAGTATCTCCTCGTAGCCATCGCGACCGCGAGGATCACCGCTTATGAGCCAGTGGAGAGCATAGCCTGATGACCAGGTATGGCTGGGGCGACCGCAGCCGAACTCATTGCCCGGATTGTCATGGGTCGGACGAGATTCCCAATTCTTCTGGTAATTGTAAGCCTCGCCATCAGCGCCGGTGTGATAAATGTCCATGTCGATTTCATGGCGAGCGAAAACACGCGCAGCATCGGCGAACGCAAGCCGGCCTGTGCGCATGAATTGGAGATACATGCCATAGCTCCAATCGTAGTGATTCCCAGATAAGCTTCCGAAGTCACCTCCCCAGCGCAGGTCACCATAGTCGTGCCAGCTTTTGATGTCCTGATACAGGTATTTCCAAAGCGTTATGCCTGGCTGGCCCGGGAGGTTTTCCACATCGGACTGGATGACCTTCGCTCGCTGGAGTTTTTCAAAAAGATTGAAGTCCGCCTGTTGACCAGCCGGAAATCCTGAAAGCGCCGGCACAATCGGGCCCCACGCGTTGGTCGATGAATAATAGTCGGGTGAGGAAGCAGCGAGCGGCCGGGGAGTTGTATATCCCGGCGCCACGGATCCGTTACCCGCATATCGGCTGTCGACTACAACGGGCCGGCCATTCAGAGGCATGATGAGCTCCCATGTCTTTTCAACGCCGCTCCCGAAGACATAATGCGTGCCGGGCTTCAGGAGATCGATACCGAAGCGCGCGCCGGTGAGAATAAGATCCGGCTTGCCGGGCGGGCCTTCGGGATTCCACCCATATGAGTTGTTATTCCTGAATGTCAGAAAAATACGGATTTCACTTTTGTCCCGATAGAAGATGAGACGCGCACGGAATCGATTGAGGCTGTTGCTCAGAGTTCTATTCCAATTGCCGTCGACCCGGATCACAACCTTCATCGGCCCTTGCTCTTCGATCATCCATCCATTCGATGCAGGAACGGCTCGATAGGAGCTGCCGCCCGAGCTCACCTCGAACCCAGAGCCGTTCACCGTAAATTCTTTTTTGTTGAAAGCGAAGGTAGAAACGCGAGTGTTGATTGTCAGCTGATTCGCCTGATCGCCGACGATGATGCCGGAAACCGGAATTGGCTCCACTCCCGTCTGAAGCGTCACGGTGGAAGTACCAGAGGCAGTGAGATTGATTTGAAAATCCGATAAAAGCCATCTGATGCTCTTGTCGGGCCAGTAAGCGGTAGGGAGGAATTGTGCCGGAATCTCGACGCCATTCAACAGGAGGCGCACTGAACCGGGATTTTTCAAAACACCTTGTGCGAAGGGAACGCCCGATGTTATCGGCTCACGATCCCTTGCCATTGAATCGCGATTGGCGATCGTCAACGGTACATCCAACCCGTAACTTGGAACATTTTGAAAGAGCAATGTGATCTGGAAAATGACAATGATCAGCCGCTGGACGAAGGTCGAATGCATAGCTCCCCTCCTCTTGCATCATAGCGAGGATACGGAGAAACGATCCGGTCATATCCTCATTCTGATTGTTACCGTGCTGAATCCACTTGTCAACCGAATCATGCATACTGTCAGGGGGTTTTCCAATTTCTGAGGATCTTTTGAACTTTATGTTCTTGGAAATCGTATTTATCATGAGGCCTTCGGTGTGCCTGAGGAGATCTCTTTTGCGCCGTTGGCAGCTTCGTCTTCTTGCCATCGAAAAAGGAGAAATGATCATGAACAGTTGCATCCATGACTCCCAGATGAAAAGGCTCTCGGCTTTTGTCATCAGAATCGGCATCATTCTATCAACCTATTGCAACCTGCAGGCTGGACTAGCTTTTCTGCCGGATCTTATTCCGCGCCAGGAGCTTGTCGGCATGGCCTCCGCGGGAAACCCTCAGCTCTCTCCACACGGAAAGCTTCTGTCTTTTATTCAAAACTCTGACAAGGGCATCCCCAACATCTGGCTCCGGACGATCGGCCAGAAGGACGATCACATGATCACGGCTGACGCCAAAGCGGGCATCTTTGAATATAGCTGGAGCGCTGATGGGCGGTTTCTCCTCTATCTGAGAGATCGGGAAGGAGACGAGAATTTTCACCTCTTCAGCCTCGAGCTCAAGACTGGGCTCGAACGCGATCTCACGCCCTTCTCCGGCCTCAAGGCTCAGAACCTTCTTACAAGCCCCGATGCACCCAATGAAATCCTCATCGGCCTGAACCTGCGCGACCGGACTCTTTTCGACATGTGCCGTGTCAATATCGACACCGGTGCCCTGGCACTCGACACAATCAACCCAGGCGACGTCCGCTGGTGGCTGACCGATCACACATTCCAAATTCGTGCCGCTGTCTCCATCGACGGCCAGGACAGCCACCAGGAGCTGCGAGTGCGGGATGGCCGCGACCTACCATGGCGAGTCTTGATCAACTGGCCGTTTGGTGAGTCGGGTGTCGTGGAAGGGTATGGCAGCCAACTGGCCATCGCCTTCAGCCGCGACGGGAAGTCTCTCTATGTTCAGTCCGCCATGCATGCCGATACGACTCAGTTTTTAAAGGTCGATATGGCCACAGGAAAAGAAGATGTCATCGCGCATGACCCCAAATCCAATCTTTGGAACGTCATGGATATGACACTCTACGATTTCGCCCAGGTCTTGTTCGACCCACGAACGGACGAGCCCCAGGCAGTGGCTTTCGATTATCTCAAGCCCGAGTGGAAGGTTCTGGATCCGGCGTTGGCGAAGGATTTTGCGTTCTTACAGGACAAGGATTCCGTGCCTTTCATTATTAGCCGGAGCGCGGATGACACAACATGGCTCATCGGCAAGATTTATGATGATAAGCCCAACCGGTATTATTTTTATGACCGGGTCGCTCAAAGGCTCGACCTGCTCTTCCCAGATTCTCCGATGCTCGACAAATACACATTCGCCAAAATCACCCCGCTCGTGATCACGGCCCGCGACGGCGCGCAGATGCCCTGCTATTTAACCCTGCCTCCGGGCGTTCCCGCCAAGAATCTTCCGTTAGTCCTCGCTCCACACGGCGGGCCATGGGCTCGCGACGATTGGGGATTCGACCTTGGAAACCAGCTTCTGGCCAATCGAGGCTACGCTGTGCTCCAGGTCAATTTCCGTGGCTCAGACGGCTACGGCAAGAACTACATGAACGCCGGGAACGGCCAGTGGGGCGTGGGGATTCTGCAGAACGACCTGACTGACGCAGTGAAGTGGGTTATCAAACAAGGATATGTCGACCCCAAACGGGTCGGGATATCAGGCGGTTCTTACGGCGGCTATGCGGTCTTGGCCGGCCTGACATTCACTCCAGAGCTTTATGCATGTGGCGTTGATACCTGCGGCATCGCGAACGTCAAGACATCTTTCGAGACCATGCCGCCGTTCTGGCAACTCATCAAGCGGCGATGGATCCTTCGGGTGGGGGATGCTGAACACGACGACGCCCTCAACCAGAGGATTTCTCCCGTCTTTCATGTGGACAATATTCGAGCGCCACTCCTGATTGCGCACGGCCTCAACGACCCGCGAGTAAAGATTTCTGAGTCCGAGCAGATTGTGAATGCTATGCGCAAGAAGTCCATCCCGGTGACGTTTGTGGTCTATCCCGATGAAGGCCATGGAATCCAGCGCATGGAAAACTTCCTCGACTTTGCAGGCCGAATGGAGGAGTTCCTCGCCAAGTACCTCGGCGGTCGGGCCGAGCCCTGGAAAGAGATCAGTGGCAGTTCAGCTCAGCTCAGATAGCGACAGTTCATCCCCCGCATCGCTTCGACGGTAGCGAGGCGCAGGCCGACATAATCGACCTTACGATCACTCGACCCGGTCACTCACTTTTGCAGCGAGGGTACCGGGACAAGCATCTAGCCGACAGCTGATCCGATCTTTTCCCCTCTGACGATTCGCACAATGTTCCCGCGCTGACGAAGATCGAAGACTCTGATCGGCATGTGATTGTCCATGCAGAGCGAGATCGCAGTGGCATCCATCACCTTGAGGCCTCTGGTCAGCACATCGATATGGCTGATTGAATCAATCTTAATAGCGGTCGCATCTGTGTGCGGATCAGCCGTGTAGATACCGTCGACTTGTGTTGCCTTCAAGATGGCATCAGCCTTGATCTCCATCGCGCGGAGGGCGGCGGCCGTGTCGGTTGTGAAATACGGATTACCCGTGCCGGCCGCCAGGATGACAAGCCGCCCCTTTTCGAGATGACGAACGGCTCGGCGGCGTATATAAGGCTCGGCGACTTCCCGCATTTCGATTGCGGACATCAATCTCGTGAAAACGCCCAATTTTTCGAGTGCATCCTGAAGGGCCATCCCGTTAATAACTGTGGCGAGCATTCCCATATAATCAGCTGAGGAACGATCCATGCCTCGAGCCGACGCCGCCACGCCACGGAAGATGTTGCCGCCGCCGATCACGATGGCGACTTCAACTCCGAATGCACGCACATCCCGAACCTCTTCGGCGATCGCATGGACAACCGCAGGATCGATACCATAACCTGAGTTGCCCATGAGGGCCTCACCCGACAGTTTGAGAAGTATGCGCCGATAAATCGTACCCGGGGGCGGAGCCGATGAATCCAGTTCGGCCATAACGCCCCCTCTGTTCCTACGCCCCTTCACCCATGCGGTAGCGCGTGAAGCGGCGGATCGTGATGTTTTCGCCGGATTTGGCGATGAAAGCGGCCAGGAATTCGCGAACCTTCAGCGACTGTTCCTTCACAAAAGGCTGTTCCAACAAACAGACTTCGGCATAGAAATTTTCCAGCTTCCCGTCGACAATCTTCGGAATAACCGCCGCGGGCTTCCCCGAGTTACGGAGCTGCTCTTCGTATATTTCGCGCTCTTTCTTCAGCATCTCTGGAGTGACATCATCCTTGGAGATGAAACGCGGATCGGCTGCGGCGATGTGCATGGCAACGTCCTTGACAAGCGTATGGAATTCGGAGTTCTTCGCAACGAAGTCGCTTTCGCAATTGACTTCGATAAGAACACCGATTTTCCCACCGGCATGAATGTACGCGGAAATAATCCCTTCGCTTGTCGTCCTCCCGATGCGTTTTTCCGCGAGCTTCAAACCTCGCTTGCGCAGGACAACGATTGCTTCCTCCATGTTGCCCTTGGACTCGGCAAGCGCACTCTTGCACTCCATGATTCCGAGACCGGTGCGTTCGCGAAGTTCCTTGACCATCGTAGACGTGATTTCCATACCTAACCTCTGTGCTGATAATTCCTTACTGTCGCACGCAGAGCCGGTGATAAAAGGAGAGGCCGAGGGCGCGTGCTCCATCGACGAACTAAACCGGCGCCGGCGCCTCGCGGTGATCGGCAGCCTGGCCTGAGCCGGCCTCAGTGAGAACGCCCGTAGGAACCATTCCCTCATCGGCGGCGATCTTTTCTTCAACCGCCTTAAGGCCCCGATGGATGCTCCGGCCTTCAATGAGCGCATCGGCGATCTTTGAGGCGAAAAGCTTGATGGCGCGAATCGCATCGTCGTTCCCGGGAATCGGGAAATCGACTTCACTCGGATCACAATTCGTGTCGACAACCGCGATGACAGGGATGCCGAGTCGCCTGGCTTCAAAGATGGCGATGGTTTCTTTCTTCGAATCGATCACGAAGATGGCTTCCGGGAGAGTGGTCATGTCTCGAATGCCCGAAAGGTTGCGTTCGAGCTTCTTCTTTTCCTTCTCCATCCGGCCCTGTTCCTTCTTCGTAAAAACCTCTTCCCACCGTCCGTCTTTTTTCATCTCATCGAGTTCCTTGAGACGTTCAACGGAACGCTGGATCGTCGAAAAGTTCGTCAGAAGCCCACCCAGCCACCGCTCCTTGACATAATACCCGGCACACCGCTCGGCTTCTTCCGCCACGATGTCCTTCGCCTGGCGCTTCGTCCCGACAAACAGTATGTGGCCTCCGTGCGAGGCGAGGTCGAGGGCGAAAGTGCAGGCTTCCTTGAAGAGCACGAGTGTCTTCTTCAGATCGATAATGTAGATGCCATTGCGCTCGCCAAAGATATATTCCTTCATCCGGGGGTTCCACTTTTTGGTTTGATGACCAAAGTGAACACCCGCTTCCAAGAGCTCTTTCATCGTGACGAAATTCAAAGACGTTCCTCCTTACAATTTACCGCTTGGAGAACTGGAACCGGCGGCGGGCACCCTTCTGCCCGTATTTCTTTCGTTCCTTCATTCGGCTGTCCCGCGTGAGAAAGCCGGCTTTCTTCAGCTTCTTGCGCAATTCCAAGTTGGCGGCCACGAGGGCTTTCGCAATGCCAAGCCGCATCGCGCCGGCTTGACCGACAACCCCGCCGCCATCACACAGCGCGAGAACATCGAATTTATCGACGGTTTCGGTCAACAGCAAGGGCTGCTTGACCATCATTTTCTGCCCAGGCAACGGGAAGTATTCATCGAATGGGCGGGCGTTCACCGTAAGTGTCCCTTTGCCGGGTCTCAAGATGACGCGAGCCCTTGACGACTTCCGCCGTCCAATGCCGCGATATTGAATCAATGACAAGCTCGTTTCCTCCTAGTATCTCTTGGGAAGCGGGATGCTCTCAGGAGCCTGCGCTTTGTGCGGATGATCCGGCCCGCGATACACCTTGAGCCTGCTCCGAAGCTGCTGCCCCAATTTGTTCTTCGGGAGCATTCCGAAGATGGCGAGCTCAATCACCTTTTCTGGTTTTTGAGCGAAGAGATCTTCGTAGGCCGTTTCTTTCATCCCACCCGGATAGCCGCTATAGTGATAATACTTCTTCTTGCCCGCTTTGCTGCCGGTAATCTTGATCTTCTCGGCATTGATGATAATGACCCCGTCACCGATCGCCAGGTAGGGCACATACTGTGGTTTGTGTTTGCCCATCAGGATGTGAGCCGCCGCAGTTGCCAGTCGTCCCAGAACGACATTCTCCCCGTCAAGCAGCTTCCATCCGAGCGGGACATCGCCCGCCTTTGGATGATATGTCCTCATAACGTTCGCTTCTCCCATACAGAGTGCAAAAATGGAGGATATACCAGAGGGGAGAGGCTGTCAAGAAAAACCGCACGCTGTCTGGAAATCCATGCCGCCCGGCAAATGAACCGATTCTCATCATCAGAGAGCGGGCTAAACGGAATCAATATTATTCGAAGAGCTGAATCTGATCAAGGGAGTACCCTCTCCAATTACACGAGTAGGACTCGCGGATTTCGGGGCTTCAAACCGGCTTGACAGGGCACGTCGCTCACCCTAGACTCGATCCATGGTGACGGCAGAACAACGGATCAAAGATACGCCGAGAATCGAAATTCTTCAGTCCCGGGCCTGTTCCTGATGGAGGGGCTTTTCCTGGGCCTCGCCACCGGCACAGCATGCCTGGCATATTGTGCCCCGGTCCTCATCCCCTATCTCATCGGAGAAGGGAAAGGCATTCGGCAGAATTCGTTGATGCTGGTTGTGTTTCTCATCGGGCGGCTTTACGGCTATCTCCTCTTTGCCGTTCTGGCATGGCTTGCGGGACTCCTCATTGGGCAGGGCATCATTTATCGGGATTTGATTTTTGGCGGCACTTATCTCGTGCTGGCACTTCTACTGATGATTTATGGATTTTCGACTTCAGAACGATACTGCCCAGCAAAGATCTCATCGAGCCTCTCTGAGAAGTTCGCCCGTTTGTGGCCATCTCTGCTGCCGCTCGTTCTCGGGTTTTTCACAGGGCTCAATCTCTGCCCGCCCTTTTTCCTGGCAATTGCCGGGGCTGCCAAAACCGGCACCCTGGCCGGCAGCCTCTGGTTTTTCCTCCTTTTCTTTTTCGGAACAACTCTTTATTTTGTGCCTGTTCCTCTTCTGGGGATTTTTCGAAAGTTTCAGCAGCTCAAGATGGTGGCGCGGCTTGCTGCCGGAACTGTCGGACTTTATTATGCGTATATCGGTGTGATCATGATTTTTGGAGGGGTGAAACGGCTATGAGTGAAAGCCTTCTTGAGGCGCTGGATACCAAAACACAGCGGCGTCTGACCAGCACGATTCTGTTAACCTTGCCCATGGTACTTCTGACGGCCTTTATGTATGTCGGCGGCGGTATGCCTCATGGCTGGCGAGCAACCGTCCCGATGATACTCACCTACGTCTTCGTGAATGTGCTTTTTTTCCAAATGCTGCGGACTGGCCGGACCGACAAGTATCGGGCAGCTTTTTTCATCACGATGGCGATCACCTTCATCATCAGCTTCATGACGAATCTGATCGAGATGCGAGGAAGCCTGGTGCTCTCGGCCGCCGACATGGCCAAAGGAGAAACGCCCTTTTGCCACATGGTCATTCCCATGACGATCATTCCGGCGGCTCTAACCCGAACGATCATTTTTCCCGGGAGAATACTGGGAGGCTTCGCTGATGTAGCCACGATGTTCACCCTATGGATCGGCGCGACTCTCGCACTCGGTCGCGGATTCTGCAGCTGGGGATGCTTTTACGGAGGTCTGGACGACGGGTTTTCGCGACTGAGAAAAAAACCTCTCATAAAGAAGATTTCAGAACGGTGGACTTATCTGCCCTATGCGGTGCTGGTGGCCATTGTTCTGCTTTCCGCTCTCACTCTTTCGCCGACGTATTGCGCATGGCTTTGCCCATACAAGGCGGTCACCGAGTTCGCAGCGATCACGTCATCCACTGTCGTCGTGCAGACGATCCTCTTTTATGCCCTCTTCATCGGCCTTGTTATCGTCCTTCCCATCCTGACGAAAAAACGAACTCAATGCGGCCTTTTCTGCCCGTTTGGAGCCTTCCAGTCTTTCAGTAACAAGATCAACCCATTCGAGATACGCATCAATCGCGACGTCTGCAAGGATTGCCAGGTGTGTGCGCAGAAATGCCCCACATTCTCACTGGATAGGAACAGCATCGAAAATGGACGCACACGACTTTCTTGTATGAAGTGCGGCCGGTGCGTGGATACATGCCCCAAGGGCGCCATCGCGTATCATGTGAAAGGAACACCTCTCACATTCAATAGTCAGCGGGCGCGGCTCTTGTTCATCTATCCGGCTTTCTTGTTCCTGGTCGTCTTTGGAGGCGGGATGATTCGAGATGGGATTTACCGGATTTTACTCCTGATCTCAACTGGAAGCATGATTCGATAAAAGAATATTTTATGAGAATTGTTGTGTTGCTTTTCACTATCACAGCGGGTGAGGACACATCTCGGCTCACAAGGCTGAATTTGATAGAGCTGGGGCACTGGAACGGGAACGGATAAACAGAGGAGATATTCATGGATCGGTTGAAATCCATCCTTGGAAACGCTTGGGCGATCACGGCCATCCCGATCATACTCGCCACATTCATCGGAATGAACTTCTGGGCAAAAGGGATGGCGACTGCCACTGGGGTCACGATCTCGCCGTGGTATTCCGCGGGAGATGTCATGCAGACAATCCAGCATCCGGGATATCGAACCATAATTCACCGCCCAGTTTTCATGGGACTCTTTGGTGAAACCAAAAACGGATTCGTCCAGATCAACTGGGCGCCGGATGAAAAGACAGTGTTGCCGACTCAGATTGATGAGGATATTGATCTGACGGGGAACGGCACGCCGAGTTTTCACATACACGTGAACACGGATACCGATGAAGCCGCTCTGACAATCCGTACTCCACAGGTGATCAACATCGAGACTGTTCTCAGAATGGATAAAGAAAGAGCCGTTCGAATCCAGCTCCACAATCCCTCAGGAAAATGGCCGTTCACTCCCAGCTGGTCGTGAGGGGCGAGGATGGGAATGGAGTGGCACAGGCGACTCTAGCCCAACTTCCGCAGCAGGATCTTGGCGGTTCGGGGTTTTGAAATATCGGTGTAGGCCAAGGAGGGGCTGGTTCGCACCAGTGGGGTCTGCACAGAGCGGCGGCGGGCCATGTCCACGTGGGCTATCAATTCTGGAAGCGGCTGGGACTGGACGCGATTCTGAGTGATGCCGGCCGGCGCAACGCGGAAAATCCGGGGTTGTGAGCAGCCATCTCATCACGGATCGAGGCTTCTTAGACTTCGAGGCGATCGATGTCATCAAGTCGCTTCTGTGTTTCAGCAGCGACCAGCCCTCCATTCAGCAGCTGTTGCTGATGCCGAGCGATCATTTCCAGCACCGCTCGTCGCTTCTCATTCAATGGACCAGCTGGAGTGATTTCATTTGTGGCATTGGAGGCGTCGAGAGAATCGAGGAGAATTCGCGCCCGCAAGCGTTCGATTGCGAGAAAGGCGAAATTCACATCATCAAGAGACAGATCGCCAGTTGGCTGACCGAGGAGATAACCGGAATAGCGATAGTACGCTTCAGCCCACTCCGAAATAAAACCCGCCTGGATCATCTCATCGTGCTGGAGGTCGCGAATTTTTTCTATGGCCTCAAAAGTTTTGCTGGAATCGGCAATCAGATGGATCCGATCGCCAGTGAGAATTCGCTGAGACATTCTCTTATCCCACCCCCAGGCGACTCCGCGAAAATCCCCCGACTTCCTGGCCATCTCGATGGCTTCATCACAAGTTTTAAAAGCAGCATCGGGATGTTCCGGATTAAGACGAAGCTGGTTTTGAGCCAGAGTTCTGAGAGCATATGTGATGCCGGCGAGATCACCCATCTGACGTGTGATCGCCAGAGCTCGCCGGCTTTCTTCGACGGCTTGCACCGGCGTCAATAACGGATCCTGAGCCCGCAAACATCGGACGAATGCTCCCGCGCGGGTATTATTCGCCTTGATGGCATAATCCAACGCCTTCAACTCAAGAGCATTCGCTTCCTCATTGGTCATTTCTCCGAGGGCATTGAGCTGCCATCCCAGGAGCGCGAGATTATTGAGCACAGGAGCGCTCATCCACTGGTTGTGATCGGCGTCGAGCAACACGGCGATCCGCCGAAAATAGTCGAAAGACTCACGGCTTCGACCGAGGGAGTGGGTCACCTTGGCGAAGCCGTACAGCACCTTCAACTGCATGTCAACGGGCCCGGATGGATACGCCACTGGCTCGGCCTTTTTGAAATATGTCCAGACTTCTCCATAGAGGCTTTCTGAATGAGAAATATATCCCCGTTCGATCCACACATCAGCCTCCAGAAGGGGGTCGCCTGACTGCTGAGCCGCCGCATCCGCATGATCCAATGCGGCATGGCTTTTTTCCAATTCTCCCCGTACACGGTGGAAAGCGCTCAAGCCGACGACGGATTCCGGCATTCCATCGTTTAGTGGAATCTCCTGCAACCGTCGCAATTTTCTGATCTCGTCCACCATGGCGCTATATGCCACCTTCCATAAATATGACGAGTTGAACTCGATATTCCCCTCACCTCTTTTTTCGACGTCCATCAGCCGGATCATGGTCGCCTGCACAATATCGTCCCTGCGATCCTGAAGCCATCGCGGGCAGATGCCGACCAGAGTGCTGGCGAGCTTCTCCCGCATGCTCTCAAAATGTTCGTCCGACCGGTAATAAGACATGTCCTCAGCGACTCTAGTGCAAAAAAAATGTGACTATCATAATACAATCGGCCGGCATTCCGGCTGTTCTTTTCTGCACGCCCTTCATGCGCTCGCGCAGTATCCACACCTCGCGTTTTGCCAATAGAGCATTCAGATAAGCATGAAAAATTCACGACAGGATATATGTGGATCTGCGTGCATATGTGGATTCAATTTTGGGTCTGTCATGAGGATCATTAAGGGAAGGCATCACAAAAATTTGGAGGCATGACAGTAGCAGGCCATTCTACAAGTGACTCACTCGGAGATAGGTCATTGCCCAGGGAGTTGATGCCTTTTCAGGTTTGAGTCATGATAGGGGTGTGTTTGGGCGGGGGAAACCTCATCAGACGATCCTATCCCGAAAAAATGGGCCTACTGACGGAACGAGAATGCAAAGTAAATTCAGGTGCATCAACGAGAGTCAGCCCATCACAACGATTCAAAGTCGGATGCCATCGAGGTGAAAGAAAATGAACCATCTTAAAATATCTGGGCGACTGGGAAAGCGCGTGTTCTCGAATCGATGTTTGGTCGTCCTGATCACAGTGATCGGTCTTGTGTTTTTGCCGGGCTGCTCCGTGCGACGGCTGGCCATCAACTCACTCGGCGATGCCCTGGCCAAAGGTACAGCCGCTTATGCTCAGGATGACGACCCGGGGCTGGTGGAGCAGGCCATTCCCTTCGGGCTCAAAACAATCGAAAGCCTCCTGGCTGAATCGCCTCGTCATCGAGGACTCTTGCTGGCTTCCGCCAGCGGGTTTACATCGTATTCATATGCATTTGTGCAATGCGAGGCTGATTACATCGAGAATGCCGATCTGGCTCGAGCAACGGCGATGCGCGCCCGCGCCGGCAAACTCTACAAGAGGGCGATGAATTACGGCTTCCGGGGGCTTGAAGTGGGGCTGCCGGGGTTTCGGGGCGAATTGCCGCGAGATTCCAAATCGGCCCTTACGAAGATACGGAAGAAGGATGTCCCGTTGCTGTATTGGACAGCGGTTGCCTGGGCTGCTCAGATTTCGCTCGCCAAAGAAAACGCGGAGTTGACGGCCGACCTGCCATTGATCGAGGCCATGATGCGACGTGGGTTGGAGCTGGACGAGGGGTGCGAAGGCGGCGCGATCCATGATTTTTTCATTGCCGACGAAGGAGGCCGACCGGCATCGGCGGGCGGGTCAGTTGAACGCGCACATCAACATTTCGAACAAGCGATGCGAATCTCACAAGGGACACGCGTGACACCGCTGGTCACCTACGCCGAAACCGTTCTCGTCGGCACGCAAAATCGTGCCGAATTTAGTAAAATGCTCAATCAGGCTCTCGCGTTTGACCCCGACAGTGCGCTGGATGAGCGCTTGCCGAACCTGATCGCTCAGAAAAGGGCCCGGTGGCTCTTGAGTCAAGTTGATACTCTGTTCCTGGAATGACGGCCGTCTGGATTCATGACGAAAAAGAAAGTTCAGTGAAATTTCAAGAGGTGGTCCTTATGCGATGTGTGAAACTCCTCGCCTTCCTGTCCTGCATCATGATCTCTCTCGCACAACCCGTGCGCGCACAACAGGTCATCGTGAAAATGGCGACGATGGCTCCGAAGGGGTCTTCCTGGCACCTCATCCTGCAAGAGATGGGTGAAAAATGGAAAACGGTTTCCGGCGGTCGAGTCACAGTGACGCTCTATCCCGGCGGCGTCGCCGGCGATGATTCTGATGTCGTCAGGAAAATGCGTCTGGGCATTTTGAATGCAGGGCTTCTCACCAGCCTCGGGCTCGGCGATATCGATCGAAACGTGCTCGCACTACAAATTCCGATGATGTACGAATCCTATGACGAGCTCGACTATGTGATCGAGAAAATGAAACCCAATCTCGATGCCATTTTCCAACAGAAGGGATTCGTCGTCCTTAACTGGACGGATGCCGGATGGGTGTACTTCTTTACAAAAACTCCCGTTCGGACTCCGGATGATCTGCGTGCGCTCAAGCTCTTCACAGGCGCCGGCGATGTCCAGACAATCGAAATCTGGAAGGCGGCCGGATTCAAGCCCGTTCCTCTGCCGGCCACCGAGATTTCAACCGCTCTCCAGACAGGCCTCGTGACGGCTCTTCCCTGCCCCCCGCAGGCCGCGGTCATTCTGCAATGGTACAACAATGCCAGGAATATGACGGATTTGAAATGGGCCGTACTCATCGGAGCGACACTCATCTCCAAAGCAACATGGGACAAGATACCCGCCGATCTGCACGGCCTATTGCTCGACGCATCGCACGATGCCGGCAAGCGGCTGCGCGATGAGGTTCGGAAGCGGGAACCGATGGACATCGATGCCATGCAAAAGCGCGGCGTATCGATCATTCATCTCGATACGGCCACGATCGACCTCTGGAGGCGCGCCGCCGAAAATGCCTATCCAAGCATGCGGGATAGCTTCGTGCCCGGTCAGGCTTTCGATGAGGCGAAACGAATCCGGGATGAATTCCGGAAGCAGCATCCCCCGGCGAAGTGACATCATCTGCCGGCGCTTGCCCACAGCGGCGCATAAGGTGGATAGATCGGGCGCAGGATCTTCATGTGATCGATGAACTCCAAGGAGCACAGTATGAACGGTTGGGAAGCCACCTTCTCCGTGTTCACACTTCGTCGATGAACCGACCATCACTTTTTCGCAGGATGTGGAACGCACTTTTTCATAAATGCCGATAATTGAGACAGGCCGGTCAACAATGAAATCATCGAGGGTCCTCACTAAAATCGAAAATGGATTCCCTGTCGCCGCTTTCCTACTGGCGATTCTTCTGCCTCTGGTCGAGTCGATCGGACGACCATTTTGGGGATTTCACATCCCAGGATCATCCTTGTATGTTCAGCAACTCACCTTCTGGCTGGCCTTTCTGGGCGGGCTGCTGGCCGCTCGTGAAAACCAGCACCTGACTTTGTCGACGACGAAATTGCTGGGCGAGACGCGGACTGCGCGCCTGACGAGGATTCTCGCGCTGGCAACGGCGGCATCGGTGACGGCGGCGTTGTCGTACGGGAGCTACCTGCTGGTGCTCGCCGACCGCCAGCTCGGGAAAGTGCTTCCGATTGGGCTCCCTGAGTGGATCAGCGAATGCGTCATGCCGATTGCATTGGCATTGATCTCTCTTCGATTTGTTCTGCGTGCGTCGGATCGGATGGGAGGGCGGATTTTCGCTTTCGTGGCCGTTGCAGCGGTCCTGGGAATGGGAGGAATCTCTTCGCATGTCGGGCCGCTGGTCATTCCATTGCTTCTTGTGATTCTCCTCGCCTCTCTCGCTGGTGCCCCTGTATTCGTGGCCATGGGCGGGATCGCCCTTCTCTTGTTCTTCAAAGACGGCACACCCATTTCGGCGGTTTCGGCGGAAGTTTATCGACTCGTCGCGTCTCCCACCTTGCCCGCTATCCCGCTCCTCACGGCTTGTGGCTACATCCTTGCGGAGGCGCGTGCATCGCATCGTCTCGTTCGTTTTTTCCACGCGATCTTTGGGTGGATGCCGGGAGGAGTTGCAGTTCTCGTCGCGGTTGTCTGCGCACTCTTCACAACATTCACCGGAGGATCGGGAATCACAATCATCGCTCTGGGAGGACTCGTATATCCGATCTTACGCGAAGAAGGTTACACAGAACGGTTTTCATTGGGGTTAGTCACGGCCGCAGGAAGCCTCGGGTTGCTCTTCCCTCCGAGCCTCCCCGTCATCTTGTATAGCGTCGTTGCGGGTGTACCGGCCGATCAGCTTTTTTTGGCCGGCTTCCTTCCAGGGCTGCTCCTGGTCATCCTGGTTGCCGCCTACGGAATCCAGGTCGGACGGAAAGCAGAATCTGGCGTCAGAACATTTTCATGGAAAGAGGTGGGCGCTGCGGCTTGGGAGGCGAAGTGGGAGCTGTCAATCCCGCTTCTCGTCATCGTGCTGTTTGGAAGCGGATTTGCATCCATGGTCGAAGCCGCTGCCGCGGCCGCCGCATACACGATCATCATCGAGTGTTTCATCATGCGGGATCTCCATGTCGTGCATGATCTGCCGCGGGTGCTCGTAAAGGCCGGCGCTCTTGTCGGCGCCGTCCTGATGCTCCTCAGCACTGCCATGGGATTGACCAGCTATCTCGTCGATGCACAAATCCCGGATCATTTGATGGCAACGGTCACAACGCACATCCACTCACCCATCGTGTTTCTTCTCATCTTGAATGTCATTCTTCTGATACTCGGAAGTGTGCTGGAAATATACTCAGCGATCGTCATTCTGACTCCGCTGATAGCGCCAATCGGAGTTGCATTCGGGATCGACCCGGTGCACCTCGGGGTGATCTTTTTGGCCAATCTCGAGCTCGGCTTTCTCTTCCCACCGGTGGGCCTGAATCTCTTTCTGTCATCGACCCGATTTGGAAAGCCCTTGCCCTTTCTCTATAGAAGCGTTCTGCCCTTCCTGGTAATCCTCGCTGCCGGTGTTCTCGCCATCACCTATCTGCCAGTGATGACAACCGGTGTTCTGAAACTTTTCGGTAAGTACCAAGGTGTTGGCGGGTTTTAAGAGACCGGGTCGGAGGTTTTTCTTTTCGGTGAGAAAAATGAGGGGCCAGAGAAATTTTTCCAGACCCTTTTCAAATAGTCTCTGTACTGATCGCCGAATTTCTTTTCCAGGTACCCGTGCTCCCTTTTGACGTGAGTCGTCATAGGGATGTCATCTAAAACGAGCGGCGTCGGCACCAACCAGTCAACCCACTGAGACTCAAGCTTGTTCTGTCAGGGGTTGGTGAACGCGGTGCGATTGTCGATGTGAACGTGGACGTAAACCAACTCAGCTTGATTCGTCCACGACAACGTCCAGGTTTGCAAGAACATCGCCGCCAGATTGCGGACATGCCCAGATCTCGACAATTAAGATTTGGGGCATCGCGGGGGAGGCTTACGTTTCTATAACCTCTATTTTTTGGCTTCCCAGGAGGTGTTTACCCAAGGAGGCACCGGGACCGGGGGGCACACGGGTACCCTCACATGGGCTTAGCCTCCCCCTTTTCATAGCTATTATGATAGAAAAATGCCTCAGGCGCTGTGATGTACATCACAGAACTTAAAGAATTCACCTGTTTGGAGGACATTGAACCCGGCATTTGTGGTGCAACAATGAGCCCTGTAGCGGGCATTCAGCCCATAGCACCCTGCCCCTCATCCCTCGCCGAGATCTGCACATCATCATCATCATCTCGGCGCACGACCTCTCCTCCAGCTGACTCCTCGCCTCTTTCGATTAGACGCCAACTCTTACCTGAGCCTCATAGAATAGAAATCGACCCAGTGTTTCTGCCGAGAGAAAGAGTCCAAAAGCTGAATAGAAGAACAAAGATTTGTACGTTGGATCTCCGAACGGCAAAAGAAACCATGTGATGGCAATAATTCCGGCAAAGGACAAAGCCAGTCGCAATAGCAACACCGGCCGAAATGCTCGCGTCACCCGGGCAGCAGCCTCGGCTGCAGCGCCGGACCCCGATGTCAATTCAAGCAGCCACAGACGGAAAAGGATGAGCTCGATGCACGCCAGAAATGCCGATGCCCATCCGAATCGGTGGAGGAGAATCCAATCCAACTCCTGATAAGCCGCGATGAAAGGAGTATGCTTCTGAGTCTGGATGAGGCCTCGCATCGACACCAGCCCGCCGCTGGTTGCCAGAAGGCCGAGTAGCAGCGTCGCGATGAAAAACGTGACCGGCGTCTGCCATGTATCCCAGGCCGGGATCGTGCGAAGCCGATAGGCTTGCGACATCCCGACAATCAGGCCGAGCCCGAAGGCAGCTGAGACAAGGACGAGAATATTTTGATAAATCAGAGGCCCGAGATCGAGTGCCTGGGAAACCGCATAGAACAGACTGGCGAGAGTGAAAAGAAGGGCGAAGAGAATTTCGCGGCTCAACCAGGACGTCCGCACATTGAAAACCGCACGCCATGCATTTCTCGGTGAACCGAGGTGTAGGAATGAGGCCGTGATACTCAGGATCATCACGACAGGGATCACGATGAACACTCTATCCAAGGCAGCTGCGGTGGATGAAAGGCCGTCGCCATCAGCCAGTGAGAAACGCAGTCCGGATAAAATCCAGAATGTGCCGACGGCCAGCTGCGAGAGAATCGTGAAGGCGATGAGAGATCGTTCTTTCATGAAGCCCCCACCTCCTCGCGATTTCCGACTTCCGTTGTTTCCGTAGCTGTTCTTCGCGCGGCACTGTGCGGCGTGATCACCAAGGAGGGCGCTGTTAAATGAGCCTCAGGCAAGGGGCTGACAGGGGCAATGACGCCATATCGCGCCTCCAGTTCGGTACGCTCCCCAAAATCCAGCGCGCGCATGGGGCAAGCCGCGACACAAGCCGGGGGCAGCCCGGCATCGATATTATCAATGCACAATGAACATTTGGTCATTTGACCCGTTTGTTCGTCATATTGGGGTGCGCCATAAGGGCATGCCCACCGGCAATATCGGCATCCGAGGCATTTGTTGGAGTCGAGTTGCACAATGCCATCGGCTCGCTTTGTATAGGCGGCTGCCGGACAGATTTCGACACATATTGGACGATCACAGTGATTGCATGCCAGCGAGATGTTGTATGCAAAGACAGTCGACATCCAGGCAGGGCCTCGCTGCGTCCAAGTGCCTCCGGTAATTTCATAGACACGTCGCCAAAGTATTCCCACCGGCAGCCCGTGCTTATCCTTGCATGCGGCCTGGCAAGCCTTGCACCCGGAGCAGGCGGAGGAGTCGAAGTAGAAGGCGTATTGCTTCATGGCGAGTCCCTCATCCAGAATCCCCTTTTGTTCAAGCAGGAGTTTTCTCGCATTTCAAGATATTTCATTCTAACTGCCACCCATCGCCTTCTCGACCTGCACCATGATTGTGTGCTGCGCCGTGCCGAAGGCCAGAGGAGTCCATCGTTCTGACGTCAACACATTGATCGAGCCGCGCCGATCGATTCCGTCTTCGCCGGGGCTCCACCAGGCGCCCTGGGGGAGATCCACGACACCCGGCATGATACGGTTGGTCAGCCGGCAGGGGATTCGCGTCTCGCCTCTGTCATTGTAGATTCTGACTGTGTTTCCATCTTCGATATTGCGCGCACGAGCATCAATCGGGTTCATGAAAACTCGTTGTGGAAATGCCTCCTCCAGCCAATCGTTGTTATCGTGGGTCGAATGGACCCGATGGAGTGTGTGGTGGCCGATGGCTTGTAGAGGATAACGAACAGCCTCGGACCCGAATGGGCTTTCCCACTCCTGGATGTATTTCGGCACCCCCGGAATTTCATTCGGGCGATGCATATCGAAAAGACGTTTGGAAAAAATTTCGATCTTGCCGGACGGCGTCGCCAGCGGATGCGCAACAGGGTCAGCGCGAAAATCGGTAAAAGCCACAGCCGGCTGAGTCACCGGATTTGCGAAGACGCCGATATTGGATGCTTCGAACTCATCCAAAGACGGCAGATCTGGAAAACGCGCCTTGCGATAATGATCGAGTAACGACGCAACCCAGCCACGCTCGTCGCGGCCTTCCGAATAGGCTTCGCGGATCCCCAGATATCCGGCGAGTTCAGAGCAGATACGGTAGTCGCTCTTGCTTTCGCCGAGCGGCTCGACGAGCTTTGGCATCAGGATCACTTCATCGCCGTATTTCCAGCCGTCTTCCACTCCCCATGTCTCAAATTGCGTACATGCTGGGAGAAGCACATCCGCGAAGCGGCCAGACGATGTGAGAAAGTTATCCTGGACGACAATGAACTCGACAAGGCTCTCATCACTCAATATCTTCACTGTGCGGTTGATGTTGGCATGCTGGTTGATCAGGATATTGGTCGCGACCGCATAAATAAGCTTGATGTTGTTGTCCAGCTTCCCGGCGCCGATGATTCCATCGGCAGGAGTCATATCGCGCCCTCGTAGTACGGCTTCTGTCCACAAGAAGACGGGAATCGATGCCGCGACAGGGTTCACGCCCGTTGGAAAAACAATCCAGAATGGGCCGTCGTCCGGGGCTTGCTGACCGAGGCCGCTGGCCCAGCCGCCGGGGATGCCGACATTGCCGGTGATCGCGGCCAGCACACAACCGGCTCTAACAACCTGTTCTCCGTATGCCCGCCGCTGCATACCATACCCCTGATAGAGCACGCCCGGCTTTGTTGTGGCGTATTCGCGAGCAATGCGGGCAATCGTTTCTCGAGGAACCGCCGTTATCGCCTCAGCCCATTCAGGCGTCTTTGAAACTCCATCGCGTCTGCCGAGAATGTAGTCGCAATAGCTCTCAGCGCCTGCTGCTTCTGGGGGCATCTGTGTTTCATCGAACCCGACACAGTGAGTTCGGATAAACTCGGCGTCATAGAGATTTTCCGTCATCATGACGTATGCCATGGCGCTCATCATGGCTGCATCTGTGCCAGGCCTGATGGGAATCCACTCGTCGGCGAGGCTCGCGGCACTCATGCTGTGGCGCGGGTCGATGCAGACGACGCGCGCGCCCTTGTGCCGTGCCAGTTTGACAAAGTAATCGCTGTTCGTGCCGTCGCGCATCTCGGCCGGGTTCCATCCCCACATGAGGATGTATTTCGAATTCAGCCAGTCCTGACGCTGATTGCCGGTCTGCAGAGTGCCATAGACATAGGGCGTTGCGATATTGATGGCGCCCCAGCTGTAGCTGTTGTAAATGCCCAGGCAGCCTCCGAAGAGATTCATGAGCCGGCGCACTGTCGATGAACCGTTGATCTGGCTATAGCTGCCGGTGCCATAAGGAACGAAAAGGGCGCTATTGCCATACGTCTCACGGACGCGGCGGATCTGATGGGCCACAGTTTCGAGAGCCTCATCCCAGGAGATGCGCTCGAACTTCCCTTCACCTCGCCGGCCGACGCGCTTCATCGGATATTTCAGCCGATCGGGATGATACTGGCGGCGCAGATATGAACGCCCACGCACACAAGCCCGCAACTGCGGTGCCGCAACGGTGTCGGGGCGGTCATCAGTATCGAGCTGTGTGATACGTCCATCCTTAATATGCGCTATCAGAAGACAGCGCCCGCCGCAGTTATGCGCCGGGCAGCCGACTCGAATGAGGCGTTCAGGAGAGTTATCGAGCCGAGACGCCGGCTGCTGGCGAAATGATTTTAGAAAGCGCAATAAACCAAGTCCGGGCATAGTGACTGATGCATGGCTATTGGCGCCGAATTTCTATTTTCATGCCGATCATCCGAATCATAAAACTCCGCATCAAGTTTAGCCGTGATAACACGATCACGCAATGGAGCTGATGAATCCGGCCATGACAAGCTGCTTGTGTAAAAGCACGGAGTCTGTCTCTTTGTATGAGATCCTGACTTTCATGAGAGAGGCCGACCGTGGCATCATCAAAATCAGGCGATCAATCGGTCGCATTTCCCGCGAAATTTTGGAAACTTGTGTACGGTTTTGCGCGTACGATCTAATGGAGCGATCATTTTATTTCATGGATTTTATCAGCACATACACAACAAAACGCAGGCCGAGATGGCCGACCAAATGCCCGATTGGAATCCGGGCAAGGAGGAAAACCGAATGCGGGAAATCGAGCGACGGGGGTTTCTCAAACTCACCGGGACGGGAGTGGGGGCTGTGATCATTTCCAGCCTTTTCCATGACCGGCTCCTGGCGGGCACAATTCCTGAACCAACGAGGTTCTTTGAAGAAAAGTTCGGCATTTCTTCGGAGATCATGAAAAAAATACTCGATGCAGCGCTTTCGAGAGGCGGTGATTTTGCCGACCTTTTCTTCGAGTACAAACAAGCCAACTCGGTTGTCATGGAAGACGACATCATCAAGGAATCCACAGAAAATATCATTCTCGGCGTCGGCATACGGGTCCTCAACGGCGAACAGACCGGGTATGGGTACACGAGCGACCTGACGCTGGAAAAGATGAAGCAGGCGGCTTTGACTGCAGGGGCGATCGCCGCATCCGGCTCAAAAACACGGACGGCCGGCTTCAAAGAAATCGTCCCAAACAAACAGGTCAACGTCACAGAACGGCTGCTGGCGACTCTCCCGCTCAATGATAAAATCGGTCTCGTCAAAGAGGCCTACGCGGCGACGCTGGCTCATGACACCAGCATCAAAAAGGCTGTCGCAACACTGGCCGATGAACTGCAATACGTGATGATTGCCAACAGCGAAGGACTTCTCGTTTCCGATAAGAGACCTCAGACCCGTCTGAGTGTACGAGCAACCGCTGAGAACAATGGCGTGCGAGATACAGGCAGCTCCAGTGCCGGCGGCCGTATCGGGATGGCCTTCTATGAAACCGCAGGAACAACTCCCAAGGAAGTCGGTGTTCGAGCCGCTCAGGAGGCCCTGACTCTGCTTTCAGCGGTCAATCCTATTCCCGGCGACCAACCGGTGGTGCTCGGAAAGGACCACTCCGGTGTCATGGTGCATGAAGCCGTCGGCCACCCGCTCGAAGCCGACTCCAACTGGCGCAAGCTTTCAATTATGTGGGACAAGCTCGGCACAATGGTCGCGAGCCCCCTTGTCACCATCTACGATGATGCCACGATCCCTTATTATCGCGGGAGCCTCAACATCGATGATGAAGGGACGCCGACCGTCAATGCAATGCTCATCGAAAAGGGAAAGCTCGTCGGCTATCTTCATGATCGTCTCTCAGCCCGCATCATGAAAATGAAACCGAATGGCCACGGCCGTCGCCATGGATTCGGCAATATTCCCATTCCGCGGATGAATAACACCATCTTGGGGAGAGGCGATAGTGATCCTGAAGAGATCATCAAATCCGTCAAAAAGGGGTTTTTTGCTGACACCTACTTTGGAGGCGAGGTCGAGGACACCGGCAAGTTCACATTCTCGGTGAACCTCGGATTCATGATCGAGGACGGCAAGCTGACGCGCCCCGTCAAGAATGCGACCCTCATCGGCACAAACGTTCAAATCCTCAAGGAAGTGGAGATGATCGGCAATGATATGGGCTTCTTCCTGGGCACATGCGGAAAAGACGGACAATCGGCTCACGTGACAGCAGGCCTGCCGACGATCAAGATACGGCAGATGACAGTCGGAGGTCGCTCATGAGCTCCAACAAGAAAAATTTCATCGGATTGGCTGAATCACTTGTCGACTACGGCCGGACGCATGGCGCCGCGGAAATCGAAGTCTCCATCACAGATGGCAGCGAGTTCACCGTGAACGTCCGTGATCAGAAGGTCGAGAATCTCACTGAGGCAGGGTCGAAGGGGATGGATATCAGAGTCTTCGTCGACGGCAAAGCAGCGTCTGCAAGCTCCTCCGACTTTGCCGAAGAAACCCTGCACCGACTGATCGATAATGCTGTGGCGAGAGCCAAGCTGGGCGGTCAGGATGAGTACGCTGGGTTGCCTGATCTGGAAAAGATCACGGCGGATGCGACAAGTCTGAAAATTTTCGATCCAAAGATACTCGAGCTTCTTCCTGAGAAAAAAATCGCCATTGCCAAGCAGCTCGAAGCCATCGGCATGACGGACAACCGGATCAAGAAGTCGACTGGTTCCTTGTATGGAACCTACGAATTCACACAAACCCTCGCCAACTCCAAGGGCTTTTCCGGGTCTTACAACAAGACCGTTGTCAATTGCGGTGTGGGATTCCAATGCGGCGAGGGCGAAAACCTTTTCCAGGATGGTTGGTACGAAGGCGCGGTCAACCTCGACAAGCTTAACACTCCGGAAATCATCGCCGCGAAGGCCGTCAATCGTGTGACGCGGCTCATTGGAGCCCGCAAGGTGGAGACTCAGAATGGTCCTGTCGTGACCGAACCTCCGATGACGGCCTGGCTGCTCGGCTTCCTTTCCGAGTGCATCGGCGGAGTCAACATCGCTCGTAAGCAGTCTTTCCTTGTGGACAAACTGGGCGGGAAAATCGGCAGTGAGCAGGTGACGATTCTCGATGACGGGATGCTCCCGCGTGGCCGGGGATCGGCGCCTTTCGACGGCGAAGGCGTCCCATCACGCCGGACACCGATCATCGAGAAAGGCGTGTTGAAGAATTACCTCCTGGATACCTACTATGGACGCAAGCTCAAATTGAAATCGACCGGCAACGCTTCCGGCGTCACGAATCTGTATGTGGCCGCCGGAACAAACAAACCGGATGACATCATCAAGTCCGTGGACAAAGGCCTGTTGCTCACCGGCACACTCGGGCTCGGTACCGTGCCGACAACCGGTGACATTTCGGTCGGCGCTTTTGGAATGTGGATCGAGAAAGGTCAGATCGCTTTTCCAGTTGCGGAAATCACCATCTCAGGGAACCTCGGAGAGCTTTTAAAAAGCGTTCAGATGGTGGGCAATGACCTCGATTTCCATGGCAGAATCAACGGCCCAACAATCAAATTCGCAGAAATGACGATCGGCGGAAAAGCAGGCGACGCCTGACACCGCTGAGGCGCAATGGCCTTCAATCGCGCCACCGAAAGCAAAACATAGGATCCCAATCTGGATGTGGGACCTGCCTCGATGCTCCACATCCGGTTCATTCATCTTGCTCGTATCCCTTCAGGACAGATGCCGGTGAGAGCACGTGTCAGCAGGTCCCTCGATCCGGATCTGCGCTACCAAATAGGCGCGGGCACGAATGGGAGAGCTCAAGATGCAAACAGCTTGATAAATTTCGGACTTTTCTTCAGAATGGATAGGCACAGTGACATGATATTGGGAGGCGTGAATTTATTAAAGTCGCATTTTCAAAACAACCCTGCGGTCTCCTCCGGCAAAGAATTGGGAATCCCATCCTCCTCGCCATCCAGAATACATCATCACCGGAAATAATTGAATATTTTTGCAGCAGGGAGAAGATTCTCCCTGTTTGAAAAATGCCGCTCCATTTTAGAGGTTAAGTGTGTCTCATGATGAAGTTAATGAAATGCCTTCAAATCGACATGACGAAATGCAATGGCGGCCGCAATTGCAACCACGAGTGTGAAGCCGCGTGCGCGGCCAAAGTCATTAAATCCAATGATCCGGCAACAGCGGCTCTGCATATCACGGCAGGGGCCGATGGCGGCGCCGCCGCGGTGATCTGTAATCAATGCGGCGATTGCGTCGTTGTGTGCTCCACCGACGCCCTCAAGCGCAACAAGCTGGGGGTTGTCCTCCTCGATAAGAAAATCTGTGTCGGGTGTTATATGTGCATCGGTTTCTGCGAACAATTCGCCTTCCAGCGGATACCCGGCAGAATGGAACCCAATAAATGCATCGCCTGCGGGATCTGTGTGAAAGCCTGCCCGCTGAATGCGTTGACAATAGCCGAAGTTCCTCAACCCGAACCGCGATTTGTTTAATGTAAGGTGTGAAAAATGAGCCACGGAGAACCAATCAATAAAGAACGGAAACATTGCAATGTCGATTTCACTCTTCGAACCGAATATATCGAAGGGTGGGAAGCCATTCGAGCTGCGCATAGGCTCGTCGTTGAAGTTCCCTTTACACCCAGCCTTCCTCAGCGTGGATATAATAATCGCACTCTCTACGTCAATTTTTCTACCAATGAGATTAAGGAAAAACCCGTCACTCAGCAGATGAAAGATATCTTCATCGGAGGACGGGGGTTTGGTCTCTGGCGTCTCTGGCACGCGGTCACTCCCAAAACACGCTGGAATGACCCGGAAAACGAGATTGTGATCAGTCCCGGCCCGGTCGCGGGGATCACTCAATATCCCGGTTCCGGCAAATCCTTGGTGGTTTCGATCAGTCCGCAGACGGATATTCCCATTGATTCCAACGTCGGCGGCTACTTCGGCCCGTTGCTCAAGTTCTCCGGCTTCGACGCGCTCGAGCTCCAGGGCAAAGCTGAACAGGACGTCATACTCTTCATCGACGGTGTGAAGGGCATCATTCGTATCGAAGAAGCCCCATTAGAACCCATCAACAGCCATGTGCTGGCGGAAGTTCTCACCAGGATGTACGCCGAAAGCGAGGAGGATCGAATCAATGTCTCCGTCGTCAGCACAGGAGCGGGCGCTGATCATAGCTTGATCGGCATGCTCAACTTCACCTGGTGGGACAAACGCCGTGGCTGCATCCGCCTCAAACAAGCGGGGCGGGGCGGAATAGGGACGGTTTTCCGGAACAAGAAAATTCGAGCGCTCGTCTGCCGTGGCCCAGTCATCAAAGCCGACATGAATCACGTTGTGGATTTCGAAACGATTGCGAAAACCGGAATTAAGCTCCATAAGGAAATTCATAATAATGATCCGCATCAATGCGTGATGCGCCGAAACGGCACCGCCCACATCGTGGAAATCATGGACGCCTACGACCTGTTGCCGACCCATAATTTCCAATACGGATCTCATCCCGACACTCACAAAATCGCTTCCACCGTCTGGCAGGCACGCTGCACTCAAATGACCGTCGACGGGTGCTGGTATGGATGTTCCATGGCCTGCGCCAAAGGGGCTGACGGGCTCGTCTTGAAAACCGGCCCCTACAAAGGCCATATGGTGACGGTGGACGGTCCCGAATATGAAAACGCCGCCGGCCTGGGTTCCAATTCAGGGATCTTTGACCCGGACTATTTACTCGAATTGAATTTCTACTGCGACACCTACGGTATGTGCACTATTACGTGGGGCACGCTTTGCGCCTTCATCATGGAGTGCTACCAACGCGGCATTCTCAATTTGGAACGAACAGGCGGCCTGGATCTCACTTGGGGCAATGCGGAAGCCGACTTGGAGATGATGCACCAGGTTGCACGCGGAGAAGGCTTTGGTTTGATCGCCGGGCAGGGCGTGAAAAAAATGAAAGAGATGTTCATCACCAAGGGATGGGGTGATCCTCAACTCATTCGTGACATCGGAATGGAGAACAAGGGTCTGGAATACAGCCAATATCTCTCCAAGGAATCCCTCGCGCAACAAGGCGGCTATGCATTCACCAACAAAGGCCCTCAACACGACGAAGCCTGGTTGATCTTCATGGACATGGTCAACAAGCAGATCCCGACGTTCGAGGATAAGGCCGAAGCATTGTATTATTTCCCGCTGTTCCGAACATGGTTCGGCTTAAACGGCTTCTGCAAGCTGCCGTGGAACGATGTCGTGCCCAGCAACAACTCTCAGCAGCCTGAAGCACATAAAATTCCAGAGCATGTTCAGAATTATGTTGATCTCTTCAGTGCCACCACTGGTATTCAAATCACCAAGGATGAATTGCTGATGCAATCGGCGCGAGTTTATAACTTCCAGCGCATTTTCAATATCCGGATGGGGAAGGGACTTCGTGAGCATGACAGGGCTCCGTACCGTTCCGTCGGACCCGTCACTCGAGAAGAGTATGAATCCCGAGCTGAACGTTACGACAAGCAGATGCGCGACGACATTGGAATCGATCCCGCCGGCAAGACAACTGATGAGAAAATAGCCATACACCGGAAATACCGAACCGATCGGTTTGAAAAATTGATGGACGTCGTTTACAAACGCCGTGGATGGACCTCCCAGGGCGTTCCTACCTATGCGCGGATTAAAGAGCTCGGCATCGACTTCCCGGAAGTTCTGGAAGTCGTCAAGCCCTTCCTGGGTTGATCACAATCATCGTGCCCGGACAACGTGTCCGGGCATAATCACTGAGGGAGATTCATGATCAACGTGAACGGCGAATCCATGGATTGGCAGGACGGCATGTCGGTTCGAGATATCCTGAAAGCCAGGAAGTTCCTGTTTCCCCTTCTGATCATTGCCATCAACGGAAGCATCGTCGACGCAAAAGCATATGACATCACCATTGTGCCGGACGAAGCCGAAGTGAAAATCATCCACCTTCTCAGCGGCGGATAATATGGGGCCAGGTCTTCACTTTTCATTTTTGTTGTTGTTGGAGGAGCAGTGAGTTAGGATAGATGTATGGCTCGGCCCACAAGAATCGAGTTCCTGGACATTCTTGCGGCCTTCGTCGGCGATGGGCATATTGTTCGCGTTCTGCCTCATGCCGAATCACTATCACATGCTCTGTGAGACGCCCGGAGGAGACCTTGGCCGGGTGATGCGGGACCTCAACGGCCACAGTATGCCCAGATTTTCAATCGACGCCATCGGCGCGTGGGCCACCTCTGTGGCAGGCCCGCTACAAGGCGATCATCGTCCAGGAAGGCGAGTACTTCCTTGAATGTTCGCGCTACATCCACCTCAATCCGAACCGATCACGTTTGACGAGGCCGGCCGAGCGATACCGATGGTCGAGCTACCGCAACTACGTCTTGGGCGGTCCGGTATGCGTGGACTGGGTGACGACGGGGAGGACTCTAGAGGAGTTCGGGAGAGATCGCCATCGTTACAGGGCTTGGGTTGAGGCTGGGATGGGAGGAGTGAGAAGCCAGTCGACCCGTTCGAACGAGCCGTTGCTGGATTGGCTCTGGGCGGCGAGGAATTCACTCGGCGCCTCGTGCACCTCATGAGGGCTGCTGTGAGTGGAGAAGAACCATCTGCCCGGCAACTTCGGTGACACCACGAAAAGAGAAGGAGTCCCTAACAGATCGAACAGGCGGTTGAAGACCTGTTTCGAGATGAGCATCCCAGGCGCCGAGCGCGGATGTTCCTCTGCGCCCAAAGGCTGTATTCTCTAATGACTGTGCGAGAGATCGCCGAACGATACGGGAAAGGCTCGTCTGCTGTCCCGATGGCGGTGAAGGCAATCAAGAGGGAATCTGAGAACGATTTGAGTTTGGCTGCGAAGCTTCAGCAGTAGGGTCAACGCCTGATCTCGAAAAGTGAAAAATGAAGACCTGGCCCTATTCCCCGTCCCCGTCCCCGTCCCCGTTGTTCGGTTTTTGCCCATCTGCCCTTCGTAATCGGGTAATAGCATGAGGTCGCGGCGTGATTGTGAAGACACGCGGCGCAACAGTCTACTTGTCAGGTAATGCAAAGGTCGGTATTCTAGATTGGATCGGACCGAGCTAAAGGAAACCCGTGTATGTTTGGCAAAAACATAGATTATTTATTTCTACGCCCATACGCCCATAAGCGCAATATTGCCACAGAAGAAGAACTCAACCGCCACGCCAATCAAATATCTCTACAAGCAATCGAAGCCGGCGGGTATCGGCTTCAAGAGCGCATTCGCCGCTTCGAGGGGTTGTTTCCCCTCGATCCAAATCTTCGGTATCTGGATATGGGCTGTGGCACGGGCGAGTTGACCATCGCCCTAGCGAAATTAGGTTGCAAATATGTAACCGGCGTCGATATCGTGCCTCGAAACATTGTTGCTTGCCAACTCCATGCTGAGCAGCTAGGCGTCGGCAATGCGGTTCAATTTGTTTGTGCTGATCTTTACGATTGGGCCCCCGCGCCAAAATATGACGTGCTCTTGTCTTTCGACGCCTTTGAGCATATCGACAATCCGGGCTGTTTCCTGCGCAAGATCGTGGATATCATTTCTCCGCAGGGAATGGTCATTTTGGCCTTTGGGCCATTGTTTCACTCGCCGTTTGGCGATCACATGGGAGATTTTTATCGTTTGCAAATACCCTGGCGCGGGATCTTGTTCTCGGAAAAGGCCCTGCTCAGAATCAGGCGCGAGTGTTTTCGCCCTACGGACCGCGCGGAACGTTTCCAAGAGGTCGTCGGCGGCATGAATCAGATGCGCTACACGGAATTCCTGCGATACGTTAATGACGCAGGCTGGCATTTCAGTTTCTTGTCCGTCAATCCCTTCCTAAAGCGTCTGCCGCTCTTATACTTCGTCTCGAACGGTCTCACACGAACGCCCATGATCAGGGATTATTTTGTGCATAGCATCTACGCCATTTTGCACCGAGGTTGCGACAGATAGGCAACGGACAACGGACCAACCGGACGGATGGGGCCAGGTCTTCACTTTTCAATTTTGTTGTTGTTGGAGGAGCAGTGAGATAGGATAGATATATGGCTCGGCCCACAAGAATTGAGTTTGATGGTGCGCTGTATCATGTAATGTCCCGCGGAGTTGCACGCATGCCGGTATTCGTCGACGACTCCGATCGAATCGAGTTCCTGGACATTCTTGCGGCCTTGGTCGGCGATGGGCATATTGTTCGCGTTCTGCCTCATGCCGAATCACTATCACATGCTCTGTGAGACGCCCGGAGGAGACCTTGGCCGGATGATGCGGGACCTCAACGGCCAGTATGTCCAGATTTTCAATCGACGCCATTGGCGCGGCCCGCTACAAGGCGATCCTCGTCCAGGAAGGCGAGTACTTCCTTGAATGTTCGCGCTACATCCACCTCAATCCGAATCGGTCACATTTGATGATGCCGGCCGAACGGTACTGATGGTTGAGCGCAACCGCAACTACGTCGTGGGCGGTCCGGTATGCGTGGACTGGGTGACTACGGGGAGGATTCTAGAGGAGTTCGGGGGAGATCGCCATCGTTACAGGACTTGGGTTGAGGCTGGGAGGGGTGAGAAGCCAGTCGACCCGTTCGAACGAGCCGTTGCTGGATTGGCTCTGGGCGGCGAGGAATTCACTCGGCGCCTCGTGCACTTCATGAGGGCTGCTGTGAGTGGAGAAGAACCATCTGCCCGGCAACTTCCGTGACACCACGAAAAGAGAAGGAGTCCCCAACAGATCGAACAGTCGGTTGAAGACCTGTTTCGAGACGAGCATCCCAGGCGCCGAGCACGGATGTTCCTCTGCGCCCAAAGGCTGTATTCTCCAATGACCGTGCGAGAGATTGCCGAACGATACGGGAAAGGCTCGTCTGCTGTCTCGATGGCGGTGAAGGCAATCAAGAGGGAATCTGAGAACGATTTGAGTTTGGCTGCGAAACTTCAGCAGTTGGGTCAACGCCTGATCTCGAAAAGTGAAAAATGA
The DNA here is from genome assembly GCA_903916735.1 of uncultured Acidobacteriota bacterium. Taxonomy (GTDB): domain Bacteria; phylum Acidobacteriota; class CAIWXX01; order CAIWXX01; family CAIWXX01; genus CAIWXX01. Next base: position 95,504 of record CAIWXX010000055.1, read on the forward strand.
AGACCTGGCCCTATCACGTCACGTGATCTCTTCCACCAGGCAGTTCACCAGCTTTTTCAGGTAGGCTTCGCCTTTCTCAGCCGTTGCTTTTCTCGGATCTCCCAGGATACCGTTCTGCGTCAAAGCCGGCATGCCTTGTTCAAAAATGATCTTGAGTTCTCTTTCGCCCGCCGGGCCGATATAACCTGGAGCCAGTCGGTCGAGAGGGATGAGATGGCCCCTGAGCGCCATCATGATGGATGTTTCACTTTCGCCTGCATGGCCCCCGGATTCCTCCTCGGAGATTCCAAATTCCGCGGATGCGTCGTAAAAAATCTTAATGAAGCGCATCAGATCGGTGAAGCCGGTGATATCTGCGTCGGGATGCCTCCGGCGGGCTTCGTCGATGGCATCTCTTACAGGAGCGAAATTCCCGCCATGGCTGGGAACAAAAACTATCTTTTTAAAGCCACTTCGAAGGAGGCTGTCGATATAATCATTGATCACCATTTTCAGCGTGGCTGATTTGAGAGAGATTGTGCCTGGGAATGCCAGGTGGTGTTCGGAACACCCCACGCTGATTGTCCGCCCCACAAGGGCATTTCCGAGTTTCGCTGCAACCCTCTCGGCGACGACATCGCCAATCAGTGCATCGGTCATCGTAGGAAGGTGTGGGCCGTGTTGCTCGGTGGAGCCGACGGCAACAAGAACTGTCTTCATTCCGCCAGCAATGGCCGTTTTGATATCCGGCCAGTTCATTTCTTCAAGACGGATGGTTTTCATTCTTTTCTCCTGCGGGAACAAAGAAATTGATCGATGATCAGCATTCTCGGATATTTCTATCACAATTGTGAGAAAGCTATCCAACGTAATTCGCTGTTCTCTGTCTCCTTTTTTCTCAAAGCTTACGAGCGACGGTTGATCCCAGCGGCGGCCTCCACGATGGGACGCCGCTATGCTTTCTCCAACGGCCAGCACCAGGCCGATTACCATTGTGCGAGCACTCCCTGTAACTCATGATAGTATCGGTTTGGGTGATATGGCTCATGCCACGGTGCAGAAACCGTCTTTAATAGCAATGGATAAATGCAGCTTTTATCCGTTTGGCATCAAGCCATTTTTTTGTTGTCGTTGATGCTAAATTGACCTAGTATGCATAGCTCGTTAAGAGCAAAAAATGGCGAATTTTCAAAAGGGGACTGCCGTGAATATTATTAAGGATATTTTTGCGAATGAGGTTTTCCCGGCCGTCGGATGCACTGAGCCTATTTCTTGCGCGTACGCATCTGCCGCTGCCGCCGAACAACTGGGTGGTCCGGTGGAAAGAATTGAGCTGACGGTTGATCCTGGCACATTTAAAAACGGCGCCGCCGTGACAATCCCGAACAGTCAAGGACAGAAGGGAAATGTAATTGCGGCGGCCATGGGCGCCGTCCTCGCCAAATCGAGCCTTCGTCTGGAGATCTTGAAAGAGGTCGACCAGGAAGTCCTCGAAAAAGCAAAGAAACTGATTGACACGGGGTGCGTGCGTTATCAGTGCAGGGAGGATACGGCCGGCTTTCACCTAGAAGTGATCGCCGAAGGATGCGCTTCTCGTGTGAGTTGTATCGTCTCAGAAGGGCACACGAACATAACAAGCCTGGAGAAGGATGGCCGATCAATTATCCAGGGCCACCCACACGCCGGCACTGCGGGCAACGCATATCAGGTTCGCCTCCGGTCGATGAAGCTGGAGGAGGTGCTGCGCGAAGTCATTCAGCTCGATGATGCGGCGCGTGCTTATATCCAGCGAGGCATTGACATGAACCTGGCCATTTCTGAAAAAGGCGTCGATCTGAAGAGAAACGCATACCAGATCAAGCATATGATGAAACAAGGCCTCATGTCGGATGATTTATTTTACCGCGTGAAACTGCGGGTTGCGTCCGCTCTGGATGCTCGCATGGGCGGCTTGGCGGAGCCGGTGATGACAAGCGGCGGGTCCGGCAACCAGGGCGTGCTCACGATTTTACTCCCTTACCTCGTGGGGCGGGATCAGGATGTGGATCTGGCTCGTATCCAGGAGAGCATTGCCATCAGCCATGCGGTTAATTCCTACATCAAGCGCTTTACCGGTGAACTATCGGTGATTTGCGGCTGTGCTATTGCCGCCAGTATTGCCGCCGCGATTGCCGTCGTGTATCAGAAAGCCGGTATCGACATGGAAAAAATCACCTTCGCCATCGATAACATCATCGGAGATCTCTGCGGGATCATCTGCGACGGAGCCAAATCGGGCTGTTCCATGAAAATTGTGACCGGCGCCGATACGGCTATGCGTTCAGCCTTCATGGCTCTGGAGGGCTATGGAGTATCGAAGGACGATGGAGTCATTGGGAGCTCGGCGGAGGAATCGATCCGCAATCTGAGCAGGATTTCCCTCGAAGGCATGGGTTTGGTGGATTCCACAGTAGTGCATATCTTGCAGGGGAAGACCCCCCGGCGGGGCCAGGCCTGATTGGACCATATCGAGGGGTATGATGATGAGCAGTTCGATGGCGCTACCACATTCAACAATGCATCGGGGTACGGGGTCGTGGGGGCGATGCCTGGGTGGGCGGAGCTCCCGTCAAAGGGTCATGATGGTGCCATGAGCAGCTTCCCGCGCTTCCCGCGAGGCAAGGTCCGCATCGGATTGTTGGGTGTAGCATTCGATGAGAGCTCATTTTATCAGCGCGGTAGCAAGCTTGCTCCATCTCGCATTGCGCGCAGCATTCTTATGGTCAGCCTGTTTTAGATTACAATAGCCTATGTGTTGGTCCAGGAGCATGGGAGCGGAGATGATGCCGCGCCGCTGGGCGGAGGACAATGGATGAGGCAGGTTGAGCTTTTTAATCGGATGACAAAAGTGCTTGAAGAGAATCGTGAGTTTGCTGTTGCCCGGTTGCTGTTCAGCGAGGGGAGCGCGCCTCAGGAGCCCGGCGCCGGGATGATTATTTTCCCTAATGGTTCGACGGAAGGCACGATTGGCGGCGGACCTTTTGAGGCACAGGTGATTGCTGACGCTTTAAATCTCATTCGAAGCGGGAAAATCTTGCACAAACGCTATGAGTTCACGCGAGAAGGCCTGGGCATGCTCTGTTGCGGCGCCGCCGATGTTCTGATCGAGACCTTTCGCCGGCCCTGGAACTTGTGGATCTTCGGTGGAGGACACGTCGGCCAGGCCCTTTGCCGAATGGCCGCTCAGATCGGCATCTTCCGGATGACGGTGTTCGACGATCGCATCGAGTATGCAACTCGCGAGCGGCACCCAGATGCAGATTCCGTGATCCTGACAGATCCGGAATACTGCAACAATGTCCCGATTCCAGATCTTACTACGTTTGTAGTAATTGTGACCCGTGGACATTCTATGGATCAGAAGCTCGTCGCTCGGTTATCTCCGCACGATTCAGCATACATCGGGATGATGGGTAGTGTTTCCAAAAAGAAGGCGATGATCAGCGAATTGGAAGCTCAGGGGGTCGAGCCGCAGCACCTCGCGAAGGTTGAAATTCCAATCGGCTTGCCTCTTGGCGGCAAGGCGCTCCCGGAGGTTGCATTGAGCATTCTGGCTCGTCTCGTACAAGTCAAGAATGAACTCGAAACCCGACACAAATCAAGCGGCAGAGACTAATGATTTTGACTTTTTCCCCGCGTTTCATATAATCTCCCGGATTACAAAGGGAGTTCGCATGATCAAGTCTGATATCATCGACGCCGTTTCAGAAAAACTAACCTATAACCGCCCCAAAGCGGAGATGGCGGTGGAGGATCTGCTCCAGCTCTTGAAAGACTCCCTGAAAGATGGCGGGAGAATTGAGCTGCGGGGTTTCGGCGTTTTTCTGGTCAGGCCCAAGAAAACAGGTGTTGGGAGAAATCCGAAGACTGGGGAGCAGATACCATTGCAGCCCGGCAAGGTTATTAAGTTCAAGCCCAGCAAGGATGTTCTCTCGGCTGAGAGCGCTCCACAGATCATCGGGTAAGACCGGATACCCGGTGGATCAGTTTCGAATCGATCGAAGAGACGGCCTACCCGGGAGCACGGAGAGTCCCGCTATTCGTGTTCGCATCGCCGTACCCATGTCATTGCAACAGCCAAATAGAACTCAACCTGTCTCTTATCGTACCAACCTCCTGCTCTTCATCCTCACATTTTTGACGACACTCATTTTCGGCGCCTACTATCAGATCGATTTCATGATGAGCAGGCCGATTGCACTCGGCGTTTTTGAATTTCTGGGGCGACTCTTCGCGCACCCGCTGTATCTCCTTTACGGATTGCCCTTTTCATTCACGCTTCTGATCATCTTGCTCTCGCATGAAATGGGGCATTACTTGGCCTGCCGATATTATGGCATCGTCGCCACGCTGCCGTTTTTTATCCCTGGACCGATTTCCCCGGTCGGCACGTTCGGTGCTTTTATAAAAATTAAGTCTCCGATCACCAATAAAAAGGCGCTTTTTGATATTGGGATTGCGGGCCCGCTAGCCGGCTTCATCATGGCGGTTCCTGCAATGGCCATCGGACTGGCCGCGAGTCATATCTGTGAGCCCTCCCGGATTCCTGCGCCCGGTTCAGAGGTGGACGTGATGGGGGTGCCGCTCGTTTACAAAATCTTGGTACTCTTTTTCCCCCAGTTCAATCACGACATCATTGCTTTTCACCCAATTTGGTTCGCCTCCTGGTTCGGACTTCTCGCCACGGCTTTGAATCTCTTCCCCATCGGGCAGCTGGATGGCGGCCATATTCTCTATGCCGTCGTCGGCCGGAGATTCCGCTGGCTCACACGTATTTTCTGGGCATGCACAATTTTTCTCGGAGTCCTTGTCTCATCTCATTGGCTTGCCTGGTCGCTGCTGACTCTCATTCTGGGACTCGATCATCCGCCGACGTGGGATGAGCGAGATCCTATCGGGCGAGGGCGTCTCATTCTCTTTTTCGTCGCTATTCTGATTTTTGTGCTTTCTTTTATGCCGGCGCCGATTTCCAGGCAGGTTTTTCAAACTTTCAGATAGACAACACGATCGCTTCGGGATGCCTCTTCAGGGAAAGAGCTCGGACATTGTCAATAGAAAAAAGCAGTTGTGCGGCAACCATGGTTCATTTGTCTCATAGCTGTTGCCGAGGATATCGAAGCGCGGTTCCGGGCTGTCGATTGATTCGCGAGTGAGGCCGTTCGGGATGGCGCCCGGCACGGCGCCGTTGCTATGGCCGGGCAGTTTATCATATCGATGGTGGTAAAACTGCGGGTTATAGCTTCCCATGCCTTGGATCATGCAGACTCCGAAGGGATTCTTCCCCATGATCCAGTCGAGATGATTTTGGATGATTGATTTATATGCAGCCGTTAACTTGATGGATTTTCCGGCCAGGGCAGCGGCCCAGGCAACAGAGAGGTAGTCGGAATTTTCGCCGACCTTCCAAGCATCAATCCCATCGTAGGGGAAAAAGAAGGTTGATGAGTCGTACGGCTGCACTCCGAACGCATTTCGATTCAGAGAGGTGACACTCCTCAGATATCTCCTGAGCGACTTGCGGATCATGGGAGTCGACGAATCAGTTGGGTTGGAAGCGGCCCAGTAGGCGAGGCCGGCCGCGCCGACCCCGCGATCTGTCAGATTGTAGCGCGGGAAGCTTCCATCGCTATTTTGCAAGGCGATCAACTCATTCACATGCGTCTGCGCCTGATCGCGGTATTTGACCTCGCCCGTCTGTGCATAGAGAAGGGTGTCCAAGATGACGAGGCGCCCAAGATTCTGCGCGTCAACCGGCGGCTCGGCCGAGCACACCCTCTGCCAGAGGCTCCGCGCCCTATCGAGGTAATCGGTGCGCGCGGCGAGTGGCGAGAGAATCGCAAATCCGGCGGCCGCCAATTGGTTGTCGGTACTCCAGATGGGCGCTGTCAGTATCTCCCGATCATCTCCATTTCCTGGAATTCCGTCCGTCTCGTCTTCGGGGCGTCCCCAAAAATACTGGCGATTGTAAATGCCGAACAGGAGCCTGCCTGTGGATGGATCGATGAGCTGTGTCAAAAAAACGGCGCCCCACTTCGATTCATCGAGCAACTTCTGATAGGTGCTCATCCCCACTCGTTGTGAAGCGAGTCGGCTCAGCGCAAAGAATGATAACGGTTCGCCATAGGCCGTTTTGATATAATCCCCGGCATCGTGCCAGCCCCCGATGATCGGGATGTGAGTACCATCCAGGTTGCCGTCATCAAGATGGCAATAACTATGCCAGCCGGTGATTTTGGCCCCACAACGCTGGTAGTAGAAAAACTGGCGAGCAAGATCTTCGGCTTTGGCATATGGATTCGCAGAAATACGGAAGCTGTATGAGATGAGGCCGCTTGGCTGGAGCCGAACCCGATATGTCCCTTCTGTATCGACTGAGGAAAAATCCCCCCGCAGGTAATAGTAGCTCCATCCACGAGGCGTCGAGGCAGGAACGGTCGAGCCGGTGCGGACGATGTTGCCTGTACTTGACAGGATCTCAAATGTCCCTGTCGACAACGGCTGGGTTGATTGCACAAGAAATGTCTTCGGCCATCCGATGCGGTAGCCGATCTGGTTAACAAGAATATCCGTGCGTGGATAGCTCGCGATATTCACCGCAACATCATCGACCCAAACCGATCCGGCACCGCTCTCGCCAGCGCAAATCACCTGGTAGCGGCCGGCGCCCTGAGGAGGCTGCGTGTCGGTGAGCACAATCTGCTTCCAGTCATACGTCCCTCCGTCGACGAGAATGCGTTTGATCTTGACGACATTCTCATGGTTGAACCAGATGAGCCAGAGATGGAATCTTCCGGCCTGGCTGGCTTTGACCCATGATGAGACGGTGATGCTTTTCTCCCACGGATAAAAGGGAAGTTTTTCGCTGCCGATGCCATAGATTCCTAGAATTTGCGACAACCGGAGTGAGGCTGAACCGCTTCGATAGATCGTGAGATCTTGCTCAAGGTGGCCCAATCCGAGTTGATCGTACCCTTTCCATCCAACCGGAGTATCATCCTTCATTCTCTCGAATGAACCGTTGGAAATGGGATCGGCCCATACCCATTGAGCCAAGGCCAGCACGGTGAGTGCGTACGCAAAACATATCATTTTCAGGCGGTCCATGAAAATCCTTTCAAAAAGGCAGTGAAGAAATAAATCTCCAGTAAGGCCTTTTGCATACTCAAACTATTCTACTTCATTCCTTCTGAAATTTTTAACGGGCCGGCATTCTCCGGGAGTGGTCATCGGCCCGGCTGCCGAGCGGGATGAGTGCGACCAAGTTGATTGAGTCTCGATGAGTTGGTATGGTAATAGTCTTGAGATGAAAGGGAACTGAAGAATTGCCACGCACGTATCACTATTACTGAATCCGCCGGGAGAGATAATCAAAATGTACGAAATCCTTCGCAAGGAAGACATTGCTCCGCGTGTCTGCAAGTACGTTGTCCGCGCCCCGGCCGTTGCCCGGGCTAGAAAGGCTGGGCAATTTGTTATTATCCGGCCGAAAAATGACTCGGAACGGATTCCGCTGACGATCGCCGATGGGGACGAGGAGACAATTACGCTTGTTGTCCAGGAAGTCGGTAAGACAACGGCCATCATGGCCGACCTCAAGGAGGGCGATTCGCTATCCGACGTCTGTGGGCCCCTTGGCAAACCGACTCACATCGAGAAGGTCGGTACGGTTGTCATCATTGGAGGGGGCATCGGAATCGCGCCGGCACACCCGATCGCTCAGGCCATGAAGGTCATTGGCAATCGGGTTCTCACCATTCTCGGCGCCCGCAGCCAGGACTTGCTCATCATGGAAGAAGAAATGCGGCGCGCTTCCGACGAGGTCATCATCATGACGGATGATGGGAGCTATGGGAAAAAGGGTTTTGTCACTCATGCCTTGCAAGATCTCATCAATGCCGGAAATGAGATCCGGCAAGTGGTCGCCATTGGACCAGCGATCATGATGAAGATGGTATGCAAGGTAACTCTGCCTCTCCATATCCCAACACTCGTCAGCCTTAACACGATCATGATTGACGGCACCGGGATGTGCGGCGGTTGCCGAGTCACGGTTGATGGAAAAACACAATTCGTCTGTGTTGACGGCCCCGAGTTTGACGGGCATCAGGTTGATTTCGATCTGATGATGCGCCGCCAGGCAATGTATCTGGAACAGGAGCGCTTGTCCTACGATAGCTACGTTCAGAAACACCGATGCAAGCTGACCCCCGAGGCGGAGGCTCTATGAGTAACTGGCGTGAGGTCAAGACAAAGGATCGTCTGAAAATACCGGCGCAGAAGATGAAGGAACAAGCCCCCGAAGCTCGCGTCCGCAACATGCAGGAAGTGCCACTGGGATTTACTCCCGAGCAGGCCATTCAGGAGGCGCAGCGATGCCTCCAGTGCAATAACGCCAAATGCATCGAAGGATGCCCAGTGGGGATCGAAATACCAAGATTTCTGGCTGCTGTCGCCGATGGCGATTTTGCGAAAGCAGTTGCGGTGGTCAAGGAGACAAACCTGCTTCCAGCAATCTGTGGGCGTGTTTGCCCTCAAGAAGAGCAATGTCAGGTTGTCTGTACGGTGACGAAGGCGCTCAAATCGATCGAGAATTCTGTCGGCATCGGGAAGCTGGAAAGATTTGTAGCTGACTATGAACGCATACACGGCCAGGCTGTGCTGCCCCCAATTCCGCCTCCCACTGGAAAACGGATCGGTGTCGTCGGTTCCGGCCCGGCCGGCCTGACGGTTGCTGGTGATCTCATCAAGCTCGGGCACGCCGTCACGGTCTTTGAAGCGCTGCACCGCCCCGGCGGAGTGCTCGTGTATGGCATCCCTGAATTTCGCCTTCCGAAGGAAATTGTCTATAAGGAAGTTGAGTATCTGCATAGACTCGGAGTCGAGTTCCGTTACAATTTCGTCGTCGGCAAGACGTTGACAATCGAGCAGCTCTTTGCGGATGGATACAATGCCATCTTCGTTGGAACAGGAGCCGGTCTTCCGAAGTTCATGAACATACCTGGTGAAAACCTCTGCAGCGTTTACTCAGCCAATGAATACTTGACTCGGTCCAATCTCATGCGGGCTTTTGATTTTCCACTCTCCGACACGCCACTCAAGGCCAGCAAGAAGGTCGCAGTCGTCGGCGGCGGAAATGTCGCGATGGATTCAGCTCGCACCGCGATGCGACTCGGAGCCGAAGCCGTTTACATCGTCTATCGCCGGTCGGAAAAAGAGATGCCGGCTCGTCTTGAAGAAATCCATCATGCCAAGGAAGAGGGAGTCATTTTCCATCTTTTGCAGAACCCAACCAAAATAGTCGGTGATGACAAGGGCTGGGTCGCCGGGATGGAGGTCCAGCGGATGGAACTGGGCGAAGCGGATTCAAGCGGGCGACGGCGGCCGATCCCGATGAAGGGGAGTGAATACTTTCTCGATGTCGACACCGTTATCATTGCCATCGGAAACGATCCAAACCCACTCATTCCTCAGACAACCAGTAAAATCCGCACAACCAAGTGGGGAAACATCGTTGTCGATCCTCAAACCCAGCGGACATCCATGAAAGGCGTATTTGCCGGCGGGGATATAGTGCTCGGAGCCGCCACCGTTATTCTGGCGATGGGCGAGGGCCGACGTGCCGTCAAGGCGATTACCAAGTATCTTCAAGACGATGATTGGACGGGAACACCCGAGCCAATCGTGTAGGATGATTCAACAAAGAAAAAGGGGCCATTCGGAGCTCTTCGATCGAGCAGGCCCTGCTCTGGGCGACTCAAGGTTGAGCCGGGATCAGCTTTTTGATTCTATCGGATAGGACCGCCGGACTCAGCGGTTTTGAAAGTATGTGAAACACACCTGCGCTCACGAGCCCCGTGATATCGCACGGGATGCCTGGTTCGGTAACGACGATGATAGGGATGCGTGCCAATTCCTGCCTGCTCTTCATTGCTTTTGCCAATTGTACAATCGGCACATCTTTCATGATCGCGCTGGCAATGAGAAGGGCGCATGAGCTCCCGGAGATCCCTTCGAACAATTCTCTGGCTGAACCAATGCAATGGATATTGGTGAGGCCAAGCGAATGAAGTGTCGCTGCCATTCGCGCGCCGAATCGATCCTTATCCCCAAGAACAACGATCCTCGGGCCCGTAGCCACAGGCTCGGGCTTGGCCACGGCCGCAGTTTCGTGCGTCTGTTCTGGCGGTGTCGTGAGGTATTCCGGCTTTTCTGGATCTGCGATAGACCCAGCATCCTCTGAAGAGGGGACTTCTTCTGAAGGAGTCTCTTCATCATTCCGATATTCATCGGCGAACAACGGCGCTCGTACAGGCTGCCTCGCAAACCGGCTATCGATGAGCTGCGTGACTGCAATTGGGTTCATGCGGCCGCCACCGCTGAATTCAAGAGCGACGGTGAGGAGCCGTCCGATCCCCCACGTCCTCTGGACGCTGGATGGGAAATCACTTTCGACCAACTGTCCGGGAAAAGCGATTCTGACTTGGAAAATTTCCATGCCTGTTGGAAAGAGGTCCGGTAAAAGTCCCAGGAGCTTTCCCGTTGTATTCTCAATGATTTGGAGGGGTCGGAAACAGATGCCAAGCTTGGAGATCTCTGACAGAATTCCGGTTGCCACCGGTCCGGCCGTGCGATCCACCGTGACGATGACCGGCACGGCTTCGCCTTTCCGGCATCGCATCCGGAAGGATTGTCTCCGTTCACCATCGGCCAAAACATCCGGGAGGGGGCAGAGATATTTGTTGCCTTCCAGGCATTGTTCTACTTTGGTAGTAAAAATATATCGCCAGACGGATGTTTCCACCACGACCGAAATAATGTCGCCGTTCTGAACATCCAGTGGCTGATAGGATCGCAGGATAATATAGTTTTGATAGGTGTTTTCGACATCGACAATTCGCGCCGCTTCAGATCCGGACTTTTCGTCGATGCAAACCTGGATCACCAAACTTTCCTGCATGACCACATGCAGAGTGCCGGCGATTGCCGACGTCTCACTGATTTCTCGGAGGATGTTTTTGCCAAACGGATCTTCTTGTCGGGAAAATAATCCCATTTTTATGCTCTGTATCTTCTTTCATGATGCAACATGGTCTGATCTCTGTCAACGGCTCATCGACCGAGCCCAACCATGCAGAGTTGGAATCATCTGCGAATCGTGTTTCAAAGTGTGCCTTTTTTTTGATCATCGCCGGTTTTCCCGGGTCGTGTTTGTAACATGGCTCAATCAGCTCGCGACCGAAAGCCGCCTTCAGTCATTGCGCGCACATCCAATAATTGCTGGATCTGATCGGCATCGAGCAATTTTTTTTCCAATACAATTTCGCTGATGTCCCGGCCGGTTTCCATGGATTCGCGAGCGATGGTAGCTGCCGTATGATATCCCAGAATGGGGCTGAATGCGGTGATAAGGATCGCATTTTTCGCGAGCCATCCGGCCGCCTTTTTCCGGTTCGCCACGATGCCATGGATGCATTTCTCTGTGAAAGCCGTGATGGCGCCGATCAGAACATGCATCATTCCAAATAGGTTATGTGCAATGATCGGCATCATGACGTTAACTTCAAGCTGGCCGGCTTGGGCGGCGAGAGCCACGGTGAGATCGCATCCCTGGACATGGTAGCAGGCCATGTTGAGCATCTCTGCGAGCACCGGGTTGACCTTCCCCGGCATGATGCTCGAACCAGGTTGAACCGCCGGCAAGCGGATTTCGTCGATACCCGTTGCGGGGCCGGACGCCATCAACCGCAGATCATTAGCGATACGTGTCAGTGTGATGCACAGTGTTCTCAGGGTCGCCGAGAAATCCGCAGGATCGGCCATGCTTTGCATGGATTCAAAGAGGTTGCCGGAAGATCGGAGCGGTTGGCCGGTGAGTTCAGAAAGGCGACTCAGCATCCTCTGGTGGTACTCCGGGTGGGCATTGAGTCCGGTGCCGGCAGCAGTTCCCCCGATTCCGATCCGACGGAGACGGTCTCCGGCTGCCATCAGCCGCTCGCGATCATTCCTGATAGCCTGTGCGTAGGCGCCGAACTCCTGGCCGAGTCGCACCGGAACGGCATCTTGAAGGTGCGTTCGCCCGGATTTGATCACATCATCAAATTCTTGCGATTTCAGTGTCAGCGCTTGAGCGAGCTCGTCGAGAGCGCTGATCAGCTCATTGAGTCTCCAAAGGCATCCAAGTCGGATGGCCGTCGGTACAACATCATTCGTACTCTGCGCCATATTGACATGATCGTTCGGGCTGACAGGCTTCTGACGATCATCCAGCTCGTATCCGAGTATCTGATTGGCTCGATTGGCGATCACTTCGTTAACGTTCATGTGATGGCTGGTTCCGGCCCCTGCCTGAAAAGGATCGACAACGAAGTGTTCATTCAGTTTTCCTTCAATCACCTCCTGTGCTGCTTGGATGATCGCGGCCGAGAGCTGAGAGTCGAGGATACCCAAGTTCCGATTAACCTCGGCTGCAGCACGCTTAATAATTGCCAGGCTCCAGATGAAGGCTGGATAGGGCTTCATCCCCGAAATCGGAAAATTCAGGACGGCACGCTGAGTCTGGGCGCCATACAGCGCATTCGCCGGGACGTTGATCTCACCGAGAGTATCTCTCTCCAGACGCACTGAACTGCTCACAATTTCTCCTCGGCCGCTAAATGCCTCTTAGATTATATAAGAGCAGATCGCTTATTTTGGCCAAAGCGAGGAGGAAACAAACGGGGGATTCCGCTGTTGTGTCCATGGCCGAATCCCCCCAAAGATCATACGCTTGTGCAGTCGTCCCGAAATTCACTCCAGAGCGATAACAATCTTTTGGAAGAGGAACTTATCGGGATTCAGTATTTCAATTGTCGCTTCCTGACCATCTGCACTGATTGTGATTTTGTAGTCAATTTTCTCCTTGAAAATCGACGGCAGAATGACGGCTTTCTTGATCTTTTTCATTCCGAAGTTCGCTGCCTGCATGACGATGGAAGTCTGACTCCTCAGATCGATCTTCCCCGTAAAATCTTCACTCTTGAAGTTTTCAAGACGCACTTTGCCGAGGAATGGATCCTTGATGATGCCTGATTTTTCGAGATCATCCTTTAACCCGGCACGGAAGTAGAGCGAGTTGACATCAGATTCAAGATTCGCCTGAACGCCCTTCAATTCCTCGACATTGGTTGCCAGGCTTTCTTTTTCCTGCGTCAGGCCGGTGATCTGTTCATTGAGTTGTGTTTTCTGTCCTTCCAGATCTGTGACTTGAGTCTTCAGGTTATCTCTCTCGGCAAATGCAGTATTCCGCTCATCCACAATTGTTTGGATTTTTTCGCGTTCTGCTTCATTGGGGCTGATGGGTGCTGTGCCCTGAGTGATGTAAGTTCCGAATGCTCCATTGATGTAGAAATTCCAAACTTTGAATCCGGGCAGGAGAGGATCGAGCAAGTTGATACGATCCACTAGATCCTCGGCTTGTTTCCTCGAAAGCTTCTGAACTTCGGTGAGAAAGTGGATGGCGATGTCTCGATGGCGTTCACCTGCCTTGACGACATGTGGTCGAGGCAGTTGCTCTTCCAGTGAGGAGAGCCGGGCCTTGGTGTCCCAGATCTCCTTGTCCTTGGACAGGATTTCGCGGAGCAAGTCCTGGTACCCGGATTTTTCATTCTTCATGAGATCCGCTAAGAGTTTCCGCTCATCTTCGGTGAGCGCGATGCCTCCGACTTTGAGCGTTCCGCCTCGAGCCTGATACTCAGCCTGGAGCCGGGCCATTTCCTGGCCTCTCTGCTGCATGTCCTGCTCCAACTTGTCGATGTTATTTGCCATCTCCTGCATATTTTCGAACTTGGCATTTGTCTCTGCATTCGCACCAACTTGGGAAACGCCGGGGAAGGCGCCTTTCTTGCCCAGTTGCCAGTTGAATGCAAAATGGCCGACGAGAACGACGATGATCGCGAGCAACGCAATGCCGGCAATGATGAAGAGAATTTTGCTGCCGGAGCGCGACGGAGCCGGTTCCGATATTTTGGGAGGCTCGGGGTCCGGCTTCCGGACAGGTCCGGTTTGGTCATCAGCTTTTTTCTCTACCCGAGTTCCGCAATAGGGGCACACTGCCGCCGATTCAGGTACGTCCTTACTACATTTCTGGCACGTCATCATGCTGGTCCTCCTGTCAAGGTAAAATAACCATGTGAGCTAATAGTCAATCCACACTATCAAAGAATTGGGTCTGAGACAACTATCATGGAACGGATTCTGATCCGCGAGTAAAAGCATTACCTCGCTGAAATTCACATCGAGGAACCCGAACCCGTGGCCACACCCGCACCCGACTCGATTTGAAGGACCCAATGCACATTTACGGGAATGGCATCGGGGCTGATCGCTAATTCTCCGATGAGGGCGTTGTTTTCTGAGGATTTAGTCTCAATGCCACGGCCCGGGAAATCAGCCTGCTCATGATCGTAGTATGCCCCAAGCGCGCTATTTCGCGCGAGGCTTTTGCCAAAAGTTGCGAATTTCCGAAAATGCCGTAGATGCAACTCCCACTGCCTGTCATCTGCGCGTGGAGAGCGCCTGAATCATATAATGCTGCTTTAATGATCGATAGCTGGGGATGATGAGCGAATACCTCCGGCTCAAGATCATTTCTCATTGACGCCCAAGAGCCCTTTTTGTAGGAAGCCTCTATTGCACGCGCATAGTGCGAAGCCGTTTGGACGGGAGACGATGTTGTCCCTGCCCAACTACGCGCGTACCAGCCATATGCATCAACCGTCGAGACATGGAGGTGTGGAGTCACAAGCAGTATCGGCACCCGGCGATTGGCATGAAGGGCTTTCACAATGGCTCCTCTTCCGAACGCAGCACACAACCCGCCGTGGAGAAAGAAAGGGACATCGCTCCCAATCGTCGAAGCAATTTCGGCGAGAGCGTTGTCTGAGAAGCGTAAACGCAGAAGCTTATTCAAGCCTCGTAGCACGGCGGCGCTGTCACTGCTGCCGCCTCCCAATCCGGCGCCCAATGGGATTCTCTTTCGCAAAGTGAGGGTGACGCCGGTGTGAGCTGCCGCCGTTCTGGAGAGAAGCGCCTCGGCCGCACGATAGGCGAGGTTCTCTGAGTCGGCCGGCACTTTTTGCAATCCCAGACACCTGAGTCGAATCCCGGGCGTCCGGGAAAGCCCTATTTCCAGACCGTCCCCAAGATCGATGGTTTGCATAAGGCTCTGGATCTCGTGATATCCGTCGTGGCGCTTCCCGATGATTCGCAGATCCAGATTGACCTTGGCGTAGGCGTGGAGATGAATCATCGCCCGATCTTTTCGAGAAACGCCGGCCTTTCGCATGGGTCGTATCCTGCTGGAGGCTCGAAGGCGACTTCCTCGGGGTCTGAATCGAAAGTGACCTGCCGCCATGAGAGTCGCGCATATTGAGAATGATTAATTAATTCGATGACCAGCGGAAGCCCGGTCTGCGCGTGTACCCGACTCAGAACCACCCTCACATCACCTCGATTCAACTCATGCGCGGTTTTAACCCAATCAACCAGGCCGTTGATCTGTCCGGAGAGGAGAAAGGCCAGATCCCGACTCTTAATTTCCGTTCCCAGGAAATCATTTGTGAGCATCGCCGCAGAAGAGATGTAGATCAGGTGGTCAGGCGGGAAGGCGCACGAAGCTCTCTCGCCATTCAGAATAATCAGTGCTTCAGTGCGATTCCCTGACATGATTTCAAACCTCAGCCGGTCCGGTATCAGGATGGCTACCATGGCCTCGACCTTGCCGTGGAAGCTTCTGGACCGGATATCGAGAATTCCCGAAAGGGAATTGGCCGGCTTATTGGGGATGTTCCGGATTTTTGGAAGCGCCGGTCCACATGAGATCAATAGGAATCCAGCGAGGCTGGTTGCCAGGATGCGGAGGCTGCTGGACACCAATCGGCCCTTCACTTTCTCTTCACTGCCGCCAGCTTATCTTTGATCCGCGCCGGCTCTTCCGGGCTGCTTGATAGGGCTTTTTCATAAAATACGACGGCTTCCGAGGTCAAGCCGAGAGCCGCGTAGATATCCCCGGCATGTTCCAGAATTTCCCAGTTGGGTTCTCCAAATTTCAGCGCAAGATCGATTTGCTTGCGAGCGTCTTCGAGTTTTCCCAGTTTGAGCTCTCCACATGCGAGGCTGTCAAGAAAGGCTTCGTTCTCTGGATCGGCTGTGACCGCTCTCTGGATAAGACCTACGGCATACCCCATGTCAATGTTATGTTCGATGAGAGTGTACCCGAGGTAATTCATCATATCGGAGCTATCTGGGAATCGCTGAATTCCTTTCTCCAATATCTCACGGGATTTTCTGAGATCTCCAAGGCGTTCGTAGCTCGCGCCGAGCAGATAAACAGCATCCTCCGGAGCCTTGGCATCCGAGTCCGCCGTCTTCAAAGTTGTGACGACTTCTTTGAAGGCCTTTTCATCGAAAAGTTTTCGCCCGAGCACGATCCGGATATCCCATGAGTTCTTTTGAGTTGCCAGCAGAGATTTCAGTTTTGAGACTGCGTCCTTCTTGCGGCCTGCTTGCCAGAGAATGTCTGCGGGAAGCGTTTTCATCTCGATGTCGTCAGGGAAGAGGTGATATGTCTCGTTGGCAATATCTTCCGCTTTCTTTATCTCGCCCATTTCAGCCAGCAGAAGCGCTCGATCCCGCCAGAGAGTCCGTTCCATCTCATTGTCGGCCGAAGCCTTGGCCGCTTCAATCCCTTCGGCATAGCTCTTCTGGGCTTCCGCATATCGTTTCTGGGTCTGCTGGGCGAAGCCGAGATGCAAAAGGATGGGAGCGCGTTCGGCGAGTTCGCTGCGGGTGAGAATTTTTTCGAAAAGCTTGGAGGATTCAGCAAAATTACCGATTCGTTCGTATGCCTGCGCCAACTCCAGAAGGGAATCAATCGGTGCTTTTTCTTGGGGGGCGGAGTCTTTCAGAATTTCGATGACCTTGTATGGCCGGTTCAGACGTGCAAATATCTTGGCAGCCAGAACCTGTGCTGCGGGGTTGTAGCCTTCGGCCAGGTTCTCATAATCCATGACCTCGTGGGCTTCCGAATAAAGCCCCTGTTCGTAAAGGCTGACGGCCAGGGCCGAGCGGGTGCGAAGATCGAGTGGGTTGTCGGCCAGTATTTTCTTGTAGAGTTTGCGGAGATCATCAGTCCGGTTGAGATGGGCGTAGAGGCCCATGAGTGATCGGTAGGCCGGGGTGAATGTCGGCGCAATTTCGACGGCTCTGACATAATCCGCCTCGGCAGCGGCATCATCCTGAAGAGCCTGATTCAGGAGGCCCATTCGATAGTAGCCCTCTGGATTTCCCGGCACCGCATCTGCATATTTTTGAAAGGCTGCAAGAGCCTTTTTGATGTTTTCGGTGTTATTAGGATCTTCTTCCAGATAGATTTGAGCGAGAAAATAGAAGACCTGCGGATTTGATGGCTGTGCAGCAGCCTTTTCAATTGCCTCTCTGGCTTTTGTCAGATTCGCGTGATCCTGATCCTTCAGATTGTAATAGTAGGTACCAAGGAGTTCATTGGCATCAGTATTTTCCGGATCGGCCTTGAGGATGATGTCCAGTTCATTTTTCATGACATCCAGATGGTCTTGCTGCATGTAGACGCGGGCTCGAGCGATTCGAATGTCCGTGCTGGACGGGTCATTATCGAGGGCTGCGGTATATTCCTTCAGAGCGGTGTCGGCATCTCTTTCGGCCTCAGCCATGGAGCCGAGGAGATAATGGTAATAAGACTGGCTTCTGGAATCATGGACCGCATGAGATTCTTTAGGTAGCGAGACAGCCCAGAATGGCAATCCGACAAAAAGGAGGGTGGTGATGGATGTTGATGATATCAATGGCGAGCACCTCGCTGCTGGATCTCGGCTCGTATCTGGTCGGCGTTTGGCGGCAATAGACGCCTCGATCGACATTCATCGAGCGCCAGAAGGGTCATCTGATCGATGGCCGCCACATCACGTGCCGAAGGAATGAAATCATCCAGCGCCTTCATCCAATCAGCTTCTCGAATGACAGGTGAGTTGTCTCGCGATGAAAACCGGAATGCCGTGGTTGCCAGGAGCTCGAGGTCGGCTCCGGTGAAACCATCGGTTCGCGTGGCGATGGTCGTGAAGTCGGTAAGTTCTGTCTTGAAACCGTGCTTCTTCATTAGAACGTTCAGTATTTGCCGGCGTGCTGTCTGGTCGGGCATGAGAATCGGAATTTTGATATCCGTCCGGCCGGAACGACGCATCGCCGGATCGATGAGATCCACGCGATTGGTGATGTCGATCCGCAGGACCTTTCCCCGTAGCGATTGATCTCCCCAGAATTGAAACGCCTGGCCGCGCATTCGTTCGCTGACTCCCGAGTCTCCTGATGGGCCGCTTCCACGCGCCTGCTCCTCTTGATCGCTCTCATCAACAACTACGACGACCGGCGCCAGAGAACGAATGGCGTTGAAGGCGCGTTCCTGATTGCGTTCCGACGCGCCGACATACATCTGCCGCAGTGGCTTGAACTTCACGCACAGCAAGCCGCATTCTTTCGCGAAACACTCGGCCAGATAGCTTTTTCCAGTGCCCGGAGGACCCATGAGCATAATCCCCATTGGAGCGGCTGATATGACCTGCTGGCGCATCAATTCGGCCACCTCGCGCAATTCCTGGATTGCGTATTCCAGCCCACCAACCGCGTCCAATCCATAATGGGATTCGATGATTTCGAGAATGTCGCCATATTCCTTGGCGAGCATTTCGATTTTTTTGGAAACGATGGCTGAGGGTTCATTGAAGTCGCGTTCGCGAAGCAGAATGTCTTCGATCTGGCGCAACGTCATGCCTTGAGATTTTTCCGCGATAAGCATGATGGAGACCGGATCGACGGGACGTTGCTTCTGTTCAATGAATCGTCGGAGGAATGCCTCCCGCGATAGGCTGTCGGGGCGTGGTATCTGAACGGCATGAATTCCGCTTTGCGATGCGCGAAGAGGTTCCGCGACATCAGCCAGGTTTTCGGCCAGAAGCACGATAACGGCTTTCTCAGCCACAATCGGATCATCCGCCCATCGGACAAGTGATGTAATAATGGATCGTTCTTCCTGGGATTGATAGGCACTCCCGCCAGCTGGCGCAATCGTCTCAACATAAGGAAAAACGGCAAAGACGCTCCGACGAGGGGTCTTTTGATTAAGAATGATACGTTCCAACAAAGCCAGGGCTGCGTGCGGTTGAGCCGGCAGCGGAGTCCGGTTATCTAGCGAGGCCGCTCGTCGAAACGCCATTTCACGTTCTCGTGATTGGAACCGGAATCCAGTGGACAGGCTAAAGCTGAAAACGATGGGCCGCTGAGCTCCCAGCGCCATGATGGCCTCTTCGAGCGGTTGAAACTCATTTCCGATCGGAATGTAATCTTTGATATTGCCGGTCAGCAGGAACACGTGCGATGCATGAGAGTTGTAGATGTCGAGGAAATTTTCTTCCATCCATTTTGGAACGATTGAGAGGGCGTTCATGTGAGGATCAAGGCTGAGAAACCGCCTTCATGTCCTAGGAAAACGGTCGTGTCGGTGATGATGGGGCTGGACTTAATTGTCTTTCCGACATCGATGGACGCCATACATGCGCCTGTCGCGCCGTCCAGGAGGAAAATCGCACCATTAGTGGACGCGCCGAGTACATTGCTGCCGATGAGAACAGGAGACGAAACAACAGAACTACCCGACGAGTACTTCCATTGGATGTCGCCTGTCTTTCTGTCGAACCCATAAACCGAACCATCATGTGAACCACAAGCGATGGTTTTTTCTCCGCAGGCGGCTGAGGAGAAGTATGGTTTGCCAGTTGATTTTTTCCACCGGACCGCACCATCCGCAGAGAGGCAGTAGAAACACCCATCGAAGGAGCCGACAAAAATATCGCCTGATACAGCCGGTGTCGCTCGCACCTTGGCTTCTGTTTGAAAGGCCCAGATTTTTTTGCCGGTCGAGATATCCACCGAATGGATAGACCCATCATCGCTGCCGACGATGATGGATTTTCCGCAAAGAGCAGGGGAGGAAAACACTTCTCCACACCGGTAGGTCCAGATGGTTTTTTTCTTTTGAATATCGATGCACTGGAGAGTCCCCTGATCGGGAGCATCGACGGTTCCTATGAAGAGAAGGCCTTCTTGGGTGAGCGGCGACGATCGGATCATCCCCCCGATTTTGTGTTTCCACTGGATCTTCCCCATCTGCGCGTCTATGCAATAGAGGCAACCATCATCCGCGCCCAGGCAGGCGATCTCCTTTGTCAAGGCGGCTGTCGATTCCGATGGCACTCCGATCTCGATTTCCATCGCCGTCGTTCCGTTTGTGCCGTCGACGACCATCAATTTTCCACTGGCAGAGACAACGAGAAGAAATCCGGCATTGAGAAGGATCGGAGAGGCGAGGATTTCCGGGTATTGCCGGTACCAAAAAATATTCATCTTCGATGCCGGAGATGGAGGACCCGCGATCACTCCGGTGCGCCCTTGATCTCCCCGGAAGCAGGGCCACGGGCCGTCGTATGGAGATCGTGACAGTGTCACGCGTTCCAGAAGCTGGAGTGTTGCTGGACGGCCGATCACCCTCTCGGATCGAATGGGATCCGTCAGCCGATCGATCAGATGAGTAAAGAACCACGGAAGTGTCACATTCGAAGGCAGGCCATCCAATAGGAAAGACGGTTCGAACTTAATGCCTGTCGCCAGAGCGAAGAGCAAAATGCCCAGGAGATAATAGAATTCCGGCTCCGACTTTGGCAGCGCACTCTCGGCGAATGTGAGCGTGCCGGTGGAATCGAGCCGCATCCTTTCAATGTCTTCACCATGGGGGTCAGGTTGATTGAGGATCTGCTTGGCGATTTCCAGGACTGCATCAATCGGCAAGGTCTTGCCGCTCCGAACGAGATCAAGCAATGTATAGCCGGCGTAGGATGCTAATATTTCCATCGATCGAAACCTAACATAGGAGGAAACCACCGTCAATGCGATTTGATAACCCCTCCTCCCGCGCCACTCAAATTGCGCATGAGATGGGAGATGCGGCATGTATGGTTTTTGGGGCTGATTCAATTGCCTACAGAGAAAAGAAAATAAAAATCATTTGATACCGAAGTTTGATCTGGTAGAATTTGGTTTAAGAGGATTCGCCGGATTTGAAGGTGGGATGAAGGCTATCATCAGTTTTCAATGGCCCAAAGTCATTATCGCTATCATATGCTGCCTGACTCCACTTGTTGCTCGATCTGATGAAGCCGTCACTCTTGATTCTGTCATCAATGAAGCCCTCACTCACAACTCCAGGCTCCAGGCTTCCCTCAAACGATATGAAGCTGCTTCGTTGAGGCCATCTCAGGCACGGGCGTTGCCTGACCCAACGATCGGGATCATGTCGACAAGCATGACAAATCCCATTCCTCTCTATTTCGCTGATCCCATCGCGAATGTTGCTGTTTCTTTCTCTCAGGAAATTCCGTTTCCAGGCAAGCGAGCACTGGCCGCTAATGTCGCCATGCTCGAAGCCGAAAGCGCGCGCGAAGAGCATGAAGCCTTGAAACTCGACATCATCTCCCAGGTAAAGGAATCGTATTTCGATCTCGTATATTTTGATCGAACACTCGGTCTTCTGAAAGAGAGCCGGCACTTGCTGGAAGAACTTTCGGGAATCGCGCAGGCTAATTATGAAGTCGGCCTGGCATCCCAACAGGATGTGCTGAGGGCTCAGACTGAAATCTCTTTGCTCATCGCTCGCCAGATTTCGCTCGAACAACGTCGCAGCGCCGCTGTTGCTCGCATGAACGAGCTTTTGCATCGGGCAGCGGGAACGCCTTTTGGTTCACCGTTGGATAGCCATTTGCCGGAACTCCGCTTCAGTTCACAGGAACTTCGCAACAAAGCTCACGACATGTCACCGTCCCTGAAGGCACGCGAACGCGACATTGCCTCCGCTTCCAGCCGGCTTCAGCTCGCTCAACGGCAGTTGAAACCCGATTTCATGGTCGGAGCTTCCTATGGCTATTCGCGAGAATATCGGGATATGTGGCAGCTCAAATTTGATCTGCGCCTGCCGCTGTATCGGCGAGAAAAGCAAATTCCGGGAATCGATGAAGCGGCGCATGAACTTGAAGGCGCACGCGGGGAATATGATGCCGCACAACAACAAATTGATTCGGCTATTGAAGAACAATATTCAATGGCATCCGCATCCCGACGACTCATTTCGCTGTATGACACAGGACTCATCCCGCAGGCACGGTCGACCTTTGATGCATCCATGGCCAGTTATAAAGTGGGTCGAGTGGATTTCCTTACGATGATGACCAATTTTGTGGGTGTGTTGGAGTATCGGATGAATTATTTTGAAGAGGTCACGACGTACCAGAAAGCGCTCGCACAACTTGAAAAGTTGAGCCTGACACCTCTGCTTGCGGATGGCACGGACAAGCCGGGGAGGCAATAATGGCGGTATCGCAGAAATCCAAATGGGTGATTCTGATCGTGGCCGCGGTGGCCATCCTCGCCCTCGCAGCCGGCTGCGCCAGACACACCTCCACAAACATGAAGTACCAATGCCCAATGCACCCAACATACATCTCCGACAAGCCAGGTGATTGCCCGATATGCGGGATGCAGCTGGTTCCGGTTGGAATCAAGGAAGAGCCGTCGCCAAAGGCCGCCTTCGTTTGTCCGATGCATCCGGAAGTGACATCGGACAAGCCGGGGAAATGTCCGAAATGCGGAATGACGCTTGTTCCGATCAAAGCAGGCGCTCCCGCCCCGGCTCTCGAAACCCCCAGCGTGATTGGAGAAAAGCGAATTCTTTATTACCGGAATCCCATGGATCCGAGCGTGACGTCATCGGTTCCAGCCAAAGATTCAATGGGCATGGATTTTGTGCCGGTCTATGCAGATGAATCGGCGCCCGGGGGTGGTGGAATCGCCGGCATGGCCGATGTTTCCATTGGCGCCATAGGAATCCAGTTGGCTGGTGTGCAAACGGCCCCGGCAAAATTTCAGCGTCTGCAGCGCGTGGTCCGCACGGTCGGGGTTGTGAAGCCTGATGAAACCCTCATCCGGCATGTTCACACAAAGGTGATGGGTTGGATCGAGAAGCTTTTCGCAAATTACACCGGGCAGATGGTCACACGAGGAGAACCGATCCTGACAATCTACTCGCCGGAGCTCGTCGCGAGCCAGGAGGAATTCCTGCGAGCGCGTCAGGAAGTCAGTGAGGTGAGGACCTCCGATATTCCCGAAATTCGACAGGGGAGTGAGGATATAGTGAAAGCGGCTCGACACCGGCTCGAGCTTTTTGATGTGCCGCAGGATCTCATCGATCAGCTCGAAAAAGGCGGCGGCGTACAACGCACAGTGACACTCCGAAGCAGCGCCTCAGGCTATGTGACGGCCAAAGATGTCTACGAAGGCAAGCAGATTGATCCAAGCATGGAGCTGTTCACCATTACCGATCTGTCGCGGATCTGGATCGATACGGATTTCTACGAATTTGAAGCCCGCATGATTCACATCGGCCAGCAAGCTTCATTGACTCTGCCATATGACCCTTCTCTGAAGCTGGCTGGTCGTGTTTCTTACATCATGCCGTATCTCAATGCTGAGAGTCGGACTCTGGGGGTGCGATTCGAGTTTCCGAATCGAGATCTCAAACTGAAGCCGTCGATGTATGTGGATGTGGAGTTGGCGATTGATGGCGGCGAAGGAGTCGTCATCCCCGACTCTGCCATTCTAGATACAGGCGAGAGGCAGGTGGTTTTCGTACAGACGGGAGAAGGACGCTTTATGCCGCGAGAAGTGACAACGGGGATACGCAGCAACGGTATGGCCATGATACTCGCGGGTGTACACGCCGATGAGCATGTCGTCATCCGGGCGAATTTCCTGTTGGATTCGGAAAGCCGCCTTCGTGCCGCTCTTGCCGGCATAAACACTGAGGCACCGCCGACACAAAAAAGCACTCAGCCTAATGATCAAGCGAATCATTGAGTTTTCGGCTTACAATCGGGCTTTGGTGTTGCTCGGATTTGCCGTGCTGTGCATTTTTGCATGGCACCTTCTCTCGGAAATCCGCCTGGATGCGCTTCCGGATCTTTCAGATACACAGGTCATCATTTTTTCTCGCTGGGATCGATCGCCCGACATCATCGAAGATCAGGTAACATATCCGATCATTTCTACGCTCCTGGGCGCGCCCCAAGTGAAAGCCATCAGAGGATTTTCGGATTTCGGCTTTTCCTATGTCTATGTCATTTTCAAGGACGGCACGGATCTGTACTGGGCCCGATCGAGAGTTCTTGAGTATCTTTCAAAAATTCAATCACGGCTTCCGGAGGGAGTACAGACGGAACTCGGCCCTGATGCCACCGGCGTTGGCTGGGTCTTTCAATATGCGCTCGTCGATCGCTCGAACACCCTGTCATTGGATGAACTGCGGTCCTATCAGGATTGGACACTGCGTTACGCACTGCAGTCGGTCCCGGGAGTTGCCGAAGTCGCCTCCATTGGAGGATTCGTCAAACAGTATCAGGTGACGGTTGATCCGAATCGGCTTGCCGTCTATCAGCTATCGATTGAAACGGTTATTGCGGCGATCCGAACGTCGAATAATGAAGTTGGAGGCCGGTTGGTGGAGTGGGGCGGCCGCGAATATATGGTGCGAGGCCGAGGATATGCGAAGTCCACGAGCGACCTGGAACAGATTGTCGTGAAAGTAGGACCGGGTGGCGTGCCTGTTTTGGTTCGCGATGTAGCGCGTGTGGAGCTCGGTCCCGAAATCCGGCGTGGGGTCTCGGATCTGGATGGCAAGGGAGATACCGTCGGCGGCATCGTCGTGATGCGTCATGGGGAAAATGCGCTTAATGTCATCAAGAGTATCAAGGAGAGATTAAAGGAGCTGCAACCGTCGCTTCCCAGGGATGTTGAAATCGTCATAACCTACGATCGGTCCGATCTCATCACCCGCGCCATAGAAACACTACGTCACGAGCTCACGATCGAAATGATCATTGTTTCGCTTGTCATCCTGATCTTTCTTTGGCATATCCCATCGGCTATCGTTCCCATCATCACGATCCCTGTGGCGGTCCTCCTGGCGTTTATTCCAATGTATGGACTGAACGTGACTGTTAACATCATGTCTCTGGCAGGGATTGCGATTTCGATTGGCGTCCTGGTTGATGGATCGATCGTGGAGGTTGAGAACGCCTATAACCGGCTGCATCAATGGCAGGAACAGGGGAGAAGAGGCGATTTTCATCAAGTCCGATTGCAGGCGCTCAAAGAAGTTGGTCCATCGGTCTTTTTCTCTCTGCTCGTCATTGCGGTTGCCTTCCTCCCGGTTTTCACCCTTGTTGATCAGGAGGGTCGTCTATTTCGGCCTCTGGCTTATTCAAAGAATCTCGCCATGGCCATCGCCGCTCTTCTTGCCATCACACTCGATCCCGCCATGCGGATGGCCTTCACACGCATGCACCCTTTTTCTTTCCGCCCACGATTCTTCTCATGGATAGCCACCAAAGTCGCGGTCGGAACTTATTATGCCGAAGAGCGGCACCCAATCAGCCGGATGATTTTCCGTCTCTACGAGCCGGCGTGCCGCTTTGTCCTTCGATACCCGAAAATCATCATCGCATCTGCGATCGTTATCATTGCCGTCAGTGTCCCTTTTTATTTCCGACTCGGCTCCGAATTCATGCCGCCCCTCAACGAAGGCACACTTCTCTACATGCCGACAACGTTGCCGGGGATTTCAGTGGCTCAGGCTCAGGAATTGCTCCAGTCACAGGACCGGGTCTTGCGATCTTTCCCTGAAGTGGAACGCGTCTTC
The DNA here is from genome assembly GCA_903916735.1 of uncultured Acidobacteriota bacterium. Classification (GTDB taxonomy): domain Bacteria; phylum Acidobacteriota; class CAIWXX01; order CAIWXX01; family CAIWXX01; genus CAIWXX01. The sequence goes on from CAIWXX010000055.1 coordinate 121,389, forward strand.
GGGAAAGCCGGTCGCGCCGATACATCGACGGACCCAGCACCTTTTTCCATGATGGAAACCACGGTTGTTCTCAAGCCCGAAAGTGAATGGCGTGCGAAAAAACAGTGGTATTCTTCAATTTTCCCCAGCTGGTTGAAGCCCCTCGCTCGACCCATCTGGCCTGAGCATATCTCTTCGGAGGAGCTGATCGCTGAAATGAATAAGTCACTCCAGATCGTCGGAGTGACGAACGCATGGACGATGCCGATCAAGGGCCGCATCGATATGCTCACAACCGGAGTGCGGACACCGATTGGGATAAAAATCTTTGGAGCCAACCTGCAGGAGATCGAACGGATCGGCGGAGAATTGGAAAAGATCTTGCAGCGGATCCCCGGGACACGGAGCGTTTATGCAGAGCGTGTGGCCGGTGGGTTCTTTCTCGACTTCCAGCCTCGCCGTGATCAGCTTGCACGCTACGGGCTGACCATCGGAGAACTCCAGTCTGTTATTCAGAGTGCCATCGGCGGAGAAAACGTCACGACCACGATTGAAGGGCGGGAACGATATCCGGTCAACGTACGATATCCACGTGAACTGCGTGATAATGTTGATCGCCTCCAGCGTGTGCTGGTGCCGACCTCCTCTGGCGCTCAAGTCCCACTCATCCAACTCGCAGATATCGCGCTTGTTCAAGGCCCCGCAATGCTGAGAGACGAAAATGGATTTCTAGCGGGATACGTCTTCGTCGACATTGCCGGCAGGGATATCGGCGGATACGTGCGCGATGCAAAACAGGAGGTCAGCCGGGTGATGGCTCTTCCGGCAGGGTACGTGCTGCAGTGGAGCGGTCAATATGAAAACATGCTTCGTGTGCGTGAACGTCTCAAAGTCGTCGTTCCTATCACTCTTATTCTCATTTTCGTGTTGCTCTTAGCCAATACACGATCGGCGTTCAAGGCTGCCGTCGTGATGCTCGCCGTGCCATTTTCTGCAGTTGGTGCCATATGGCTCTTCTATATTCTCAATTACAATATTTCAATTGCCGCATGGGTCGGCATGATCGCACTTCTGGGGCTCGACGCTGAGACTGGTGTCTTCATGATGCTTTTTCTGGATCTGTCTTTTGACGAGGCAAAACAGAATGGCCGGTTGACGAAAATCACCGATCTGGATGAAGCCATTATCCATGGAGCGGTAAAGAGGGCTCGTCCCAAGATGATGACTGTCTGTGCAGCATTCATGGGACTGCTTCCAATCATGTGGTCGACCTCTGCGGGAGCCGATGTGATGAAACGGATCGCAGCGCCGATGATCGGTGGCCTTGTCACGTCGTTTCTGATGGAGTTGCTCGTCTACCCCGCAATCTATAAACTCTGGAAGATGTTTGGGGAACTTAAGGAAATCAATCGTACAGAGGAGGTCCAATGATGAAATCCCGATTCACGATTTTCGCTGTGACCGTGTTGTTGGCTCTTGCAGGCGCCGTTCTTGCGGCGGACATATCGCAAACAAAATGTCCGGTGTCAGGAATGGCCATCAACAAGGCGTCGAGCCCGCATATCGATTTTCAAGGACAGCGAATCTACTTCTGTTCGGATTCCTGCCCGGCCGCGTTCAAGGCCGATCCGGAGAAGTATTTTGAAAAAATCGCAGCTGACAAAGTTGTGCTCGAAAACGTGCAAAAAATTTGCCCTGTCACCGGGGAACAACTCGATAATAAGAAATCGTTTACGGATTACAAGGGGCGCCGGCTCTATTTCTGCTGTGATGCGTGTAAGCCTAATTTTGCCAAAGACCCGGTGAAATATCTGAACAGCATGATCGAGCAGCCCAAGTAACAGAGCGAGATTCTCGAAATTCCACCAGGGAGATCATGAGGTTCGCAAGTCGATTGTTTACCGCTGTGAGTGTGGGATTTGGGAGGAGGCTGCTGGAGCCAAAATCCGTCGGCATCAACTCGAGTCCTTCACTCCAGATTCCGCTCGCGGGCGAACTTCACCTGACTAACTCTTTATGATTCACAACCTGCAAGAGGGACTTTTCGGACTGGCGCTGCTCGCCGGCTATGGACTCCTGATGCACATGGGCCTCCGCCTCATGCGCCGTCTCGTATCTAGATCTGTTCCGAAAGCCCAGGATACCCTTGCCAGGCGATTGGTCCGAAATCTGGAAACGCCTTTTTTCCTCGCGATCATGCTTGTCGGCCTGAACATACTCCTGAGTCAAGTTCTGTTGCTGAACCGTTACTCGCCGTACCTCCAGTTGGGATCAAAACTGGCCCTAATCCTCATTCTCTCACTGGCTCTGGATAGAATCGTCCGAACCCTGATTATCTGGTACGCTCAATCAAGCACGCCCAACGCCGATGTGATCTCGGAAGATCGCCTGATGCCTCTCGTGCGGAGGCTCGTCAGCGTTGTGATTTGGACGCTGGCGGGGTTGGCCGTTCTTCAACAGCTTGACGTCCAGATCACGCCGCTCCTGGCAAGCCTCGGTGTGGCCTCTCTCGCCGTTGCACTCGCCCTGCAGGATACGCTTTCCAATTTTTTTGCCGGCTTGTACGTCATTGCTGATCGGCCTCTTTCAGTGGGAGATTTCATCAAGCTGGAAACAGGGCAGGAGGGGACTGTCGATCGAGTTGGCTGGCGGAGCACCAGGATCCGCACCCCTTCCAACACCATCATCACTGTCCCCAACTCCAAGCTTGCGCAAAGCGTTTTGACGAATTATAGCCTGCCCGAGTCCGACGTTTCCATTTTCCTTCCCTGCGGCGTCGCCTATGGATCGGATCTCGATAAGGTCGAACAGGTGACATCAGAAGTTGTCCGCGATGTTCTGACGACGGTCCATGGTGGAGTGAATACAGACAAGTCGGTCGTTTCTTACAGCGCATTCGGGGATTCGAATATACAATTCACCGTCCAGTTGAGAGTGCGGGCCTATGCTGACCGCACCCTCATCATCCACGAATTTATCAAACGGCTGATGGATCGATACGCGCGTGACGGCATCAAAATTGCTTTTCCAACGAGAAGTGTCTATCTCCGTGGCGACGGCAAGGGCATCGGCTGAGGCCAGTTAAGTGCTCTGCCATGGTGCGGCTGGTCGCTGTTGGAACCATCCCTTTGCGCCGCGCCCGGCGCCCGCGAAGGACTCTCCCAGGGAGAGTGTTCGTCGCTTTTCCATTGTCGATGACGGGTACACCGTTGACAAGCACATATGCCATGCCTTCTGAAAGCTGGTTTGGCTTGTCGAACGTGGCCAGGTCTCCGATTGTCTCCGGATCGAAAATGACAATATCGGCACACATTCCTTTCTTGAGGACTCCTCGGTCGATCAGTCGCATTCGTTGAGCCGGGAGGATCGTATCTCCATCACTTCTCAAATGCGTTGCATAGATGCCGCCGAAGTGAGCGGATTCGGCTGCGAGCGCGATCAATTCATCGGTTTTGGCGTAAGGGGCCGGAGGATATTGGAGCGATGATGAGAGCCCAAAGGCGCCTTGCTTCATGGAGTCGCGAACGATTGCCTTCATGGAATCAAGTTCCGCTGTGGTGGGTGCTCGATCGTCATCGCCGATAACAAGTCGTATCGCCTGGGTTGCTCCGACATATAAGTCCATGTTGATGCCGGTCCCTTTGTGTTCGAGTCATGCAAAATATTGGCTAAAGGTCCTACAATCAGGCTTGATCCCGAAAAAGTCATATGCCTGAATGCCAGCTCTTATGAGAGCATCGCCAAGGGGGGCAGGCGATGTTCCTTCGCCGGTGAACTCAGTGGTGATGCCTTGGAAGATTTTAGATGGCACATGGGGATTAGCGAGGACCGTCAGTTCTGATTGACCGAGCATATCGATGAAGCCTGGAGCAACAGTGAGGCCGCGCGCATCAATTCTTCTTTTGGCTGGGGAGGCAGCCAATTTCCCGATATCGACAATTCGGCCGTTTTGGATACCGATGTCTCCTGAGTACCAGGGTGATCCGATGCCGTCAATAATGTGGCCATTACAAATGACGAGATCCAAGGGTATCGTTTGAGCGCTGATCCGCTGCGGAAGAATCAATACGATGATTGATATGAGAACTCAGACGGCAAGATATGTGCACATATTTAACTCTCAATTTCCGTCTCCAGGTTACCATTTTCCATCGGGCTTGACACGCTCCGGCTTATGGGAAATAGTTTAGCGCCTCTGTGGCGTTGGATACTTCAGGACAGATGGTTGCTTGAAGAGACGACGCTGCAAGGCGTTTACAGATTTAAAGGAGAGAGGTATTCCTCATGCACCAATGTTTTGCCCGTACTCTGATATTCTCGACACTGCTTCTCGGCATTTTCGCCGGATTCATGTGTGTTTCCGCTTCCGCAGAGACTCTCGCAGCCAAGACATACTATGTGTCCACAACCGGCAGCAATTCCAATCCAGGCACACAAGATAGCCCATGGGCAACGCCCGCATATGGTGCCAAGAAACTCAAAGCGGGCGACACGCTGATCATCGAGGCCGGAACCTATGTGATTGCTGATTCGTCGGCTGTCCTCAAGCCGCGCTCTGGAAGCTCTGTTGCTGCAATCACTATTGAAGGCAAGAGTTCCAAGGGGGAAAAGCCTGTTCTTGCCGGACGAGGAAATGTTCGGGCTGCGATCGATCTTTCCGGGACAAAATATGTGAAGATTCAGGGGCTCGAAATCACTCACGACTCCACAGCCACCGGCGATGACCTCCTCATGAAAGATGGGGTTGTGATCCTTGGCAAGGCTGCATCCGACATCATCCTCGACGATCTTTACATTCATCATATCGATAACACAGGCCTCAATATTCAGGATGTCGACAAGATCCAGGTCACGAGTTGCAGGATTGAATACTGTGGGAACGACGCAGCGAGTGGTCCCGCCGGGAAATCGGGTGGATGGAAAAATGTGAAAATTGAATCGTCGCGTCTCTCTTACAGCGGTCATTATTATCAAGGCGGCGCCGGCTCCAACCGTCCCAATAAGACTCCGGATGGGCTTTTCGTCCGGGCTTCGGCAGGACCGGTAGAAGTTCAAAGCTGCACATTTGAACACAATTATGGCGATGGTGTCGAATCATATGCACCCAATACCTATATTCATGAAACAATACTCGCCAACAACATTTGCAATGGCATTCGTTTCTGGGTCGACAATGGAAAGGCCGAGAATTGCCTTATCTACGGCATCGGCGACAAGGCTCCGAACACCGGTATCTATGCCGGTATCATGATTGAGGGCATCACAAGCGGCAATCCACGGTTCTTCCTGACGAACGTGACGGTCGATGATAACCAGAGCCGGCAGGGATTCATGGCTGAATTCCAGCGATATGCCAATGGCTGGATCAACCTCACGATGAAAAACTGCATCTTCGCGAATGGCGGGGGCGCGGTTTGCATGTACAAGACTGTGAAAGCAAAGGTTGAAAACAGCTTATTCCTTCGGTCGGGAGCGCGCAATCAGGTTGAATATGAGGGAGTCACCTATACTGGCGACCAAATTGAAAGTGGAAAGATCGGCCCGGGCAATCTGTCGCGAGATCCTAAGTATGTCAAGCGCTCGTGGGGTGGCGTCGGCGATTATCATCTCCAGAAAACCAGCCCGTGCATCGATGCCGGAACGGCCAATGGCGCTCCGGATATCGATCTTTCCGGGACGGCTCGCCCGCAGGGAGCGGGGTTTGATATGGGCTGCTACGAGCAGAAGAAGTAAAACCCGTCGACTCATCTGTACTGAAGCGGCGAGTCTCCAACAAGGACTCGCCGCTCTTATTTTTCTGATGTATCCTGGTTGCAGACAGGAGGAATGTCATGAACCTCAAAGTGCATCGATTGTTGCTCGTTGTCTCGATCACGATCGGAGTATCTTCTGCTGGGATTGTAGCCGCTGACGGTGAGAAGGTCACTTTCAAGACAAAAGATGGAATCTTGATCAGCGGGCGGCTCTTCGGCGCGGGCAAAACCGGAGTCGTCCTCGGTCACATGTATCCAGAGAACCAGGAGAGTTGGTGGCCATTCGCCCGACTCCTCGCAGGGAAGGGCTATGCGGCACTGGCTTTGGATTTTCGGGGGTATGGCGAATCGAGCGGAACCAAGGAGATCGCAAAGATCGATCTTGATATGGATGCTGCCTACGAATTCCTCAAGCCCAAGGTCCAGCGGATTGTCCTGGTCGGAGCCAGCATGGGCGGGACTGCGGCCTTGAAGGTGGCTGCTCGAAAGCCTGTTGCGGGTGTCATTTCGCTGTCCGGTCCTGATGCTTTTCGCGGATTGGATGCAACCGCGGATGTTGGAAAAATCGCCGCGCCCAAGCTTTTTATTGCTTCAATCGACGATTCCTATGCTGCTCGATCAGTCGCAAAATTCATGACAATGGCCAAAGATCCCAAAGAACAAAAAATCTTCAGGGGCTCAGGCCATGGCACCTATATCTTCGGGACTGAGCATGATAAAGAGCTCACCGACCTTTTGCTCGGGTTCCTCGGTCGTCTCCAAGGTCATTGAGTCTACCTGCCCAAGGATGAATTTCGCGAGTCTGCTCACTTCCCGCCGAAATCTGCGGATTCTCCTTATCGGTACGAGTTTTCCCACCCAGATGATCCAGGTTCTGGCCTGCTTCAAAGTCAGCAATGATTTGGATTATTTCTACTACTTCAAAAGCCATGAAATCTACCCAGGCGGAACGAAAGCGCCTTTTAATCCTGCAACGCTGGATTGGGAGAAGATTCTGTTGGAGAGAGCAGGGTTTGGATTCGTGGAAGCCGCTCTTCAACATCTTCATTGAGTTCAGGCTTGTGCAGCAAAGGAGATGCGCCTATTGACTCCTCCATACGGACGTTCTACATTATCAACATGATTCGGAATACACAGGTATCAGAAAAGGCATTGATCTCAAATGTCTTCACCAGTATTGCTTAAAGCACAAGTCAGGTCTTCGGAGGCATAGTTGGAAAAGAGCGATTCCCAGGAACTGGATTCCATCATTTTAAATGAGATTCAGCTGATATTGGCCGAGAAGCGGACATCCCTTTCGGTGATGCGGACGGGGTTTGCAGTTTTCGCCTTGCCGTTGTCGGTACTCAGTTTCCTCATCGCGACCTCCAACTATTACACCTTTTCGCGCGTCGCCAGTCTCCTTCTTCCTGTCCTGGTGCTCTGTGGCTTCCTGACTGTCTTGGGCTTTTATCTTGTCTTTCGAGCGATCGTCAGAATCCGGCATTTTGAGCGCGTCATCAATGGAATGAAGAAAAAGCATAGTGGGCTTGCTCAATTGATGGAATAGCCTTTTTCCATGAGCTTTCATGGGTCAACGCTGAAGGTGCAGGCGAGGCAATTCCCTGATTGGGGGCATCTTTTTCTCTCGATGGGATGTGAATGCCATCAAACTATTTCTTTGCGGGGACGTAGTAATTGTTCTGTGATATGCTGCTGCCCTTTATGGCCGTTCTGGAGATCAGCATTGGATTCCGTGAAGAAGTTCGTTTGAAATAATCTTGGAGGTATTTCTTCGTGGCTAACCAACTCTTCGTAAAAAAGCCTCTTTCGCTCCTCCTGGAGGAGATGGCGGGTGAGCATCGGCTCCGCCGGGTGCTTGGCCCCATCCAGCTTTCAAGTCTTGGAATAGGCGCGATCATCGGCACTGGAATTTTTGTCCTGACCGGCGTCGCTGCGCACGATCGCACCGGCCCGGCACTCATGCTTTCTTTCGTCATCGCTGGCATCGCATGCATTTTTGCCGCTTTGTGTTATGCCGAATTTGCATCAATGGCGCCGGTGGCTGGATCCGCGTACACCTATGCCTACGCAACGCTTGGAGAACTATTCGCATGGATCATCGGCTGGGATCTAGTCCTCGAATATTGTGTCGGGTCCTCGACGGTTGCTCATGGTTGGTCACACTATTTCCAGGATTTCATAGGTATTTTTGGTCTCCATCTTCCGCGTGCAATCTCCAACGCTCCGTTTGATTTCAATCCGGAAACGGGGCGTTTTTTCGGAACCGGTTCTATCCTCGATTTGCCGGCCGTCATCATCACGATTATCGTCTGCGTTATTCTTATCAAAGGAATCAAGGAAAGTGCCAGTTTCAATGCCGGAATGGTGATGCTCAAGGTTCTCATCGTTCTCTTTGTTTTGGCGGTTGGCGCCTTCTATGTTAACCCGGCTAATTGGCATCCATTTGCTCCATACGGTTATACGGGAATTAGTTTCTTTGGAAAGACTATTGCAGGGCAGAAGGGGGCGGGTGGCGAACCTCTTGGAGCGCTCGCCGGCGCGGCTATCATCTTCTTCGCCTATATCGGCTTTGATTCGGTCTCGACTCACGCAGAAGAAGCTCGCAGGCCTCAACGCGACGTTCCGATTGGAATCATTTCCTCGCTGATCATCTGCACGATCCTCTACATAGCTGTCGCGGCGGTTCTGACTGGAATGGTCCCTTACAACAAAATCGATATCAATGCGCCGGTCTCGAATGCTTTTCAGCTAGTGGGATTGCGATGGGCTCAATTATTGATTTCACTCGGCGCCGTTGCCGGAATGACCTCAGTATTATTGGTCATGATGCTCAGTCAACCTCGTGTTCTTCTCGCTATGGCACGTGACGGCCTTATTCCGAAAAGCTTTTTCGGCGCTATTCATGAGAAATATCGGACCCCATGGAAATCGACAATTCTCACGGCCTGCTTTGTGGCAATATTTGCGGCCTTTGTTCCGCTCAGAATGCTTGCAGAACTGGTTAATATCGGGACGCTTCTTGCCTTCGTCATCGTTTGTGCGGCTGTGCTCATCATGAGAAGAACCAATCCCGATGCAGTGCGTCCCTTCCGAGCTCCTTTCGTTCCGCTCGTACCGATCCTCGGCATGTGTACATGCCTTCTTCTCATGTTTTCGTTGCCTGTCGGTAACTGGTATCGATTGTTCGGATGGCTTGCGATTGGGCTTTGTATTTATTTCTTTTACGGCAAAAAGCGAAGTGTCATGTCAAAATACACTGCTCACGAAATTATGAAACATGGTGTATCACCAGCTGGATCGCTCGCCACCGATATCTCAGGACCCGAGGAAGCCGGCGACAAATAGAGGAACCCCCTCGGAGTTTCTTGGCTTATTGCAGGTTGTGTGAGGCCCATTAATATGCCTCACACAACGGAAGCAGTTCTCGAACATTGAACGGCGCGAGCCGGAATGGCTTGACTGCGGCCTAACGACCGGGAGGCTCTTTTATCGCTGTGCCATGAGATTCACCGGCTCTTCCTCGATGGAAGCTGTGATTGTGCTTATGGGTTCAGATGCACATTCCAGATATCGCGACTGATTTTCCAACTGCCATCAGGCTGTTTCTGCAGGATGAGGAGGTAATGGCCAGCAACCCGTTGTGTACGGCCTCCCGCCTTGAGTGTATCGGTTCTATCGAAGTCTCCGTGCATGTAGGCCCAGTCAGTACATCCTTGAATCTCACCGGGTTTCAAATCCATCTTCGAACTTATTTCCGTGAACGCCTTTGCGTATCGAGCCTTGACGGCATCCTTGCCTTTGATTTGCGGTTCAGCCGGTGGCATCCAGACGCCTTCTTCAGCGATCAAGCGTCCCATCGCTTCGATATCGCCGGCGCTGAATGCAGTGTTGAAGTCTTGCCGCACTTTGTCGATCGCCGCGATTTCCTGCGCCGGCAATGCGATTCCTCCTCCGTCAGAGAAGTTACTCATCGTCAAGAGACAGGTCAGGAGGAGAGTTAAGAACAAAATTTGATTTCGCATATGAATCATTCCTTTCTTTCATTCGACTCCGTCGTGTTCCTGCAGAAGTTGATAGCCATTCCTCCAGGCTTGCGGGGGCAAAAATCAGGCTGTATTATATCATTAAGTTGAGCGCATTGATGGGAAATGCCAAGTAACATGCCAAGATCGGATCGAGGGCACGCAGAGGTGCGCTGAGCCCCGGAGGAAGCGGACTATGCTGACCGTTCGTGCGATCATGACAAAGCCCCCGATCGATGTCGGCATGGATGCGACATTGCTTCAGATCCATGAGATCATGGAACAACATCGTATTCGCCATATCCTGATCACGGATCAAGGGGCGCTAATGGGAGTCGTCAGTTCAATCGATGTGGCTCGGCAACTCAGCCCTCGATTGGGGACTCTTGCCGAAAAAAACGAGGATCGTGATTCGCTTTCGATGCTGGCACATCGGTTTATGACGCGAAATCCTGTCACCATCACAGGCGATACGCCGATCTGGGTCGCCGCAGAGATGCTCTTGTCGAGGAAGGTCAGCTGTCTTCCGGTCATATCGGCAAACGGCCTGCTGGAGGGCATTATTACGATTACCGATTTGATGCGTCTCCTGGCTCGGCGGGATATCATTATCTCCGAGGTTGTTCCGTCGGATAATCAGGAGGGGAATCACTAGTGCGGAAAATCGGAATTGCATAGCCATCTCCGACAAGTTCTCCTCGCCCCATCCCATGCATTTCCCATCGCGAACACCAAGATCCACAGATAAGAATCACCGCATCGAGTTACTGGCGGTCGGCGGCGAAACCTGTTTTGCTCAAACAGTCAAATAGTTTGAGAAAGCTAACTGGTATTGGCGCTGACGCCGATTTTTCGGTGCGAATATGAGCGAGCCCTTCCGCTTATTGGCACCTTCGCCGTCCTGCGAAGAAGGGAATCTCATTGGCGCAACAACTATTGCGGCATGCGGAGTGATCGCCTCCGGGTAATGAGTCGAGTATAATCTGATTTCGTGAGAAGGGTGGCACTGGGGTATTCATGCCTGCCCGGATTTGGCGGACTTAATTGGTGGTTATAGGAAATGCCGTCTCTGCTGAATAAGATTCGTTTGATGATCGTTGACGACTCGGCGTCATTCCGCCACCTTCTCCAGGATATTCTTAAAAAGGAAAATGATATTGAGGTTGTCGGAACAGCAGCTACTGGAAACAGCGCTCTGATGAAGCTTGACGATCTGCAGCCAGAGCTCATCATACTCGATATTCATATGCCCGGCATGGATGGGATCAAAACGCTTCGGGCAATCAAACAACTGAATCCGAAGATCGGTGTCATAATCTGCACGGCATTTTCGGAAGCAGGCGCGGACCTGGCATTGGAAGCGCTATCGAGTGGGGCGCTCGATTTCGTCATGAAGGCTCCTCAGCTGGCTCCCGGCGAAACGCTTATCGGCAGGTTGAGGACCGAAATCATCCCGAGGATCCGAGCTTTTCGACGATTGCAACTCGTCAAAACCAGCCAGACCGGCGAACCGCCCGCAAGCGATGATACGCGCCTCGCCTCTGTCGGCGCTCGCGACATTATTGCCATCGGTGTGTCGACGGGCGGGCCTATGGCGCTTCGTACAGTACTTCCGGAAATACCGCCGGACATCCGAGCAACCATTCTCATTGTTCAGCATATGCCCTCGATTTTTACAAAACGCTTCGCCGAGCAATTGACGGCCATCTGCCGTCTGCCTGTCAAAGAAGCCGAAGACCGAGAAGAAGCGCAGCATGGCGTGATCTATATCGCCCCGGGTGATTATCATCTTGAAGTGCGTCGACGGGGAACAGTACCCATGCTTATGCTCACCAAAGGGCCACCTGAAAACTCCGTGCGCCCGGCCGTGGATGTGCTGTTTCGATCAATCGCCGCTGGATTAGGAACACGAACTCTCGGTATCATCTTGACCGGTATGGGATCGGATGGTTTCCTGGGAACGCAATATCTGAAAGCCGCCGGCGCCTATATTGTCGCGCAAGATCAGGCCAGCTCGGTTATCTGGGGGATGCCCAGGTTCGTTGCTGAAGCGGGGCTGGCAGATCGCGTTTGTTCATTATCAGAAATATCCCGCCTGATCGGGCGTCTGACGCTCAAAGGATCGGACTTAGGAAAGGGAGATTGATTATGTGTCTTGCCGTGCCGGCAAAAATCGTGAAAATCCTTCCAGACGAGAAGGCCATGGTCGATATTGGCGGTGTCCAACAAGAGATATCCATAGGGCTGGTCGAGAACGTGGCCGCCGGAGATTATGTAATTGTCCACGTTGGCTTTGCCTTGAGCCGACTCGATCCGGCTGAGGCCCAGAAGACACTCGATCTTTTCGCGGAGATCGATCCGGACTTTATTGAACCACGATCACACCCATGAAATACATTGAAGAATTTCGGGACGGCAAACTGGCCCGGATCATGGCTCGAAAGATCTCGGCAGCGGTGGCTTTGCGCGAGTATCGCTTCATGGAATTTTGTGGCGGGCACACGCATGCTATTTTCAGATATGGAATTCAGGATCTCCTGCCGGCAAATGTGCAGATGATCCACGGGCCGGGATGTCCGGTTTGCGTTCTGCCTATTTCCCGAGTTGATTTGGCGATTGTCCTGGCCAGGATGCCTGGCGTTATTTTGTGCACTTATGGCGATATGATGCGTGTCCCAGGCTCACAAGGCGCGAGCTTGTTAAAGGCGCGAGCCGCCGGCGCCGATGTCCGGATGGTTTATTCCACGCTTGAGGCGATCAGGATCGCACAAGAGAATCCGTCGAATGATGTTGTCTTTTTCGCCATTGGATTCGAGACAACAACACCACCAACGGCGGTTGCAATCAAGAAGGCTCTGGAATCCAACATCAACAATTTCTCCATCTTTTGCAACCACGTTCTGACACCGCCTGCGATAAAGGCTATTCTGAATGCACCCGAGGAGACTGTACGAATTGATGGCTTCGTCGGCCCGGCCCATGTGAGCGCAGTTATCGGCACACGGCCATATGAAGAATTTGCCCATGAATACAATCGGCCCGTCGTAATCGCTGGATTTGAACCCTTGGATATCATGCAAGCCATCCTCTTGCTTGTCCATCAGGTCAACGAGTCGCGAGCCGAAGTCGAAAACGAATATACACGGGCTGTTGCACGAGAAGGCAATCTCAAAGCTCAGGCTTTGATGGCAGAGGTCTTCGAGTTGAGGCCATCATTTGAGTGGAGAGGCTTGGGCGCCATTCCTTCAAGCGCATTGCGGATCAAGCCGGAGTACGATCACTACGACGCCGAAACTCGATTCACACTGCCATCAATTCCTGTTGCTGATGAAGGCGCCTGTCAGTGCGGTTCAGTTCTTCGTGGTATCATCAAACCAGTGGATTGCCCACTCTTCGGGACGGTATGTACGCCGGAGAATCCCGTCGGCTCGTGCATGGTTTCAAGTGAAGGTGCTTGCGCTGCATACTATCTTTATGGCCGCTTTCGAAATATCTCACACCAATCATAACCCTTACAAATCACCGAGAACAGAATGGAAAGCAGAATTGATTTGACGCATGGAAGCGGCGGCCGTGCCATGGCTCGGCTCATCGAAGAAATTTTTCTTACTGCATTCGACAATGACATGCTTCGCCAGCGGAACGATCAAGCATGCTTCGAAGTGCCGCCTGGCCGGCTTGCAATGACAACCGACGGCTATGTCATTTCACCGGTTTTCTTTCCCGGGGGAGATATCGGATGTTTGGCTGTTAACGGAACAATTAATGACATCGCCATGTCCGGCGCGAAACCGCTTTATCTCTCGGCTGGATTTATCATTGAGGAGGGGTTTCCGATCGACGATTTGCGTCGAATTGTGCACTCCATGGCCGGATCGGCGTCAGCTGCTGGAGTTGCGATCGTGACGGGAGACACGAAGGTCGTCGAGAAAGGGAAGGGAGATGGCATTTTCGTGACGACAACGGGAATCGGAGTCGTGCCGGAAGGCGTGTGTATTTCCGGAGATCTCGCCCAGGCCGGAGATAAAATCCTCGTGAGTGGGACCATTGGAGATCACGGAACTGCCGTCATGGTCCGTCGCAATAATCTCTCCTTCGGAGCCACGTTTCTTTCAGATACGGCACCGTTACATGATTTGGTGAGGCGCATGCTTGACGCAAGTCCTCGTGGTCTTCACTGCATGCGAGATCCGACGCGAGGAGGCCTTGCGACGACTCTCAACGAGTTTGCCGCACAATCGCATATTGGAATGCTGATCATGGAAACCGAAATCCCCATGAAGGTCGAGGTAAAATCGGCTTGTGAATTCCTGGGGCTTGACCCGCTTTATGTTGCCAATGAAGGAAAACTCATTGCCATATGCGACCCTGCAGCGGCGCCCCTGATTCTCGACGCAATGCGATCACACCCGCTCGGGAAAGATGCCGCCATCATCGGAGAGGTCCAGGAGGATCCGAATCATTTCGTTCAGATGGTAACAGCCTTCGGCGGACGTCGGATCGTCCAGTGGCTCACCGGCGAACAATTGCCACGAATCTGCTAGCAGCCAAATCAAGCCTGGAAAACAGGCCGATCAGATTGTATCGTCGGATTCGTCTTCGTAGAACTTTCTTGAGTCGAGTTTGGTTTCGATGACCAAAGGTTCATCGTTCCTTAGCACCGTCACCGGCACTTTGTTACCAGGCGAAATCTTCATCATGATGTCGTAAATATCCTCCTCGCTCCGAACCTCTTTGCCATCGATTGCAATGATGATATCGCCGATCTGTACTCCGAACCGCGCCGCAGGAGAGTAGGGTTTGACTTCCTGTACGAAGACCCCTCCAGGGCCAGCAAGATCCATATCATTTCGAATATCGTCCGGCACCGGGGCGGGGATGACCCCCAGAAAACCCGAAGGCATATCAACCGGGCGACGGCTGGCGTGCTGTGGAGTGGTCTTAACCACAAATCTTTTTGGAGGCGGCAAATCCGCTGGAGCGACTTGCTGTCCACCGTTATTGACAGGGCGGATCGCCTTTGGCGATTCTTCTGACTCAGCATGCCCGTCGGCAACGGTGATGAGCTTGATCTGGCTCCGGGATCTCAGTGCCTGGACAGCCATATCCAAGGCTTTTCGGTCCTCTGGACTCATGTCCTGGATATCAGAGATGTCAATTGTGAAATGCCTCTCACCTATCTCCTGCAGCTGTCGGATGAACCAGAAGCACGCATTCATCGCTGTTCGCAGGCCTTCGGAATGCATCGTGAAATGATGCACCCCTTCGATCTCGCCATAAGACCCGATCGTTTTTTCCGCCTCTGGAACGAATTCGTCCTTCAGATCAAAATTGAGTTGAATATGCGGCAATAGTTTCTGAACGCGCTCAGCCAGTGCGTCCATTGTGAAGGGCTTGACGAGAAGACCTTGAACTCCGAAGGCAAAGACCTTTCTCAGGAGGTCAGTGTCCGAACGAGAGGTCATCGCGATGATGCGAGCATTGATGGGTGGATGATGACTGTGAATTCTCTGCAGAAGCGCAGCGGCGTCGATATCCGGCAATTCCAGGCCAAGCAAAACAAGATCAAATGGCTCAGTCAAAACCAGCCGAAGGCCTTCGCTTCCCTTTCTTTTTCCGAACACTTGGAAGTCCGCGTTTGCAAGAGTGGCTTTCAGGCGGACGACGAGAATGGCGTCACTGTCGACAATCAAGGCACGCAATCTATCCATCAGCGATCATGTCCCCATTTCTTCCATGGTGACCATCAATTCTTGGCATCTATCTTTTTTACGGTCGCTCGATTTAGTTTACAATTATTTTCTCTATAAGTGTAGTAGATTTTTGAGGGTTCTCAGACGATGATCAACCTCAGTTTGGACACTCGATTCCTCAGCAATCCCAGAATTCATCGAATTCCCCTGGGAGAGGTGTACAAACTGCGCGATCGCTCGGTTGCAGCAAAAGACCCGGGATGCAGAGGAGTTGAGATGAGTCGCCACTCCGCCACTCTTGCGACATGCACCTGTCCGGAACTGCCTTCTTGACATCTTTTTCCGCTTCCGGTCTAATTTCAACTGGAGTAAGAACTCGTGGCAGTACTAGAGATCGTTAAATTCGGGCATCCAGTGCTTTCGGCTCAGGCTCTGCCGATCGAGAACATCAATGGGGATCTTCAGAAGCTCGTGTCCAACATGATTGAAACAATGTACGCGGCTCCGGGAGTCGGCTTGGCTGCTCCGCAAGTCGGGATCGGCAAGCGGCTCGCCGTCATTGATGTGACGGCCGGTGAAGATCCATCCACGCTTATTGTGATCATCAACCCCGAAATCAAGGAATCTGAAGGAGAGCTGGTCAGGGATGAAGGTTGTCTTTCAGTCCCTGATTTCACAGCTGAAGTCGTCAGGCCGAAACGTGTGTTTGTTACAGGCATGGATCTCAACGGCAAAAATGTTGAATACGAGGCAACTGATCTTTTAGCACGGGCTTTTTGCCATGAAGTTGATCACCTGAACGGCAAGTTTTTTCTGGACCGACTCAGCGCCATCAAGCGAGAGCTCATTAAGCGGAAGATCCGGAAAAAAGTCCAGGCTGGGGAGTGGTGAGGGTTCTTTTTTTCGGCAGCCCTGAAGCGGCGCTTCCTAGTTTGAAATCGCTTCGGGAGAACCGTCACGATATTATCGCCGTTGTGACACAACCGGACAGGCCCGCTGGACGAGGGCAAACGCTGCGGGCATCGCCGGTCAAACAGGCGGCGATCCAAGCAGGACTTCCGGTGTATCAGCCGGCAAGGGTTGCTGAGGCGGCCTTTATCGAAAAGGTACAGTCACTTCAGCCTGATGTTTATGTGGTAGTTGCCTATGGCCAGATACTTCCAACATCATTGTTGACGATTCCACGTTATGGATCCTTAAACGTTCATTTTTCGCTTCTGCCAAAATATCGCGGCGCGGCGCCGGTACAATGGGCGATTCTGAACGGTGAGGCAGAAACTGGAATAACGATCATGCGCATGGATGCCGGGCTAGATACCGGCGGCATACTCGCCAGGCATTCCGTGACGATCGAGAAAACAGATGATACGCAGACACTGGAAACCCGGCTCGCGCTATCGGGTGGGATTCTGCTTGTTGAGACGCTGAGCGGCATGGAGGCTGGAGATATTCGCGAGCAGCCTCAAGATCCTTCACTGGCGACATATGCCCCGATGCTGAAGAAAGAACACGGACTCCTGGATTGGTCCTGGCCGGCCGAGCAGATATCACGCAAACTCCGAGCTCTTGGGAAATGGCCTGGCGTGTTTTTTAATTTGAAGAACATCACAATCAAGCTGCTCGATGGGCAATCCGCTCATCTCATGGAACAATATGCTTTGCCGGGAGAAATTATCGAGATTGCCAAAGACGGTATCGCTGTCGCCACGGGAAGAGGAGATGCTTTCAAGGTGATGCGCGTTCAGCCTGCCGGCAAAGGTCCGATGGATGCGCGGGCCTTCGCCAATGGTTATCGCCTGACTTGTGGTGATTTGCTCACGTGAGCCGAGGAGCGAGTCCGGCACGCGACGCCGCTTTTCGCCTGTTACTAGGTTGGGCCACGGCTCAAGGCGATGATGTGACGAATCTATCGGAAGAGAACGCCGCTCTTGCGACCGAAATTGCACAGGGGGTGATGCGACACCGGGCAAGGCTCGATCATGAGCTGAAAAAGTTCGTGCACCTTGCCAGTATCGATCCGAAAGTAAGGTACCTTCTCCGAATGGGCCTATATCAGATTCGATTTTTGAAAAAAGTGCCGGATTATGCCGCGGTGGATGATGCGGTGCGCCTGGCGCAGCAACACCATCTCAACACAGGTCTTGTCAATGCCGTCCTGCGCAAGACAACATCACACCCGGCTCCGGAATTGCCTCAGAGCGGATTCGATTTTCTGACCATCACACTGTCACTGCCCCGCTGGCTTGCACAGAGATGGGTTCGTCACTTTGGGGATCGTCGCGCCGTGGATTATGCGCAGGCGGGGCTGGAACGACCGGGGCTTCACCTTGCGGTCAATACCTCGCGCACGACACCGGCAGCGCTCATGATCGAGCTTGCCAAAGAGGAGATCGCGTGCGCTCCTCAATCTCAAGAAGCGCTTCTGAAGGTCATGGCGGGCAATCCTGTACGATCGAACGCTTTCCGTCAGGGCCTCTTTTACATCATGGGGCCTTCATCATATGCGGTCGCTGAAATCGCCGCCTATTATTTACAAGACCCAACCCTGGATTGCTGCGCTTCGCCAGGTGGAAAGCTCATTCACTTGAAACTCGCCGGTTCTCAGATCCTCTGCGGCGCCGATCGTACCTTCGCCAAGATTGCCCTCATTCGTCAGAATCTGCATCGAATGCATATCGATGGAGTCAGGCTTGTCGTGGGGGATTTTTCGACAACGCCTCCCATCCGTTCCAGCTTTTCCACAATTCTGCTGGATGCGCCCTGCTCGGGGTTGGGCGTCATCTCCAAGCTCCCTGAAATTAAGTGGAGAACTCGAGAGAATGATATCGCGCGATTGGCTCACCAACAATCGCGCATTCTTCAGAATTGCTTTTCGCTTCTGGCACCGCGTGGGAGACTCATCTATTCAGTTTGCAGTCTCGAGCCGGAGGAAGGGCAGGAAATCATCCTTGCTTTTCTGGAAAAAAATAAGGGCGCTCACGTTGAAACTCTGGATCCTGGGTTTGCACATCCTGATAAGGATGGATTCTACCGTTTTTTTCCGATGCTCGGCATGCTGGATGGTTTTTTTGCGGCGGTGTTGACGAAGAAGTAAAGTCCGCTGCCTCAATCTGGTATACTTCAAAATAGAGGGGAGGCGATGATCGCTCCGGAACCGGCGTCAGCCGGAGTGCCGGGGAGGAAAGTCCGAACTCCGAAGGGCAGCGTGGTCCGTAACGCGGACTGTCCCCATCACCGAAAGGAGAGACGGGATAAGGAAAGTGCCACAGAAAATATACCGCCTTGTGATGAACAGGGTAAGGGTGAAAAGGTGCGGTAAGAGCGCACCGCCCTGGTGGTGACACCAGGGGCAGGGTAAACCCCACGCGGAGCAAGGCCAAATAGGCCCTGCCGAAAAAGAGTTGCCCGCTCGAACGGGGGCCGCAAGGCCAGGCGGGGCGGGTAGGTTGCTTGAGCCGTGCAGCAATGCGCGGCCCAGAGGAATGATCATCTCATTCCGGCGAAAGTCGGGATGAACAGAATTCGGCTTATGCCTCCCCTCTTTTCCTTAGAGCATGAGCCATGCAATGGCAAGGCTCTCACACAGAACATCATCGATGCTGACGTGGACGTCAACGTAGGCGAGTTTATTCGATCAAGTCCTTTCAACTCCACTCTACTGATCATCGAGCACGAACTCACAGGCTTTTCTTAATTCGATGCGATACAATACACACGCTATGGAAAATAAAAGAATACGATTGACCGCCTATAGCGACTGCGCGGGTTGAGCGTCCAAGCTGGGTCCGGAGGACCTTGCCGCATTGCTCACTGATCTCAGGGGGCAGAGTCTGCCCGCAGGGTTTTCCGGCGTTCATGATTTCGAAGATGTCGGCTTGATACCGTTTGATCAGCAGACTGATTTGTTGTTCACTGCCGATTTTTTTACTCCCATGGTGGATGATGCATATAACTTTGGAGCGATCGCAGCGGCCAATGCACTCAGTGATATTTACGCAAAAGGCGGCACACCCCTGGCGGCACTCAACGTGGCGGCCTTCCCACAGGATCTTGATGTCGAATTGTTGAGGGAGATACTGAGGGGAGGTGCTGAGAAGGCTGCTGAAGGCGGCATTCCGATTGTCGGCGGGCATACAGTGAAGGATCGCGAAATCAAATTCGGTATGGCCATCATCGGTCGTGTTCGCCGCGAGGACTTTGTTCCAATCGGCGGTGCGCGAGCCGGCCAGTCGCTTGTCCTGACAAAGGGCCTCGGAACAGGCATCCTGGCAACGGCCTTGAAACGTGAAAAGCTGGATGACAGCGGGATCGCCGATCTCACCTCCTCGATGCTCCAGCTCAACCGAGATGGAAGCCGGATTGCGAGAGAACATGGGGTCGCTGCCGCGACCGATGTGACGGGCTACGGGCTGCTCGGTCACTTGCTCAACATGGTTTGTGCCAGCCATGTGGAAGCAACCATCTTCTTTTCTAGGATCCCCTTCCTCCCAAGGGCTCTTGATCTTGCTCTGGAAGGGCATGTTCCGGGAGGCGGACGATCCAATCTCAGCTTCGCAGCGCATCGCACCACATTTGCAGAGCAATTGGATGACACTGAAAAACTTCTCCTTGCTGATCCGCAAACTTCGGGAGGCCTTCTTCTGGCTGTCGATGAAGAGAGATCAACGGCAATGATGGCGGCATTATTGGATGCCGGCTATAGGGCTGCGATCATCGGCAGAGTAACGGCCGGCAGTATTGAAGGCGGAAGAATCATCGTTCGGAGATAGGAACGCCCGCTTCGGCACAACCGATCTCGCCGACGTCCTCAGCCCGCGACTCCTGACTATGCTCGCGGATGATATTTCTCATAAATTCGTCGCAGCCTGTCTTGTTGAATATGCGTGTAGATCTGAGTTGTCGAAAGCGAGGCGTGGCCGAGCATCATCTGCAAGGCACGCAGATCCGCTCCATTTTGCAACAGGTGAGTTGCAAAAGAGTGCCGTAGTACATGTGGTGAGATCTTCGTCCGGATTCCCGTGGACGCCGCATAACTCTTGAGAAGCTTCCAGATACCCTGGCGTGTGAGGCGAGTCGCACGATGGTTCAGAAAGACATACTCCGATTGGCGGCCCTTTTCGAAATGTTTTCGCGTCTTTTCCAGATAGGTGCGAAGGCATCCAGCCGCCACTTCGCCGAGCGGCACCAGGCGCTCCTTGCCACCTTTCCCCGTCACACGAAGGTAGCCTTCATCCGCATGTACATTGGACAGGCGAAGGGTCACGAGCTCCGAGACACGCATGCCGGTCGCATAGAGCATTTCCAACCACGCTGCATCACGGCAACCGGCGGGAGTGGATGGATCAGCCGAACTCAGAAGCTCTTCGATTTCCTCGAAGCTGAGAAATTTCGGCAGATGACTCCAGAGCCTGGCCGTTTGAATATCGCAGGCCGGATCCTCTTTCAGTCGCTCATCCAAGATGAGATATCGATAAAATGATTTCACCGCCGACAGCAATCTTGCCGTCGACCTGGGACTCAGTCCGGATGAACGAACGGTTTTCAGGAAATTCAGTAGATCGTTCCGTGTGATTGCCAGATAGTCGAGCTTTCGAGTGACGACGAATTGCGTGTACTGTTTCATATCGCGGCGATAGGCTGCAGTCGTATTGTCGGCGACGCCCCTCTCGAGCCGCAAGTAATTGAGGAAAGCAGCAACCGCCTCATCCATCGCTGTCGGCATGATCTTCCTGCGGGCGGCGTTCGAGGATGAACGTGACCGGTCCGTCGTTAATAAGGTTGACCATCATCATTGCCTGAAAAATGCCCTGTTTGACGGGCGCGGTTCCGATGGAGAGCCTTTCGACGAAATACCTGAATAGAGTTTCTGCGAGGCGAGGTTCCTCGGCCCTCTCAAAGCCAGGTCGCCGGCCTTTGCCAATGCGGGATGCAAGGGTGAACTGGCTCACGGCCAGGATCTCACCGCCGACTTCTTCGATTGATAGGTTCATTTTGCCCTGAACATCGCTGAAGATACGGAGTGATCTGATCTTCTCAGCGGTCCAGTCAACGGCCGCCCGATTGTCTCCTTTTTCGATACAAGCCAGAACCAACAACCCTCTGCCGATCGCAGAGATTTCTTTTCCATCGACTGTGACCCTAGCCTGTGACACTCGCTGGATCACGACTCTCACCGGCGCCTCCAAAGAGCCCGGACAATGCGATCAGTTTCCGGCATATGAAAAATGCGCCCCACGCCGAAGAGGAACATCATGCCGACGCCGATGACTACCGCCAACCGTAACGCTTCCATGCTCATCCCAGCGCCGGGGATAAGCCTGTGGAGAAACCATACGAGGATCCCCATTGCTGAACATAGGAGCAATGATCGGAGAAGCGAACGGAGCAGGTCGTGAATGTTAAAACTCTCCATCTTATGGCTCAGTTTGCGTGAGAGAAGCGCGAAGTTAACCCATGCGGCGATGCTTGTCGTCAGCGCCACGGATGTGAAACCGATGACGGTTGAGAGGCTGAGGTTGAGAACGATTTTCAGTCCAATAGCGAAAGCGCTAGCCTTAAGAGGGAAATACGGTTCTCCGAGAGCATAAAAAGTCGGTGCCAGAATTTTCACCGCCGAATAGGCGGAGATGCCGAGTGCGTAGAGCATGAGAAGTGAAGCGGTTTCAAAGGTGTCATGCGATGTAAACCGGCCATGTTGGAAGATGATTCGGATAATCGGGACGGCCAAAGCTATCAGCCCAGCACTGGATGCCAGATTCAATAGAAAGGATGTTTGAACCGAAGCCCCAACGCTCCGCCCAGCCTCCTCGCGCTCCCCTCCGGCCAGCATTCGGGAAATCGCTGCGAGATTGACGGTGGCCAGGCTGACTCCGAAAAGCCCAATCGGCAGTTGGATCAAGCGGAAGGCATAATTGAGCCATGTGACGGGACCGTTGCCGAAATGCGATGCGATCTGCGTGTCGATGACGACATTGAATTGCGTTACAGACAAACCGATGACCGCCGGAACCATCATCGAGGCGATTTTCCGCAGGCCGGGATCGTGCGTATCGATCACCGGCGAGTAACGGTATCCTTCACGATGAAGCGAGGGGATTTGTATCGCAAATTGAGCGATCCCCCCGATCATCGAACCGCTGGCAAGGGCCAGGATGGGGTCAAGGCCGAATCTTCGCATGAATGGCGCAAGAGTCAAAGTGATGATGATATTGACAAGATTGAAGATTGCCGGCGCCAGGGCGGGGAGAAAGAATCGGCCAAACGAGTTGAGAGCGCCCATGAAAGCAGCCGCCAGAGAAACAAAAAGGAGAAAGGATGATAGGATGCGGGTCATGAAAATAGCGAGCTCGGCTTTTCCGGGGATTGAAAAAAATCCGGATGCCAGTAACCAGGTCAATTCGCGGGAAAAAATAAAAATAAGAATCGTGATGGCGCCGAGAAGAACCAGCAGAGCATTGATAACGAGATTGATCAGCCGGAAGGCTTCACTCCGCCCGGCATTTTTCAGTCGCTCGCTGAGAATCGGCACGAAAGCCGCTCCGAGAGCACCTTCAGCGAACAAATCCCGGAGGAGATTAGGAATTCGAAAAGCAGTGTTATAGGCGTCTGTGGCGAGGCCGGCGCCGAAAAGCGCCGCTATGACTTGCTCGCGAACAAGGCCGAGCACACGGCTGATGGCCGTTGCAATGGTCACCGACATTGCCGATGTGGAAACGCGCATGATGACCTTATTTCCTTGCCGCCTCCTCTCAATTTGCAGGCACTGAGAAAAGACGATGCGGACCTTTAGGTTTTGACGGTGAATAACATGTAGAGCCCGATAATGCCGAAAATGAAGCTTGGAGCCCACGCAGCAAGGAACGGCGGAAGGATCTGAAGGTAGCCAAGAGAACGGAAGACTCCAAGTGCTCCCCAGAAAATCATGGCTAATCCCAAAGAAACACCGATTCCATAGAGCGCCCCGCGCCTCCCCATCAAGAAGGAAAAGGGCACGGCGATGACGGCCATAATCAACCCGACGAGCGGGAAGGAGAGCTTCTCAGCCAGCTGCACCCGGAACTTCACCGTGTCGAAGCCGCCGAGATCGAGTTCATCGATATACTTTTTCAGTTCGATATATTGCATCTGATCCGGCATCTTCTGTTCTTTGAAGAAGTAGCTCGGTGTTTCCGGCAATTCAAGAGTCATCTGCGGAAGGATCCTGAAGCCGCTCGTCTTACCCTGTTTGAACTCCCGGATCCACACTCGATACAGAAGCCAACGGTTGCCTTGCCATCTGGCCATCGATGCGAAGATCCGCCGGGACATGGTAAAACTTGCCGGGTCAAAATCGAAAATAGTGAGCCTGCTGAATCTTTGTTGCTCGGAGTCATAAAACGAATAGTTGAAGATCCTCGTTCCGAGTCCACGCATCCATGTGCGATTCATCTGGTAGTAGGTTTGCACCGGGCGGTTTCGTATTTCATTGGACAGTGCATCGGCCTTGCGATTCGTCCCCGGCAACACATAATCCTGCACGTAAAACGCCCAGCCGCTCAAAACCGCCGCCGCGATGATGACGGGAAGCGAGATCCTGTAGAGGCTGAGGCCGCAGGACTTCATCGCCGTCACCTCGGATGTTTTAGTCAGAAGGCCGAATGTGACGAGTGTTGCCACAAGCAGGCCGACAGGCTGCATATAAAAGAGCATCTGTGGCAAATCGAACCAGATGTATTTCAAGATCAGGTAGAAGGGCTTGTGATTCGCAATAGCATCGTCCATCAGTTCAAAAAATGTGATGATCATGAAGAGCGCGACGAGGCTCGAAAATGTCAGCATAAAAATGAAACCGAAACGGCGCAGAATGTAACGATCCAAGATATTTGGAAACTTAACAAAGACGCGAGGAACGCGCAGGACCAATCCCCCGACCGTCCTGGATCGCGCCTCAGACGGCGCCTGTTGCGACCCGTTCTGAGGCTGAGCACTAGGGGCGACTGCTTTTCGGAAGGAAAATAATTTCCGCTCACGAGCCGATCTGATCAGAAAATATATGCCGAAGATACCCAGCGTGATGTTGGCCGCCCAGATCCCGATAAAGGGGGAGATCCTCTGCTCCGTCGCAAGCCTTTCGCCCATCGTGATGAGAATATAGTAATAAAGGATGATGCCTATGCTGAGAACGAAGCCGGTGGATTTGCCACCCTTCTTGTTGACGATGCCCATCGGGAGTCCCAGAATGCCAAAAATGAGGCAAGAGAACGGGAGTGCAAATTTCTTGTGAATTTCAATCCACAGGATTTGAGCAGGCTTTTGCTCTTTTTTCCGCTCCGCGACAGATGCAAAGAGCTCCTTAATGTCCTTCTCGCGATCGCGTTTTTGAACTTCGAGTTGTGGGAAGAGGCTGTTCGCATCGATTTTTTCGATCGATGACTCGAAACGCGTCACTTCGTACTTTTCCGGTTCGGCCGCGGATTGTGGGAATGTGTGCGTGACGCCGTCTTTCAGCTCAAGGAAGGCTTCACGTCTGTCAATATCGATTTCGAATCGACCTTCGCGAGCGAAGATGATTCGCGGATTGTCAGGCTTACTCGTCTCGCAGATGAAAACCCCCTTCCAGTATCCGCCAGACACCGGAATATCTTGGATGTAGATTACATAGTTGGGGATCGATTCGTTGAAAACTCGCGGTTTGATCTGTTCTTTTGCCTGCGTGAATGCGACACGATAGAGGATCTGGACGAGCTGGTAATTGCTCCAGGGAGCAATATAAAGTGAAAGAGCCGAACTGAAGAGCCAGCCGGTGGCGCAAAAAATGATGACAGGTCTGAGGAGGCGATATTGCGAAATGCCGGATGCGTTCATGGCCACGATTTCGGCGTCGGTGGAGAGCCTTCCTAACCCGATGAGCAACCCGACGAGGACAGACATTGGGAGTGTGAAGGCCGTGATTCCTGGTAGGAAATACACGAGGATATGCCAGACATCGGAGAAGGTCGCGCCCTTCCGGACGAGGAGTTCCGAGAGGTGCAGGATCCAGTCCATCAGCATGGTGAAGGTATAGAGAGAAAAGCCGAGGATGCATGGCGGAAGAATTTCTCGGAGAATGTAGCGATCCAATACCCTTAACACGACCGCTCATCCTATCACAGAGACCCATCGATAAAACGAAGGAAAATCGAAGTAATTCGCAAATGCTATCTCATGTTTCGGCGGCCATTGGCGACGAGTGTCGCAAGGAGATGAGGCGCCCCGAGAAGCGTCGTCTGGCGAGATGCGCCCTTTGCTACTTTTCGCCACTTTTGGTGTTGGGATTTCTTCCAAATACGTTTTCCTGGTATCGGTCTATCTATGTTTCACGGCGCCGGGCAATCCTATGCACGATTTTTTCGCTGAAATCCATAAATTCACATTCTTGAAACTTGACAATCAGCCGGCTTAGCCCCTATAGTGCTTTCTTAATTTTTTGTATGGCACTGCTCTTTAACTTTCAATAAACCTCCCTTGAGGAATTAGTCATGGGAATTCAAACGAACGCGCTCCTGGTAATTTCGATCCCTCTTCTCGGCTCGCTGCTCATCCCTCTTCTCGGCTGGGCTGGGCTGAAAAAAGCGACTGGGCCCCTGACCGTCATTCTGATCGGCGCAGCCAATATTCTGACGTGGCCGCTGCTTCTTCCCGTTCTCCACGGCGGGATGTGGCACTGGAGCTACGGCTTGTATCGATGGATCAGCCTCTCTCTCACCGTCGATGCGCTGGCCGTCTTCATGGCTTTCACCGCTTCACTCATTGCCACACTCATCGCCATCTACTCGCTGGGGTATATCGAGCATACTGACGACGAGCCCGAGTACTATTTCATTGTGACTCTCTTCCTGGGGGCTATGATGGGGCTTGTTTTCTCGACAAACCTGATCTTCCTGTACCTTTTCTGGGAGATTGCCGCGCTTGCCTGCTGGCGTTTGATTGGGTATTACCGCGAACCGGACTATATCTGGAAGGCTGACAAAGCATTCCTAGTGACATTCGGCGGCGCCGTTCTCATGCTTTTCGGGTTTGTACTGGTTTTCCTGCAATACGGCACTTTTGAAATTACTGAACTGCGCGGTCATGAAATCGGCACGGTGGCTCTGGTATTGATTATGGCTGGTGTCTTCAGCAAGAGTGCCACAGTGCCGCTGCACACATGGCTTCCTGATGCCGGTGTTGCGCCGTCTACGATCACATCGCTGCTCCACGCGGCCATCCTCGTGAAGATCGGGCTTTACGGGTTCGCCCGCATGTTCTGCAATGGGATGGTCATCTCACCACGCGCGCAAACCGGAATCTTGATCATCGCGCTTGCCAGCGCATTCATTTCAGCTTGTGCCGCTCTGAAGGAGACCAATATCAAGCGCATGCTCGCTTATTCCACGGTCAGTCAGATCGGTTACACGTTCCTTGGGCTTGCGGCTTTTACTCATAACGGCTATATCGGCGCTCTGCTCTATATCATGGCACACGGCTTCGCAAAGGGCGGGTTGTTCCTCTGCGCCGGGATCATCGAGCACGGGACGCATACAAAAGACATGACGAAAATGGGCGGCCTCATCAAGAAGATGCCGATTACCGCCATCGCATATGCTATCTGCGCCTTAAGTATCGCTGGAATTCCGCCCATGGCCGGCTTCTTCAGCAAGTGGTTCGTCATTTCGGGCCTCGTTGAAGGCGGCCACAAAGTCATTGCGACTCTCGCCATTCTGACCGCCGTGTTGACTCTTTTCTATATGATGAAAAGCTTCCACGTGGTTTTCCTTGGCGAATCCCGTGGGGAATCCCATGCTGAAGGCGTGCCTGTGATGGTCACAGTTGTGGCGATTCTGGCGGGGTTGACCATCCTGACCAGCATTCTTCTCCAGCTGCCTTATCACCTGGCGAGTGTTGCAGATGGCGAACGTCTGCTCAAGCTGGCGACATTGGTTTGGAGATAGCCCATGAATCCTGAAACTCTCTTAATTCTGCCGATTCTGATCCCTGTTATTTTTGCAATCGTCGCGTTGCCGTTCTTCAGAAAACAGGCGAGCAGCGCGGCTGTGCTCGTGTTGATCGCGGTTGTCCTGTCATTCGGTTCCTTTCTCCTGATTGAAGGCTCGTCGGCACAGCTGGTTCATCCTTGGGTTGATAACATTTCGCTCAATTTCAGCATGACCGGCTGGAAGGCGTTGTTGATCGGATTTGCCTTTGTCTTCCAACTCATGACATGCCTCCATCTGCTGACGTCACTCCGTCGGATCGCAAAGCCGTTCCTGTTCGCATTCTCCATTCTGCTCGCATTCGCAGCAACGGCCGGCGTGATCCTCACGGACAACGTCATGGTCCTGCTGATTTTCTGGGAGATCTTCCTGGTTGCGCTCTATGGGGCGATTCATAGTGGTGGCGATGCATCCGAAGCGGTTGCCCGAAAAGCGCTCATCATCGGTGGAGCCAGCGACTTCCTCATGATTCTCGGGTTGATGCTGTTCTTCATCATCGGCGGCAGACCGGAGATGACCGGCATGATCTCGACAGGCTCATCATTCACAGCCCTCATTTCGTTTATTCTGCTCTTCCTGGGCGCTGGGGCCAAGGCCGGCATGTTCCCGTTCCATACCTGGATTCCTGATGCCGCAGAGGCGATGCCTGCTCAGGGGTTTGCCGCGATGCCGGCATCCCTCGAGAAAATTTTAGGCATCTCATTCCTCTTCACAATCACACATAGCATGTTCATTATGAACGATACTGTTCGCCTGATCATGTATCTGTTTGCAGCGGCAACGATTTTCGTTTCGATCATTCCGGCGTTCATCGAGAAAGATTTGAAGAGGGTCCTGGCTCTGACGGCCATTATGCCTGCCGGATTCATGATCGCAGGCATGGCGACATCAGAAGCCGCCGGCATGGCGGGTGCGCTGATGTTGATGCTAACGCATGCCACTTACAAATCCACGATGTTTCTCAGTGCCGCTAACTTCGAAGAGAGGGCCGGTGGCACGTCACTGGAAAAACTGGAGGGCATTGGCCGGATCATGCCTTATACTGCGCTCGGATTTGTCTTCGCCTTTCTTGCTGCAATCTCACTGCCGCCAACCGGTGGGTTTCTTGCCAAGGAGATGATTTTTGAAGGTTTAATTGCCGGTGGGCATATGGTGATGTTCGCGGTGCTCTGGATTGGAGCGACGCTGAGTGTCGCGGTGTTCTGCAAGATCATCGCGGTTCTATGGGCGGGCAACGCTCAGGTTGAACGATCCGAAGCGCCTGCGACTCAGACCCTCCCTGTCCTGATCCTCGGTCTTGCATCCCTCGCAGGAGGAGTGATCTTCTTCGCAGTGAAAGGCATTTTCGGCCGGATTATTGTGTTTGATGATCCCTATTGGCTTTCGGCCGCCTATCATCCATCGCCACTGGCCGTCGCATCACTCGGCGTTTACCTTTTCGGCGCATTGCTGTATTTTCTCGCGCGTGAGAAAAGTGTGACGGCCTCCGCCACCTTCAATCAGATGGGCGAATCTCCGGTCCTCGGCACCGCTCTTCGAATGGCGAGAGAGAAGAAATTTGACGGATACGAAATCGGCGTCAAAGTACTGGAGTGGCTCGCGGGGATCGTCTTCCGGTATGTCGAACGGTTGATCGATTTGGTTGCCGACGGCCTCATTGCTTTTGGCCGCTGGCTGTTCCAGCCTCTGCTGAGCTCGATTCACAACGGCGTCTACTGTAATTACCTCGGTTGGGTGATCGCCGGACTCGCAGCTGTTTTGTTCTTCCTGTTTGGCACATCACATATCTAAAGGGGATAGGATCCATTCATAGGCACTATGAAATTGAGAATTCTGACATCGTCATTCTGACGTCACGATTTTCTTGAGGTCGGTTATGCAACAGAGTATGCGGTTATTCCTGATCTTGCCGCTGGTAGCGGCCATTCTCATGCCGTGGGCATCGAAGCTGGGACGACGCATTGCCGACGTCCTTGTCGCCGTCACAGGGCTTGGATTGATGGTGCTCAGCTTGTGCTTCATACCCTATGCCGGCACCACATCGACATTCCAACTGTTCGGGGCCCAGTTTGCAGTCGATGGACTGAGCTTGCTCTTTCTGATCGTGGTCAATGCGGTGGCCTTTTTCTGCATTCTTTACTCCATTGACTATATTGATCATTACGGAGGGCGTGCGAAGTTCTACGCGTTGATGCTCCTGATGATCCTGGGTCTCAACGGAATTCTTCTCGCTCAGGACCTGTTCAGCCTGTATGTTTACCTCGAAGTGGCCTCGATCTCTTCGTACGTTTTAGTTGCCTACAATTTGAAATTCGATGGGATTGAATCGGCTCTCAAGTATCTGCTCCTTTCTGTAGTTGGCACTGGGTTAACCCTCATGGGCATTTCCCTGATCTACCTCAACTGCGGCACGATCGGCTTCGAAGCTCTGAAAGCGGTGTTGAGCAGCATTGGAATCGGGGCAGCAAGTCCGGTGTTCCTGCTTGCTGCAGGGCTCTTCATGGCCGGATTCGGGTTGAAGGCGGCTATTGTGCCTTTCCATGCGTGGCTCCCTGATGCGCACCCATCGGCGCCTGCGCCGATATCGGCTATGCTGAGTGGCGTGGTGATCAAGGTCGCCGGTGTGTATTCACTGATTCGGATTTTCCTTTATATCTATCCGGCCCCCTCGCAAATCCTGAAAATTTTCCTGGTACTTGGGATCATCTCAATGATTGCAGGCGCCATCATCGCTTATTTTCAATCGGATATAAAGCGCATGCTGGCTTATTCCAGTATCAGCCAGATCGGGTATATCCTCATTGGTCTTGGAATCGGGAATCCGCTCGCGATCATGGGCGCTCTATTCCATGTCTTTAACCACGCGATGTTCAAATCCCTCCTCTTCTTGAACAGCGGTGCCATTCAGTATCGAACCGGCACTCGCAATATCAACGAAATGGGAGGGCTGGAATCACGAATGCGTGTGACAGGCGCGACTGGGATTTTCGGCACACTCTCCATCGCCGGAGTTCCCCCGTTTAACGGCTTCTGGAGCAAATTGTTTATTGTGATGGGCGCTGTTGTGGCCGGGAAGTATGTGATTGCGTTCTTGATGGTTTTCTTCAGCATTTTCACACTCGGCTATTTCCTTCTCATACAGCGACGGGTTTTCTTCGGAAAGCTCAACATGAAGTGGGCCGACATCAAGGAAGCGCCGCTCACGATGTCTCTCGCAATGATTTTTCTGGCGGCCACATGCCTTTTGTCCGGGATTTTCTTCAGCCAGGTTGTCCAAAGTGTGATTGAGCCCGCGGCGAACTTGCTCATGGGAGGCAAATAAAATGTTGCTCTGGATTTTACTCGGGCTGCTCCTGGTTTTCCTCGTCCTATGCGCGATATTTCGCGATCTCCTCTATATGGCCATCTCGCTGGCTCTGGCAAGCATCATCCTCGCGATCGTGCTGTTCCACTACGGAGCGAATATCGCAGGCGTTTTTGAACTCAGCGTTTGTGCCGGGCTGATCACGGTGCTGTTTGTTTCCACGGTCAGCCTCACCAAGGATTCCGATCAGAAGGTGGAATCCCGGGTGCCAGTGTACTTCCTGCCTTTTATCATTTTGCTTTTCCTCGGATTGGATTTTTTCATTGTCCGCTGGCTTTCAGGGACGATTCTTCCGAAAGATCTCACCCAGCAGGCAGCGTCCACCGCGACGTTTCAATCGGTTTTCTGGACTGAAAGAACGGCGGATATGCTGGGGCAGATTGGCTTGATACTGGCCGGAGTTTTTGGAATCCTGGCCCTCTTCCGGGTCGCATCAAAGGAGAAGCAACATGAATAGCGACATCCTCCTACTCCTATTCAGCGGTTTCCTGGCATTCATGCTCGGGGTTTACATCCTCTTCATGTATCGCAATCTGCTGAGAATTATTATCGGTGTCGAAGTCATGGCCAAGGGAATTACCCTGCTTTTCCTTGCCGCGGGCGCTTTCCAGGGAAAAATCGCCTTTATTCAATCGTTGGTCGTGACTTTTATCATTGTGGAGACCATCTTGGCTGCCATCATGTTGGCGCTTGTTTTTACTGTTCATAAAATCTATGACTCGCTGGATATCCAGCTGCTTTCCAAACTGAAAGGGTAGGATCATGAACTTGGATTTTCTACTCTCTCCGCCGATTTCGTTTCTGGTTTGTTTCGGGGTCAGCTTGAGCGTTTACTATTTCGGAAGCCTGATCGGGGCCAAATCCAATCCCATCGCCGGGAAGCTGGAACCGTATGCGTGTGGCGAAGATTTCGAAGCAGGCAAGTTCGAATTCGGTTATCGTAAGTTTTTCATTGCTGCCATCTTTTTCACGATCATGCACGTGGCCGTTCTGACTGTCGCAACAGTGCCGGGAGGAGTCACGGCCTTTCGGGCTTTGGCATATCTGGTTGCTATTGCGGCGTCGATCCTTACTTTGTATCTCGATTTCGACTAAGATTAGGAAGGATGGGTTGCTCGATGGCAATCCATTGGGAAAGGAATTATTGGGACTTGTTCGATAAAGCGAATGCCGGCCTAAAGAAGCCGGTGCGGCTTCATAGGCTCGCGATTCTCGCGGGCAGACAGGAGTAAGAATGCTGAAGAGACTGGTCAAATGGGCAAGGGTTAAGTCCCCCTGGATCTTGCATTTCAATTCCGGGGCGTGCAACGCTTGCGATATTGAAATATTGGCTGCATTGATGCCGCACTATGATCTCGAACGGTTCGGCATCCTGCTCAAGGCTTCCCCTCGGCACGCTGATGTGCTTATCTGCAGCGGCCCGGTGACGAAGCAGGTTGCCAAGCGGCTGAAGAGGATATACGATCAGATGCCAGAACCGAAGTTCGTGGTGGCTGTCGGAGCATGCGCGTGTAGCGGCGGCGCATTTCGCGGATGCTACAACGTGATGGAAGGCGTGGATCAGG
Source organism: uncultured Acidobacteriota bacterium (assembly GCA_903916735.1). GTDB lineage: Bacteria > Acidobacteriota > CAIWXX01 > CAIWXX01 > CAIWXX01 > CAIWXX01. Next base: position 153,758 of record CAIWXX010000055.1, read on the forward strand.
TTATTCCGGTTTCGGCCTATGTACCGGGCTGTCCCGTCAAGCCGGAAGCGATCATTGACGGTGTTGCCAAACTTCTCGGCAAATTGCAGCAATCGGCTGCCTGAGGAGAAGGGGAGAAACGTGAGTCAAAGAGATTACCTCAAGGATCTCGGCCAAGCTTTTGCCGGCACCGAGGTCAAACAGTCGAGCGATCGCAGATTTTGGGTCACTGTTTCCACGGACGACCTTCATACGGCCGTCCAGATCCTCAAAGATCGGTTTTCGATATTTCACCTTTCGACAATCGTCGGCGAAGATATGCGGGATTCATTTCTGTTGAGCTACGTCTTCTCCGGCGAAGTGGTTGTTACTCTGACGGTGAAAATCAACCGCGAGAAACCGGAAGTCCCATCGCTGGCTGGGCTGGCGCAGGGATCACTCGTTTATGAAAGAGAGCTTCACGATCTATTTGGGATTATCCCCGTTGGTCATCCGGACCTCCGACGGCAAATTCTGCCGGAGGATTGGCCGGAGGGTCTGTTCCCGCTGCGGAAGGATGTTCAAGTTCCGCGTGCGGGGCAGGAGGCCCCAAAAGGAGAAAACTAATATGGGCGAAAAAACCATTCGCATACCGATAGGACCGCAGCACCCTTTTCTCAAGGAACCTGCAAAATTCGATTTTGATATCAGCGGCGAGGAAATCATCGGCGCACGGATGCGTATCGGATACAACCATCGCGGCATGGAGAAAGCCTGCGAAGAGAGAAACTATTATCAGTGCCTTTATCTGCTGGAGCGTATCTGCGGGATCTGTTCGCATTCGCATACTACCTGCTATGTGCAAGCCGTCGAAGATATTCTGAAACTCGAAGTGCCGAAACGCGGGCTTTACCTGCGAACGCTTGTCTGTGAGCTCGAACGCCTCCACAGCCATTTTCTCTGGTTGGGCGTGGCTGCACACGAAGTGGGCTTCGACACGCTCTTCATGTATGTCTGGCGTGATCGCGAAGTTGTCATGGAGATACTCGAGGAAATCAGTGGCAACAGGGTCAACTATGCCATCAATACAATAGGCGGAGTGCGCCGGGATCTGACCGAGGAACAGAGAAAGAAAATCCTCGGATCGCTGGATCTCTTGAAGAAGCGCCTGGATTATTACACTCATATTGGGACGCATGAGCCGAGTTTCCTCGCGCGGATACAGGGCGTTGGGAAAATGAGCAAGGAAAGGGCCATCCAGATGTGCGCCGTCGGCCCGTTCGCGAGAGCCAGCGGATTGGATGTGGATGTCCGCAGAGATGATCAGTACGCCGCCTATGGCGATCTGGACTTCAAGGTCATCACATCGGATCAGTGCGATGTGCTTGGCAGAGTGATTGTGCGGGTGCTTGAAATTGCGGAGTCACTCAAGATGATCCAGCAGCTTCTGACGAAGCTTCCTGAGGGCGATATCGCAGTGAAAAAGGTGCCGCGGAGAGTGCCCGCCGGATTCTCTATCAGCCGCTACGAAGCACCGCGCGGTGAAGATGTTCACTATGTCCGTTCCAATGGAACGGAAAAACCTGAACGAGTCAAAGTCCGAGCGCCCACAATGGCCAACCTGGAGGCGGCCACGGAATCCATTGTCGGATCTTTCATCGCCGATATTCCTATCGCCATCGCTTCTATCGATCCGTGTTTCTCATGCACTGACCGAACCGCGGTCGTTTTGAATGATAAGAAGAAAGGGATGCGGATCACGACGTGGGAAGAATTGAGACGGTACGGAGTCGACTGGTACCGTAAGAATAAAGGGATCCACTTCTAAGCGCAGGGGAGGGCTGATGGACGCCATTAAGGTGCTGATCTATATCGCTATATTTCCGGGATTCCTGTTCCAATCCGTGTTTTCGACCTATCTGGAATGGCTCGACAGGAAGCTCTACGCAAGGATGCAAAATCGTCTTGGGCCTCTCTACACAGGCTGGAACGGGATCTTGCAGCCAGTTGCCGACATTCTCAAATTGTTTGCCAAAGAGGACATCGTACCCGCGTCGGCCGACAAATTCATGTTCAATCTAATGCCTGTTCTCTCACTGGCCTCAGTGTTCGCTGCAGGCCTGTATCTTCCGATTTGGCATTTGACATCCTACAACTCTTTTGAAGGGGACTTGATCGTGGTGGCATACCTGCTGGCTATCCCTTCATTTGCACTCTTTCTGGCAGGATGGTTCTCGGTCAGCCCTTTCAGCCTGATTGGCGCGACGCGAGTCCTTACGCAGCTGTTCGCTTATGAAGTGCCGTTTTTTCTAGCTCTCCTCACGCCAGCTGTTATGGCCGGAAGCTGGAAAATTGCGACAATTTCTTCTTACCCTTGGACAAGCGGTTCGTGGTGGGTCATTCCGGTTCAGCTCATCGCCTTCGGGGTCGCTCTCTTGACACTGCAAGCGAAGCTTGAGCGCGTGCCGTTCGATAGCCCGGAAGCTGAGACAGAAGTTGTCGGTGGGCCTCTTACCGAATACAGCGGCAAGAAGCTGGGCATGTTCCGCCTCCAGAAAGATATCCTTCTGTTCGTGGGATCCGCACTGGTTGCTGCGCTATTTTTAGGAGGATTCGGAGGAGGTATTATCTTAGGCTGTATCCAACTGGTGCTAAAGACGATTTTCGTTGTCATACTGCTAAGCGTTGTCCGGGCTGCATGCGCCCGAATTCGCATCGACCAGATCGTCACGTTCAGTTGGAAATATCTCGCACCGGCAAGTCTGGTGCAATTATTGATCGTTCTGCTTATCAAGGGGTGGAAGGGAGTGGCTTAGGCCTATGAAAAGCGCCGGATCGATGATTCCAGAGCTTCTGGATAATATACGGAAGAAACCTGTGACGAGACTGTATCCGTTTGAAAAGGTGACAGTGCCTGAAGGATTTCGAGGCACGCCTCAGTTGAATTCCGCGCTGTGCCTGGGCTGCCAAGCCTGCGTCAGGGATTGCACATCTGAAGCCATTCAGATCCTGTTGAAAAAACCGGATCCGTCTGCTCCACCTCCGGCTGAGGGTGCCAAGATTCCGAAGAAGTTCTATATGGTGCTTTACCTGGACAGATGCATCCACTGCGCTCGGTGCGCCGAAGTCTGTCCTAAAGACGCCATCACCATGGATAGAGAATTCGAAGTTGCCAACTTCACGCGGGATGCTTTGAGGTTAATCCAAGAGTGAAGAGATAACAGGGCAGCTGATGACCGTAAACTGATAGCTGGCTGCGCTCTCAAATATGACAGTCCGTAGAAGAAAGACGCCTTCGAAACGACTTGCTGATCTTCTCGGCGAAGCGATGGCTGGAAATCGAAAAATCGCCGTCATGGGAATCGGAAACGAACTCCGAGGGGATGATGCCGTCGGGCATGTCATTGCAGGCGATCTTTCACGGATGCAGAGAGATAGATTTATCTCGTTTGCCGTAGGAACGGCCGTCGAAAATGCCTCACACCTTATCCGTCGGGCATCTCCTCGATATCTGTTCGTGATCGATGCCGCTCAGGTGGTATCAGAGGGAAAGAGGATGCGAGGCTGGGATTTCTTTCCACCTGAATCCATCAACAGCTTTATCCACTCGACTCATTCTCTTCCTCTATCTATGCTATTCTCAATTTGGAGGCGGGAAAATCCTGAGTTGATCGTTCATTTCATCGGAATTCCAATTGGACCGACACGGGATTTTGCCCCATTATCCATTAGAGCTCAAAGTATCCGAAAACAAATCGTTGCAATTTTCACTCGATCCTTGGGACACTGAATAGTGCTCTGATGGCGCATTTGTAATTGCTTCCTGGAATTTCAGATTTGCCAGGGTATTGACGAAATCGATAGCCCATCGTGCGGATTTTCCATCGTCTCCGTTCTCGATAATGACGATTTGTGAGCGGGGACGATCATTCAAATATCGTCGCCTGTCGGATTCTATTTCAGACCCAACTCAGCATGCTTGGACGCAATAGTGGCGGCAAGGGTATCCAATGCCTTGAAATCATCCTCATGCGGGATACCCCGGCAAAGCACTGAGGGGAGTCTTTCAATTTTCAGATTGGGTAGGAAGACCGATGGATCTTCGATGGCCTTACCGCCCCACCCGAATGATCCGATGACAGCTGCATATTTAAGTTTAGGCCGAAGAATATTGACGAGATGGGCTGCGTGAAACACATGTGGATGAGGTGCATTGAGCACGACGGAGGTTCCAATAACCAACGTGGCCGCATCAACCAGCGTGGATGCTAATCGCCCGAGATCGGCGGTTGTGAGATCGAACTGGTGAACCGTCACGCCTTTCTCGGCGAGCGCGCCGACAAGGTGGTCTACCATTTTTTTTACGCTTCCATGCATGGAGACGTATGGTAAGATGACGATATTCATGACTTTATCGGAAGCCCATTCGCGATAGGCCGAAAGGATCATTTCGGGGCGATTGTAGACAGGCCCATGGCTGGGTGCGATGAAGGAGGTTTGATAAAGCGCAATTTTTTCCAGATTCTTTTGGATCGGGCCTCGAAACGGCATCATGATCTGGGCATAATAGAGACGGGCGGCGCCATAGACTCGAGATTCATCCGTCGCATAAAGATCCGACGTCGCTAGATGCGAACCAAAGAAATCGCACGCAAAAAGGATTTTTTCTTCACGTAAGTATGTCACCATGGTTTCGGGCCAATGAACCCACGGTGTGTAAATGAACTCCAGCGTTTTGTCTCCAAGCGAAATGGTTTCCCCGTCCTGGACGGTTTGGATGCGATCCTCTTGGAGAGGCATCAGATCCATGAGCATTCCCTTGCCTTTTATCGACGTGAGAAGGCGCGCATGCGGATATTTTTCCATGATCTGCGGGAGCGAACCTGAGTGATCCTGTTCAGCGTGGTGCGAAATGACATAATCAATCGATGGGATGTCATTGAGCTGAGACAGAAGAGTCTCGATGAATGCCGGCTCGACGGTATCGAGCAGGGCGATCTTTTCGCTGCCCTTGATGAGGTAGGAATTGTAGCTGGTACCATCCGGTATGGGGATCAGAGCATCAAAGAAGCGTCTATCCCAATCGACGGCTCCCAGCAGGGAAACGCTTTCAGTTATTTTTCTCGCTTTCATGAGCTTATTCGCCTCCTATTGAATATGGTGCCACGCAATGCGCCAGCGCTTGTCGGATTGACGCCCGCAGGCGAGGAAATTCTGTCTGGAATTGAAAACGACTGATTCGAAGCAAATCTCGCCGGATTGGCTGGCTGTAAGATGGAAAATCCGCTTTCTTTCCGCACCTACTATCCGATGTTCCACGCATGACCTGACGCGGCATAGCCGCAACCAAACAAGATGGCTTCGATAACCATCGCACCCGAACCTCTCGGGAATGCAGAAAGAGAGGAAAGCAGGAACGGATTTTGATATCGACCAGCGGTGGTTTCATAAGTCATTCCTGCATTCCTTTCTTCCTGGCTTCCTGAGAGGAATTTACGATCCTGCTCTATCACAACCTTTTTGCCATTTTGTGCACAGATTTCACCAATCAGATCCTGAGTTCCTAGCATAACAGATAACCCCTATGAGGTTCCGTCAAGGGGTGTGTAAACGCGCTTAGGCGGCAAGCACTCCCTCCTTGCGTTTCTTCTCCATCAAACCATCTCTGAATTTCGTCCCCGCGTACACCTCCTTCAAGAGTTCCGG
>CAIWXX010000056.1 GCA_903916735.1 uncultured Acidobacteriota bacterium
ACACTCCCAGATTTTCTCGCGGTTGACGAATATGACCCAATCTTTGCGAAATTCCTCCGCGATAGAATTGATATCGAAAGAACGGAGGGTTCCAGACTCATCGCCTGACCGACGGATCACTAGAAATCGGTACTCTCAAGTCTCTTTCAATTTGTTCATTGGTATGCCCTTGGCAACCGCCGGAAGACTCCCTTGTGCAAGTAATGAAATATACCGGTTGGAATTTGCTCCATGGAGCAACTCTACAAGCGGCGTCTGAAAAATATTTCCTAATAGAAGCTCATCCGGCATTCCAAAAACCGAACAAGCGTAGACCCTGCCATCCGTTTTTATCAGAGGTGTTGGAACGACAACTGCACCCACAGTAGGGTAAAAGCACCCTCGATCCTTGCACAACTGGAGAATGGGTATCTGCCGACGAGGCATTCTCGGGTCAGATGCCGCTCTGCCGGCCGAGACATAGGAACGCTCGGTGAGAAAGATCGATTCCCAGGGAAAGGCCTTGCCTGTTATCACGTTGTAGGCCCGTTCAAGTTCCTGGAGACGGTTAGGCCCCGTTCGTTGATTCAAGCTGGATATGCAGATGCTCAGTGTTTTCGAGTCAAATAGCTGCTGGATTGCCTGAATCGCATGAGTTATGAATTCAAGGGGGATGGTTTGCTCACCTATGGAGAGCATCATAACGGGGCGGAGGCTATAGGGGTTTGCTTTTCCGACCAGATACCGAAAACTCTACAACTGTAGTAATATAGGGACAATAGAACCACTCCTGGCACCCGTCCGTCATCTCCGGGGATGACGGCTTGCCCTTGACTTGCATGCGCATGCGGAGTCGGCCGTCCGGCAGATCTTCGAATGTCTGCGAGCGATGCCACAGGCGTTCGCGAATGAACTGCTTCAGCCATGGTGTCGCCGCGAATATCAGATCGACTTTCAAGATCGGCCCTCGGGGCTCCACGAATCCACCAAAACTTCGCCGCTAAGGAAAAACGGCATATCATGCTGTGCACAGCATAATGGCCTCATTGTCATGAGCGCTGAAGTTTTAAAAACTGATTTTGGACACGAATGTTTTCATATTTATCGCTGGTTATGTCCGCGGCATGAAACTTGCACTATTGTGATTGATGAGGGGAAGGGGATGTTGGATCCATTAACGAGGAACACATTACGAAATATTCTAAAACTTGGATATTTTGAGATTCCAAATTTAGATGGGATGCAGAGACCTCATCGGTGGAATTTACCAGCTGTCATTTGTTGGATAGTCAACGTAAACAAATTCAAGACTGAACTCTCTATCGCCCTTAATGAGGACGAAAATGAACGAAAAGCTAATTTAATAAAGATTATAGGATGAATTAATATATGATCGAATTCCTCTCAAAATTCTCGATACTATCAGCCGGAAATGATTTCCTTTCAAAATATGCAACAGTCCTGGTAGGAGCTGTGCCAATAGCGAACTTGTCTGTGAAATGAATGAACAGCCCATACCGAACTCCATTTCAGAGTCATTCGGTATCTTTAAACGTCAGAAAATGATGACGTTTAGTATCAAATTTTGACGAATCCCGTGAGGGCTCAGCGCATCACCCCGATTCCCCGTAGATCACTCTGAACATTCTTGTTGGCATGAATCCGGCACGAGAAAGAGGGAGGCCGTTTCAACAAAGGGAGATGCCGGAAGATGAACATCAACCATAAAGAAATGATTCAAAAATGTGGAGACATACCGAATTCACGAGAGCTTCGTCACCGTCTTCTTCAGCTCCTGGAGCGAGCAGTGTTATGTCAACTCGAATATCGGCAATGCTTGAAGCACTCATCGAATCCCTCTTGCTATTCTAGAAGAGGATAACTGCAACCGTAGTGACTAAATCTATGATCCTTGCTGAACACCTCAAATCCCGACTCGAATGGGCGCATCTCTGGTGCCGGACCCACAACGGACAAGGCGAGGATGATACTGCCGGCATCGAGAAACTCGAAGCACTCACAGCCACACTGAATGATCGTGAAGCCCAAGCCGAAGAGGATTTGGTTCCGTACACAAAAATCACCGCGAGACTGTCAGATGAGGAGAAGGTCATCTTCAGCCTGCTCATTGGAGCTGTTATGATGCCGCCCTGTCAGGAGAACCAGCCGGCTGAACAGGGCCCATCACGCCGGGGGAGACCGGAAGGATTGAAGCTCGGTGAGCTGGCCTCAATGATGTACGGAGCCCGGATCGACCGGCTATGCCGAGTCATGTCCCTGCTCCGGGAGGGCGGTCCCCTTGACTGCCTTGGTATCCGGCTGGAAATGGGAGGCGAATCTGTCGACGATCACGCCGCTTCGTGCGTTGAAATGCCGTTTTGGCTGTACCGGGCGATGTTCGGCGAGTCCGTTTCAACCCCCTGCCGGCAGGAAACCGCGCCGGTTGTCCTTCCCGGCGGTGAGTGGGAAAGGATCCAGCGCGTTATTGACGCTTATCAGAACGGCAGCAGTGAAGTTGCAAATGGATCTCTCGTATTCCTATTGACGGGCCGGCCCGGCACCGGCAAAACCACGCTCGCCTGGAAAATCGCCCGCCATCTCGATCGAACCGTCTTCTATTATCAAAACCCCGATATTGGTATTCGCACTAGCTTTAGCTTTCCGTCCGCGTTCAAGAAAGCCGCGCTACATCAGGGGATACTCATCTTTGACGGAATCGATGAATTAGTGAACAAAGAAGGATCCATGCGTATTATCCTGCCGCTTCTCGATTCGCACCGGGTTGTGGTGATTCTTGTCGCATCGACCGCGTGTCGTGACGAGTCGTTAACTCGGCGTTGTCTCGTTAGAATTCATCTCAAAGTTCCCGACGCCGACATGAGAAAGCGCATCTGGGAAATTCATCTGGATCGGGTGCCGGCGGCTCCGGATATCAGCATCGAGACACTGGCCCGTACTTTCCCCTTGACAGGAGGTCTCATAGCGAATGCTGTTCGGGATGCTCGCTGCACCGCTGCTTCACAGGATTCTGTGGTGACGAACGCACACCTGATGGAAGCCGCATTTTACCAGGGCAGGAACGAGCGGATGGACGCTAAAAACCGGATCGTCGTGCCGCAGGCGCGCCTCTCTGAACTGGTGCTTCCACCAAAAACCCGTGTCGAGATCGAGAAGCTCGCCCAAATTCTGCACACCGGCGCAAGGATCGGGACAAGCAGCGGGTGCATTAACCACTCGATGAGCGGCCAGGGGATTACCGCAATGTTCGCCGGTCCTTCCGGTACGGGCAAAACGCACACAGCGGAGGCTCTTGCCAACGAAGCCGGATTGAGATTCCGAGTGGTTCGATGGACCGATTTCCTGGGTCCCCTGGTTGGCATCACCGAAGATCACATCAACAATTTTTTCGACAACCTTGATTCCGAGTCGTTGTACCTCATCGACGAGGCTGAAGGTCTGCTCTCTGCGCGTGAGAACGCCATCCGATCCTGGGAACTATCCCAGATCGACGTCCTTCTCGCCAGGATTGAACAATCCAGCGGCAACCTGATCTTCTCGACCAACTGTCCCGACAGAATCGATTCTGCTTTTGAACGGCGGATTCTATACCGGATTTATTTCCCTCTCCCCAATGAAGAAGGTCGCGCAGAGATACTCGATCGTCTCCTGAAGGCGTATTCGATTCCTTTTGAAAAGGAGTCAGTGATTTCGCTCGCGCGGCGGTTTGCCTTTTCAGGTGGGCAGCTGGCCGTGGCAGCCAGGCGGTCGCACCTCCTTGCCCGTGCTGAGGATCGCGTGCCGACGGTCGCCGATCTGGAGTCCGAACTGGCCGCAGGCGAAACTGTGACGCTGTCGAGGACCAGCAACCGGGTCGGTTTCTTGGCGTGAACGCCGGTTCAAGCCGGCGAGTAAACCAGCCAGTACAAATGCTTGAAAAGAGTATGATGCGACGTTATTCTATATTATGAGTGGACTTGGATGGCAACAACAACTCGATGGGAAAAACTTGTAAATCAATAAGGAGGGTTTGAAATGCCGGGGGAAAAAAGAATGATCAATGATGATGGCGGATTGAATGTGGAAATTAAGTGTAAGGATGTGACTTGGTTCACGTTCAAGGATTTCTCACGTATCCTCAATTCCAAACAAGGGGGCTGGAATAGTATATCTAATTGGCGTGAATGGGCACTGCTGCCCATTATTGACAAAGAATGGAGTGGACAGTGGACTGTAAATTCACTGACAGCGAAAAAGCTCCCTGACGTCCGAAAGGAAAACTTCATGTTTAGCAGGCATCCCTCCAAAAATAGAATCCAAGCTGCCGGAAGCGAAAAAGAAAATGGGCTAAATATTGATTTGTTCACACAGTTTTGCATGGATTCTGAATGCGGAATTTTTGACAATCAAACCAAGCTCATTGGATATGAAATCCCGCTTTCATATGGACAACTAAGAGTGGATTTGGTGGGAGTCACTAACGAATTTGAGTTGAATATAATCGAACTGAAAGCCGCAGATGGTAAGGACTCCCCGTTGATGGCTCTTGTGGAGTTGATTTGCTATGCAGTGCAATTCTGCAGGATTGTCCGCAGTAAGAATGGAAAATTCTGGTCAGAATTGGAAGACGAGATTAATCCTATCAAAATCAAAAAAGAAATGGTGCATCTCACTATAGCAGCACCGGAGAAATATTGGGATTACAGGCACAATGATAAAAAAATTGATCGCATCTGTACAGTTAAGCATTTGGATAAGATTGTGCAAACTGTTTCCGGAGTGCTAAAGCAGCCATTAAAACTACACTGCTATTCGTTGAAAAAGGAAGAGGATAAACGTTGGGTGGCCAATCGTATAGGCGGATGTAAAAATGTGTAGCACGCCTCTCTACTTCATCCGTGAACACTATTCAGGGTGGCGATGAGACCAGGATTCTGACAACGTCTTCTGGATCACATCCAATGAGCCAAGTCATGACAGCGTCGCAAATATTGTATTAAACACGTGTCAGGCTCGTGTCACTCTGATTGCAATGCTGACTGGAAGTGAATCCATGTCATGCAGTTCAGGACGCCTCCGTGCTTCGCCAAGGTCGTCGCTGGAACCGGAATGATCTCAGAATGGGGAAGTGCTCTCCTGAATGAGTCGATCGCCACATCGTCCTCCAGGGCGCCGTATACCGGCAGATAGAGACGGTGTTCGAGCCGGAAAAAATTAACATAATTTCCAACGGCGCTCGCTATGCCCTCCATCATATAGTCTTCAGGTGCGCCGTTTCTGACTCGGACGATCTCGAATTCGGACCTGAGATGTTTCTCGATCCGACGGGCAACTTTGTCCATGAAACTCGCCGGCCCGCGCCGCGGGGCGTATCCGCCGACCAGCACTTGGCTCTCGGAGAGAAACCGGACCATACCGTCGATGTGGCCTGTGGCATCCCCAGGTTCGACGGGCACGATGATTAATTTTTCAATGTTCAACTTTTGACGCAGAAGATCATGTATCTCGGATCGGTTGAGGTGCCGGTTGTCCCCGAGAAGTCGATCTGTGCATATGGCGACGCCGCGACCGTTGTGTGTGAGATTCCCGAGATCCCAAACAAGCGGCAGAGTCACTCGATGCATACCGAGAAAAGTCCCTATCTCCTGACCAGCCGCATTCCCGGTGGCAACATCTACTGGATCTGACTGCAGATACTCCGGCTTATAATCAGGCTTTACCAGATGTTGGATACCACTTCCGTCAAAAACTGCCGCAGGAAGGAAATCTCTCACCCATATGTCGCAAGCCGCAGTAATGTGCATTGCTTGCAATCGGGGCATTTTTGGCAAGTCTTCAATTTCAGGGATGGATGTCAGCATAATCACGTCCAAGTGGTCCGGAAGCAGGCGAAGCAGTTCGAGGTATGTCGTGACCAACTGCAAGCGTTGGGCAGGCCAGGCGAGGACGAGGGCTCGCGCAGGATGCCAGTCAGGGATGAGATTTACCGGTTCTTGCACAGGAGGTGGCATCTTCATACGTCCCACCACTCGCCGTCGTTCCTGATCTTCACATGGGAGAAGAACTCCATAAATCTCTCAGGTGCGGCGGTGTGCATAGGGACAATGCAGCCCGGATCGATGGCTTTCGCGAGGCGTTGGAGGTCAGGAATGGAGGCGTGGCCTGATGTGTGGATGTATTGAGGATGGATTCCATGTTTTAAGAAAAAATCTCTCATTGCAGCACCAGCTGGGGGACGCAGATAGCCTTCCCACATGGACCAAATAACCGTCGCGTCGGAAAGGCATCCGGTGTCTTCCAGGTCTTGTGCCATGGACAGCCGGAAGGTCATCACTAGCCGCTCCCGCGATTCGGCAAGCGCTTTTTGAGAAATGCGCGCTGTCCCAAGGTGATTCACTCGCTCAAATGCTTTTTCCCGTTTCACTAGGCTACACTGTTTCCGCGGCACAAAAACGCGGATACCCGACCACCCGGCTACGGGAATCGAATCCAGACCGGTGGCGGCGACAATCGCGGCTGTGTAGAGATCGATGACGAGTTCTCGTTTTGCCTTCTTGCATGCCTTGAACAGGCTCACATAGCGGTCGATATTCTGAGGCGAGTAGCACACGAGCACTATTCCTGTCGCCTCACGAATGACCCTTTCCAGCTCAGTCTGTACTTCTTCTTCGCTCGTTGGCCCTTTTCGCTCATGTGATGACTCAGGCTTGATGTGCGTGCCTTCCATCAACAGGGCGTCGACATTTGGTGGAGGGCTGGAGACGAGCCGCTCGAACAGCGCAGCCTTCCGGCCATGTGCCCTAAAATCACCGGTGTAAAAAAGTCGCTTACCATCCGCTTCGACGAGCAGCGAGTAGGAATCGAATGCGCTGTGATCCATTAGAAATGGAGTGACCCTGAATGGGCCAATTTCAAACGGTTCCTTGTTCCTCAGGTACCCCGCGGGGTGAAAAATCCCTTGCCCCCACATGAAGAAAGCTGCTTCCTGTAGGATCCGACTTGCACTCTCTCCCATATAGACCGGCACCTCTTTCGAAATGTTTGTAGCCAGGCCCCAGTGATCCTGGTGAGGGTGAGAAATAATAAGCCCCGATATGTGGCCGGTATCACCGACTCTCAATCCATTTATCACAGGCAACTCCAGATCAGCTTCGGGGTCGGGTTCCAGCGGCCGCCCGAGATCCAGTAGGATGCGCTGTCCTTGGCTTTCGATCTCGACACAGCTCCCGCCGATTTCACTTGCACCACGATGAATGCGAACTTTCATTTTGTTGCCTCCATCCAATGTCTTTGCATTTCATATGCCAAGAAGCATGTCAACTTTTGCCCCACAGGAGCATCCAGCCGGTGGTGAGGCAGGGATTCTCTTGTATTCGAATGCATCCAAATATTACTTTCTAATCTGCAGATGCTTCTTGAGTGTATTTATGGAAATCCCCAAGCGGCTCGCAAGTTCAGCCTGCGTGAGATCACCGCGGTTCTCCCACGCATTCGTTACGTACTGTTGAATCATTTCTTCGACAGGGCGAAGCTTGTCCGGCATCGCGATCATCCCATTTGGCGTTAATTTACCCGCAGGCACTCCCCCCGATGTGGTGTCCTCTTTCAGGTCTTCAAACACATCGTATCCAAAGTACATGTATTGTTTGACAAGACGCACCAGGTCGCGGACATTGCCCGGCCAAATGTGATTGCGCATCTCATCCTGCCTCGTCTTGAAATATGTTATCGTTTGTTCCACTGTCCGGCTTCCATCCGGCTTGCCGTCTCTCAGCCGGTACGCCAGGTGCCTGACGATCTGCATAATGTCTTCCGGTACATCTGCCAGAGAAGGCGTTCGGAGTTCCATTTCGGCGATACGATAGTAGAGGTCCAATCGCAGTTCCTTCGCTTCCATTTTCGCCCGAATGTCCGGTTGGGCCGCGGCGATGACCCGAATATCTGCGTGTTTCTCCCTATCGTCTCCCATAGTTCGGTAGCGCTTTGTTTGTAGGAACCGGAGCAGGTCGGCTTGTATGTTGAGCGGCATGTCGCCCAGTTCGTCAAGGAAAAGCGTGCCCCCTTTGGCGTGGTCGATCAAGCCGGGCCTTCCCTTCTCAGCCCCGGTGTATGCGCCTTTGACGTGCCCGAAAAGCTCCGACCTGAGAAACTCCTCCTGCAGCCCGGCGCAGTTGATCGACACGAACGGTTTCAACCTCCTCTTGCTGAACTCATGCAGGTAGAACGCCACTGCCTCTTTGCCGGTCCCGGTTTCGCCGGTGATTAGGACGCTGATGTCGGACGGAGCGATTTTCTGAATCTTGTTTTTCAGAGCCACGATTTTTGCAGACTGCCCTTCCAGATAAGGGAAATCGGCATCCCGCATGTGTTCAATGGACTTAATGTCATCCGGAACAACGTCCGCCAGGTCGAAAGTTTTTCCGGAATGCTTTGCGATGACATTCGCTGCCTCTTTGAGGGGGCCGGGATCTAGAGATCGCATGAACGCCAATGTTATTTTGTATCTAAGATAATCGAGCAAATCCGGCTTATCAGATGACGGCTTGTCTTTATGCCGCAGTAATTTTGATGACACGCCGTCGGCCATCACTTCGGACTTCACGCAATGGACGTGCTGGAATCCCTCGCAAGCCTTCACAACCGATAAGTTCCCAGAAAACCATGTGACCCTGATTCCCTTATTAAGTTTCTTCAAACTGGTGCGCACTGCCTGGACATCAGCAATATCCGGCACCATGATCAGGATCTCTTTTATGCTGGGATCCTGGTTCCACTCGTAAAGTTTGGCGACAATCAGCTGGCGGCCGGCGATTTGAAGATCATCCCACTTGTCCCGGCACTGGGCGGCGAGGCAGATGCTTTCGGGTACTGGTGAAATGGCCAGGACCCGGATCTTTTCCATGAGGCTCCTTTCAGAAGCCACGCCGGCGAACCACTCGGTGCTGTGCGGATCGATGACGTGGTGTCATAATTTGCTTGTGTCGAAATGGTAGCTGTCATTTTCTGATAATCGCCGCCCGGAATCAACACACATGCCGGGACCGGCGCATGCTTGCTGTGCCGGTTTCGGCATGGACCCAGGTACTTGGCGTGAGAAGGCCTCGATGGTGGGAATATTGGAAACGGGAAAGCTGGAAGAAGCAGGTGTCAAAATTGAGAGGCGATCTGGAGAGAATGCTTCAAGAGGCCGGGTAGCGATCCCAATTCGCGAATAAGCTCATTATCTCACTCAATTCGCATCGAGAATTCCGTACCCGATCCCGTTCCCAATCCGATTTGGAAGCCTCATGGAGAAGATTCGGGAACGGGAGCGGGTACGGGAACGATAAAGATGAGATCAAGCGACTCTTGATTCATGTCAAGGGTGTGCCTTTTGAATTCTAGGCAATATTATTGTCTCATCCGTTCGCTGATCTCCGGATAAACTAATCTGGGGTATCCACTTCCCTGCCGTTCGTGCCGATTGGCGGGCGATGTTCCGGAATGAGACGGAGCCGGTTCGAACGGGAGGGCGAGGCTCCCGGTCGAGTAGCCGGGGGAGATTGCTCTCCCCCAGCTCTCACAGAACCGTACGAGTGCTGTTCACATACGGCTCTTCGGGACGATGGGTTGTTACTCCACATCGCCGGTCGGCTTACGACCCGTTGGTGCCGCATCATGCA
>CAIWXX010000057.1 GCA_903916735.1 uncultured Acidobacteriota bacterium
ACACTCCCAGATTTTCTCGCGGTTGACGAATATGACCCAATCTTTGCGAAATTCCTCCGCGATAGAATTGATATCGAAAGAACGGAGGGTTCCAGACTCATCGCCTGACCGACGGATCACTAGAAATCGGTACTCTCAAGACTTTAACATCGGCTCTAGAAAGAGTCACCAAACATTTTTGTGTCCTCGCCATCAGCGCTAAAGAAAAATTGTCATGTCGGATTCATCCGGAAGATACTTTTTGAAGTTCTTCACTTATGGATGAAGCATGACCTTGAGGTAGTCAGGAAAGTAAATCTTACCGTCCTTCATGGATTTGATGACGGACAGGATTTGATTGGGCATAATTGCATTTTTAGGTGGTTGATCCATAATTTAGACTATCAAAGGTCAAATGGTCGACAGTAAGAAACATAGCGAATACTGGCGCAATGGCGCCGCAGAGGACTGGGAAGTAGCCCAGAAGCTCATCGCTGACGGGAAACCCCGACATGGCCTTTTCTTCGCTCACTTGGCCATCGAAAAGATGCTCAAGGCGCTTATATCGCTGCGCGGTGACGCTCCCGCCCCGCGCATCCATAACCTGATCCGGCTGGCTGAAGTGGCCGGTCTGCAACCTACCGAAGAACAGCTAAACCTGCTCGCCGACATGAATCAGTTCAATGTCGAAGGACGTTACCCCGAGGTGCTGCCGGCCGCGCCGACCTCCGCCGAAGCTCAGGATTATCGACACCGAGCGCAGGAGATCCTCACATGGTTAACCCGTCAGTTTTAGAATCGATTCGGGAGTACCTGCGGAGGCTGAGCTCCCGGGGATTGGCGGTACGTTTTGCTGTGCTGTTCGGATCCCGGGCCAGCGGCAGCGGCGACACATGGAGCGATATCGATCTCCTCGTCATCTCGCCGGATTTCGATGATGTATTCCCCCGCACCAAGATCGATCTGCTTTGGCGTATCGCAGCCCGCGTTGACAGTCGCATCGAGCCATTACCCTGTGGTGAGCGACAGTGGCTGGAAGACGAATCGACGCCGATCATCGAAACGGCCCGGCGCGAAGGCATCCAGATCGGCGCTTGAATGACTGGGGACTTCGCGAATTTTTTTGTTTAGAAATTTCGGGATGAATCAGGCGATAGGGGTATGGACGCCCGGTTGTCCCGGGCGCCTTTCCCTCCGAACTGTACAGGCGGATTTCCGCATACAGCTCTCCAGTTGGTGGGGTTTTACCCACGAGGGGATTGCATGTAGGCCTGATGGGCATCCAGTAACGAGAACAGGCCCATCTGGTCGAAGAAAGCATTTGGCCATGGGTTGTGGTCATATCCGCGACCACGTCCTTTCGTACCACTTGCCCCCTTTCACTCCTGCTTCGAGTGCCTGCAACATCCGATCGGTCCAGAAAGTCCGTTCCACCCAGCACCATCGTGCGGTTGCGGTGTCTCCGTCGCGCCTAGTCGTTGCCGACACTGCTGTCCGGCCCC
This sequence comes from uncultured Acidobacteriota bacterium, assembly GCA_903916735.1. Lineage (GTDB taxonomy): Bacteria > Acidobacteriota > CAIWXX01 > CAIWXX01 > CAIWXX01 > CAIWXX01. The sequence goes on from CAIWXX010000057.1 coordinate 1,482, forward strand.
ATCGTGATACTCGACGACGGCCTTGCGCGAGACATTGCTCGTGCACATCGCCTTCCGTTGAAAGGCACGCTTGGTGTGTTGCTCGACGCAAAGCAGGCAGGCTTTGTCCAGGCTGTGAAGCCTATCCTGAACCATCTCCAAGAACTCCGATTCCGCCTCGCGCCCCTCACCCGCGACGCCGTCCTCACGCTCGCCGGCGAAGCCTGAGCAAGCGCCCCGTCGCGCCTGGGTTCATCTCCTCAGGCGTAGAAAATTGAAAACTGAAGACCTGGTCCCGATCATAATGGGGGAGAACTGACAAATGCGCAAAAAAATCCGGCCACGAATCCCCTCGCACAACTTCGCTCTACAACCGAAGCCGCGAAGAGTTTAGCCAGGATGAGATCGAGAGGATTTTGATTTGAAGGGATTCATTGGCGACAAAATTCCTCCTGTGTCTGCCTGCTCTACAGTAACTCCTCGATAATGACTCGCTTGCGCTCACTGCCCAATACCGTCGGCATGCCGTTCTTGTTCTTAACGATGGGTTTCGCCTCCTCCATTACCATGGTCGCTTTCTACGTCAACTTCATTCGGCTGACAGGATGTACTTCACCGGACGCTTACCCATTGTTCGGCAAGGCCTCTTCGGTATGAATCTCCCGCCGGGGGCGACGCGTTTAAATTTTGCTTTTGAAAAATGAATAATTTATGTTATGTTTTTGATTATCATAGCCCAATTAGGTATTCTCATTTGGCCTTGACTAGGACAGCATCGGCGTCCGGAAAATATTCAACCGCTGGATTGAGGCTAACAATGAATTACAAAGTTGTGAGTGTTAAACCGTTGGAACATCTCCGGCTGGAGGTGCGATTTGCCGATGGGCTGAGCGGCGAGGTCGTCTTCAAGGAATCGCACCTCTATGGCGTATTCGAAGCACTCAAAGACCCCGCCGTTTTCTCACAGGTGCGCTGCGATGAAGGCTTCGTTGAATGGCCGGGTGAGATCGATATCGCACCCGACGCAATGTACCACGCCATCTGCGCCAACGGATGTTGGGTACTCGAAAACTGATTGGCGACTCTGCACGAACCCGTTCTTCACGCTCCTGCCAAATAGCAAAAAGTTAAGACCTGGCCCTACTCATCAGCTTTCTTCATGAGCCGTCACTCCTGAAATTGCATGCACATTCTTTGGGGATCTTGCATGTTCCGAAGATCTTGCCATTTCGTGCACAGAGTTGACTGGCCAAATACTAAGGGGCTGAATCGACCCATGCACGCAGGTCCGCCGACGCTGCGTCATCAAGCCTATTCATGGTGTCCTGAACGGAGAGGCGAAACGTTTCGAGCGTCGCCCCTTCGATCATCCCCGGCACGTCGATTGGCGGGCCATACCGCAGCAGAACGCGGGCAAAAGGGAGCGGCAACTTCATGCGGTCCCAGCTTCTGAAAACCTTCTTCTGTTCGGCGTCGAACGTCAGCGGCAAGAGACTCGCTCCGGCGCGGCTTGCAATGAGAATCGTGCCGGGTTTGTAATCATGCCGCGGCCCTCGAGGCCCATCCGGCATGATGGCGCCACACTTGCCGGCTTGGAGTTCTTTCACCATTTCGCGAAAAGCGGCATTGCCACCGCGTGTGCTGCTTCCGCGAATCGGGTCATATCCAAAGAGAGTGAGCAGCTTCGCGATCATTTCGCCATCGCGATGATGGCTGACCATTGGCCGGATGCGCCGGCCACGGTGCCAGAAAAGCGCCGCCAGGATGTTGTCGTGCCAAACAGAAAAGATGAAGGGCCGTCCGGTGGCAACGAGCTTCTCGTGATGTTCGCCGCCAATCACCCGGATGCGCCACGTCTGACCCAGGAACCATAAAACGATCCACGCGACGGTGCTCCCAAACGAAACGACGAATCGATCTTTGGCCGGTAATCTAAACGAACTGGAATCAGAGCCGGCGTCGGTCTCAGTTTTTTCTGAAAATCCTGATTCGACTCGCGGGACTTCGACCTCACCCATTGAGGAGGTCCTCCAGGTCAAGCTCTTTCATGCGCGATTCCAGACGCCGTTCCGTCATTTTCAACGCAGCCGCGGCCGCGGAGAAATCATTCTGCATTTCAGCGAAAACCCTTCGGATATGCCTCCGCGCGGCCCATCGCTTCGCCTGCAGCTCGACTTCTTCGAGACTCCCGTGCCACGCCATCTGCTCCTCGGAGGATCCACCCGAGAAGAGCAAATCGCTCGCCAGAATCCGGTCGCCGCTGCAGAGGATCACAGCCCGCTCAATACAATTTCTTAATTCCCGGACATTGCCCGGCCAATGATAGGTCATGAGTTTCTCGATGGCCGTCACATCAATCTGTAGTTTCCGGCGCCGGATGGATTCAGAAAGAATCCGGAGGAAATGTTGAGCGATGAGCGGGATATCACTCATTCGATCGCGAAGCGGCGGGATGCAGACAGGAAAGATGTTGATCCGGAAATAGAGGTCCTCGCGAAATTTCTTCTCTTCAACCAGAACGCGTAGATCGCGATTCGTGGCGACGACGAGCCTGATATCCGTATCGATTGTCGACAGGCCTCCAATTCGCTCATAGGTGCGTTCCTGAATGACCCGAAGGAGCTTGCCTTGGAGAGCCAGGCTGAGATCGCCGATTTCATCCAGAAAAATCGTCCCCCCGTCGGCCAACTCGAACTTGCCGGCCTTGCGTGAAGTCGCCCCTGTATAAGCCCCTTTCTCGTGACCGAAAAGCTCATTTTCAAGCAGGTTTTCCGGTATCGCTGCACAGTTGATGGCAACAAAGGGCTGCTCGCGGCGAGGCGACAAATGATGAATGGCCCTCGCAAAGAGCTCTTTGCCGGTGCCGCTTTCGCCCAGCAGGAGTGCCGTCGCATTCGTTGTCGCGACTTTCTGTACGGCCTTGGTGACGGCTTGCAAAGACGGGCTCTCGCCGACTATCGCTGGAAACCCCATCTCACTCGCGAACTCCTCCCGCAAGAGAATATTCTCCGTGTAGAGGCGGTTGCGATCCAGCGCACGCTTCATGAGAATCAAGAGGTGATCGATTTCAACCGGCTTGGAGAGGAAGTCGAAAGCTCCGAGCTTCATCGCCTGCACCGCGTCGGCGATGGATCCATAGGCCGTCATGACGATGGTCTCGATCATCGGATCGCATTCGCGAACCACTTGCAGCAGTTCGATGCCCGACCTTCCCGGGAGCCGTAAATCCGTCAGGAGGATCTGGAATCGCCTCTTCCGCAGCAACTCCTCGGCCTCCTTGCCATCCGATGTGGCTTCGACCTGATAGCCTTCCTTCTCCAGCGTGACACGCAGGATCTCCCGCAGGCTATCCTTGTCTTCGACGATCAACACACGTGTCATGGCAAAATCAGTGTCTCACTCCCGTTCCAATGCGAATGTCATCGTCGATGCCGGCGTCGGCGATGACATAAAAGCAGTTGGAAGACCTTAAGAATTGGGAACCTGGATGCAGGACCCGGTAGCTCATACTGCTTTTCGCTCCAATCGAAGCTCGCGAAACTTTCGAATTGAGACGATCAGAACGCCGGTAGCCAGAATCAGCAACAGCGCCGTTGCGAAGGCCAGAGGCATCTGTCCTTCCTTAATCAGCAATCCGGATCCCGATGGTGCGAGATAGTGCTTGAGTGAGATCATCAGAGTGGCGAAAGTCGTCACCGTCATGACGATGGCCGGGATCAGAGCGAACCAATAGGAACGAGCCCGCTGCAGCAACCAGACGCTCACAATGGTCATCGCCAGCGCTGCGATCAACTGGTTGCCGGCGCCGAAGACCTTCCAGGCAGACATGATCGTCGAATTCAACGCAAAGAACAGCATCAGGCCAACCGACACTGCTGTATTGAAAAACGCATTTCTCAAGAGAGCCGGTTGTTTACCTATGAAGACGAAGGACCAGAATTCCTCAAGCATATAGCGACAGAGGCGAACGGCTGTGTCGAGAGTCGTCAAGACAAAACCTTCCAGCACAAGGATTCCCAGAACGGCCCCGATCGCAACCTTCAAACCAGTCATGTTGTTGAGCATGTAGCCCATGGCGATCGAGAAGGCCAGAATCGGATTGCCATCATGAGTGGCGGGAAAGACAATATTGAGATATTCGGTTGTTGGAAGCGCCGATGCGAGCAACAGCAGTGACATCAACGCCAGAACGCCTTCGAGGATCATGGCGTTATATCCAATGCGTCTCACTTCGGACTCCGATGTGATCTGCTTCACGGTCGTCCCCGTGACGGCCATGCTGTGGAAGCCGCTGATGGCGCCGCAGGCAACAGTGATAAAAAGGAAAGGCCAGATAGGGCCTCCGCTGAACCGGGCTCCTTGCGCAACCGAAAACATATCAGCCGACATGACATGCCCGTGTAATCCAAGATAGATAAGGCCTGCCATGAGTGCCAGCACGCCCCCATAGAGAATCTGAACATTGATGAAGTCGCGCGGCTGAAGGACCAGCCAGACGGGTAGCCAACAAGCCGCGAAAATGTAGAGGGACAGTACATAGCGCCACGTGCCCTCATCCAGGAGCACAGGGAAAGAAAAGCCAACGGCAACACTCGCTATGCCGATGACGATCGCCAGTACATAAAGCGGCAGCGTCCGCCAATGTTTCTTATAGAAGAGCCATCCGATGAGCGGCGCGAAGGCCGTGATAATCAACACCGACGTTGTGGCGATGCCGCCGATCCTTCCCATGAGGACGCCGTCCTTGCTCATGAAGGTGTGAAGTAGATGATCTGCGGGAGTGAGCTTCAGCATCGTCGCCGGATAAGCAGCCGTCAGAGCTTTGCAGGAAAGGTTTAGAAAAATGGCGTTAATCAGCGTCAGGATCATGATCAGGAAAACCAGAAACAGAAGATACCCCGAGCCACCCAGGCTGCGGCGGGCCATGTCCGCGATGGACCGGCCCTCCTCGCGCATTGAAACGAACATGCCGGTCATATCGTGCACGGCTCCGAAGAGCGCACATCCGAGAATAATCCACAGCCAGACGGGGCCCCAGCCGTAGACGAGTGCCAGGGTCGGGCCCACGATCGGCCCGGCGCCTGCAATCACACTGAAGTGGTGAGCGAAGACAACATGAGTTCTTGTTGGGACGTAGTCGCGACCGTCACGGAATCGATAAGCCGGCGTGGGGTTTTTATCGTCGACTCCAAGCAGGCGGCAGAGCATGTAAGGGTATGTGCTCGCGGCCAGAACGAGCAACCCCATGCCGACGATCAGCGGGATAAGGACATTCATGACGGACGCTCCCTGAATCCAACCGCGCGAATGATCGCGCGGTCAAAAGAAGACCAGTCTATCCTTTCTTCGGGACCAATTCCATGATGACGGCCGATCAAGAATTCCTTCATGCCGGCTGAGTGGGCATGAAATATTTTTGCTACATTTGTAGAGTTTTCTTATCGCCGAACTGCTAATCCGAATTGGCCACCCTGGTGAGGACACGAGCGGATTCCTCGATGTGATGCCGAACCGCGCGTTCAACCGAATCCGGATCACGCGCCTTCAGTGCATCGATGATGGCCTGGTGCTCTTCCGTATCGGTCAGCTCCCGGTCAGGAGGTGACCAGGCTGCGGTTTTGGGGAAACTGCTCCAGAGCATCACCGGAAAAGTGGCCCAGAGCTGATTGAGAATTCGCACCAGAAGAGGTCGCCGGCAGGCGCTGAAGAGAAGCAGATGAAATCGCCGGTTCAATTCGCGGTATTCACGGATCTCCTGAGGCGTGACGCACTGACTCATGCGGATGTGAAGCCGTTCGAGCTCCACCAGCTCATCGGGTGTGATGCTCGATGCGGCTCGTTTGGCTGCCATGCCTTCCATGTAGGCCCGCAACGTGTACAAATCATCGACATCCTCTGGAGTAAATTTTATGATACGCGCCCCGCGAAAAGGAACGTGCTCCACCAATCCATCCGATATCAGTTGCTTCAGAGCCTCGCGAACCGGCATCTGGCTGCTGTTGTATTCACGAGCCAATTGTTGCTGCCGCAGCCAATCACCCGGCTTCAACCGCCCTTCGATGATGTCTGTTCGCAGTCGCTCAGCGATGAGTTGCGAAAGCTGCTTGTGCTCAAAAGCCGGCATCGGATCGTCCATCATGCACTCCTTCGATATCACATATCCGATATCACCAGGACAAAACTACGTTATCTCCATCCTGGAGTCAAGCAAACACCTTTGTCGAGTGCGGGTGATTGGAGCTTGGGTGGAGAGGAAATTGGTTCCTTTTCTAGTGCTTAATGAAAGGTAAGCCAGTAAAAAAAATACTTGATAATATCGATTATATATAATATCATCGATCTCAGATTCGAAGAGGACCGTCATTAATTGATGTTGAAATCTCAGAGGGCAAGAGGTCATGCCGGCAATGACAGGCAAAAGGGGCCTCACCTGCTCCAAGCGCCGTTGTTTCGAATCAGAACTGAGCCATCGCTTTATGCTCCTCATTATTAAAAACACCGAAGCTGTTACTCCGCAATCATCGGGAGTCCGGGACATCCTGATCGCAGCCGAAAAAATAGCCCACATTGAGGATCATATCGAACTCCCCCTCAGTCTCGCTGAAACAATCGACGGGACCGGTCTCATCGCGGTCCCCGGCTTCATTGACGGCCACGTGCATATTACCGGAGGTGGTGGCGAAGGCGGGTTTCATACACGGACGCCTGAACTGCTTGTGAGTGACGCTGTGCGTGGCGGCATCACCACAATTGTAGGATGTCTTGGAACAGACGGCACGACACGATCGCTGGCGGGACTTCTTGCCAAGGCTCGAGGGTTGGAAGCCGAGGGTATCTCGACATTCATATGCAGCGGCTCCTACGGTGTTCCCCTTCAAACAATCACGGGTTCCATCGAAAAGGACCTGATTCTGATTGACAAAGTGATTGGTGTGGGGGAAATCGCACTGAGTGATCATCGGTCGTCACAGCCATCGATCGATGAAATCTCGCGTATTGCAGCAGAAGCGCGGCGTGGCGGAATGCTTGCGGGCAAATCCGGAGTCGTCAACGTTCATCTCGGTGATGGGCCACGCGGGCTTCAATTTCTCGAAAGAATCATCGCGGAAACTGAAATCCCGTCATCGCAATTCCTACCGACGCACATCAACAGGAATAGGAAGCTGTTCGAGTCAGCCGTCGGGTTTGCTCAGCGTGGGGGCTACGTGGATTTCACTACATCCACGGTCCCTCACTTTCTTGATGACGGTGAGATCAAATGCAGCACTGCGCTGAGGCAGATGCTGGAAAGTGGCGTCAACGTGAATCAGATCTCCTTCAGTTCTGACGGCCAGGGAAGTATGCCCGACTTCGATGCCTCAGGCATGTTGAAGGGATTAACGGTTGGTCGAGTCACATCCCTTTGGGAGGAGGTACGAGATGCCGTCCTTATCGAGAAAATCCCGCTCGAAACGGCGCTGCGCGTCATCACTCTCAATCCGGCGAAACTTCTCCATCTCCGCCGGAAGGGAGAAATCAGGCCGGGATACGATGCCGATATCGTCCTATTAAAGAAGGACTCACTCACGATCGATTCGGTTATCTCACGCGGAAAGGTTCTCATGCGTCATGGAGATCTTCTCGCAAAGGGCACCTTCGAGTGAACTTCACTCGCATGGAAAAAATGTCTCATATACAGCAACAAGATCGATATCACCCTCCGGCCCCGGAGCACCGGAGTCAGGTGAGAAGATTGCTCCGAGGAGGTTCTCGAGTGAAATGAGTTCCAAAAGGAGGTTTTTATCATGAGGTCACTCAGGTTATGCGTCTTGCTTATGGCTGTTTTCGTGATGTTGGCACCGGTCGCCGGGATGGCTCAGACCAGCACCGGCGAGATCTACGGCTTGATCGTGGATCAAACCGGCGGCGTGGTGCCGGGTGTCACCGTGACACTCTCCGGGAATCTGATCGGCACGATGGTGCAGATAAGCAATATGAACGGCGAAGTTCGGTATATTCGCCTTTCTCCAGGCGACTATGATTTGGAATGCACCCTCGATGGTTTCACAAGCTACCTTCAGAAGCAGATCACCGTCCAGGTCGGGGGCGCCGTCAATCTGAAGATCACTATGAAGCCGACAACCGTGTCTGAGACGGTCACCGTCACTGCCGAACAGCCGATCCTCGACACGAAAAAAACCGGCGTCGGGCAAAACGTGACAAACGAAACCCTGGCCAATATCCCGACGGCTCGCGACCCGTGGGTCGTGCTGTCGATGATATCCGGCATCATCGTCGACCGTGTGAACGTAGCAGGTTCCGAAGGTGGGCAACAGTCCTATTTCACGAGCCGTGGGGACAACAGCCGCGGCAACGCCATGTGGAATATGGATGGCATCACGATCACGGACATGGCTTCAGCGGGTGCGTCGACAACCTATTTCGATTTCGACTCATTCGAGGAACTCCAGGTCACTACCGGCGGCAATGATCCCTCACAGGCCACCGGAGGCATGGGCATCAATTTCGTGACGAAGCGCGGCGGCGACGTCCCCAAGGGGTCGGCGCGGTTCATCATCACGAGCGAAGGCCTGCAGAGCGACAACACCAAGGATCTGCACACGCCCGATCACGGCGGCAGCGAGGTACTGGACGGCTATGTGTGGAATCCAGAATTCAACCGGGTCAAGCTCATCAAACTTCGCGACTACGGAATCGAAGTCGGCGGCCCGATCATCAAGGAAAAAGCGTGGTACTGGGGTGCCATCGGTGTGCAGGATATTCAGACTCTCGCCGTCAACGGAGCGCCGGACAATACACAGCTGGAAAACATCAGCTTCAAAGTGAATACACAGCTGAGTGAGGCCATGGGACTCACCTATTTCTATTACCGTGGTGACAAGATCAAGAAAGGCCGGAATGCCGGCGCCACGCGGCCGACTGCAACGACCTCGAATCAGTACGGCCCGACGGGCCTCCACAAGGTCGAAATGACCTATGTCCTTAACCCCAACTTCTATATCAACGGCAAGTTCGGGTACTTCAAAAGCACCTATTACCTCGACCCTAACGGTGGCATGGCCGCAGAACGCTACCGGACTGATGACGGGATCTGGCACGGTTCCTGGAGCCAGTCGTTCTCTGAACAGCCCAACTATCAGGGCACGGTCGAGTCGAACTACTTCCTGAGTGGTCTCGGCGGCAACCATGAATTCAAGTTCGGGTTCTCGTACCGCCGCTTCGATAACGATTCCGGAACCCGCTACCCGGGCGACAAAGTGGTGGCCGATGCTTATAACGGCATCGCCTGGATCACCAGGGACTCACACGCCAAGACCCGCAACAACTATGTCTCGTTCTGGGTCGGCGACACATTCACCAAGGGACGGCTGACTGCCAATCTTGGATTCCGTTTCGACAAGCAGAACGGTAAGTTGATGCCGGTCAGCGTGCCGGCCAATGCATCCTTCCCTGATATCCTCCCATCCATCACCATCGGCGCGATGGATTCCCCGTTCACCTGGAACAACTTCTCGCCCCGACTCGGCGCCACCTACGATATTACGGGCGACGGCAAGACCATTATCAGGGGCAGCTTCTCGCGTTATGCGGACCAGCTTTCCGTGGCCCCAATCTGGCGCCTGTCTCCGGTCACCTACTGCGGTGAACTCGATTATCTCTGGACCGACCTCAACGGCAACAATCTGGCAGAGTACAACGAGATCGACTGGGGCTACGGACCGTACGGCATCTACTATGTGGATCCTCTCGACCCGACCTCCAACCGATCCACGACGGTGGTCGATTCGAAACTCTCATCGCCCAACCGGACGGAATTTATCCTCGGTGGTGAGCGCGAGGTCATGCAGAACTTCTCGGTCGGTGCCAACTTCATCTATCGGAAATCCTCGAATCTCAACTGGATCGTCGGGACCGATTACAAGAACCCCAGCCGACCTTACATGTACAACGACTACGAATTGGCCGGCAATATCACCGGAGTCATGCCGGATGGCACTCCCTATAATATGCCCTATTGGCAATTGAAGGCTGAACGGGCCGACCTGGAAGGTGCGGGGATCGACCAGTTGTACACCAATCAGAAGGACTACAGCGGGAAGTACCAGGGACTCGAAATTTTCGCCACCAAACGCCTGAGCAACAAGTGGATGATGAACGCATCCTTCAACTGGCAGCGGAACCGCGGATACTACAACGGCACAGCCGGCATTTCGGACCCAACCAATATTCATGATGGTGAAGGCCTTGCCAGCAACAGCGGCAAAGATGCCTGGATCAGCACGCCGGCCTGGACATTCGTGGCCAACGGCATGTACCAGATGCCTTACCGAGTCAGCGTATCCGCCAACCTCATCTCCCGTCAGGGCTTCCCGGTCGTCTATTATGAGAGGAAGTCCGGCGTGGATCCGGGGATCTCCTATAAGAACGTCAGAACCCAAATGATTGGAGACCGGAAGCTGCCCAACATGGTCGAATTGGATCTGAGGCTCTCCAAAGAAGTTTCTCTCGGCGACAAGGGAAACGTGAATCTGGATCTGGATATTTTCAATATCCTCAACAAGAACACGCCGCTTTACATCTCCGAGCGGCTGAAGAGAACGACTACAAACGAGGTTCAGGACCTGATGTACCCACGGGTCGTGAGAATGGGGCTCCGCTACTCTTTCTAAGCACCGACCGAAACCCACACGCCTATTGGGCCTTCAAGGGAAGGGATGGGGAGCGCGGAGCTCCTCATCCCCTTCGCCTGCCCACTCATATTGGCCCAGGCAACGACAGGATCGACCCATTCGGCAAGCGGCCGAGTAGATGATGCCATGGCCTAAGCCGAGCGTCAGTTCGATTTCTTGGTGGTGATTGAGCCCCTTACCCTGAGCAGCCTCAAAAAATTTCCAGCCTATCCGAATACCAACCTTATGGCCGGCATCATAAATCGAGTGTACATTGCCGGAAAGCAGCGGCCCTCCCGTCTTGATAACTGGAGCTGGAGGTCCATTTTGTCCGAGCTGGGATTCGAGTCAGATTGACCGGGGAATTGATAAGTCACATCAATCGCCTCATCTGAGAACTGAAACACCCAGAGAGATGGAATTGAGACAAGCATGGAATGATGCAAGAGAGCGCCGCCACTTGCACTGGAGGCGCAGCAGGAATAAACTGTTTCCTGTTTTTTTTTGCCGCTGCGAGCTTACGGCGATATGAGAAAGGCCACGGATCGCAGCGAGAAAGGACGTAGGGAATGGCACGTACTCTTACAATGGATGGAAACGAGGCTGCTGCATCATCAGCCTACAGGATCAATGAGGTCATCGCGATCTATCCGATCACTCCTTCCTCTCCCATGGGAGAGTTCTCCGACGAATGGGCGGCGAAGGGGATGAAAAACATCTGGGGAACGGTGCCCCAGGTATCGGAATTGCAGTCTGAAGGCGGCGCATCGGGCGCGGTACACGGCGCACTGCAGGCCGGCGCCCTTACAACAACCTTCACGGCATCCCAGGGATTGCTCCTCATGATCCCCAACATGTACAAGATCGCAGGGGAATTGACGGCATTCGCAATGCATGTGTCGGCGCGGACGGTTGCCACGCACGCGCTATCGATTTTTGGAGACCACTCGGACGTGATGGCGTGCCGGCAGACGGGCTTCGCCATGCTGGCATCGGGCTCGATACAGGAAGTACACGATTTCGCATGTATTGCCCATTCGGTAACTCTCGCGAGCCGGATACCGTTCCTTCATTTCTTCGATGGATTCCGTACATCACATGAAGTCGCCAAGATCGAGATTCTTTCGGATGACAATCTTCGAGCCATGATGTCGGATGATCAGATCAAGGCTCATCGCGAGCGCGCTCTGACACCGGATCATCCTGTTCTTCGCGGCACCGCGCAGAACCCGGACGCCTTCTTCCAGGGGCGCGAGGCCATCAATCAATTTTACACGGCGTGCCCGGGGCACGTTCAGGCGACATTCGACGCGTTCGCGAAAATCGCCGGGCGCCAGTACAAGCTCTTTGACTACGTCGGCCATCCGCAGGCGGAGCGGGTCATTGTCGTGATGGGCTCTGGAGCCGAAACGGTACATGAACTTGTCGATCACATGGTCGCCAAGGGCGAGAAGATCGGAATGGTCAAGGTTCGCCTCTATCGACCATTCGTGATAAAGGATTTTATTGCTGCGCTGCCCAAGACCACAACTGCAATTGCCGTGCTTGATCGCACCAAGGAACCCGGCGCGATCGGTGAACCTCTCTATCTGGATATCATCGCCGCCCTTCGCGAAGCCAAAGATCAAGGCATCAGCACATTCACGAAAGACCCGATCGTTGTCGGCGGCCGTTTTGGGCTTTCCTCAAAAGAGTTCACATCAGCCATGGCCAAGGCCGTGTACGATAACCTTTCATCCTCGCAGCCCCGCAACCACTTCACGGTCGGCATCATCGACGATGTGACTCACCTGTCGCTCCCCTGGGATCCGGAATTCCACACCGAGCCATCGGATGTCATTCGCGGCGTTTTCTTCGGCCTGGGAGCCGACGGAACAGTTGGTGCCAACAAGAATTCCATAAAAATCATCGGCGAGGAAACCCCGAACTACGCGCAGGGGTACTTTGTCTACGATTCCAAGAAAGCCGGCACAATCACCATCTCGCATTTGCGATTTGGGCCGCGCCCGATTCGTTCGACGTATCTCGTGACCAAAGCCAACTTCGTGGCCTGTCATCAATACGTCTTCCTCGATAAGTATGACGTCCTCTCCTATGCGGTCCCCGGCGGCGTCTTCCTCCTCAACGCGCAGTTCGAACCGGATAAGATCTGGGATGAACTACCGCGTGAAGTTCAGCAGCAGATCCTCGATAAGAAGCTCCAATTCTACGTGATCGACGCCTACGATGTGGCCAAGCGTACCGGCATGGGCGGCCGCATCAACACGATCATGCAGACATGTTTCTTCGCGATCTCCGGCGTGCTGCCGCGTGAGGAAGCCATCGAGAAGATCAAAGAGACAATCAGGAAAACCTACGGGAAGAAGGGCGATGCAGTCGTCCAGAAAAACTACCAGGCCGTTGACGCCACACTGGCTTCCCTCTATCGAGTCAAGGTGCCCGAGAAGATCACGGCGAAACGGAGCATGCCGCCGATCGTATCGGACAAGGCTCCGGAATTCGTCAAGAATGTGACGGCCGTGATGCAGGCCAACAAAGGCGACACACTGCCCGTCAGCGCTTTCCCGATCGATGGGACATGGCCAACAGGCACAACAAAGTGGGAAAAGCGCAACATCGCACTCGAGATCCCCGTCTGGGATCCGGCCATCTGCCTTCAGTGCAACAAATGTGCTTTGGTTTGCCCGCATGCAACCATCCGACCCAAGATTTACGAAGCTGCGCAACTGAACGGCGCTCCAGCAACATTCAAGTCTACCGACTTCAAGTCCGCCGAGCTCAAAGGGTACAAATTCACCGTGCAGGTTGCTCCAGAGGATTGCACCGGGTGCACGCTCTGCGTCGTCGTCTGTCCCGGTAAAGACAAAAAGAACCCGGCACACAAAGCGATCAACATGGCGCCGCAGACGCTGTTGCGCGAAACGGAACGCGCCAACTACGACTTCTTCCTCAACATCCCGGAATTCGATCGTACGAAGCTAAAGCTGGACGTGAAGGGTGCGATGTTCCTACAACCGCTCTTCGAATATTCAGGCGCCTGCGCCGGCTGCGGCGAAACCCCGTACGTGAAGCTTCTCACGCAGCTCTTCGGCGACCGCTCTCTGATTGCCAACGCAACAGGCTGCTCGTCAATCTACGGCGGCAACCTGCCGAACACGCCCTATGCGCAGAACCGTGATGGACGAGGGCCGGCATGGTCCAACTCGCTGTTTGAAGACAACGCCGAGTTTGGTTTTGGATTTCGCCTGGCTGTGGATAAGCACGCAGAACAGGCGTGCGAGCTCCTGGCCATGCTGAGCTCCTCAATCGGCGGCGAACTGGTCGAAGCGCTGCTCAAAGCCGACCAGACAGAGGAAGCCGGAATCAACGCACAGCGGGAACGGGTCGCGCTCCTGAAGAAAAAGTTGGCCTCTCTCAAGACACCCGAAGCGCGGCGGCTGGAAATACTCGCCGACTACCTCGTCAAGAAGAGCATCTGGATTGTCGGTGGCGATGGATGGGCCTACGATATCGGCTACGGTGGGCTCGATCACGTCCTCGCCATGGGACGTAATGTGAATGTGCTCGTGCTCGATACCGAGGTCTATTCAAACACCGGCGGCCAGCAATCCAAAGCCACGCCGATCGGCGCCGTTGCAAAATTCGCAATGGGTGGAAAGGCGATTCCAAAGAAGGACCTGGGAATGCTCGCCATGGCCTACCGCAGCGTCTATGTCGCCCGGGTTGCCTTCGGTGCGAAAGACGCACAGACCGTAAAGGCCTTCCAGGAAGCCGATTCCTACCCTGGAACATCAATCATCATCGCGTACAGCCACTGCATCGCGCACGGCTACGACCTGGCTCAGGGGTGCGAACAGCAGAGGCTGGCGGTCGAATCAGGGTCATGGCCGCTCTTCCGGTACGATCCGAGACTCGCAGCCGTGGGCGAGAACCCGCTCAAGCTGGATTGCGGAGCCCCGAAAGTGGAACTCGAGAAATACATCTACAACGAAACCCGCTTCCGGATGCTTCAAACAATGGATCCTGAGCGCGCCAAGATGCTGCTGAAAACCGCCCAGGAAGAAACAACTAAGCGCTTCCAGTACTATGAACAACTCGCTTCACTCAAGAACCAAACCTAATCTCGCATTTGCCAGGAGGGAAATCAGATGGATCTTTCGACCAACTATCTTGGTTTCCAACTTCCGCACCCTTTGATGCCCGGGGCTGCTCCCATGGCGGGAAACCTGGATATCGTGAAACGGCTGGAAGACGCCGGCGCAGCAGCCATCGTGATGCATTCGCTCTTCGAAGAACAGATCACGATGGAAGAAACGAATATGATCCACCAGATGGAAGTGGGATCGGAAGCCTACGCCGAATCCCTCTCCTATTTCCCAAAACCCAATGAGTACCATCTCGGACCCGAAGAATACCTGGAACTGATCGGCCACATCAAGAAAACGGTGTCGATACCCGTCATCGCATCACTGAACGGAGTGACATCGAGCGGCTGGGTGAATTACGCCAAGAAGATCCAGCAGGCCGGCGCCGATGCACTGGAACTCAATGTCTACTACCTTGCAACGGATCCTCTCGAAACCTGCAGTGCCGTCGAAGGACGCGCGATCGAAGTCCTTCAGGGCGTCAAACATGCCGTCAAGCTTCCGGTGGCGATCAAACTCTCGCCCTTTTACACAGCACTCACCCATTTCGGGCGCGAGCTCGACCAGGCCGGCGTCGACGGAATCGTGATCTTCAACCGCTTCTACCAGCCCGATATCGATATCGAAAAACTCACGCCACTCCCGACTCTCGCCTTATCGACATCGGCAGAGCTCCGCTTGCGGCTCCGATGGCTGGCAGTGCTCTCGGGCCGTATCAAAGCATCGCTCGCCGTGAGTGGCGGTGTTCATACGGCCGTCGATGCCATCAAGGCCGTCATGTGCGGAGCACACGCTGTCCAGATGGTCTCAGCTCTGTTGCAGAACGGACCAGAATACCTGAAAGTGGTGCTCGACGGCATGAAATCCTGGCTGGAAGATCACGAGTATAATTCGCTGAAAGAGATGCAGGGATGCATGAACCTGCAAAAAAGCGCGAACCCAGCGGCCTTCGAACGTGCAAACTACATGAAGATCCTGCAGGGGTGGCGATCGTAGGAGTCGCCCAGTCGATAGCTAGCAGCGGTCAGCAATCAGCCATTTGGGCTGGTCGCTGACCGCTTTTTCATTGCAGGGGAATCCAGGGCCGAGTGCGGCATCCCATGGCTATGTGTACCCTCCCTCTCATCAGTTTGCGAAATCCGAGCCTTTAACGCGTTGCTTGACTCTTGTTCTTCGAGCACACCCGGGAGTCTCTGTACGCCGATCGCAGGTGACTCCGACATGATTCCGCTCGACCCTTTTGTCATCCTGAACCGAATGACGGTCGGTTCCTCACATCGATCGGCGTTGCTCATAATGATAGAATGGTCACGTGATTTCCGATTCGATCGCGACAAAGGAAAGAGGGTCGAACAAAGCGCCTCAACGTGTCGCTGTATTTGGTGGCAGCTTCAATCCACCTCATCTGGGGCACCGCGCCATCTGCCGTTATCTGCTCTCGCAGCACTATGATGAAGTCTGGGTTGTGCCCTGTTACCGGCATGCCTTTGGGAAGAAGTTGGCCGCGTTCGGGTACAGATTCGAGATGTGTAGGCTGGTTTTTTCAGGGCTGCCTGTGCGCGTTCTTGACATAGAACGTCGCATCGGAGGAGTCAGCAGAACCGTGCGCACTTTGCAGAAACTCAAGAAAGAGCATCCACAATGTGCGTTTTCGCTCGTCATCGGCGCTGATGCCATGAAAGAAACACATCAGTGGCTTTCATTCCCTCGGTTGAAAGCGCTCGCATCAATCGTCGCTATCCCGCGGCGAGGCGATGGCAGTGAGGGGCCTTTTCTTTCGCCATTGAGCAGCACGCGGATCCGCGAGAAGGTCGAAAGCGGGCGATCCATCGCTCGCGACACCGGCTTGCGAGTAGCGCAATACATTTCTGAGCATCACCTCTATAGACCAGCATCGCGACAACTTACTTTGAAGAGAGTGACAAATTGACGCATCCGGCATCAACGCATATCATCCCCACATGAAACATCCTCAAATTCAACTACCAACAAAGATCCTGAATTCTCGAGCGGACCGCTTTGTGAGCAGAAGAGCAATATCCGAAACTGAAATGGAATGCATTGCCGGCGGCGCCTTTCCAAAGGCTTCTCCTTAATTTGCTTGACAAGAGCAACCAGGATCGGTAGGATTTGCGTTAACGTTAACATGAAGAGAAAAAAGACTCCGGCAAACAGCCGATCGGGCCGGAAATCCCCGACGCCCCATCCATTTTCAACTCAGGGAGCGCCCAACTCGGTTTCGATAATGGAGATCGCCCGGCTGGCTGGAGTTTCTATCGGCACGGTTGATCGCGTTGTTCATAATCGAGGTCGCGTCTCAGAAGAGACCAAGAAAAGAGTCCAGCGGATCATCGAAGAAACAGGATACCGCCCAAATATTTTTGCCAGCCGGCTATCCCGATCAAAGCTCTATCGTTTCGGCGTCCTCATGCCTCACCCAAGCCAGGACAGTCGCTTCTGGCAGTTGCCACTGCGTGGTATTGAGAAGGCCGCTGAGGAGCTGCGGACTCATGGGATTCAGGTTGACTATTATTTTTTCGATAAATACGCAACAGCCAAAAGCTCGTTCGATGGTCTCTGCCGGCAGGTTCTTGGTGAATTGCCCGATGGGCTCTTAGTGGCGCCTGTCATACCCGGCTGGACCAGAGAATTCATATTGCGCCTCCCCGAACACTATCCATACGTGTTTTTTGATTCCAGTTTGCCCAACACTTTTCCGATATCCAACATCATTCAGGACTCTTATCAAAGCGGTGTTTTATCGGCCAAGCTCTCCGAGCTTCTGGCTGGAGGAACAGGAAAAATCGGAATATTCCAGTTATCTCCGACAGATTTTCACCTGCTGGAGCGGGCGCGTGGTTTTCGATCCTATTTTGCCGGCAAGCCCGGAATAACCTGTATCGAGAATGTGGTCGATGGGGCGAGGAAGACTGAATCATATCAAAGAGTCTTTTCCGCACTTCTCAAAGCTCACCCGGATCTGAAAGGCGTCTTCGTGACGAATGCAGCGACATTCGACGCATCGGAATTTTTGCGACGGCGTCAGCAACAAAAAAATATCTTTATCATTGGGTATGACTTAATTCCCGAAAATATCCGCTACATGAATGAGGGCTGGATTGATTTCCTTATCAACCCGAGGCCCGAGATGCAAGGGTACCAGGGCATTTTCGCGCTCTATCGCTGGTCGGTTCTCGGAGAAACAGTGGAGCCCAGTGTCATGATGCCCATCGATATTATAACCAAGGAAAACCTTGCCTATTATCTCCGCGATGAAAAGAACGATGAAAACTGCCGTTGACGATTATGTTATCGGCCTTGATTTCGGGACTGATTCGATGCGAGGGGTTGTTGGTGATACCGGGACAGGCCATGAAATCTCGGAGTCGGCTTTTGAGTATCCACGATGGAAAGAGGGGCGTGCTTTCTACTGCGCCAAGTTCTATCCTCAAAGCCCGAAGCAGGATTCAAAAAACTAAAAACCCGTGGCCGTTTGTATCACCCAAAATCAAAACTGAGGTGCCCATGAGAAATAGAGATCGCAAAATTTTCGGAGTTTTTCTGGCCATCACATTGATTCTCGCCACCGGCGTCACCCTATCCGCTCGTTCAACATCGAAAGAGAACAAAGGTGCCATGGAAATCACAAAGGAAGAATTCGGCCATACTCCTGATGGCCGGACCGTGAATCTGTATACTCTCAAAAATGCCAATGGCATGACCGTGAAAATCACGAACTATGGGGGCATCGTCACCGAGCTAATGGTTCCTGACGGAAGCGGCCGGCTCGGAGACATCGTTCTTGGGTTCGACAATCTGAAAGAGTATCTGGCAGGCGACCCCTATTTCGGCGCGCTGATCGGCCGTTATGGCAATCGCATCGCAAAAGGCAAATTCACATTGGATGGAAAAGCATACTCGCTGGCCACCAACAATAACGGCAATCACCTCCATGGTGGAATCAAGGGATATGACAAGGTTGTGTGGAGTGCATCTGAAGTCAGATCGCCTGAAGGGGTCGGGCTGAAACTGAACTACCTCAGCAAGGACGGCGAAGAAGGGTACCCGGGCAATCTGAATATCACAGTAGTCTACCTGTTGACTCCCATGAATGAGCTGAAAATCGATTATGCCGCCACCGCTGACAGGCCCACACCAGTGAATCTGACACACCACAGCTATTTCAATCTTGCCGGTGCTGGAAAGGGCACAATTCTGGATCATGAAGTGATGTTGAACGCTGATGCTTATACGGTTGTGGATGCATCGCTGATTCCGACGGGCGAAATCAGGAAAGTCTCCGGCACCCCTTTCGATTTCACCAAACCAAAGACGATCGGCGCCGAGATCTCCAAGGTTGAAGGCGGATATGACCACAACTTTGTGCTGACACGCAAAGCCTATGGGCTGCAAATGGCGGCGCGGGTTTATGACCCGACAAGCGCCCGTCTCATGGAAGTATGGACCACCGAACCAGGCCTGCAATTCTACACCGGCAATTTTCTCGATGGATCAATCAAGGGCAAGTGTGGCTTGGTTTATCCAAAAAATGGTGGATTCTGTCTCGAAGCCCAACACTATCCAGATTCGCCTAATCATCCCGAATTCCCCAGCACAATCCTCAATCCCGGAGCGACCTACCGCCAGCAGACAGTGTATCGGTTCGACATCAAGAAATAGGCAGAGATGAACCGGCTGCTGCTCGCCCTGATTATGTCCCGGTCCTCTGGTCAGTGACTACCAAACTCCAGCAGCATGGATGCAGCCGACGACGGGGACGCCACTCCCATTCAAGACGACCGGCGGCGGCAAGCCGCGCAACATCGAGCTCGTGCCTCTCTTCGGAATCCACGACCGCCGTTACACGGTCTATTTCGATACATTCACAAACTCAGAATGGCAACAAAAGGAACCCGAGTAAACAGCAGGACGCCAACACCATCGATTTCTTCCAGCCCGGGAAAATGCAACCCGAGCGTGATCACAAGCCGCAAGGAGAAAAAACCGAACCGGGTGAGTTCTTCTGGCGCAAGTCACGCGGCGTCAATGATGGTTGGTTCTCTTTCGAAATGAAAACTCCTCCCGACCAGCCGGTTGTGCTCATCGCAACCTACTGGGGCAATGACCGGGGCTCGCGCAGCTTTGACATCATCGTCGATGGCCAGGTCATCGCCACACAGACTCTGCCGGACAATAGTCCCGGCCACTTCTTCGATGTGATATACATGCTTCCGGAAACCCTGACGCTCGGCAAGGCTAAGGTCATCGTGACCAACAAGTCCAGGCCTCAGAACATTGTCGGTGGCCTCTATGGCGTTCGCCTCATCACAGTCGCCACAAAATCACATCCATCTGCAGGTGTGAAATAATTGAGCGGGGAATATGAATAAGAATCATCGGCGATTGATCAACATATTATGCCGATCAGCAACAGCATGAAGAAAATCAATATCAATTCTGCCGAACGGGGGGATAAGAACATGATCAGAAAGATGACGCTTATATTTTTTTTCATTTCTCATGCGTGTGCGCTCCTCCATGCACAGGCAGGAACGGGATCCAAGGACTACCCCGTGCAGCCGGTTTCATTCACTCACGTTCATTTTGCCGATCATTTCTGGGCGCCAAGGCTGGAGATCAATCGAACGGTGACCATTCCCTTCGCATTCAAACAATGCGAAGAAACCGGCCGGATCAAGAATTTCGAGATTGCGGCGGGCCTGGCCGAAGGATCGTTCTGCACAAAATATCCTTTTGATGATTCCGATGTTTATAAGATCATCGAAGGCGCATCCTATTCATTGGCGATCCACCCCGATCCGGCACTCGATGCCTACATCGATGGCCTCATTACCAAGATCGCTGCGGCACAGGAAAAGGACGGCTACCTTTACACAGCCCGCACCATTGACCCGGATCATCCGCCTGAGATGTCGGGGAAGGAACGGTTTTCCAATGAGTACATGAGTCACGAGCTCTACGATGCCGGCCATCTTTATGAATCGGCATCTGCTCATTACAGGGCGACCGGCAAGCGAACACTGCTGAATGTCGCTCTGAAAAATGCCGATTTCCTGGTTGGCGAATTCGGGCCGGGCAAGCGCCGCGATGTTCCAGGCCACCAGGTGATTGAAATGGGATTGGCCAAGCTCTATCGGATCACAGGCAATAATAAATATCTGGAGCTCGCCAAATTTTTCCTGGACGAACGCGGCAACGCGAGCGGCCATAAGCTCTATGGCGAATATTCTCAGGATCACATCCCGGTACTTCAGCAGACAGAAGCGGTCGGCCACGCCGTGCGGGCCGCATATATGTATGCCGGCATGGCTGATGTCGCGGCGCTGACCGGAGACAAGAGTTATATTCAAGCGATCGACCGCCTATGGGAAAACGTCGTCGGCAAGAAGCTCTACCTGACAGGCGGGATTGGATCGTCAGGGGCATGGGAAGGATTCGGGCCGGAATACGATCTGCCCAACGCAAGCGCCTATGCGGAAACATGCGCTTCCGTCGCAAACGCCATGTGGAACCATCGTATGTTTCTTCTGCACGGCGATGCAAAGTACATCGACGTGCTTGAATGGATCCTTTATAACGGCGCACTTTCCGGATATGGCCTTTCCGGCGATCGGTTCTTTTATCCCAATCCACTGGCTTCCTACGGCCAGCATGAACGTTCACTGTGGTTTTCCTGTGCATGTTGCCCCTCCAACATCGCTCGCTTCATCCCATCGATCCCCGGTTATGCTTACGCGACAGCGGGCAATGGAATCTATGTCAACCTCTACGCGACAGGAACAGCCGGCATCAGACTTCCAGGACAAGATATTCAGATGGAACAAAAGACCGAGTATCCATGGAAGGGAGAAATCGAGCTCCGCATCATGCCGGAACAAGTCTCCCGTTTTATGATTTATCTGCGAATCCCGGGGTGGGCGCAGGGGAAACCCCTCCCCACTGATCTGGATCGCTATATGGAAAGCGATGTGGCCAGGCCCCGGCTTTCGCTGAACGGCAAAGAACGACCCTTGATAATCGAAAAGGGCTTTGCCGTCATTGATCGTGAATGGAGAAAAAACGACACGGTGACATTGACGCTTCCCATGCCCATTCATCGCGTGCTGGCCAATGAAGCCGTCAAGGATGACCGCGGCCGGGTGGCCATCGAAAAGGGACCGATCGTCTTCTGCGCTGAATGGGCCGACAACGGCGGTCGGGCTCTTAACCTCGTCCTCGCCGATCAAACGCAGCTCTCAAGTACGTTCCATCCCGAGCTCTTCAACGGTGTCGTGACAATCACCGGAGAGGGCGAAGCTCTCCGAATGCAAAACAAGAAAATCGCGACTGCAAAACAGCCCCTGACACTGATCCCCTACTATGCCTGGGCTCACCGGGGGAAGGGCGAGATGGCCGTCTGGCTCGCTCGAACCGCGGACAAGGCACGGCCCACTCCCGCACCCACTCTGGCGTCGACAAGCGCCGCCACCTCATCGGGTGGCAAACTCGTTACATCTCTCAACGATCAGGTTGAACCGACGAGCTCGAATGATCCTTCGACCCCGAACTTCAACTGGTGGCCAAAGAAGGAAACGTTGGAATGGGTTCAATACAACTTCAAGGAAAAAGCTCTCATATCAGAGATTTCCGTCTACTGGTTCGACGATCGAGATGAAGAAGGGGAATGCCGTGTGCCCAAGTCGTGGCGGATGCTCTATCAATCTGGAGATCAGTGGCTCCCGGCAAAAAATCCCAGCCCTTATGGCATGGAAAAGGATCGATATAATGTCGTACGTTTTGAGCCCGTTCAGACTGATGCCATTCGCTTGGAGATTCAACTGGAGGATGAATTTTCAGCCGGCATTCTGGAATGGAAGATAAGGTAGTCCTTCACCGGAAAGAAAAATACTTCAATATCCGACTCTGAAATACAGGGACTAGTCGCGATACTGATCTTCGTTTTCTCGCTTTCCGCCGGCAATTCAGCGGCGCATGCACTCGGCTGCCGGGATGGGAACCCCCTCCTCTTGCCACGGGAGTCGTCTCCTAACGCGGCATAGCAGCAACCAAACAAGCCGGCTTTGAAAACCATCGCTCCCTCACGCCTCCGCATTTGCGGTGGGGAAAGAGGAATCTCATTTGAAGGCAAAAGTCGCGATACGAATGTTATTCCCCTCCGGCAATCTGTGATATATTTTTGCCATGGCAAAAAAGCGACAGCGGATAACCGCATTGATTGTGGTCGCACTTCTTGGACTGAGTCTTATCGCCATCGGCCTGCGCGAATTACTGCGGCCTCATATGATGCCTGAGTACGTTGAGAGCCTGAGGCAGTATGCACAACGAGATGATTATTCGAAGGTTCAAAAGATCGGCGGGTACATCCTGGCATGGGGAATCCTGCTTCTCACCTTCTGTTGGCACCATCGAGCGCGCGGCTTCTGGTTTATCATCTCGCTCGGGATGATCCTCTATGGCGCTCTCTACATCATGATTCCCGATCAGAGCCTGGATCTCTTGAAAAGACTCTACTTTTCGCCGCCGCTTTATTTGACGATCGGCGCCGGAATCAAGATGGCTGCCGGAGTTGCGTTACTTGCTTCGATTCGCCTCAACGAATAGCTCACGGTTGATCGGGTTTGGTTTCCTGGTACAAGGCCGGTTTGGATGTTCAAGCCATGCTCCCCGCTCTCGCCACCTACATGGGACATGCTCACTATAGCGACACCGCCTATTACCTCAAGGCAACGGCGGAATTGTTGGGTATGGCAGCTGGACTCTACAATCGGCCACCCCTCCAGGAGAAGGACTCGTTATGAGTAGAGATCCGAACTCGACTTTGGCTGACTTCATCGTCTCCTTCTTTCGCCGGCGCCTCGTAGCCCAGCGACTAGCAAGCCCTGCGACGGTAGCCTCCTACCGCGATACTCTACGGCTCCTTCTTGTCTTCGCCGCTAAACTCAAAGAGATAGGCCGGTAAGCCGCCTGTCGATCGAGGACCTCAACCGTGACGTCATACTTGCGTTTCTTGACCATCTTGAGCAGGAACGCAAGAACAGCGTTCGTACGCGCAAGGTCCGCCTCGCGGCTATCCACTCCTTCTTCCAGCATGTTGCATTTACTGATCCTACTACAATGGGACTTACGAGCCGCGTGCTTGGTATCCAAGGCAAGAGGACCACAAAGCGCCTTGTCGGCTATCTTCCTCCTGAAGATCTCAACGCGATCATTGCCACGCCAGATCGCACAACCATCCAGGGCCGGCGCGACCATGCGCTCCTCCTCTTTCTGGCCCGAACCGGAGCGCGGGTCTCCGAGGCAATCGCTGTCACCCCAGTCGATATCCAAATATCCTGGCCGCCACAGGTTCTACTCCGCGGAAAGGGATCCAAAGAACGTACGGTCCCTTTGGCGAAAGATACTGCTGAGGTTCTCAAGTCACTCATCAACGAACGTAAAATTATCACCGATTCCCAGGCTCCGATCTTCGTCAACGCGCGGGCACGCCCACTCACCCGGTATGGCGTGATCCACATCCTGCGCCGAACGGTCGAGAAAACGACAAAGGTCCGGCCCCTGCTAACCAAGACAGCAATTTCCCCTCACACGTTTCGTCATTCAATGGGCATGAAACTGCTTCAGTCCGGGGTGGATCTCACCACAATCCAGGTCTGGCTCGGTCACGAATCGGTCAACATGACCCATCAATATGTCGAAGCTGATTTGGAAATGAAACGCCAAGCACTCGAAAAATGCGCCACGCCTGAAACAAACCCAATGCCCTACCGTCCCCCTGACGAAGTGCTCGCATTCCTGGAATCGCTGTAACTTTTATGTGGAGATATTGAGCCCGAGTTTCCACGACAATATCTACGGATCGCAGCTGATCAGTTCCCTTTTCAACAGCATCGAGAAAAAGAAATGTAAAATATAAAGACACGGTCCCACCCACTAGTTCAGCATCTCCCTTACCTTACTCGATAGTTCTTCCAGCTTAAAGGGCTTTTGGAGGAAACCGTTGCAGCCGCGATCCATGATTTCCTGGGCTTTTCCGTTGAGGCTGTATCCACTCGATAGTAGAACCTTGATATTCGGATTGATCTTACGGAGGCGATCGAAAGTCTCTGAACCCGATATTCCCGGCATGATCATATCCAGAACGATCAGGTCAATTTTGTCTCTTTTCTCCATGTAAACAGCAATGCCCTCCTGACCGCTGCCTGCCACATAGACCGTGTATCCCATAGACTCCAGAAGTTCCTTGTTGACTTCCATGACCATCTTCTCATCTTCCACCAGCAGGATTGTCTCCGTGCCTGTTACAATTTCTTCAGTTGGCGCCTTTTCTTTTGATATTTCCTTATCTGTAGCGGGTAAATAGATGGTGAATGTTGTTCCATGGGCAGGTTCGCTATACACATTGATCATGCCATGATGACCTTTAATGATCCCATAGACTGTAGCCAACCCTAAACCTGTTCCTCTGCCCATTTCCTTCGTTGTGAAAAATGGATCGAATATTCTCTCTTTGGTCTTTTCATCCATTCCTTTGCCGGTATCGGTGATTGTTATTTTTACATATTTACCCGGGTTTACTGAGTAGGGTAGCGTTTGTTCATCATTCAAGAGAGCATTCTGTGTTTCCAGATAGATATCCCCGCCTCCGGGCATGGCCTGCCAGGCGTTAACATACAGATTCAGAAATACCTGTTCCATCTGTCCTCTATCAACTTCCACGTTCCAGAGGTCTTTCGCGGATTTACGATTAATGGAGATTTCCTTTTTTGTTCTGCCGAACATGGAGGAGGTCTTTTCAATGATTTCGTTCATATTGGTGGGCTTTACTTCATATCTTCCCCCGCGGGCAAATCCCAGCAATTGCGAGGTTAAATCCGCTCCGCTTTGCACTTGCTGTTCAATACGTTTGAGTCTTTCGTAATTGGGATTAGATGTATCAAGATTCAGCAAAATCATGGATGCATAGCCTTGTATCCCCATAAGCAAATTATTGAAGTCATGGGCGATGCCGCCAGCCAATGTGCCGATGGCTTCCATCTTATCTGCTTGTTGCAGGCGTTCTTCCAGGATTCGCTGCGCCTCCTCGGCTTTTTTGCGGGCGGTGATGTCCAATGAGACGTTGGCCATGAATTGAAGCTCACCTGTATTTGGATCGGTGATCTTGTACGTTATCGCATGCACGTCGGTCAGCACACCTGTTTTGAGGTTCAGGTATTGAAGATCCCCTTCCCAGAAGCCATCCATACTAATTGCGGGCAGCACCTCCTGTCGAACTTTATCACGAAGATTCTCTGGTATAACTTGCATGATATTGGTTTGGGCAACGTCCTCTTCGGGAATACCAAGCATCTTCTTCCCGGCATCGTTCAGAAAGAACATCGTACCGTTGGGTGTTGCCAGATTTACGAGTTCCCGACTGTGCAGGACAACGGATGCCAATCTACGTGACTCCTCCTCGGCCACCTGGCGCTCCTGCTCCAATTGCAGTCGCTTGGTTATATCCCGTGCGGCAAGGACGCCTCCGATAATTTTTCCCTGCTGATCATTTAAGGAACGCACTCTGATCTCTATGGGTACATAGTGTCCATCTTTGTGGCGGAGCCTAGTTTCATAGCTTATTTCGCGCAAACCTTGCTCAATACTTTCAATGTAAAGCTTGAAAACCAGTTCCACATCATCCGGATGAATGAGGCTAAATCCTTTAATACCAATCATCTCCTCCGGATCATATCCCAGGGTTTCTCTGTAGGACGGCGTCGTGTATTGATATGTTCCGCTCGCATCCATCAAAGCGACACAATCCACCATGTTTTCTGTGATCAGGCGAAATTTTTCTGCCAACTTCACCAGTGACTCCTCGGCCCGCTTGCGCTCGGTGATATCGGTGAGCATTCCAAAAGACCCTGCTAATTTACCCTCAGAATCAATGATTGCATTTGCTGAAATCAGAACCCAAAGATTGCCGCCATCTTTTTTCCTAAAACACCGTTCATAAACAGCGTTTTCGCCCTGCGCCCTAATTTTCATCTGCTCATGGTGATCACTTAATTGATCTGCGGCCAGGAATAATTCTAACTTTTGTCCGAGCATTTCTTCAATAGTATATCCAAGCATTGATGCCATTTGCGGGTTGATAAATGTCATCCGGGCATCGCTGTCCATAGATATAATGCCCTCAATCGCTGTATCCACAATCCTGCGGTATTTTCCCTCGCTATCCCGCAGCGCCTCTTCAGCCTGCGTGCGCTTTATTGACAAAAATGTGGTAATCCCTGCGACACCAACAAATATGCAGACGAGGTTCCGTCAAGGGGTGTGTAAACGCGCTTAGGCGGCAAGCACTCCCTCCTTGCGTTTCTTCTCCATCAAACCATCTCTGAATTTCGTCCCCGCGTACACCTCCTTCAAGAGTTCC
>CAIWXX010000058.1 GCA_903916735.1 uncultured Acidobacteriota bacterium
ACGACATTCATCTGACAGATTCCTTTCTCCGGCGCGCATGCCTGCGCTGCCGGTTTGCCGCTGCGGAGAGGTCACTTCAATACTGACTATAGGTATATCTGCTACGTATCGTCAAGGCTGATGTTGAATCCCTCTTTTGGCCGTCGTTTCTACACAGCATGTTGACGAGCTGATCTACCATATCCGTAAGAAGCCGGATGAACTGGGTTTGAGGCGCCTCCTGTAGTGTCGGCGTTGTGGGGACCTGATCACGCACGACTCGATTTTTCAGGTTCGTCGTTTTCTGTGCCGATTCACCTTGTGCGTCAAAATAGGAAGGAGCTCCAGGAGCGTGTCCTGATTGCTCCCTTTCACGAGAACATTCACATCACTATGGAACTGCGATTCTCCTCCTCTCGCAACCCCACCTTCAGCTGCCCGCGACGAGAAGAAAGGCTATGAGCCCTTGCTCCTATTCCAATCTCGCAGCCAGTCAGTCTTCATGAACGCGGGGACGCTGGGAGGGGTGATGCGGAGAACCTAACCGGCCCTCTTCACCGCGTCTCCATGTCGCCGCGTCCTCGTGTCTGCTCCATGACATCTATCAATAGCCACCCTCATTGAGCCACCCATGTTCGGGTCATACTGAGCCACTCCAAGGGACTCAGATGCCTCGCGATCCAACCTCATGCATCAGGCGATTCTTAATGGCAGGATTGGAGGACGAGCGTTCTCACGTTCCGTATTGAAAAAGCTCACAGCGCTGGATCTCGCACCAACTTCAGCGTGATCCGCCGGTCGGGGGAAAGCCGGCAGTCTTGATTCCGGCTCCCCAGTCATTTAAGATTTCAGTAGATCCAGACTGAGTGTTGCTTCGGATTTGGCGCTTTTTCCGGAAGGGATGGTTCTCGGTCTCAATCCCGGTAACCAGAAGCTAGCGAAGAGGAGGTCGCAGTCAGATGAACAACACACCGACACGCATTCACCTCAAGAGTATTTCTCCATATTTCAGTTTTTTCATAGCTGTCATCTTACTTATTATTCCCATGGCCGTAGGAGCGTATGAGTTCCAGTTCGAGAAAGCAGGACTCAGTATCAATGTCTTGTCTCAGGAGGAGTTCCTGAAACAATTCGGTGACAATGATGACATACCGCGGACCGATGCGGATGTCATCGCGCTGGCCCGGCTGCTCTTCCCGCCGTTTTGGTCCTCGACTGATGAAACGACCACATCGGGGGTTTTCTGTCGAGAGGAGCAGATTGGGTTATTATTTGCGGCATTGCAGAATCCCGCCGTTTCAGACACGACGCGATGCGAAATCGAAATGTTAGTTGTCGACGCGATTCCGCCGCTGCCGAAGAAATATTCCAGCGGACACTTCGTTATTCACTACACAAAGACCAATGCGAATAACCAGCACAATATCACCGACGAAGATGCCAAGCTTACGGCAGATCTCCTTAACACCTATTGGAATAAGTATGCCGGCCGCTTCAAAACGCCGAAATACTATATTTCGCACGGCAAAAAGCTGATTGATATAAAGATTTTCCATATCGGCGGCGGCACTCTCGGGGAAACCAATTCCAGTTGGAACTACATTTCCTTGAGCTCTGCGGCTGCCAGAGACGATTGCTATCGCAAGATCGTCCCATCACATGAGCTCTTCCACCGTGTACAGTATAGCTATGGATTCGCAAGCGGAGCGGCGAATATGAAATGGATGACGGAAGGGAGTGCGACGTGGGCGATGAAATACACCGACCTCCCGGAGAAAGAGTACATGAACTTCATGAATTCTGCTCTGGGAAATATGGATGCCTGGCTCCTTTCACGTAGCTACGATGCGGTCTTGTTTTGGGTTTACTTGGCCGAAAGAGGTTCCTGGCTTGCAGTTAAAGAGGCGTGGAGTGCCTATAATGGGAATGGCCATAACGGACAGGCGGCGGTTGCTGCCGCCATCCTCAATAAATGCAAGGTGGATTTCGACACCTTTTTTCTGCAATGGTCAAAAGCGAACTACATGAAGGACTTGAGCAACCATGGAAATTTCGGATATGACGAAAACAAAATCAGCAAGACAAATTGTGGGCGGCACTATGGACCTTTAAACAACGTCCATACAGTTGTCCATGCTGTCCATCCAAACACAAAAGCGAAATATGCCGGCCACGTCAGCGCCTATGGCGCGGATTATTGGGAATTTACTATTAGTCGGGATGTGAAGAGCGTTCAAATCAAGGTCACCGGCCTCAATCCGGGCCAATTCTCATATTGCTTCATAGGTGTCAAAGGCACACGATGGCTGGAAGCGAAAGACACAGTGAGCAATCAATACATATTGATGAAAGGGTTTAAAAAGGTCCGCTGGAACAAGATCGGGCTTGTTGTCTGCGGCAGGGCGACAGGCGGTCAATATGAAGTCGAGGTTTCCATACCGAAAGGATTCAATATTGATCTGACATGGGGTCCGATTGGAGCGGATGTCGATCTCCATTTTCGTCCTCCCGACGGCGCCGGCTACTCGGGGTATAACTACGGAAACGACTGTGCTTATTACAATAAGAACCCCGACTGGGGCGATCATGGATATCCGGACGACAACCCGGTGCTCAACTACGACTGCATCACGACCTGCGCTGATGAAAATATTCAACTCGAAGAGGTCGGGCAAAACGGCATATACAAAGTCGTCATCCATTATTTCCGTAATCACGGCAAGGGTAATGCCACAGCCACCGTAACGGTTTATTACAATGGAGAACAGGTCGCTCTGGGGAGAAGGACACTTGCGAATCGCGGGGACAGCCCGGAAAAGGGCGACGTTTGGATACCTTACCAGGTTACTGTCAAACAGACAGGTGAAGTGACTGTGAAGAACCTGGACGAAGTGACAGTGGATAACGCAGATGATGGGGCGCCATTTCCAAAAGAGGAACCCGGGACTTACTGAGGGAAGCGCGCGAATGGGGTCCCGGAGATCGAGGAACGTGTGGTCTGCGCGCGGGCTTTCACGTGTCAGAAAAGTTGCTTTTTCAACTCATAATTAAAAATACTACTGTTGTAGTAATATGAAGCCTGCGGTTTTCTTTTTATGCGGAGCATATCAGCAGAAGGCTGGCTATAGGAGTTTCCTTTTCCAGCGCTTATGGCGCGGATTATTGGGAATTTACGATTAGTGGGGATGTGAAGAGCGTTCAAATCAAGGTCACCGGCCTCAATCCGGGCCAATTCTCATATTGTTTCATAGGTGTCAAAGGCACACGATGGCTGGAAGCGAAAGACACAGTGAGCAATCAATACATATTGATGAAAGGGCTTAAAAAGGTCCGCTGGAACAAGATCGGGCTTGTTGTCTGCGGCAGAGCGACAGGCGGTCAATATGAAGTCGAGGTTTCCATACCAAGGGATTCATATTGATCTGACATGGGGTCTGATTGGAGCGGAGGTCGATCTCCATTTTCGTCCTCCCGACGGCGCCGGCTACTCGGGGTATAACTACGGAAACAACTGCGCTTATTACAATAAGAACCCCGACTGGGGCGATCATGGAGATCCGGACGACAACCCGGTGCTCAACTACGACTGCATCACGACCTGCGCTGATCAAAATATTCAACTCGAAGAGGTCGGGCAAAACGGCATATACAAAGTCGTCATCCATAATTTCCATAATCACGGCAAGGGTAATGCCACAGCCACCGTAACGGTTTATTACAATGGAGAACAGGTCGCTCTGGGGAGAAGGACACTTGCGAATCGCAGGGACAGCCCGGAAAAGGGCGACGTTTGAGGCAAACGCTTGGAAGTCGCAATAGTGAAGACTGAAGACGCTGTCCCAACCGTCAAAATTCTGGCTGCCGACCGGAATCGCGATTGCTCGCGCTCAAATGACCGGCAATCACCCCTATCGAATCGTACGGGCCAGGCGGAACCCGACGTCGGGCCAGCGGCCGTCGAACCCATTGATATTGCGTTTCGCCGATCGACAGCCTTCGGCACCCCGGGCATAACTTCCACCCCGCACCACGCCGCTGTACCCTTTGGCCGGTGCCTCCGCATAGTCGGTGACTGTGCCGCCGGGATAAATATCGTATTTATCCCGGCACCACTCGAACACGTTGCCGTGCATGTCCCTCAAATTCCATGGATTCGCCTTCTTTGTGCCGACGGCCTGGCCCTGGTAGCTGCCGTTCGGAAGACAAAAAGTTGAATCCCGCATTCGAAATGTATAGGGGCGTCGTCTCTGTTTCCTGCTGGCTGAGCACGGACCGCCGCGGCCCCCAAAAGGTTGACAATTTCTTCCCCATTTAATATGATTTTTAGCACAAACTATCCAGCGACCTTGGTTGCTCTCACTATGATTTCGACCATTGCAATGAAGTGTCGAAATCATCCAGTGAGACAATCTCCGAAGGAGGGGGATATAGTTTGTCTGTCCCCCCCGGGGACGGCATCAAATAACGCAGGGGCAAGGAGCTGGACAGCGGGGATGAAAAGGAGAAATGCAATGACTGAAAACGCTTTAGCAGTTTTTGAAAACCACAAAATCCGTCGTCATTTCGATGAGCAAACAGAAGCCTGGTATTTCTCTGTGGTTGATGTCGTTGGTGCTTTGACAGACAGCGTAAATCCTCGAGATTACTGGTTTAAGATGAAAATCCGTGTCAAAAGCGAGGATGGACTTGAACTGTCGACAATCTGTCGACAATTGAAAATGAAGGCTCATGACTGGAAAATGCGGGAAACCGATACTGCCAATGTAGAAGGACTGTTAAGGATTATACAATCCATACCATCACCGAAAGCCGAACCATTCAAACAATGGCTGGCCAAAGTTGGTTATGAACGATTGCAGGATATGAGCGACCCGGCCCGTTCACTCGACCGTGCCCGTGAATATTGGCAACAGCACGGCAGAAGCGAAAGGTGGATTCAACAGCGGATGATGGGGCAGGAAACGCGAAATAAACTCACTGATTACTGGCAAGACCACGAAATAACCAAAGAAGACGAATATGCCTTTCTCACTAACATTATTCATCAGGAATGGAGCGGCGTTTCGGTCAAAAAACATAAGGATATCAAAGGTCTTAAAACGCAGAATCTGCGTGATCACATGGACGAAGCCGAGCTGATTTTTACCGCACTTGCTGAACTCTCTACCCGACAGATCGCTGAGAGCGTCAATGCCACGGGAATGCCCGCTAATGCCGAGGCAGGAAAGAAAGGTGGAAAAATTGCCAAAAAAGCCCGATTGGAATTGGAAGCAAAAACAGGCAAAAGCGTCATTACATCCGAGAACTATCTGCCGCCGGCGTGCAAACAAAAGCGCTTGAAACCAAAATCGGACAATCACAATGATGAGTAATGATTGAACCTGGTTACGTGCGGAATGGAAATGGTAATAAAGAGGACGAAACGATTTCTTTTTGGCGGTGACGATCCGAAACCCTGGAGCGCGCTCAGAGACAGCTGGACTTTCACCTATAAGTAAAAGCTTATAGGGATCATCTCAGAGAACCTTTCTCATCCCTCCATCTTCATCTTCAGGATCTCTCCCGGGTCACGACTCGACCGGGGAGAATTTCCATCCCGGGGTATAGTATTTCTTGAATACGCGAGCGTAAATACCGTCCCCGGACCCGCCCTGGCCCCCGTCCTGCCAGACGACAACGAAATTCCCCAGGCCATCCGCGGCGATTTTGGGGAGCATTTGGGTGTACCGGGTGTAAATATTGACTTGAACATCAGATGAGATGGGTTGGTCTGATGTTTTGAATGCGCGGAAAAATACGCCATCATTATCGCTGTCTTGACCGTAGCTAGTCCAGGAAATGAGGATATTTCCCGCGGGGTCCGAGACTAGGGCTGGGAAATCCTGGACGGATTTGGTGTACTTGTTAACGCGGAATTCCGAACCGGAGATCTGTCCTTTATTGTTGAGCTTGCAGGTATAAACCCCATAGGAATTGCCGTCCTGACCATCGCTTTCCCATGCCACGATGAAGTTGCCATTGGGATCCACGGCAACGCGCGGCCGCGCTTGATAGCTTTTCGTGTATTTATTGACTTGAACTTCGGAAGTGAATGGCTGCCCTTGGGTATTGTAGCGACGGGTGTATATCCCGGTGCTTGATCCATCCTGCCCATAGCTCTCCCAGACAATCAGAAAATTGCCGGACCGGTCCACGGCGATGGCCGGGTATTGCTGATCGTACATGGTTATCGTGTTGACACGGAATTCACCCCCGAGGGCTTTTCCTGCGGCGTTGAATCGCCTGGCGTAGATCCCGTACATCGAGCCGTTCTGTCCGTAGCTCTGCCAGACAGCAACAAAATTTCCTCTGGCATCCACACCGATATCGGGCCTTTTTGCCAAACTTCGATATGCGTGTTGACAAGAAACTCTTTGCCTAGGGCTTTCCCGTTCTTGTCGAACCGGCGGGCGCAGA
Source organism: uncultured Acidobacteriota bacterium (assembly GCA_903916735.1). Taxonomy (GTDB): domain Bacteria; phylum Acidobacteriota; class CAIWXX01; order CAIWXX01; family CAIWXX01; genus CAIWXX01. The sequence continues at coordinate 6,436 of CAIWXX010000058.1, forward strand.
TTTCGGATGGGATGCCGGACAGCCGGACGCTGAGGAAACTCCTATGTATTAATGGAAGACGAATTGCGCTCTGTTGAACATTTCCAATGTCCGTATCCATGAGCTGGTCATTGAACCTCCCCGGCCTGAAGGCCGAGGATTCCTGTTTCACAGCTCGGCTCATGCCGCAGCTCCACAGGCGGACGCCGCCGTTCCGGCGGCCAGAATGTTTAGGGCAGCGTTATGATCGGCATTGGCTTTGAACCCACATCGGACACACTGGAATACTGCTTG
>CAIWXX010000059.1 GCA_903916735.1 uncultured Acidobacteriota bacterium
GCATGTGAGGTGTAGCGTGAAACACGCTCGGGATGGCGCGGCTTATACGCCGACGGCTTACTGATCTGCGAGCACGAAGCGGTCATGATTTGAACGTGGACGCAATTTCAGGGCCACCGCCACATCGTGCGCATCCTCTTCAAAACAAAGCGCAGCCCCCCAGAGGCCACCGTCACAGTTGTTGACATGCCATCGAGCATCCTCATCAATTCGTAAGCCAGGAGCGGGAAAAAGGCCCGTGTCAACAAATGGCGACATGTCAACGATCGTTGACATCCCCACGCCACTGAGCCAGAGAGGAATCCGGAGTTCATGGCTTCCGTTGGCATTAAAGGTTGCCAAAAGCACCTCCTCATCTCCACATTTGGCAACGAGCGGCACGACAAAGGAATGGCAATGAACTTCGATAGGGCTCGTGGACTAAGAGATCCGTCGCGATCGCCGCGAGGATGGTGAAGCTTCTTCACCGAGCTCGGCATCGACCGGACCGCGCGTATCGAAGTCGTCTCCATGGATATGGATGCCGCCTTCGAGAAGGCTGACATCAAATACCATTTCGACGTTCTGCAACTTCCATCGCGATCCCTGCCGCCGGTCCCATTCGATTCCTTCGATCCCCAACCGGATTTTTCGGATTCCTATTATCTTTAGGTATCCGGATTCCTGGGCCGAGTCTGTCCAATTTTGGATTTAATTTGACTCCGGCACGCCGATACCAACACCGAAACCGGAATTCTTTGTCACATTCGAACCCGGCAAGACGACTCCTGACAAGATTTTGAAAATCCTGGTGACTATGGCGCCTGAATCCAAGCTTGAAAAAGTGACGGCCGCCGATGGGGACTCAAAAGCCGATTGTTCGGCAACCTGTCCTTTCGCCAAAGCCTGTGCAAAGAAAGAGTAATACCGCATGTTCTCGCCTACAGTGTTGCGATGGCCGAGATAGTGATACCGGTTCAATAGACAGTTGAACAACCGAAGGTCTCCCGATCCGGGCTCGACTATGCTCACGGCTAGAGGCCGTAGGTCGCTCAATACGCAACGGATTGACATAATTCAAGCCGGTGCTTCTCCTATCTGCGCCTCTGGGTCGAGAAAAAGATCCGACGGCACATCACGTACGCCCAGAAGCGTGGAGGCTATGGGTGGAAGAGGTGGAGTACGGCGGGACTATTTGCAAGGTTCGGTTTGTTCAACAACTATCGAACCACCTGGAACAAGCCCCGTCAGAAAGCGCTCCCCAGCTGTTAGGCCGCATAACCCATGACACGAAGCGATCAGGAGAGCGGAGTGTGGGAAATCCGCACGCTCCGTTCGATGTGGCGGGGGCTGGAAACGTGGCGGTTTGGGCCATCGCGCCAGCCCTCGACCCTACCGAGCGACTGAACAGGGGAAGTGATACAGAAAAACACCCGGCGGTGCCCGATGCGCCGCCGGGTACGGCGATTACTTAGAAATGAATGTTCAAGCCGAAGCGGAACGTATTGAGATTCAAGTCGCCTTTATCGGTTGCTTTGTAACCTCCGATGTCCATGACGATCTCTTCCGGCGACATATCCACCCGCAGGTATTCACCCCCGAATGAAATGCGTTCACTCGCGGCATACTCCAGGCCCACACCGGCAGTCCAGCCTGTGTGGCTCGAGGTTTGAGTGTCACTCCCGACTTCCAGCCCGTGGAAGGTGACTCTGATGGCATTGTCGACCCTCCCAAATGCGACACCGGCTGTTCCGTAAACCATCGCGTTGCCGAACACGCCTCCGACCCGCCCGCGAATCGTGCTGAGCATCGTCACATCGTGGCTGAGGTCGCTCTTATAATCGAGAAGCGTAATGGTATCCTCACCATCGATCGCGCTGTAGGAGACGTCCCCTTCGATGCCGACCATCAATGAGCCTGCGACGTGACTGAATCCGGCTTTGCCGCCGAAAAGCCCGCCCGATGGTTCGTGGTCGACCGCATTGTTAATAGCGGACGTGTAACTCCCTGTTCCGTAGCCGGCTAGAACTCCGATGTAAAACCCGCCGAGTCCTTTCTGCGAATCATCAGCAGCCGAAGAAGGCGTGCTGAAAAGCAGGGCACAAGCCATGACCATCAGAATCAGGCAGGTGATTTTGGGTAACGACATTACAATCCTCCTAAAAAATATTGTTATTGGGCTATATGGGTTTGCTTTTCCGACTAGATACCGAAAACTCTACAACTGTAGTAATATGGGGACAACAGAACCACTCCTGGCACCCGTCAGTCATCTCCGGAGATGACTGACGGGTGCGATCGGCATGACCAACGGACAGGAGGTGAGAGTCCAGACCTGGGGCCCTGACGGAGGGAACCCAACACCGAGAGTGACAAGGGCGCTGACCCGGAGCACCGGGCCCAGAGCGGAGGTGATGCGAATTGGCACGC
>CAIWXX010000060.1 GCA_903916735.1 uncultured Acidobacteriota bacterium
AGGGACGTCAGCCGGCTCCATACGCACCATGGCTGATCAGGAAGGACGATCTTGATCAATATCTGGGAAGATCCGACGGCACAAACGATGACAAGGGATCTTCACTACCACCGCTTTCGAAACAACAAAAGCTAGATTTTTCATAACGCTACCAAGGAGGGGTATCGTGGGGCATCATTCATCGAAGCACGCAACCAATCGGATGTCGCCGGCAAAATCCTGGCGTGCATCAAGTTCGTTTTCGAAGTTCTCCAGCTCCCAGAGCGTCCGCCTCTTGCCTTCTCCGCTCCAGCCGGACGGCGATCGGGACGATGGCTCCAGCTCAGATGCCTTCTGCTTCTAGTCAGCCCCGAGCAATCACGCAGCAGGAAACCTTTACCTGACAAGCCTTCTAGTCGGCACGGCTCTTGACTCAACTCTCAAAATGCCTTACTTTGAATCCATGTTTTTGCTGCAAACCGTCAAAAACGTCTCCTCCTGGCACCCGTCGGTCATCTCCGGAGCTGACGGAAGGGTGCCAGGAGTGGTTCTGTTGTCCCCATATTACTACAGTTGTAGAGTTTTCGGTATCCGGTCGGAAAAGCAAACCCCTATAGCCTAGCCCGCCTCATTGACTGGCCTCGCCCTTCAGGTGCAAGGCTGCCTTATTCTGCGCGCGGAATAACGCACAGTTGCGCCTGGAGAGACAATCTGGTCGGTGCCTTATTCGGTCTCGATCTGACCAGCATCCAAGATGAACGCGCCCGGGAGTGCGTCCGCCAGTTGCTCAACCTGGTGGAGACGCTGATGGCGGACCTACGGGAAGCGCGGGCCGAGAACCAGCGTTTGCGGGATGAGCTGAACCGTTTTAGAGGCGAGCAGGGGAAACCTGACATCAAGCCCAACCGACCAGCCAGTCCAGGAGCAAACGGCCAGCATTCCTCCGAACGGGAGCGGAGTGAAACAAAGGATTGGCAGAAGAGCAGCAAGCTGGACCAGATCCCGATTGACCGGGAAGAGGTTCTGAGGCTGGATCGAGCATCTCTTCCGCCGGATTCCGAGTTCAAGGGCTACGAACCGGTGGTGATGCAGGATCTGCGGATGAGCACTGACAATATCAAGGTTTTGAAGGAAAAATAACACTCGGCGTCGGCAGGCAAAACGTACCTTGCGCCGCTGCAGAAACGGCTACGAAGGGGAATTCGGGCCCGGCGTGAAAGCCCTGTCGATCGTGTTCGCCTACGGCTGCAACATGACCGAGCCGAAGATCGCGGAGTTTTTTGCCAACATGAAGATTCGCATTTCGGCTGGTCAGATATCGAATCTGCTCACCGGCCACCAGGAGAATTTTCACGCCGAGAAGGATGCGATCGTGCAAGCCGGACTGGCCAGTAGCCCGTGGCAGAATATGGATGATACCGGCACGCGCGTCGACGGACCGAACCGGCATTGTCAGGTGGTGTGCAATCCGCTCTACACGGCTTATTTCACGACGGAACGGAAGGACCGGCTGACGGTGATCGATGTGCTACGTAACCTGCGCGCGCGAGTATTCCGGATCAATGATGAGGCATTCGGTTTTCTCCGCCAGTTCGGGCTGCCTGTACGGGTGATCGAGGGCTTGGGGAATGTGCCATGCAATCAGAACCTGGGTGAAGCGGAATTTTATCGCTGGCTGGACGAGCACATTCCCGCTCTCGGGCAGCAGCAGCGAAGCCGGATCCTGGAAGCGGCAGCGGTGGCGGCCTACCACGCCGAGGTCGAACATCCAGTGGTGCGCCTGCTGATCTGCGACGACGCGCAACAGTTCAAGCTGGTGACCGAGGAACTGGGACTGTGCTGGATACACGACGGACGCCATTACAAAAAGTTGGAACCGTACATCACTCACCATCGAAAGCTGTTG
>CAIWXX010000061.1 GCA_903916735.1 uncultured Acidobacteriota bacterium
GAAACAACCGTATCCTTAATCTTTCTGACGTTTGCCTTATTGCGTACTCACCAAGAGGCGGAAAGAGAAGCGATGGACAAAATCCGAGCGCGACAATCATCCTTGTTCTGAGGTGACTTGAGGCTGGGAGTCTTCTTCGAGTGCCTTTTCCTTCTTCCCGAGCTTGCGGATCTCGCTGAGCGAAAACCCCTCACGCCATGTATGAAAAAGTCCTTGCAGGATGACAGGGGTGATGAGCAGGGCATGAAGAACAATGATCGCCGAGACAGCTCTGCTCGGATCTACACCACAGAGATTCACGAGACCGATTTTCATGGTTGCATGAAATCCGCCGACCATGCCCGGTGTCGGTATGGCTACACCAACCATGAGGATGGACTGAATCGGATAGACCATGAGATACGGTATATCAATTCCGAAAGCGCGGATGCAGATCCAAATCGATGTACAGATTCCAGACCAGAGAGCGAGCGAGTAGAAACCGATGAGTGCGAATGTACGGAAGTCATGGTAAACATTGAGCCCCGCCACGAATGATTCGAGGAAATTGACGGCTTTTCGCTGAAGTGAAGCAGGCAGGAATCCAGCCAGGCGATGAAAGAGACGAGAGGCAAATTCACTTTTCATTTTGAAGAGGACCATCAGTCCAACCACGGCTGCACTGCCGAGAAGCAGCACCCAACCCCATACACGAATCGTCGCCATCCATTTCTCTGATCCAGGGGCCGGAGGCCCGGCCAATGGCGCCAAGAGAAAATAAACTTGAAGAAGAATGAGGATCGCGAGCAGGTCGAAGATTCTTTCGAGCACAATGGTCGCAAAGGCGGATGTCTTGCTGATATTTTCCCGGATTCCGAGCAGCACCGGCCGTACAACTTCGCCGATCCTCCCGGGGAAAATAAAGCTGATCATGAAACCGATCATCATGGGCGGGACGAGCAAAGAGATCCGGATTTTCTTGATCGGCGCCAGGAAACACTGCCACCGAATGGCTCGAATATAAAACAGCGGAAATTGGCCGAAGAAAACAACCGCCAGCAGCCAGGGATTGGCTGATTCCATGTTCGAAAGAACGGTGTGCCAGTCTGAGCTCCTCACGAAAAAATAAAGCAGCAACGCAGCCAGGAGGAGGCCGAGCGCCAGCTTGAGTCTGTCTCTCACGAAAATCCTTTCAGTAAAGAAGATCCCAGCCCTACCCTCTTCGATATGGACCGCTGAGGGCCGGCTTCAGGGAATGGCTCCATCAAGAGACTCATCTCATTCAATTCTCAGCCTTCAGAAAGAATTGAGATCGTTTTGCCTGCAGAGGAGATGAGGAGTCATGACAATGTGCCGACGCAAGAAGAACAGTCGTGCGATGGCATTTCTCAGCACCCCTGGAATCGAGGCTTCCGCCTTTCTTTCAGAGCGCTGAGGGCTTCCGCATGGTCTTTGGTCGCAAAACACTGGAGCTGACTCTGGCCTTCCAGTGTCAGGGCATGTTCAAGATTGCCGGAAATATTTTTAAACATTGCTGCTTTTATTAGGGCTACAGCGCGGGTGGGGCCCGAGGCGAGATCCTTGGCAAGTGATATCGCCTCCTCAAGAAGTCTGTTATCGGGAGCGATGGAGGTGACGAGGCCGAGGTCCTTGGCTTCCGCAGATGTCAGGACGGTACCGCGCATGATCAATTCCATGGCCCGCCCATACCCGACCATTCTCGGCAGGAAATAGGTCCCTCCGCCATCCGGTATCAAACCCATCTTGATATGAGCCGATGAAAGTTTTGCGCCATCTGAGGCAACCCGAAAATCACAGGCAAGAGCCAGATCCAATCCGGCGCCTGTTGCAAATCCGTTGAGAGCGGCAACCACGGACCGATCAAGTGTTGCAATCGTGTAGATCAGCGTCTGAAACTTCTTGAGCATCACGGGCAGACGGACTGTTCGCTCACCTTCGGAGAGACTTTGGATTTCCTGGAAATCAAGACCGTAGCAGAAAGCCTGACCGGCGCCGGTCAGAACGACCGCCTTGGCACCGCGGTCATTGCGGATATTTTCCAGTATTCTGGTGAGCTCATCGAGCATCTGCTCGTTGAGAGCGTTGAACTCGTGAGGCCGGTTCAAAGAGATCTTTATGACCTCGTCCTTGAATTCGAACTCTATCGTCTGCATATCGATATAAGGGCTGTATGCTAGCATCCGACTCTCAAGGGTGTCAATCATGTTGACAGGGCGCTCCATGGGTCCTAGGATTTGATGTTTACGAGGTGCAGAAGAGTGAGTGAAACTGGTTACGATTTCAGACAAATTGAAGAAAAGTGGCAGCGCTACTGGGAAGAGAACAGGATTTTCGAAGCGACCGAAGATGAATCTCGGCCCAAATACTACTGCCTGGAGATGTTCCCTTATCCATCCGGCCGAATCCACATGGGGCACGTCCGGAATTACTCCATCGGTGATGTCCTTGCACGCATGAAGCGCATGCGCGGATACAATGTCCTTCATCCGATGGGATGGGATGCGCTGGGAATGCCTGCGGAGAACGCCGCCATCAAGAACAAAACGCATCCTGAAAAATGGACACGGGACAACATCAATCATATGAAGATGCAGCTCCATCGCATTGGCTTGGCCTATGCATGGGAACGAGAGATCGCCACCTGTGATCCTGATTACTACAAATGGAACCAGCACTTCTTTATCCGGATGTTCAACCGCGGGCTCGCCTATCGCAAGGGCGCCCTTGTGAACTGGTGCCCCAAATGCGTGACGGTGCTCGCCAATGAACAAGTCGTCGCGGGCGGGTGCTGGAGATGCCATACGCCGGTGGAACAGAGAATGATGGAGCAGTGGTTTCTGAAGATCACCGCGTATGCCGAGAATCTCCTTCAAGATGAAGCGATGCTTCGGGAATGGCCTCCGCATGTCCTCACCATGCAGGAAAACTGGATCGGCAGAAGCGAAGGGGTTCGCGTCCGTTTTCACGTCGACGGGACCGGTGGGATCGACGTGTTCACAACACGCGTTGACACCATCTACGGCGCCACATTCTTGGCCCTCTCGCCCGAACACCCACTCGCCCCAAAACTGCTCATTGGATCATCCAAAGAAAGCGATGGCTTGGCATTTCTTTCAATATTCGAATCACAGAAAGCCCAGGGCCTCGACATCCCGGAAAAAATCGGCGTCGACACCGGTCGAGTCGCCATCAATCCATACAGCGGGCAATCCATCCCGATATTCCTCACGAATTACGTGCTCATGGAGTACGGCACCGGGGCCATCATGGCCGTGCCGGCGCATGATGAGCGGGACCACGAGTTGGCATTGAAGTATGGGCTGCCGATCCTTCAGGTCATTAAGGGCGACAAACCACACGATTGCAGTGTGTCGGCATATACCGGCGAAGGCATCCTGATAAATTCCGGACCATTCACAGCCCTCACAAGCCATGAAGCCTGCGCCAAAATGGCTGCGTACGCCGAGTTACATGGATTCGGCCATGCGACCATCTCATACAAACTGCGGGATTGGGGCATCTCCCGCCAGCGGTACTGGGGCACGCCGATCCCGATGATCCATTGTTCTTCATGCGGGATCGTCCCGGAAAAATTTGAGAACCTCCCGGTGAAACTCCCTCAAGGAGTCGAATTTACCGGCAGCGGATCGTCTCCTCTCGCCCAGGTCCCTTCCTTTGTTAACACGACCTGTCCAAAATGCGGAGGCCCGGCGCAGCGCGAGACGGATACAATGGACACATTCTTCGATTCGGCCTGGTACTTCCTGCGTTACACGTCCCCGCACCTTGACACCGCTGGTTTCGATCCCGCGGCCGTCAAATATTGGTTGCCCGTCGACATCTACATCGGCGGAATCGAGCACGCGATCCTCCATCTCATTTACCTGAGATTTTTCACGAAATTTCTGCGCGATGAAGGGCTTCTTGAATTGAGCGAACCTGTCCCGAAGCTATTAACACAGGGAATGGTGACGCTCGGTGGCACCGCCATGTCGAAGTCGAAAGGGAATGTCATCGATCCGGATTCGATGATTGAGAGATACGGAGCTGACGCCTTGCGGGTTTTCATTCTTTTCGCCGCCCCGCCCGAAAAGGCTCTTGAATGGAGCGAGCACGGCATCGAAGGAGCCCACCGATTCCTGACCCGGATCGATTCCCTCGTCCGATCCATCGCACCATTTTTCAAGCAGTCACGGACGGCGGCCACAGGCCCCGCGTCACAGGAACTGCGGCGAAAACTTCATCAGACAATCCTCAAAGTAACACACGACATCGAACAGCGGATCCATCTCAACACCCCCACGGCATCCATGATGGAACTTCTGAATTATATCGATGGTGTTTCGGAGCGCATCCGATCGGAAAAAGGCGAATCGGCGCTCTGCGAGTGCGTTGAAAATCTGATACTGCTGGTTTCTCCATTCGCGCCGCACCTGGCAGAAGAGTGGTGGGAAATCACAGGGCATCGGCCTTCGATCGCCACGGCTGCATGGCCGGCCTACGATGAAGAACTGGCCCGTGAAGAAGAAGTCGAACTGGTTGTGCAGATCAATGGAAAGGTCAAGGGGCACATCATGTGTCCTTTCGGCGCTTCAGAGGACGATGCTTTCACTCGGGCTCAGGATGACCCCAAAATCTCCACAGCCATCGCCGACCGGCACTTGCGAAAGCGAATCTATGTTCCAAATAAATTACTCAATCTCGTGGTAGGATAAACAACATGAAAAAGCTCCTGCCCGTTTTGCTCTGTGTCCTCGCATCGACCTCCTGCGGCTACAAGCTCGCCGGCACCGGTAACTTCCTGCCGGCGTATATCAAGAAAATGGGGGTTCCAACCTTCAAGAACCTGACCGGCCGCTACGAATTAGACCAGAAGCTGACGACCGCGGTCATCAATGCGCTCACAAGCCGCACCCATTACGATATCGTGCCCACCGATACGGGGGTCGATGCGCTCTTGACGGTAACTATTAACATGTACCTGGACCAGCCGATTGCCTTCCACGAGTCTCGTACGAAACAATACCAGATCCGAATTGGAGCGTCGATTGAGCTGAGGGACGTGGTAAAGAACGATGTGCTCTATGCCAACCCTGGCTTCATCTCGCCGCCGTTCCAGTATGAGATTCCTGAAGGCGGCGCCGATATCTACCAGCGGCAAACCGACGCCCTCAATCTGGCGGCTCTGGATTTCGCCCGGCGGCTCGTTTCGACCATGCTCGAAGGCTTCTGACATTCCTGACAGGGGAATCGGAAACGGACGGCTGAGAACCGGAAACTGATAAATGGGAACCTCTTAAAATGATTCCCGCCTCTTCCATCAAAATCCTGGAAAAATTCCCCTATAAGAAGCCGATACTGATCGAAGGAGAGAATCTCTACGAGATGGAGGCCGTTCTCGATCTGATCAGGCGACGCGCAACCGAGGAGGGAATTGAGACGATTGAGACGTTCCATGGCGACGAAATCACATGGGGAGGGCTCTCTGATGAAGTCTCCACCGGCATGCTCTTCGGCGAACGTCTGATCATCATCAGGCACACCGAGAATATCCGTGAGGATTCATCCGGCAATGATCAAGAAACGGTCCTGAAAAAACCGGCGCCCGGCGCCTACTTTGTGTTTCTTGCCGAGAAACTTGACCAACGAAAAAAAACGACCAAGCTCCTCATAAGTTCCTGCTCCCGAATTCCTTGCGTGCTGCCGGGAAAGGATAGGATCCCAGACTGGATAATCGCATTCGCCCGCTCCCACGGCTACTCCATCGACCGTGCCGCCGCCGACCTCACGGCGACCTTGATGGAGAATAATCCTCTTCGAATCACGTCCGAAATGCAGAAGGTCTTCATGTACGCGGGTGATCGCAAGAAGATCGGAGAAGATGATATTGCATCCTGTTTGTCATTCAGTCGCGATGAAAAACCCTGGTCTGTCGCTGAGCACCTTCTCCTCGGGGATATCGAATCAGCGCTCCTCAGCGTGAAAAGGCTGAGAGATGCCGGATCTCACCCGGCCGTCGTCCTCGTCCTCGTCTCTCGCCAGATGAAAAAAACCTACGAGATCGCCGACCTGCGGGAGAAGGGGCTCGCGCCGAACGCCGTTATCAGACGAATGAAACTCAATCCCTACATGGGGCAGAAGGACATCGATCTTGCTCGACGATATTCGAAGGAAAAACTCGGAGAGGCCTTCGCGGTGGTCGTCCGCACTGAGGCACTGATGAAATCAGTGCCGGTTGACGACCGGCTGCTCCTGGAATCGATGATTTTTGAGATCCACGAAATTCTAAGAGCCAGAGGCCGATAGGCCTCGCCTCCTCTATGTCTGAAACAAGTTGAGGATGCCATCACCGGCGTGTGTCTTATATTTTCATTTTCCACACAATCATTTACATTGAGTGTGGACATGGGGTATTACATGATCGAAGTAAAAATGGTCGCGAGGGATATTGCCTCGGGAGCAAGAGTCGAGTGATGGCACGGACAAGCTCGATGTGGGTTATCCTGGGAATTCTTTTTCTCTCTTCGACTCTTCGATCGGAAGTCACCCGCCCCTCATCACGAATCCTGCACACAGAAACGCCCGAGTTCCAGCAGATCCGGGCCGAAGGATTCGATGCGCTCTACAATATGGACTACACCCTCGCGCGAAGCCGATTTGCGCGGTTGCGGCAGATACTTCCACAACACCCCTCAGGCTATCTCTATGCGGCCACGGCAACCTGGGTTGAGTTGCTCAACTCGAGGAGGAGGCTCCAGACGGGTATCTACAAAGGTCAGTCATTCTTCGTAGAAAGCAAAGAGAAAGTCGATCTGCGGACAGATGAGGTGTTTCGAGCGGCCATTGCCCAGGCGATTTGTACGGCCGACTCCGCTCTTCAGAGAAATCCCCATGACCCTGAGGCCCTCTACTACAAAGGGGCGGCTCATGGACTTCTCGCCTGCTATGAAGGCACCATCACACGCTCTTTCATCTCGGCCCTGCGTCATGGTTCCAAATCCGTCAGCATTCACCGCCAGGTCATCGAGATCGATCCCGGTTTCACGGATGCATATCTGACTATCGGCACCTATGATTACGTCGTCGGAAACCTCCCCTTCTTCGTAAAAATTCTCGCGGCAATCGGGGGATTCCATGGATCCCGTGACCGAGGTTTGGAAGAACTGAAGAAGGTGGCAGATCATGGACTCTATGCAAATGACGATGCACGAGTTGTGCTGATCACCTTCTATGCGCGCGAGAACCGCTTCTCCGAAGCCTTGAAGCTGCTGGAAATTCTGACAGAGAAATACCCACGCAATGATCTCTTCAGGCTGGAAAGAGCCGGCACCCTGGCCGGACTCGGGCGTCGAAGCGAAAGCTATTCGCTCTATGATCAGCTCCTGCACGAGAATCCCGCGTCAAGAATGAGCGATCTGATCCACTTTCAATACGGCGAAACTCTCGCTGCCGATGGCCGCTCAGGTGAGGCGATCGAACAATACCGAATGATCGTGCGCGATTCGGGATCCAGCCAGGAAATGATCACTCGGGCACACCTTCGAACCGGCCAGCTCCTCGATCTACAGCACCGGCGAGACGAAGCAATGAACGAATATCGTGCGGTCCTCAGCCGAGAAAATGTCTTCAATCTGCATGATCAGGCGAAAAAGTGCCTCGAAAAACCGTACAACGGCCAGGACCGCTAGCGATTCGAAAATTCGACGGATAGAGCGATCATGCTTTGCTTGCAATCTGCGGCCGGGCTGAGAGTGATATCCATGATCAGCAACCGGAACGCACACCCCGTGTATATATAAATCTCCTGATGGATTCCACCAGAGGAGAGAGCGCCCGTGGAAAGGGCGCCTTTACTTCGTCGCCGCCGCCGCCGCTTTGTTGATCGCCCGTGTCAGCCGACTCTTATAGCGGCTGGCTGTGTTCTTGTGAATGATCCCGAGCGATACCTTGTGGTCGATCTGAGAAAGTGTCGATGCCAGATCCTTCCGGGCTGCATCGATGTCTTTCTCGTCGATCGACTGCCGGAAATTCTTGATGACACCTTTCAAACCCGATCGGTGGCTCTTGTTTCGGACACGGCACTTTTCGGAATGCCGCATCTGCTTGAGAGCCGACGCATGATGAGCCATCTCTTAAACTCCTTCCAGAGCGCGTGATCATATAGCGGGATGACCGGCCCGTCAAGTTCTTCTTTCCCCTGACCCCGCCGCGAGATTCCTGACGCTGATGCCGTAACCGCCCAGAGGCCTCATAAGACAGGGTCATGTTAGAATGCGCGGCAGGAGGAAGGAGATGCATCTGAGAGAGCTGGTTCGTCCTGATTTCGACAATCTGCAATCCACTGACCGACTTCGGACAGGTCAATGCACCGATGAATTTATCTTTATGCCATCGATCGTTCGCAGCAGCGATTTGTTGCCGATTATTGAAATGTGATTCCTCCGAGCCGAAAGGAATTCTTTCCCTGTCTCCGAAAGATGTGATTCAATGCCGACACCAAGCCGATCCTTGATAGAGCACCGTCGCCGACAACGGCGTCGAAATCTGTTGCCCCACTGAAAACTCATGTACAACATTGAAACCTCATGTGTTCCGGAATGTTCCCCTTTCGATCTGATCATTTTCGATCTGGATGGCACGCTGACCGACTCGATGCCGATCATCCTGGAAGCTTTCAACACCGTCTTCCGCAAATACGCCGGGGTGGAGATGAACGAGCAGCAGGTGGTTGCGCATTTCGGGCCGCCTGAAGACATCATCATTGCTCAATATGTGAAGCCCCCGGCCTATGACGAGGCGCTCAAGGATTACTACGCTGTTCACACTCAGCGGACGGATCTCCTCAAGACCTATGATGGAATTCCAGCTGTCCTCACCACATTGCAAGAGCGCGGCAGAAGACTCGCTCTCTATACCGGCGCCAGCCACCGATCGGCGCTTCTTCGACTCAGTGCGACCGGCTTGCTTGGTTTCTTCGATGAGATACTTGGCGGCGACGAAGTGGAAAAGCACAAACCGCATCCTGCGGGGCTTCATCTCATCCTGAAGAAATTTCGTTGCCCTCTGGAGAGAGCGATCTACGTGGGCGATACATCCTCGGATATCAAAATGGCCAGAGCGGCTGGAATTAAATCAGCGGGCGTCATGTGGGGAATCGGCGACCGTCAACTGTTGGTGGCGGAACGACCCGACTTCACTCTGCATCAGCCGTCCGACCTGCTCTCGATCGTGTTTCCCGGAAGAGCTGACAAAATGACATAGACCTGGTGACGTGCATCATACAGATCTGATCGTGTCGATGATCCGAGGAGCCTGATGGAATTTCATTCACCAGCGTGGATGTGGCAGCGAATGTCATCATCCTCAGGGAAGGAATTCGTCCATATCAGGGTCAATGTGAACAAAGACTTTGCCTCCGGATGAGGGGACAAAGTCGTCTCTTGACAGAGTGCAGCTCATCGCGAGAGACTTGCCGGCGAGGAGGAATCGATGTCTACAATTCGCGCATTTCGAGCTCTACGTCCACAACCCGATCAGGTTGAGAAGGTTTCGGCAGTTCCTTATGATGTCGTCAATGTTGCCGAGGCACGGCAGTATGCGGCCGGCAACCCGTTCAGTTTTTTACGAGTGTCACGCCCTGAAATCGAGTTGCCTGATGGCACTGATCCATATTCCAATCAGGTCTATGCTCGCGCACGGACGAATTTCGAGAAACTGAAAAAAGAAGCGCCGCTCATCGTCGAAGACGCGCCGGCTCTCTATATCTACCGATTGAAGATGGGAGATCATGCTCAGACAGGACTCTGTACGTGTTGTTCCGTCGACGAGTACGATGCCGACCGCATTCTCAAACACGAAAAAACGCGGCGCGACAAGGAAGACGACCGCACTCGGAATATCACAACACTGCGCGCACAAACCGGCCCGGTTTTTCTCGCATACCGCGGTACATCGGCGATCAACGCCATTGTGGATCGAGTGACCGCCGGTCAACCATTGTTTAATTTCACTGCTCAAGACGGTATCGTCCACACCGTCTGGAGAACGTCACCGGCGGAAACTGATGCAGTGATCGCCGCCTTCGGCCAGGTGCCTGCTCTCTATGTCGCCGATGGGCATCATCGAGCCAAGAGCGCATCGCGCGTACGCGAAAAACTCCGTGCCGAAAACCCTTCACACACCGGCACGGAAGAATATAACTCTTTCCTGGCAGTCGTGTTCCCTGCGGAACAGCTTCGTATCATGCCTTATAACAGGGTCGCCAAGCATCTTCCCGGCGGCACGAAAGAAGAGTTTCTTAAAAAGGTCCAAGAGAAATTCACGATTCTGGAAAACGGGCCGGCGGCTCCGCATTCCAAGGGGCGGTTCTCGGTGTATCTGGACGGTCACTGGTATGAGCTGGCCAGGCAGCCAAATGCACCGTCACGAACCGGCCCCATCGATACACTGGATGTCAGCGTCCTGCAGGACGAAATGCTTCGGCCCATTTTCGGAATCGATGATCCCAGAACCGACAAGCGCATCGATTTCGTCGGCGGCATTCGAGGGACCGGAGAACTCGAACGACGAGTCAACTCCGGCGACATGTCAGTCGCCTTTTCACTCTATCCGGTCACGATGAACGATCTGTTCGCCGTCGCGGATGCAGGCCGGATCATGCCTCCCAAGTCGACATGGTTTGAACCGAAGTTGCGGGACGGGCTTTTAAGTCACGTGATCTGAGGGAAACCTGACGGGATCGCTGTCGTATCGTCCATCTTAGCGGATCCGGCGCGGATTTCAGATGAGGCGAGAGATGAAAACCCGTCTCTCGCCTCTTATTTTTTTCTACATATGTAGAGCAATCGGATAAAAGAAGGCGGCTCCCAGGAGCCGCCATCACTTCACAAGAAAGCGGATTGTTCAGGGACGCCGGGCCAAAACCGAACAGCCTCTCGATCCTTATCCCTCGTCCCTTGTTATCTTTATCACCCCACATGCCGCGAATCGTCACACAGGTGACACCACCATGATTCTGACACCTAATTGACCTTGAACCGCACGTCGCCTTTCTCGAAGAAGGCCACAATTTGGCGAGCCGCCGCCAGGCCGGCGTTGATATTGGCTTCTTCCGTCTGGGCGCCCATTTTTTTCTGTGTGAAGAAATATCGGCCGGAGAATTTCGCCGCGATCGCTTCTTTGC
This sequence comes from uncultured Acidobacteriota bacterium, assembly GCA_903916735.1. Lineage (GTDB taxonomy): Bacteria > Acidobacteriota > CAIWXX01 > CAIWXX01 > CAIWXX01 > CAIWXX01. Next base: position 11,183 of record CAIWXX010000061.1, read on the forward strand.
AGGCCGGTTCCACATCAGAGCCGTACATGAAGCCGGATCGTTCCTCGAACATCTTCAGCAGCGATGGTTCGTCAATGACTTCCGCCCTGGCCGTGTTGATCAGAACGCCATCTTTCTTCATCAGAGAAAGTTTGCTCCAATTGATGCTCCCGGCTGTTTCCTTGGTCTTCGGCATATGCAAGGAGACGTAATCGCAACTCTTGTAAAGATCTTCGGCATTATCCACGGGCTTGACGCCGTCGGCCTTCACGATCTCCGCTTTGACAAAAGGATCGAAGGCATATACATCCATGCCGAACCCCTTGGCGATCGACGCGACACGGCGTCCAACAGCTCCATATCCGTGCAAACCGATGGATTTGCCGAGCAACTCAGTGCCGGATTTGCCTGTGTAGCCTCGGCGAGCCAGATTCAACATCAATCCAAACACCAGCTCGGCCACGGCGTTTGAATTCTGCCCGGGTGTATTCATAATGACAACACCCTTTTCCGTCGCCGCTTTCAAATCCACATTGTCGTAGCCGGCGCCGGCACGAACGGCGATTTTCAGATTCTTCGTTGCGCCGATCACTTCGGCTGTGATCAGGTCGCTGCGGAAAATGATGGCATCCACGTTTTCCGCGGCCTTCAGCAGATCGGCCTTATCCTTATAATTTTCCAGCAGGATGATTTCGTAGCCGGCCTCGGTCAGGATTTGACGGATACCATCGACGGCCATTTTCGCAAAAGGTTTTTCAGTGGCAACCAATACTTTTTTGGACATGAGAACCTCCTCAAGGTTGTGAATTTAACGGGGCAATTGTATGACCGATGTTTCGGGGAGTCAATAATATCTGGAGTGGGCATGGGGTTCCCGATTTCTCTTTGAGATCATTGAGATGCTTCGTCCCGGCTCAGGGCTGTGTATTCAATAAGATCACATCTGCAGAGCGCACTCCACAAGCCGGATATAATTCGCCCTTCGGTTGACGTCCATGCGAGCCGCGACTATAGTTCGGTCCCGTTCGCCGGTGAGTCGTGGTTCGCCGCCGAGGATGCGAGGAAGGGTTGGAGGAGTCGCACATGCTTCCGTGGAAAATTCGTGAAATGTATCAGGCGACGCTCAGAGAAATTTCCGAGAGCGGGCTTTGGAAAGAAGAGCCAGTGATCGTTACCCCTCAAGGGGCCGAAGTCCGGGTCAAAGACGGGCGCGACACGCGTGCCGTCCTCAATTTTTGCGCCAACAACTACCTCGGACTTTCGGCACACCCCGAGACGATCCGGGCCGCCCACGCGGCGCTCGACAGCCATGGATTCGGGCTCTCATCCGTACGTTTCATCTGCGGCACGCAGGACCTCCACAAGCGGCTTGAACGGCGCATCTCGGAGTTTCTAGGCACTGACGATGCCATTCTCTATTCTTCATGTTTCGATGCCAACGGAGGGCTTTTCGAGACGCTGCTCGGAGGAGAAGACGCCGTCATCTCCGATGCTCTCAATCACGCATCGATCATCGACGGGGTCCGTCTCTGCAAGGCCGAGCGCTATCGTTATCCCAACGGCGATATGGACGATCTCGAAGAGTATCTGCAGGCGACGCAAGCGATGCGGACTCGCTTGATCGCCACCGATGGTGTTTTCTCAATGGATGGCGAAATCTCGAAACTCGATCATATCTGTGATCTTGCCGATCGTCATGGTGCATTGGTCATGGTCGATGATTCCCATGCCACCGGCTTTATGGGAAAGTCCGGGCGCGGAACTGCAGAGCATTGTAGCGTCATGGGGCGAGTCGACCTGATTACGTCGACTTTTGGCAAGGCGCTTGGCGGCGCCTCCGGCGGTTTCATTGCCGGCCGGCAGGTGCTCATCGACATGCTTCGGCAGCGCTCCCGCCCTTACCTCTTTTCGAACACCCTCTCTCCATCTGTGGTCGGCACGACGCTGGCCGTCATCGATATGCTGTCGCGATCAACTGATCTGCGGGATCGTCTGATGGAGAACGCCGCCTATTTCCGCCGGCGGATGACTGAGATCGGTTTCGAGATCAAGCCGGGAATTCACCCGATCGTACCGATCATGCTTGGCGAAGCGCGGCTCGCCCACGAAATGGCCCGGGATCTGCTGAATGAAGGCATCTATGTCATCGGGTTCAGCTACCCGGTCGTGCCAAAGGGGCAAGCCCGAATCCGCGTGCAGATCTCAGCGGCGCACACACGGGAACACCTCGACAAAGCAATCGCTTCCTTCGCAGCCGTTGGCCGCGCACGCGGATTGATCAACGCCTGCGAGGATCGGGGGAGCATCGACCTCGCCGGCGAGAGTGGGGTTGTGTCGCCGTCGATCCCGCATCCCTCTGTCCCGTCATCGCTCTCCTCGATGCAGGGCCGTTGATCAGGCCTTGAGATCCATTGCACCGAGACTGCGGGCAATAATCAGTTGAAATATCAGCATTAATCTCCTAAGATTTCCTTACGTACTGTGCGTCAGCAAACAATGAACCATTGGGGTGGAGCAGTGCACACCGGCAGATTGTTTTTCGATCCACGCCTATTCACATCTCGGTTGAGCCTGACGCGATATATCCTGATCATCTCAACAGTGATTCTGACGCTCATCGGAACTATCTATGTCGCGACAAAGCTCATCTTGTCGAGAAAATTTTCCGCCATTGAGCAACAGCAGGTCAATCAAAAGATCCAGCGCGTCCTCGATGCTCTGCAGGAAGACTATGTGGAGCTTTTCGCTGTCCATGAGTGGGTCTTAAACAGATTGGTCTGCCTTGCCATCTACCACGACATCACAAATCTCCAGATTGCCAATCAGAAGCTGCAATTGGAGATCGCCGAACGCCGGCTGAGCGACGACTGGCTCCAACGAGTGGTCTCAGCTGGAAAGAAGACTCCTATTTATCCGCTTTCTTTCAATTCAGCTGAACCGTGATTTGGCGAAACCCGGGAGGTGATTGTGAACATTCTGATTGTGGATGATGAACCGATCAGCCGGACAAAATTGAAACTGCTCCTTTCCAGTTACGGACGCTGCCAGGAGGCTGTCACCGGCGAACATGCCATCGAGCTTCTGACGGAATCCTTTAATGCCGGCCTGTCCTTCGATCTGATCACGGTGGACATCAACATGCCGGGAATGAGCGGGCAGGAGCTGGTCGAGAGGATCAGGAGGTTTGAAGTCGGGATCGAGATCACCCAGCGTACGGATATTAAAATCATGATGGTGACAGCCGAAAGTGACAGCGATACCGTTATGACTTCTATCATACAAGGGTGCGATGGCTATCTGCTAAAGCCGTTTGGCAGACATTCTCTCGATAGCGAACTGGTGAAAATGGGGATCGGCCGCTGACGCCAACAGCAAACAAATTACATTTCATCCATTGAAATCCGGCCAGCAGTTCCTTAAAATTTCTACTCAATCAACATGAAAACCTAATGGACAATAAAAATCTGGAAATGCAGACGGACAAATTGTATATTCCCCCCAGCCTGCTCACTCCGCAGATCAGCTTCACCCGATACGTCCTGATTATTTCGGCCGTCATCGTGGCACTCATTGGGACTCTCGCCATTTCAACCAAACTGATCTTGTCGAGGAATTTTGGTCGAATCGAACAAGAGCAGATCGTCCAGGACGTCAAGCGAGCCCTTGACGTTCTGCAGAACGAAATACAACAAATCAATGCATTATGCCTCGATTATGCCATGTGGGATGACACATATGCTTTTGTCGCTTCGCCGAGTCCTGCCTATATTCGTGCCAACCTTGTCGACAGCACATTCACCGTATCGCGGATGAATCTGATTCTGATTGCCGATCTTGCGGGCAAGATTGTCTACGCCAAGGCATTCGATCTGCAGACGGAAACGGAGACAGCATTGCCCGATGACCTTGCCTACCACCTTCAACGGGGCCCTCTGCTGAACCCCATTCTCGACGGCGGAAACATCGAGGGAATCCTCAGCCTGAAGAGCGGGTCTCTGATGATTGCCGTGCAGCCGATTCTCACGAGTGAGAGAAAGGGGCCGATCCGGGGCGTATTAATCATGGGTCGATATCTCAATGCGACCGAAATCGCCAAGCTTTCAGAGATCACGCGCATTCCGATCTCCGTCCAATCACTGGAAAAACAGCCTCTATCGCCGGATCTCCGCCTGATCCTCTCGCACCTTTCAGCAGAAACCCCGATCTATATTCAGCCACACGATGAACAGACCATCATCGGATATTCCGCGATTCCGGATATTGACGGAAGGAACATACTCCTTCTGTGCGTCCAGGGAGCACGTGATCTCCATCTTCAGGGCAAATCTCTCGGTTGGTACTTTTCCATCATCATCATTTCCCTCTGTCTCCTGGCGGGATCCATCGTCCTCTATCTGTTCAGAAAACTTGTCCGCATCGAAACAGCACGGAAAGAATCTCTGCAGCTCTACCGAGCCGTCCTTTCGAATCTTCCCGATTACATCATCATTTATCAAAATGGAAAGATCGTTTATGTCAACGAATCCGCCAAGCGGCACACAGGATATTCACCCGAAAAAATCAATAACCATGATGTGCTGGATTTCATCGCCCCGGAGCATCGGGCCATGGTGGAGGAAAAAATCAGAAAGCGGGTCATGGGCGAACAGGTCGGGAGCTATGAGGCGGACATCATTAATTTTACCGGAGAACGGTTGCATACAATCATTCGCGGCGAAATCATCCCCTATGGAAAAAGCTCGGCAGTCGTGACGGTCTTGACGGATATCACCGAGCGAAAGAGGGCCGAGGAATCATTGCGTGAACAGAAAACATTGCTGGACGAGATTTTCAATGGAGTTCACGAGGGGATCGGGTTCGTCGATGAAAATGAAAACATTGTTTACTGCAACCCCGCTTTCGCGGCCCTTTTCGAGAAGGAACTCCAGAGCATGCCCGGCACGAGCCTGTTTGCATTGTTTGGAAAGGAATCCCGGGAAACGATTATCCGGCAGACAGGCGAACGAATGAAGGGACATATTTCGACGTATGAACTCCCCATCAGCACACCTCATGGGGAAAAGCACCTTCTCGTCACAACGTCACCGCGCTTCAAAAAGGATGGGACGTATGCCGGGGCGTTCGGCGCGCTCCTTGATATTACGGCGAGGAAAGCATATGAGGATGAGCTGCGGCGGCATCGTGAACATCTGGAAGAGCTCGTCAAGGAACGCGCTCAGGAACTGCATCAGGCGAACGATAGCCTCCACTATGAGATCGGTGAGCGAAAGCGGTTTGAAGAGACTCTGCGCGAGCGGAACGAATACCTGGCCGCGCTCCTCAAATACAGCCCAGTGGCGATCATCACCCTCGATTTCGACGGCACCGTCGAATCCTGGAATCCGGCCGCCGAAACACTTTTCCTCTATTCTCATTCGGAAGCCATTGGGAATAACATCGATGCTCTGATTGCACCCAGAGAATTCCACGCTGAAGCCGTTGCTTATACGCAGAGAGTCCGGCATGACGGCATGCTGCACGCCATCACGAAGAGAGTCCGGAAAGATGGAACGGCCATTTATGTGGAGCTCTTCTCGGTGCCGGTGGTTGTCTCTGATCAGCCAGTGGGAATTATCGTGATCTATCACGATATTACCGAACAGCAGACAGCCTATCAGAACCTGCAATCAGAGATTGCCGATCATCGGCGAACTGAAGTGGCCTTGAAGCGATCGAAGGAGGCAGCCGAGACTGCCAATATCGCAAAAAGTCAATTTCTGGCCAACATGAGCCATGAAATCCGCACACCGCTCAACGCGATCATCGGATTCAGCGAATTAGTCATGGTCACGGCGTCGCCGGAACAGAATAAAACGTATGCCGGTCTTATCTTCTCGGAATCCAACGTCTTGTTGAGCCTCATCAATGAGGTGTTGGATATGGCCAAAATCGAATCGGGGACAATCCGACTGGCCAACCACCCATTCGATTTAGCGGGGCTTCTGCAGGGAGTCGCAACAACCATGGAAGTCCATGCGCGAAAGAAAGGAATAGCCTTTTCAATTTCAATCGGTGATCCGATCCCATTCAATCTTTACGGGGATGCCGCGCGTTTAAGGCAGATTCTCACCAACATCATCGGAAATGCGATTAAGTTCACTGAGCAGGGTGAAGTCAAAGTCGCCGTCGGGCTGGAGAATTCATCGTCAAGGGGCGTCTCAACAGAAATCCAGAGAGCCGGAGAGATGGTGACTTTGCTCTTCACAATATCCGATTCGGGCGTCGGAATACCTCCCGATAAGCTGTCGACCATTTTTGAGCCCTTTGTGCAAGCCGATGACAGCAATACGCGCAAGTTCGGCGGAACAGGCCTCGGCACGACAATTTCCAAACGCCTGGCGGAAATGATGGGCGGACAGATCGGCGTCGAGAGCGAAGTCGGGAAAGGAAGCCGTTTTTGGTTCACAGCACAGTTCGTTCGGCGCTACCCCACTGATGAGAAAACAACCACAGAAGCCGCAAGCGTCTATTTCCCGGAAAGCGATAATCTCTTCCGGGATACCGGCGATCTTCTCCTCGTCGAAGATTATCCAGCCAATCAGATGCTCCTCTTGAATCATCTCCGCAATGCGGGCTATTCTGTGGATCTGGCGAAAAACGGCAATGAAGCCATCGATATGGCCGGCCGGAAAAAGTACGACCTCATCCTCATGGACGTACAAATGCCGGGGATGGATGGCTATGAAGCGACGCGAGCGATTCGCTGCGGGTCATCTCCCAATAGAAAAGTCCCCATCATCGCCATGACGGCCAATGCATTTAGAAGCGATCAGGAGAAATGCTATGAAGCCGGGATGGATGATGTTATCACAAAACCGACCCCCAAAAGGCTCTTCCTCGAACATGTCTGGAATTGGCTGCACAAAACCCCGAAAACAGTAACTCAAGAAGCCGGTGTGCCCACACCCGAACCCGGCGCCGCCCCGGTGACTCTGGACGAAAGCCGCCTCGCATTCGACTTCGAAAATAATACAAATCTCGTGAATCAGATGCTCTCTCTGTTCATCGCAAACGTGAAGGGGCAGATCGTGAAAATGAAAGAAGGGGTGCGACGAGGGGATCTGGATGCCGTGCGCAAGGAAGCGCATTCAATACACGGCGGCGCCGGCAATCTGTATGCCGTTGCGGTGGCCTCCGCCGCTAAGAACCTCGAGATCTTATGCCGAGAATTAAAAGGGGAGGATTGTGAACAAGCCTTGGAAAGGCTGATAATTGAGTTCGACCGTTTGGATGATTATTTGCAGCATCGAAGGGCGTCGGAAGGAAATGGATTTTCAGATCCCTCGGGATCTCCCGATACCGCCGGAGAATAGGTTCTGCCGAATCCAGGAGGTCACTGTGAACATTCTCATTGTGGATGATGAACCCATCAGTCGGACGAAACTAAAGCTGCTCCTTTCCAGCTATGGCCGCTGTCAGGAGGCGATCACCGGCGAACAGGCCATCGAAATGTTCATAGAATCCTTCAATCAGGGTGAACCCTACGATCTGATCACTTTGGACATCAATATGCCCGGAATGAGCGGGCAGGAAGTGGCCGAGAAGATCCGGAAATTTGAAGCCGGCATAGAAACCCCAAGTCTGGTCAATGTCAAAATCATGATGGTCACTGGCGAAAACGACAGCGATGTCGTCATGGCATCGATCATCCAGGGATGTAACGGCTATCTCCTCAAACCATTCGGCAAGGATACTCTGGAAAAGGCTCTCGTAAGAATGGGAATTATCCTCTGAGCCCGTATCTCGTCATACATCCGACAGGAGACAGTCTGACTCGATGTTCTCCAGCTTCCCTCGCGAGCCCCACCCGTCCCATTCGATTCTCCCGATCCCCAACCGGATTTCCCCGATTCCTATTATCTCTAACGCAGGTATCCGGATTCTCAGGCCGAGTCTGAACTATCGTATAATTTCGTGTTATTATCCATAACCGGGTGGATGAAAGGTCACAGTTGATGACCATGGCTGAATAGACATATCCTGCGCATAATGTTATCCTGTCTGTCGGGCGGAAAGACAAATAATCTGGGTATTTGAAGAGGTCGAAATGTCAAGTCCAGGAAAAATTCTCCTTGTCGATGATGAGGTAATCGTTAGAGAGTCGGGATCTGAACTTTTGGAATTGATGGGATACCCGACCCTCATCGCCGAGGATGGCAAGCAGGCAATCGATGTGTTCCGTGAACACATCGATGAGATCTCAGTCGTCATCATCGATCTCACCATGCCTCGCATGGGGGGCGTCGCGGCTTTTCGGGAGCTTCGCCGGATGAAGCCGGGCATCAAGGGCATTCTTTCGACCGGGTCAGTTGATGATGAACTCAGAGAACTATGCGATTCCGAGGGGTTCATCGGATTCATTCGGAAGCCATACGGGGTAGACACTCTGAGAGCGAAACTGGACAGTGCGCTTCTCGCGGGAACGCCCGGTTCCAGCCCATCCACCAGTTGATTGCTCGTCGATTCATCCGGTTTACGGCACAGCCGGGAAATCGTCCACCCTGTGGCCGGCTTCTTCTCTGTCATCTCATTCGCGCATTTATCACGTGAATCCGCTCACTGCCCGACGGCGCAGAAGACCCGGCATGGTTCGGATAGTCGCATGGGCTTGACAGATAAATCCCGTTTGCACCAAAGTATTGAGATGATCGGCATGTTGAGAGACGGAAATTTCTCTGACGGATCTGAGAGGTCTTGAAAATAGTCGATCTGCGCCCGAATTAAAAGCGATACCCCTGTTGTCAGGGAGCAAAGGCTGACGAGAATGAAACGACCGATTAAAGAATTCGCCATTATCGGCGGTTCACTTGCCGTGCTGATGATCATTGCCACTCTCAGCCTTCGTCCCTCACTCATCCACAGTCTTGCCGGGATGGCGGTCCTGATGCTGCTCACGGCCCTGGTTCCTATGACGGCATTGATCCTGGTCAAGATCTTCATGCTGTCTCCACTGGAGAAACTCGATGCCGCCCTGGCACATTTTCGTGACGAGGAGTTAGGCTTCAGGCGGTTGGAATCCGTTAAATACGGTCACATTGAACCGCTCGCGGTAAAAATCGATTCCCTGATCGATGCGCTCCTACAGGAGCAAGGGGGGCGGCGGCTCATCAAATCCCGCCTTCGGACACTATTCGACGGTGATCCGGTCGGCTTGGTCCTCGCCAAAGCCGATGGCACATTCATCGAGTTCAACAACGCCATGTCCCAACTCACGGGATACACCTGTTCCGAAATTCCCCGCATGGGGACTTTGATCCAGCGTCTGTGTGCGAATCCGGTCCATCGGGAGGTATTGGATAAAGTCGCGGCTGACATGCTCGCTGGGAAAGAAATCAGCGGGACGCAGTTGCTGATTCTCACTCACCAGGATTCGACGCCGCATGACGTTTTGTTTTACGCCATATCTCTCGGAGCATCCGGCGATCACACCATCCCTTATATGCTCGGCTTCGTGGATGTGTCCTGGCAGCGCCAGGTTGAAGAGGGATTGATCCTGCTCCAGCGCGCCATCGAAGCCATTCCGTTGGGGTTCACCATTACCGACACATCCGGGCGGATTCTGTACACCAATCACGGGGAAGCGTCGATGCACGGCCGTACGGTTACGGATCTCATCGGGAAGGTGGCCCGGATCCTGGCCCCGCGCGATCTGTGGAATCCGATATCCATCGAGCAGATCTGCAGCATGCGGCCACTCACGCACGAAAGTCTCAACATCCGGACCGACGATACGACTTTCCCGGTTAATCTGGTGTCCAACGTCATCCGCAATACGGCCGGGCAACCGGTGGCGTTGGTGACATCATGCGAAGACATTACCGAGCGTAAGAAATCCGAGCAAATGATGAGGGAGAACCTGGAGCATTACCAGGACCTCGTGGATCACACCGCCGTTTTCATGTGTACACACGATCCGGACGGGATACTCCTGAGCGCGAACATGACGGCGGCCCGTCTTCTCGGATACTCCTTGGTAAAAAATCTCATTGGCCGCTCCCTCACCGAATTTTTCGATGACTCGGCCAAGGAGGATTTCGTATCCTACCTCGAATCAGTCCGCCGTGATCATCATGCTGATGGTGTCTTCAGGGTCCGGCTGGCCGGCGGGAAATCAGCAGTCCTTGCTTACAACACCGACCTTCGTCACGAAAGCCCATTGGTTTTCCGCATGGCGGCGCATGATATCACTGAAACTCTACAAGCCATGTTGGATTTGAAAAAAACTCTAGAAGAATTGCATGTCCTGAATGAGGAGCGTACTCGTGAGATCAAGCAACTCAACGAGAAACTTCTCCAGGATGCTTCCAGGCGTCAGCGTGTCGAAGCCGCACTGGGCGAGAGCGAAAGGCGATTCAAGACTTTCTTCGAAGACGCTCCGATCGGCATCTACCGGACGACGCGTGAGGGTCGAATTATCATGGCCAACACCGCCACCATCCACATGTTGGGATGTTCCTCTTTCGACGAACTCGCGATGCTCGACCTCGAGAAAATGGGCTTCGGGCCTGCCACCCGCAAGGGACCGTTCCATCAGCAGGTGGAGAGCGAGGGGGGGGTGAGCGGTGTGGAGAGCACCTGGGTGCGGGGAGATGAAGGCAACATATCGGTCTGTGAGAGTGCCAGGGTCATCAAGTCCGCCGACGGTGAGGTCATCTGCCTCCAGGGGGTAGTCGAGGACATCACGCACCGCAAATCGCTGGAAGATCAACTGCGCCAGTCGCTGAAAATGGATGCTTTGGGCAGATTGGCCGGAGGGGTGGCACACGATTTCAACAATATCCTGACGGGCATCCTGGGCTACTCGGATCTGATGCTGATGCGTCTGCACGAGGGAGACCCGTTGAGGAGGAACGCAGATGAGATCAAACGGGCCGCCGAGAGGGCCGCAAACCTGACGCGTCAACTCCTGGCATTCAGCCGCAGGCAGATTATGCAGCCAAAAGTACTCGACCTCAACACTATCGTGACCGACATGGAACACATGCTACGGCGTCTGATGAGCGAGGATCTCCTGCTTGTGACGAAGTTGGAGCCCAATCTGGGGAAATTCGAGGCAGATCCGGGACAGATCGAGCAGGTCATCCTGAACCTCGCGGTCAACGCCCGCGACGCCATGCCCAATGGAGGCGTCCTAACGATTACCACGGCGACGATCCAGGCAGAGGATTCCGCCGATCACATCTCTCAGGTCAAGCTCATGATCAGTGATACGGGCTGCGGCATGAGTCCCGAAGTCAAGGCGCACATCTTCGAACCGTTTTTTACGACGAAACAGAGAGGCACCGGACTCGGACTCTCTACCGTCTACGGGATCATCTGTCAGAGCAAAGGAATCGTCCACGTGCTCAGCGAAGTCGGTGTCGGGACGACATTCGAGGTTTTTCTACCGATGGTCGAGAAAGCTCAAAAGGCTGAGGCTCCCATGTCGCTCGTGACCACGATCGCACGCGGTGAGGAGATCGTGCTTCTGGTGGAGGATGACGAGGTCGTCCGGAAGGTTACGTGCGAGGCACTTGAACTCAATGGTTATGTCGTCCTGGTGGCTCCGCACGGCGAGCAGGCACTGGCGACCTCAGCCTCGTACAAAGGCCGGATCCACATAATGGTGACCGATATTGTGATGCCGGGTATCAACGGCCGCGAACTTGCCAAGCGTCTGGCACCGCAACGACCTGATATGCGAATCCTCTACATTTCAGGGTACACCGATGACCAGATCACGCACCAGGGCATTCTCAATGAAGGAATTGAATTCCTTCAAAAACCATTCACGCCCACCGCCTTCGTGCGTAAGGTCCAGGAGGTTCTCGGTTCTCAGCAGAATCCGCCTGAGCAGACAGGTACTGAGGAGAAGAGTGCCGTCGAGGCATCTGATGCGGCACTTATTGAGACTTCGAACCCCCTACCACCCGAACCGGAGAATGCCTCCTGACTACCAGGCTCAGTCTCCCCGTTGATCGGTCTTGATTCGCGATGATCTCCTCGATCACTGTTCGTGCTATCTTCTTCTTCAGCTCGATAGGGCAGTGTGGATTGTTCCACACCGTGGCAAAGTCACGGCCCATACGCAGTACCTTTTCACGATCAGCCTCAGTGATGATGCGTGTCTCCCGATCAACTCACTCGATCTCCTCCCTCAAACTCCGCACCTCATCCAGTTTCTGATTCCATAGGCGGAGACCACATAACGGGCCCACTTCATCGTACTGCTCACCGGCTCTCTTCGTCTCGTATTCCAGCTACTCCAGATGCCGCTAAAGCGCCTGGCGCCTTTCCCGATGCGCTCCGCCGAGACTTTCCAGAGCCTCCAAACTGGCGGCAACCCCGAGCGGCGAAATCACATTCAGGATTTCTTCGCTCAGGCGCCGATCCAGCGTCACGCAGCCAAAGTAAGCACACGCCTATTACAACAAAATGGCTGCGGAGCCTCTGCGGCACGGCTCGCAAGGATGCCGAGCCCTCCCCTCCGTATATCAAGCATTCCCCTGATCGATGGTTTGGGAGGGCGAGGCTCCTGCCGAGCCGTCATGCCGGGTCTATCGAGACTATCTGATGGCTTGCCGCCATTCCTTATCCGCGGATTTCGGTGATCATGAAACCACTTGAACGTCTGTCTCACACTCCATGTGTCCCAAAACACACGGAAAACTGAGCCGACCGCCTCCTGGATGACTCTGGTTTTCTCTGTTCATGCCCATGACCTCCTTCTGAGACGAGAACGATGTGAATGGCACATGCCATCAGTCTGACCGCCCTCTTGCCAACCTCCGATTCCAACGGCAGCCGTGATGCGACCGGTTCTTCTTCCGGCATGTGCAGGAGGAGCTGTTCCATCCGTCGAGCTCGTGGATCTCACACACGGCTCTTCGGGATGGGGGTGTTTGAGTGCGCAGCCCATAATCCATCATCGATGTTTCCATCCACAGCTATCCAAATGCCAGTTTGAGCCGGACTGGTGCGATGAGTGTCAGCCGGGCGCGAAACTTCCTCCACAGCTCCTGCAGTGAGATGAGTCCACAAATAAGAAGGTATAATGATAACAAATATGTAAA
>CAIWXX010000062.1 GCA_903916735.1 uncultured Acidobacteriota bacterium
AGGGACGTCAGCCGGCTCCATACGCACCATGGCTGATCAGGAAGGACGATCTTGATCAATATCTGGGAAGATCCGACGGCACAAACGATGACAAGGGATCTTCACTACCACCGCTTTCGAAACAACAAAAGCTAGATTTTTAATAACGCTGCCAAGGAGGGGTATCGTGGGGCATCATTCATCGAAGCCCGGTCCCAATCCAATGTCGTTGGCAAGATCCTGGCGAGCATCAAGTTCGTCTTCGAAGTTCTCAAGCTCCCAGATCATCTGCCACCTGCGCGCCCCCCCTGAGCCGGAGGAGTACTGGGACGACGGTTCCCGCTCCGACGCTTCCTGCTTCTGATCAGCACCACGCCGGCCCACGTTGTTCAACTTCTGCATGGTCGGCCATCTCGCCAACCGCGCTTATTGACGCAATCTACAAAAACCCTTACTCTTAACCCGTGATTCAGATGCACTCCGAAAATATCTTCTCCTGGCAACCTTCTGTCACTCTCGGGGGTGACAGAAGGCTGCCAGGAGAGGTCATGTTGACCCATTATTACTACAGCGGTAGTATTCCTGGTATCCGGTCGGAAAAGGAAACTCCTATAGCCTATTTGTCATCATGCCATTTCGTGGTCAAGACATGGCTGCTGCCTATTCAGCAATCAAAGACGAATGCAGGAAGCTTAGGCTGCGAGCGAGCCGTCCCCTCCTTCCCCGTTCTCAATCTGTTGAAAGGTGCGAAGATAACGGGGGTGAACTAGGCGTGGGTCTCGGACATCACCTATATCCGGATACTGACGGCCTTTGTCTATCTGTCAGTCATCCTCGATGTCTTCTCACGGAAAGTTGTCGGCTGGGCGCTCTCCCTGATGATCGATACAGAGTTGACCAGAGCGGCGTTGCGGATGGCGATTGAGACGAGATGTCCTCCAAGAGGCTGCATTCACCATTCAGACAGGGGTATGCAGTATGCGGCAGACGACTACGCCGATGATCTCAAGGCCGCCGGCTTGCTGATCAGTATGTCACGGAAAGGGAATCCTTACGACAATGCCCAGGCAGAGAGCTTTATGAAAACCCTTAAGCACGAGGAGGTATAACTATGGGACTATAAGACCTTGTCTGATTCGAACAACAAAACCAATGATGAAAGGAGAAAAGAAAGTGAAAGAATCTAAGGAAAAGATGTCCAAAGGAGTAACAAGGCGAGACGCATTGAAGCTTTCCGCGATGGCCCTGGGCGGGCTGGCCGTCGGAGGCGCCATGAACGGTCCCGGAGCGGGCGACGCTCAGGCTGCCACGGAGTGCCCTGATCCGGGGCACTGCTATCCGACCAACGACCCCACGCAGCAGTATTACTATTACGACCACCTGCCCAACGTATACAGACCGAACGACCCCACCGACCCGAAAATCGCTCTGCGGGATGACGAGATGCGGATCACGTTTCTGGGCTCGATGGTCCCGCCCGTTCGCCGCGCCCAGCAGGAGATGAGCGTTTTCGTCGAGGTGGGGCCGTGGGTGTACGACCCCAAGCACCCGACTGACCCCACGTACGGCCGCGCGACGGACAGCATCGTCTTCGATTGCGGCTCCGGCGTGTGCGCCAACTACGGCGCCATGAACATCCAGTACTCCCGCATGAACAAGATCTTCCTGACCCACCTGCACGCCGACCACATGAGCGACTTGACGCACCTCTACTGCTTCGGACCCGGCGGCGGCCGCTATTCTCCCCTGTATGTCTGGGGCCCCGGGCCTTCCGGCGTGAAGAACCCCAAGGCCCCGCCCAAGTATTACGACGACGGCACGAAGGCTCTATGCCGCAACCTGCGGGAAGCCCTGCGATGGTCCACGGAGAGCTTCAGCTTCCAGGCGTCGGCCTGCGAGGGCTACGAGCGTCCCACTCGGAAGAAATGGGGACTGCCATGCAATCCCGTCCCAGTCGGAGACGATCCCACCGATGACGGCTATGCCGTCGTTCCCATCGAGCTGAATTGGAGGCATTACGGCAAGAGTGAGAGGGACAACGTCGCGTATGACAATCCCGACACCGGCGTGAAGATCACCCACTTCCCGGTGATCCACTGCCGGAAGGGCTCCATCGGGTACAAGCTCGAGTGGAACGGCCTGTCGATGATCTTCACTGGCGACACCAAACCCGAGTACATGAGCGTCAACAACGCCATCAACGGGAACAACGGCGTGGACGTCTTCATCCACGAGATGGGTCTTCCGCCGGAAGTGTGGGCGATGAAGAACTTGCACCTCAATAAGCCCGGCAGCGGATCGCAGTGGGATGCGTACGTCAACGAAATGAAGAGCGTCATCAACAGCTCCCACTCCCCCATTGGGGCCTTCGGATACATCCTCAGCCAGATCAACCCCAAGCCCCGGCTCACGGTCGCCACGCACTTCCAGACGGCCGACGACACGGTCGACTGTGCCAAGAACAGCATCCTCCTCCATTGGCCGGACATGCAGTGGGGCCGGAATTTCATCGTCTCCTTCGACCTCATGGTGCTCAATGTGACCAAGACGGCGATCACCCAATTCCAAAGCAAGGTGCCGGCTTTCGGGTTCTCACCGCTGATCTCTGTGCCTGACAACTTGAAGCCGCCGAAGTACTGGAAGTGGGGCCAAGACAGCCAAGGGAACCGCGTCAAGGTCGGGAATCCCTTAGCCCAGATCGATCGGTCCACGGAGATACCGGAAAAGGATCCGGCGACCGGGGATTGCAACTATCGCGACGACGGGTATTGATTGTCGTGACCTGCGACGAGCATTCCCTGGTACCTTACTGCGGTTGACATTCCGTAAGGGCAAAAAGGGGGTCAGGGAAATGGCCGGTGTCTTCTTGTAATACAATGATTATGCCGGTTCATTTCCAGGCCCCGTAGTACGGCTATGGGGTCAGGTTTTACTATTGACATTTGATTTCAAGAGAGACAAAGACTCATCTTAATGATCTCTGCCCCTTCGTCTTCGTTCCAGGCAGCCAATCTTTGATCTGCGTCGCGCTCAATTGCTACAGCTCCGAGCCAACCCCTTTCCCGATCGCCCAATATGCACGGAATGTCGACTACCACCTTCTATTCAGGGAAACCCTGGCCGCCCTGGTCAAGAGTATCAAGGACATCTTGCCGGAGTGCTTACCGATCACATGCTGTGACACATCACCGGTCCAGGAGCGCGCCTATGCCGAACGCGCAGGAATCGGCTGGATCGGAAAATCGAGTCAACTGATCAGCCGCAATTTCGGCACATGGCTCCTTCTGGGAGAAGTTCTCATCAATCAGGAACTGATAACTGATCAACCCCATCCCAACATGTGCGGCCGGTGCGATCTATGCATGAGAGCCTGCCCGACGGGCGCCATTGAACAGGAATATGTCGTCGACTGTCGACGCTGTCTTTCATATTATACGATTGAACATCGAGGATCATTGCCGGAAGCAATCACCGCTCCATGCGAGGGCACTTGTTCGGCTGCGACGATTGCCTCCAGGCTTGCCCCTTCAACAAGTTCGCACGCGAAACAATTGAACCGCGGTTCAAGGCCGGCATGAAGAGGAACTTCGCTGCAGCTATGGTATTATGATAATTCCGTGAAAAAGCCATGTTTTTCCTGTACAAAGCCTGCCGATAACGGAGGCCTCATCATGGCCAAACATCCCGGCACGATGGCGCCGCGCACCGCGAGGCAATCTGCCTTTTTTCAGCGTCGCGCTGCTGTCTGCAGAGGCTTTTCTCTTCTCCCCCTCTTCATCATCATCGGGGCTTTCTGTATGCTTCCGGGATGCCGACATGAAAATCGAATCGTCACAATTGACCTGCTCCAGGAAACACCCGAGATCATCAGCCCTACTGTTTGCCTCAAGGCTCAGGACGAATCCACACGACAACTCATCTACGAGGGGTTCAGAACAGGGCCTGACGGCCAGTTTGCGCTGCCGCTTTCCACAGGTTCTGCTCGATTCGGCTTCTATGCAATCAATCCCGTGGACTGTTTATCACTGACCACACGTTCGGATACGGTCTGCGACGTCTGGATACGCATCAATGGACAGGGGATTGGCGGAGGAAGAGTGGAACTGACATCAACGACCTTGACGCTGCCCATCGCTTCCGGCATCACGGTGGATGGGCTTAACCTCTGTACAATGAGGTTAACTCCAGAGGCACGAACATCTGCCACGAGCACCATCCTGGTCAGCTCCATCACCTTCGGCAAATTTGCTACACATGTAGTAAAATACGGCAGCCCGCCCAGGAGCACTCTGCGGATGAGTCCGCCATCTGAAGTCAGCTGGTGCATCAATTTCCGACGAGAAACACTCGAATTTTCCGGTATCCTGTCATCTCCGCAGCCATCCTCCTGCCATGTCGAAATTTTTATGGAAACCGATCGACTCAGAAGAACGTCCATCTGGAATTCGACTTTTCATTTGAATGGCGATCGGACATTCAGCGGCGAAGTCAATTTGGCACCTTTCGGGGGTGCCCCCGCCCGGATCATCGCCCGGTTAACTAGCGACTCCGGCAACCCATCGCTTGTCTGGAACCGTTTTTGCCTCACCCAGCCCGGGCATAAAACCCCGCCGGCGGCTTCTACTATAGCTCGCCTGCCGGCGCGTCCCAACGTCATCTTCTTTCTGATCGACGCGCTCCGTCGCGATCACCTGTCGACTTATGGCTACAATCGGCCGACATCGCCGACTCTCGATCGCCTGGCCGCCACCAGTGCCGTTGTCTTCGACAATGCATGGACACAATCGGCCTGGACCGGCCAATCGGTTGCATCCTTGTTTACAGGTGAATATCCGTCGACCACCGGGATCAGGAATCACTCGGATTCTCTTTTCAGCGGCTTCACAACGATTGCGGAATTTCTGAAAGCTGCCGGTTACCGTACGATTGCATTTGTGGCAAACTTCGGCCTCGGCACAAAAACCGGCTACTCGGACGGGTTCGTTGAGTTCAATTTCCGGCAAGGGGAAAAAATTGCTCCGCTCGTCGATGAAGCCATCAGCAGGGTGCCGTCTTCCGGGCAACCATTCTTCATGTACATCCACGTCATGGATGTCCACTTTCCATATCGCAGCGCTCCTGCCCCATTCAACGCTCTTGTGCAGCGCAGTAAAAAGGTAACACTGACAGAAGAGGAAATCTCCATCAAGAAACTGAAGCAGGGCACACAAGAACCGACTGCAGCCAACATGGCATTCATCCAATCTCTCTACGATTCGGAAATCCTCTCGGTCGATTCTTCACTGGGCCGTTTATGCGATGCGCTGCGGAAACGAGGCCTCTATGACAACACGATGATCGTCATCCTGAACGACCACGGCGAGGAATTCAATGATCACGGCAGCTACTATCACGGCCATTCGCTGTACAACGAACTGACGCGAATGGTGCTCATCGTCAAGCCGCCTTTTCCAACGCAACATCATCGCGTCGCATCACCGGCTCAAACAATCGACCTCTACCCGACCGTCGCTGCATTTCTGGGCCAATCCCCCTCCGTGCCCGGAAATGACCTTGGGCCGCTCTTGCGAACCGGCGCTTCTGACAACAAAGAGAATGTGCCCATATACTGCGAGACGGATCTCATCACCAGCTATCGATCAATCCTGGACGGCAATCACAAGCTGATCCTGCGGAATCGCCGTCGTGAAGGTCGTGCCGATACCTTTTCTCTCTTCGATGAAAGCCGTGATCCTTTGGAAATGAATGACTGCGCCTCTGCAATGCCGGTGACCGCGGCATATCTGGCTTCCCTCATTCGGAGGCATGAAGAGCAGT
This sequence comes from uncultured Acidobacteriota bacterium, assembly GCA_903916735.1. Taxonomy (GTDB): domain Bacteria; phylum Acidobacteriota; class CAIWXX01; order CAIWXX01; family CAIWXX01; genus CAIWXX01. The sequence continues at coordinate 5,797 of CAIWXX010000062.1, forward strand.
CAATCAAGCGCCGTCACTTCTCGCAGGAGGAAATTCATCGGACCATCGATGAGGAAACCCAGCGCCAACTCGAAGCGCTCGGCTACGTTAATGCCGGCAAGGAATAGGCGCTGTTTTTAATCGAAGAAAACACCTGTCCCCTCAGAGATGCAAAACAGTAGGAAACATCCAAGACATCCCGCAAAGTGAAAGATCAAATGTGGAAACCTCAAGCAAATGCTGCTGAGTGTCATTTCGATTCTGATTTTATGAGTTGCCAGTATCGGTTGGTCATACTCCCAGCCGAGCACCTTCGTGGCTTTGATATCAACTGGGCACCGTATTGGTGGAGATGATTTTCGCGAACAGGGGATCCCTCTGTCAGCTCACTCGATATACCCAAGCGCTCTCATGTTCTGTAAATCCTCTTTCGACAACCTGATAGTCGCTTCATCGGATGCAACCTTCTGGCGCATCTGACAGTCGCGCATCCATCGGTGTAATTCCTGACGGAAAAACGAGACAATCATCGGGTGTTGCTCACTGAGATTGACCTTTTCGGCCGGATCTGAGTCAAGTGCGAAAAGCAGGTCACTCGGGGAAGGCGACTCATCTTGTGAAAACGTAATCAACTTCCACTGACCGTTGGTCGCGGAAAGGATTTTTCCTTTCAGTTCAGTTTCCGCAAAGACCGTGTCGATTGTGTAGGCACCCTGATGGAATAGTGACGCGAAACTGTGTCCTGGGAGATCGTCGGGGATAGGACGGCCCATTAACTCCAGAATTGTAGGCACAATATCGATCTGCTGGACCCTGGCCGTCACAATTCCCGGCCTTCCCAATCCTTTCGGCGATTTGACGATGAGTGGGAGGTGCACGATCTCCTGATACAAAGTATGTCCATGCAGGAAACCGCCGTGATCGCGGAACTCCTCGCCGTGATCAGCTGTGAAAATGATCATCGTGTTGTCATAGATTCCCGCTTTCTTCAGTGAATCGATGAATTCGCTGAAACCAAAATCGGAACGTCGAACCTCGGAATCGTAGAGTGACCGAAGGTATTCGACATCTCGAGATGCCAGCAATGCGGAGCGTTGTCTCAGATCACGGATGAATGAGACTGAATGCTTGTCGGGAACCGACTCAAGCTCAGAGCCCACATGTGCGATAAGGTTATCAAAAGGCGGGATCGCATCATAGGGATAGTGTGGATCCATCGCGTGGACGTATAGGAAAAATGGAGTTTTCTTGCGCGACAGATCGCCGATAACCGGCCTTAATAAGCGATTGACTTCCAGCGCGGTCGTTGTGCTCGGATAGGCATAATATCCAGATTCAAACCCCTGAGCAAAACCCGTTTCACGGACGACCAACGGCTGAGTGGAGAAAAACACGCGTTGGAACCCCGACAATCGCTCAGCAAGCGTGACTATTTTCGAGTGTAGAATCCTGTTGCGTCGCGTGACCTGATGGATCATGGGATAGTAACCCGTCAGCAGGCTGGCGACCGAAGGTTTGGTCCAGGATGTATGTCCCAGCGCATCTATGAAAACCTTGGATTCGGCTGCAAACTGCCGGAGGAACGGTGAGGTCTCACGATGATAGCCGTATGGTTGAAGGGCATCGGCGCGCAGAGCGTCCACAAGAAAAATGATGATGTTGAAAGGAGGCGTGGAGGGCATGGGGGTTTTAGTTGGCGGAGGGCCGTCGAGAACGAGCCGAGGGTTACCCCAGAAGATCCTCCCGTTTGGAACTCCCATGGATAGCCGCCCAAAGCCTCCACCGTCTATTCTCACATTGCACTCGACCAACCCTTTGCCTTGTCGATGAGTCGTGTAAATCAACTGCCTGCCGCCGCTCTCCGGCGTCCATGTCAATGAAGCATCGCATGGAGCTTCAAACCCCACGTCAAATCGGAGCCGGCAAGGCGCGCCCGGCAATTGGAGGTATACATTGATCTCCGGCATCGTAACTGATTGCCAGTAGCCGTCTATCTTGCGATTCTGAAAACTAAACACACCGGGGCCGCTGAGCAACCTCGGGCTCGTCATCGAGAATTCAATTTTCGAGAGCCGAAGACGAATGTTTTGTCTCTCCATCTTTCTTTTCAGATTGCTCAAACCAATCGTCAATAAGTTCCGACCCTTTCGGAGCGAGGCTGGAGGGAGTGAGATCCGGCAAGAACCTCTTTGTGAGGCAAGCCAAATCCCGATGCATTGTCCGTTGATCATAATAGGCACATCGAGGTGGCCTGCGTCAGTCTCGCCCATCAGAACAACCCTTTCGTGTCTCCCAGTGAATTCGAAGAAGTTGAGGGTAAGGTCACGTCGCGGCAAAAGCACAGAACTCATGCCGGCACGAGTCAGTTGAGCGCCATCTTTTCCGGCTGCTTGAGCAATGGCCGTCGCATCGATCAGCTCCGTCTCTTCTTCCCTTTCTGTGACCATCAGACTCGGGAGCAACCTCTGCGCATCATGATCGGTCCGCCTTCCTGATGAACAACCGACAGCCATGAAAATACTCAGCAGCGCTGCCAATGGCAAGAAGCGACCGAGGGCAGTTCCCGAAATGAACTTTAGGAACATGTCGCCCACTTTCCTGATCTTTCCTGCGCCTGTGCCTCGAAAAGAAACAGCCACTGACGACCGGACATTGTATATGTCCCTATCATTGATGCCCAAAGTATCACACTGATGTGTCATAGGGTCAAAAACCCTGCATGGTGGATTTCTCAGGTGAAATGGACGAAGTCGCGATGCAGGGTGTCTGTGAACCGAGTTCCGAACTTAGAAAGCCCGAAGTACAGGGTCGTCGGGCGAATCGAGCCGCTTAACCTCTTAGCCGGCTTCAATATCCTTTTAGTCGGGCTCGTTTGACTCAGGAGATTCATCAGATATGGATAGCGGAGGCGGGCCGTCATAATAGAGAATTCTGTAGCAGGAATCGCATGTGATCAGCTGATTGTTATTCCTGATATCGTTGTAAACCTGCGGTCGCAAGCGGACATGACATTCCATGCAGAATTCATCACGAGCTTCGGCCAACGCCCCGCCCCTTAGTGCACGAACGCGACTGTACGTATGTCGCACGGTTTCGGGGAGTATCGCTTCCACTTCGACGCGTTTGCTCTCAAAACCGGATCTCGCCACGCGTGTCTGCGCCAACTCCGATTCCAATGTGGCCTTTTCGGCGAGGAGCTTTGATTTCTCCGACTGGAACCAGCTTTCGATCTTCTTGATATGGGCGTTGTGCTCATCCACCTCGATCAGAAAGCCGATGATTCTCTCCTCGATCCCATCTACCTTCTTCTGGGCAGCGTCGATTTCCTTGAGGAGTGCGGCATACTCTTTGTTGGTTTTTACCGAGAGGAGCTGATCTTTGTAATGCGCGATTTTGCCGCGCATCAATTCAACTTCCGCCTCGGCTTCTTTTTTCGATTTCAGCAGTTCCGTGAGCTTCCCCTTTTCGAGCTCCATCTCCTTCTGGCGAGACGCAATCTCATCTTCCAGTGTCAGGATCCTGCGAGGAAGCTCTTCCTCTTTTCGGAGGCAATCATTAATGGAAAGATCGATCTGTTGCAGCTTGAGGATGGTGGCTAGGTCAAACTCCATTATCGCCGCTCCCGCGGCTGATTGATCATCACGATTCTCATACTTCCGTTCACCCGAACCCGCTTAGTATACTCTGGTGCTTTCCAAAAAGGAACGCAATTTCTTGGCTCGGGATGGATGGCGAAGCTTCCTCAAGGCTTTGGCTTCAATCTGCCTGATGCGTTCGCGAGTCACCTGGAAGCTCTGCCCAACCTCTTCAAGAGTATGCTCGTTGCCCTCTTCCAGACCAAATCGCATCTTCAAAACCTTTTCTTCGCGTGGTGTGAGTGTCCGCAGAACATCATCAGTCTGTTCTTTCAGGTTGAGCCGGATGACGGTATCGGCCGGCGACGGAATCTGAGAGTCCTCGATAAAATCGCCGAGGTGGGAATCTTCTTCTTCGCCGATGGGAGTTTCCAGAGAAATCGGTTCCTGAGCGATCTTGAGAATCCGGCGCACCTTGAACACCGGGATCTCCATTTTCTCAGCAATTTCTTCGCAGGTCGGCTCGCGGCCCAGTTCCTGAACCAGGCTCCGCGATGTGCGAATCAGCTTATTAATAGTTTCAATCATGTGCACAGGAATTCGGATCGTGCGAGCCTGGTCGGCAATAGCGCGCGTGATGGCTTGCCGTATCCACCAGGTGGCATACGTCGAGAATTTGTATCCGCGGCGGTATTCAAATTTGTCGACGGCTTTCATGAGACCAATATTGCCCTCCTGGATGAGATCCAGGAACTGAAGCCCGCGGTTGGTATATTTTTTTGCGATGGACACAACGAGACGCAGGTTAGCTTCCACGAGCTGCTGTTTGTATTTCTCCGTGTCCTCTTTGCCCCGCTGAATCGTTGCGAGCGATCTCTTGAGCTGATCAGGGTTCGTCTGAATTTTCTGAGCCAGCTCTGAGATCCGTCCTTCAACCTCCGCTGCCTTTTCCTTTAAGGTCTTGCGGTCTGCAGGTCGTCGGCTACGGTTATGCTGCTCAATGAAACGCTGCCGTTCGTGAGCGAGCTTGTCGAACATCTCCTGCTGCCCCTTCAGGTGATTGATGAAAGAGACGATATGCAGATCAGAGAAATCGATCCTCTGAACGATCCAGGATATTTTGATCCGAAGCTGGGCTATATTCCATGCCAGTTTCCGTCGGTTTCGATCAGATTGGCTCTTTTGAATCTTCGTCACCACCTGCTCGACATCTCGCAAGCGCCCTCGAATTCGAGTCGCCACCCGCGTCATCTCGGCGCAGCGTTCTGCGATTTTTTCGTCTCCGATTTCATCGTCATTCAGATTGAGAATATCCTTGACCAGCTCAGGGCGTTCCTTCAGGCGGTCGATAATTGCCAACAGATAATTGATGATAATGGAGCTGCGCGACAGCGCCTTGAGAACGCAATTTTCAGAGCGTTCGATCTTCTGTGCGATTTCGACTTCGCCGTCTCTCGTCAATAGCGGCACAGTTCCCATCTCGCGAAGGTACATCCGCACCGGGTCGTTGGTCTTCTCGACAGTCGGCGCCAGAGGATCGGGTTCCGGCTCCTCTTCAAACTTCTGGCTCTTCTCGGCGATCTTCGCCTTCTCGGCCGAATCCACGAGCTCGATTCCAGCCGAATCGAAGAGGCCGAAGATGCTGTCATATTCGTCGGCACTCGCGACCTCAGGCGGCAGAAGATCATTGACTTCCTCGTAGAGCAGGTAGCCCTTCTCCTTGCCGATGTTGATCAGGTTTCTGACTTCTTCCAATTTGTCATCGATAGACAATGCACAATCTCCTTATAACGAGAGAATCAATTATCGACCTCGTACAGTCTCCGGGCTGATTCCTGTTTGCGCCGGAGAGCCTCGTCGAGAAGTTCCGGGTCGGCGGCTGCATGTTCGATCTCATTCTGCATCTGCATCATGTCGCCGGCATCATTGCGCAGCGCCTGCAGGCAGCTTGTGATCTCCCTGCTGTCCGGCCACCCGGCTTCTTCGGCTTCCATGAGCACGCCGGAAAGTCCGGCTGCTTCTTCTTCGTCGAGTATCTGGAAAACCCGCTTCTGATCGTAGTTTTCACCGCGTGTGGCCAATACGGCAAGCTTCTTGAAAAGTGGTTGACAAACCAACCCTTTGAGTGAAGCCAATTCAGCGGCAACCTCACTACACTGACGGGCATTCGCGACACTATACAGCAACAGCCGCTTCTCAGCGTGTCCCGGAGCGCGCCGAAAAGCAGAGGCCGGCGCAACATAGGATGAAACAGCTGCAATCTGCGGATCGGGAAGACGAGCCAATTCAGCGCGAAGCTGATCGATCCCGATGCGGAATCGAGCCGAAGCTTCGCGGAGAGCCAGGTCCTGTCGAACCGCATTGCTCATGTGACGGATAAGCCGGAGATACTCGGTGACATCAGCCACCCGGCCGTCGGTTGCATGATCTGTGTATGAGAGGAACAGTGTGTCCAACGCGAAGATCTCACCGGCGGGCGCATTCGCCAGCAACTCTTCATAGGCTTTCAATCCTTCCTTCAGAATGAAGTCATCGGGATCGAAACCCGTCGGGAGCGCCAGCACGCGAACGCCGGCATCTTCTTCAAAGAAGATTTCGAGCGATCGAATGATCGCAGCACGGCCAGCCGGGTCCGGGTCGAAGTTGAGAACCCCGCGTGCTCCATGCCGGTTGAGAATCTTCACTTGAGGTCGCGTCAGACTGGTACCCAGGCAGGCGACGCACGTTCTGATGCCTTCCTGGAAAAGGACGAGGAAATCCATGTAGCCTTCAACGATGACGGCTTCAGCAGCCTTGCGCACGTGTTCCCGTGTCAAGTTCAGCCCGTAGAGTTCCCGCCCTTTCGTGTAAATGGCTGTTTCAGGCGAATTGACGAACTTGGGGACGCCGGCGGACGCATCGACCTTCAGGAGAGTCCGCCCGCCGAAAGCGATGACGTCGCCGTTCTCGGAAAAAATAGGAAACATCATGCGATCACGAAAGCGGTCGTAGTAGCCGGCACTGCTCTGCTTTTCAACAATCAGCCCTGCCTTAGCGATGTGTTCCGGCTCAAGGCCCTGCCGACGGAGATGGTTAAAAAGGCGATCCCACTGTGGGGGCGCGAAACCCAATTGCAATGCAGACACAGACTCCGATTTCACACCGCGCTTTTTCAAAAATTCCCGCGCCATCCACCCATCCGGCGATTGAAGAGCTTTTTGAAAAAAACCGAGTGCCGCCTGGTTGATGTCAATCAAACGCTTTCGCTCGCTTTGAGCGATCCCATCGCCGCGAGATGGCGACAACTGAATGTGATATCGCTCGGCCAGATTTCGAAGTGCTTCCGGGAAAGTACATCGTTCCATCTCCATCACGAGGCGAAAAACATCCCCCCCTCGATGACATCCAAAGCAATGATACAATTTCTTGGCTCTATCGACGGTGAAAGATGGCGTTTTTTCGGCGTGAAAAGGACAGAGACCGATATGTTTTCCAGCTCTTTGTTTGAGTGGCGTATAGGCGGAAGCAATCTCGACAATGTCAGCTGCTTCGTATACCTTATCGCGGTCGTTGGTAAATCCTTGATTTTTCAAATCTTAGACCTGAACCTCCTCCCTACAGAGTATACACCGCCCAACATCGCCTATGGGACGACGCACAACCTTTCATCCTAACAGGGAAAGGCTCCACTTTTCAAGGGGATGAATGACGGAAAAATGAGATTTTTCAATTTTTACAAAATATGGAGTGATATTTGCCATACGAAACACCCAAAGAAGCCGCGATAAACTAGGAAAAGTAAACCAAGAAAGTAGCCAAGCCGATTTCATTCGCTTGGAACGACCGAGAGGAGTTTGAGAGATGTCAATCTCGCACTCGCTCCTTCTCTGCGATCAACCCCTTTCCTCTCCGCTTACGCTCTGTGCGATGTCGAGGCCGGGACATCGGCTTCAGGATTTTGCTTCTCGGGCCTTTTCGAAGATCTCTCCTATCCACTTGGCGAATCTGGATTCGAGATGATCCAGGAACATGGTCGGCACAGTGGTCACCGGCACTGGAAATTTGTCAATAGCCAATGCCTGCCGTTTGAGCGGGAAGTGGCCGATATCCCAAATAGCGTCTGATTCGTGGCTATCGATCACGATGCCACGATACAGAGGCGCGACGCGCTGAATTTCTTCCATGACATCGCCGGGATGGTTGTACTTCATCTTGAAACGATACCCCATCCTGGCTGCAATTTGAGTCATCACTTGCCACGTTTCGAGGCCAAGGAGAGGCGGGATCGCCTGCTTCAGCCTCTGGATACGACGCTCGGAATTCGTGAATGTTCCGCTTGTTTCAGCGGTGCTGCTTAATGGAAGCACGACGTTGGCAAGTTTGGCTGTTTCAGTGAAGAACTGATCGGCAACAACAAGGAAATCAGCTGCTGCCAGCCCGTTCTTGATTTCATCAGGAACACCCGGATCGCCGAAAGGATCTTCGCCGATCAAGACGGCCACTTTGATCTTCCGATCACGGAGCAGCGCGGCCATGTCGACAGCATCGGCATCAAGGTCACGCAAGGCAACACACCATTCCTTTTCGAGATTTTCAACCACAGCATCATCATGAATAGACTGATATCCGGGGTACCAGGCAGGGTTTGCGCCCATATCAAGCAGCCCCTGCATATTGGATTTTTCGTGGAGAGCCAGTGTCGCACAGCCGAGAAGGTCGGCAGCCAGTGAGAAGAGCCGACTATCTTGTGGGGTTCTCTGCCCGCGATAATCCTTGTTGAAGATAAGCACCTTGACGATGCTCTTGGCCAGGATCCGTGCGGCCTCAGAGATGAGTGCTGTATTGACGCCGGTGATTTCGCGAAGGCGATCGGGCGTCAGACCGTCAATCGTTTTCCGCAACTCGGCATCTCCAACATCGCTCGCTGGAACCGCTTCCTTGAGGATGCCTAAGACGACAAACGGCTCGGTGCCGGGCTGACACTTAAGGAAAACTTCGGCCAATCGCGAAACCTGATTTTCCTCCGGATGGATGTAAATCAGCTTGCCGCCATTTCGAAGTGATCGTTTGCAGAGCAGATCGGCGACGAAGTGTTCTTCGTCGAGGCGAGAGTTGACAAGCAGGATCGTCTGAGCATCCGCGACGTCCCGGTAGGTTGCGGTCGAAACCACATCGGGACAGTTGAATTCCGAGTTAACGACATGTGCAAGTGACGTGACGTTGTGAGTTTTGAAGGCGATTCGCGCGAATTTCTGCGCGAGATAAATTTCTTCATTGGTCAGGCGAGGTGAAACGAAAACGGCCATCTCCTTGCCCGAATAGCGTCGCGCCAGCTCTTTCAAACGCATGGCTGTATAGTCGATGGCACTCTCAAGGGTTGCATCCTGCAAGACCCGTCCAGCGCGTATCTTCGCCCGCTGCAGGCGTTCGAGTGAATGGATATGATCAAATCCGAAGCGGCCTTTCTTGCAGTGCAGACCTGACGTAATAGAACCGTTTTCACTACGAGCGACCTTGACGACGGTGTCCCCCGATGTTTCGTATTCGATACGGCAGCCGACACCACAGTACGAACAAACGGAAGAAACAGGCGTTGTCTTCCACGGGCCGGGCTTGGCGAGGGGGATTTTTTGCGAGATGGCACCGGTCGGGCATGTGCCGACGCAGAGCCCACATGTCACACAGCCGGTATCGAGCAGAGATCCGCCGAGTTCCGGTTTCACAACTGTGTTGAAGCCGCGCTGGAGGAAACCGTACGCAGCCACGCCGACGACTTCGGAGCACATCCTGACACAACGACCGCAGAGGATGCACTTATTCTGATCCAACTCGATCAAAGGGTGGGATGCATCCACTGCATGTTGTTTGGCTTCGCCGAGGAACTGGCTGATGTCGATGCCATATTCTGTCGCATACTGACGAAGATCGCAGTCGAAGAGAGCGATGCAGCCGCACTCGATGCACCTGTGCGTTTCTAGAAGAAGATCCTCCGCTGTGTACCCTTGCTCGACTTCCACAAACCCCCTGATACGATCTTCGACGGGAAGGACGGGCATGGATCTCCGACCACTTTTCTCCTGGCTTCTCAAATCCGCGACTGTGACCTTGGCGAAGGTATCCTTCCGGCTGAAAAATTCCTTCGGTTCGGGCATTGCTTTTCCGCCCATGAGATACTGATCAATGGCATGGGCCGCTTTCCGGCCGGCAGCAATGGCTTCGATGGCGGTCGCGGCGCCTGTGACGACATCGCCGCCTGAGAAAACGCCTTCCACGCTCGTTTCGCCGGTTCCCTCGGCGGTCTGAATCGTCTGCCAGCGAGTGAGGTTCAGCACTTCGCCAAGTGGCAGGAAGTTCGGGATGTGGCCATCCAGCAGTTCTGGAACTCGAGTGCTCTGCCCGATTGCTGAAAGGATGTAATCGCAATCCATGACGAACTCGGAACCGCGAACCGGCTTGGGACTGCGCCGGCCGCTGGCGTCAGGTTCTCCCAGCTCCATGCGAAGACACTCGAGCCCGGAGACACGACCATTCGAAGTGATGACACGAACCGGAGCGACGAGGAAATCCATGTTGACGCCTTCCTGTTCAGCGTCATGGATCTCCACTTCATTGGCCGGCATTTCTTTCCGTGTTCTCCGGTAGACGATGCGGACGTCTTTGACGCCCAGGCGGAGCGCCGTTCGAGCGCAATCAATCGCCGTATTGCCACCGCCCACAACCAGCACTCGGCCATGGATCTCGATCTTTTTTCGAAGGCCGAAATTTTTGAGAAAATCGATGCCCGACAGCACCCCTTGCGACTCCTCGCCTTTGACACGCATTTGCGAGCTGCTCCAGGCACCCATCCCCATGAAGATGGCACCGAACCCCTGTTCCTTGAGGCTCGTGACGGTGAAATCTCGACCCAGCACGGTGTTTGTTTTGAGCCTGACGCCGAGGCTCAGGATCTGGTTGATCTCGATGTCGAGCACATCTTTGGGCAGGCGATACTCAGGGATGCCGTAACGCAGCATCCCACCGGCTTCCGGCAGCGCTTCATACATCTGAACATCATAGCCCTTGAGGGCCAGGTAATAGCTGCAGGAGAGGCCCGCAGGTCCAGCCCCGACAATGGCAACCTTTTTGCCGTTGGGTGCCTTCACCTCAGGACGCCATGCATCGCCGCTTCCCATATCGAGGTCGGTGATGTATCTCTTGATGTAATCGATGCCGACGGCTTCATCCAGGAGATTGCGCCGGCAACCCTTCACTTCGCAGGGGCGCGTGCAGACTCTACCGCAAACCGACGGAAGCGGATTCTTGTCCTTGATGAGTCTGACGGCATCGCGATATTTTCCGAGGGCCGCCAACGCGATATAGCCCTGGATATCGATGCCGGCGGGGCATGACAGCTGGCACGGGCCGATGCAATCGGCGTAGTGATTCGAGAGAAGCAGCTCGAGCGCCGCTTTTCTCGATTTTCTAACATCAGGGCTATCGGTTTCGACCACCATTCCGTTCGCAACTTTGGTGGAACAGGCGGGAATCAGCGTCCGAGCGCCTTTCACCTTGACGACACAGAGGAAGCATGAGGCAAAGGGTTCGAGCTGATCGTCGTGGCAAAGGGTCGGTATGTTGGTGATGCCATTCTCGCGGGCAACCTGCAGAATCGTCCGGTTGCCGTCGGCAATGATTCGCTTTCCGTTTATTTCAAGTTTGACTAGGGCCATGTATTACTCCATCGATCATCGTGTCGCTTCCAACGCTAATCTCGATAGATCGCGTCGAAGCGGCACACTTTATAACACGCACCACAGGTGATGCACTTTGCCATGTCGATCACATGCTTTTTCTGCTTCTGGCCGCTGATTGCGTTTGTGGGGCAGCTTCGAGTGCAGACCATGCAGCCGGTGCAGGCATCGGTGATGCTGTAGGTCAGCAGTTTCTGGCAGTAATGCGCCGGGCATTTCTTGTTGCTGATGTGGGCTTCGTATTCGGATCGAAAATACTTGAGCGTCGTGAGAACCGGATTCGGCGCCGTCTGGCCCAACCCGCACAGCGACGTGTTTTTCACCCGAACCGCCAGCTCCTCCAACAACTCGATGTCGCTTTCCTTGCCCTGGCCTTCGGTGATCCGCGTGAGAACTTCCAACATACGCTTGCTGCCGACACGGCAGAAGGTGCATTTGCCGCAGGATTCGCGCTGTGTGAAGTTCAGAAAGAACCGGGCCACTTCTACCATGCATGTCGCATCGTCCATGACGACAAGGCCGCCGGATCCCATGATGGCCCCGGTTTTATTGATCGACTCATAGTCGATCACCGTGTTCATCAACTCGGCCGGTATGCAACCGCCAGATGGGCCGCCCATCTGCACGGCTTTGAATTTTCGGTTGTTCTTGATGCCGCCGCACACATCAAAGACGATATCTTTGATGGAAATGCCCATGGGTACTTCGACGAGGCCTCCGCGCTTGATCTTGCCGGCCATGGCAAAGACCTTGGTGCCTTTGCTGTTGGCTGTGCCGAGGCTGTTGAACGCCGAAGCGCCGTTGAGAATGATCCAGGGCACGTTCGCGAAGGTTTCGACATTATTGATATTGGTCGGATAATCCCACAACCCCTTGACGGCTGGAAATGGAGGCCGGACGCGCGGCATACCGCGCCGCCCTTCGATGGATCCGATCAGCGCTGTTTCTTCGCCGCAGACAAACGCGCCGGCTCCTTCCTTGAGCTTGATGTGGAAGGAAAAGTCCTTGCCAAAGATCCGATCGCCGAGCACACCGTGCTTTTCAGCTTGCTCAATAGCAATCGTGAGACGCTTGATGGCGAGCGGATACTCGGCTCGCACATAAATATATCCGTCCTTTGAACCGATGGCGTGAGCGGCTATCGCCATGCCTTCGAGAACGGAGTGTGGATCGCTTTCGAGGACGGAACGATCCATGAAGGCTCCCGGATCACCTTCGTCGGCGTTACAGATGATGAACTTTCGCTCCCCCTTCGAGAGTCTCGTAAAACGCCATTTCAGACCGGTCAGGAAGCCGGCGCCACCGCGGCCGCGCAGCCCCGATTCGATCATCTTCGTGATGATGGCTTCGGGGTTGTTTTCTTCGATAACTTTGTTAAGGGCCTGATACCCGTTGATCTTCAGATATTCGTCGATATCCTCCGGATTGAGGTTCCCGCAGTTGCGCAGAACAATGCGCCTCTGTCTCGCCAGAAAATTCACATCGGTGCCTTGGTTTTCGTCGGACCAGACGAGCCAGTCGTCAATGATCTTCCCCTGGCTGACACATTCATCGACCAGTCGGTCGACTTTGTCAGCGGACATTTTTCCATAAAGATGACGATGGCCCTGCCCGTTGCGGACTTCCACGAGCGGTTCCTGGTAGCACATGCCGATACAACCGGTTTTTGCGAGTTCAAGGCCGGCGCCTGTGGAAGGCAGTTTTTGAGTCAGAGCCTTGTAAGTTTCTTCAGCTCCGGCAGCGATGCCGCAGGTGCCGAGGCCGACGATCAGCTTGGTCATTTATTCTCTCCGTCACGGTGCTTCTTGAGAACTTTCTTCACCTGAGCGGGCGTGAGGTTCCCATAAGTGGTATCGTTGATCATGATGACGGGCGCCAAGCTGCAGCAGCCCAGGCAAGCAACCGTTTCGATTGTGAAGAGGTTGTCGCGTGTCGTCTCGCCGCTGCGGGCACCCAGCTGTTCTTCAACCGATTCAGTCAAATCCTTGGCGCCGCTCACATGGCACGCCGTGCCATGGCAGACGCGCAGAAGATGCTTGCCGATTGGTTTGAACCGGAACTGGGCATAAAAGGTGGCGACCCCGTATATCTGCGTCAGCGGGATCCCTGTTTCCTCATGAATCAGCCGCAGGCGTTCGGGTTTTAGAAAACCGTCTTCAGCCTGGACTTTCTGCAGGAGCGGGATCAGTTTGCCTTCAGCGCCGACGTAGTGTTGGTGCTTGAAATCGTACCGTTTTGTCGCGTTTGTCGCGTCCATGCAGGCTCCCGTTTAATCGTGTGGAGTGTTTAACATTTGATTGACGAGCGTGATCATTTGATCGATGTCTCCGAATCCGCCAAGAGCGTGCCCGGTGCATCCGTGGCGGCAGCAGAATTCCAGATAACCGCCGCCTTTCAGATTGAGTGATGCCATTGTGGCGCCGCAGAGCTTGCATGGGATGTTCAACATCAGGCTTTGATCGCATGTTGGACATCGGAATTCGGCGGTCGCTCCCTCGGGGACGTCGAGATCGGTTTGGATTGCGTAGTCACCAAAAATAGCGCTCAGGAAGATCTCACCATCCTGGTTCGTGTCTTTGACATACGCATCGAGATGCACCCTGCGGCCTTCCGTCAAAACATCGTTGCAGTTAGGGCAGGTCACATCCATCACCAGCATTTCGTTGCTCATGTTTGCCTTTTCTCCTTTGCGCGCCGGGATGCGGCTTTCTTCCACCTTCTCCACTCGTGACACCTCCGGCTCCCGGGTGGTGGGACCGGCGGCGAGCTTCTGCAGCCTGATAAAAACACAGTCGTTTATGGATGCGGCGCCTCCGAGAATATCCCCTGTGAGGGTGACGCAATCAGGGGCGCCACAGGCAGCGCAATCCTTATGAGGAAGACCGGCAAGAAGCCTGGTCTTCTCCTGCTTGAGCTTGATAGCCTGAGTCAAATCCTTGGCCGGCGGTTTGATGCTTCGGGCCTTGATCGCTTCCTCGATATCGAAAAAATGCTCTCGAAACAGCGAGCGAACTTTTTCCTCTTTGATCGCGTTTTGCAACCCGATGTGGCCGGCGATTTCATGGATCGTCCGCTTAGCCGCATAGCGCCCTTCGATTAAGAGCGGCCCACTGACACAACCGTCCGGGCAGATATAGGCTTCGATGAAATCGACATTTTGGAATTTGCCGGCTTCAATTCGATCGAAAACGTACGTGATTTCCTGGACACCGCTGAGAGCCAGGGTATTGGTGTTGCGCATCATGGCAATCTCGCCGCCGGCCGCAGCCCATTCCAGGCCTTTCGGGCTGAAGCCAGTTCCCATGCTTTTGGGGCTGTCCGCTTTGATCGCCTTTAAAAGAGGTCCATAGAGCTCGGCGATTGAAAAGGCTCCATCGAGGTAGGACTCATCGAGGCCGACCGGGCAGATGATCGACTGCATGATTGCTGAGCATGGGGTTGTATAGAAGACGCCGATATCGGATGGAGCGATGTGACGTTCAGTCGCCAGCTTGCGCCGCACATATTTGGCCGTCAGTTCCCGAGGAACTTCGAAGGGCACGAGGTGAGGTAGGAGATCGGGATATCGGATCTGGATGAGACGCAGAATGGCAGGGCATGTGATCGATATTTTCGGCCAGGGTCCCTTGCACTCGGAAAGGTATGTGTCAATGGCCCTGCCAACCATCTCGCACATCCATGACATATCAAAGAAAGCATCAAATCCAACGTGCGTGAGAGCCGAGACGATTTCTTGAGGCTGAACATCACTTCCGAACTGCGCAAACAATGTTGTCGAAGGGACAGCCACGGTGTATTTAAACTTCTTGAGGTCTGACGGCGATGATGTGCGGGCGCTGACAGCGTCATAGGGACAGATGCGGATGCATTCACCACAGTCGATACAGAGTTCGGTTTTAACCACCACCCTGCCCTCTTTGATTCGAATGGCCCGTGTCGGGCAGGCCTTGCAGCAGGCAACGCAAGCAACGCACTTTTCCAGATCGAAAATAACGGAATGGATGAGTTCAGTCATTGCGTCTCCGACGCAGCAGGCATCGTGAGAGAAACGGCGTATCGCAATGTGGTGCCGATTCCCGGAGTGGATGTGATATCGAAGCGATCGGCATTTCTCTTGATATTAGGCAGCCCCATGCCGGCGCCGAAACCGCGAGCCCGCATTTCCGCGGTGGCCGTTGAATAACCCTCTTGCATGGCTTGTTCGATATCAGGAATTCCCTTGCCCCGATCCGCCACGATCACTTCAATTTCACGAGGGCCGACCGTAAACTCCAGCCGACCTTCATCGGCGTACATGACCAGGTTCATCTCGGCCTCGAAGTTCGCGATCGAAAGCCTGCGAATGATGGTTGACGAAATGCCGAGCTCCTTCAAAATGGATTTGACCTTGGTTGCGACTTCGCCCCCATGTTCATAGTCATTTCCGAGAATGGGAAACGATTCGCGGTAAAGGACCTCATCTTGCACGACTGATTCCCCCCTTTATGAGGCCCTGACCGGACCTGTCACCCCTATATCTGCCCGACCGCGAGATCCAGGTCACAGCAGAGGCCAGGATGATAAAAAGATAGAAGGCGTGAACTGACCGCACGAATTGTAGCAGTGCCTTCCAATTCGATATCTGCTCCCAACTTAAAATAAATCATTTAAATCATTTCGAACCTGGAAGTTCCATTGTCTCTTTCCGGGATTCCTCTGCGACTTTATCTCGCTCGTGATATCCGCCTTTGAGCCCCTTGCCATAGAGAAGCCCACAGGCTTCAAACATGGTGTACGGAGTTGACAGGACGGGGATTTGTTTCGCCTGAAGGATATCCAGGACTTGCTGCACGGGCTTTTTGTTGAGGACGAAAAGAATCGCCGTCAATTCCGCTACATCTGCCGTGTGGATGGATTGCACCCCCGTCAAACCAGTGATCAACATGGCGCGCGGCTTACAGAAGGCCAGAACATCGCTCATCATATCGGCGGCGAAGCATTCGGTGATGTCCGAGTCCAGGCGGTTGGAACCGCAGATGACGTCGCAATTGAGCAGTGCACGCACCTCATCGAGTTTCATGCCGGCGCTCTTCGCCAATGGGGCGATGTCCATCGACAGCCTAGCGAATCCCTGCCTCGTATAGCATGCTGGCAATCTGCCAATTGTTCAGGTCGGTCGAAAAAACCGAGATCCCCGCCTTTTCAGCCAGAGCCACCATGTCATCCGAAGGCTTACGACCGCGTGTGATCACGATACCTGATACATCTACCAGGTTGGCCGCGGCGATGACGTTATTATGCACCTGAACGGTGATGAGAATATTGCCCGCCTTTGCATTGGCGATCACGTCGCTCACCATGTCCGAGATGTAAACCCCTGTGACACTCTTGTCGAAAACCTTGGTCAAGCCTTTCAGCTCAAGCTTCTCGGCGACCTCCCTTATGGTCATCTTCACGTACTCCTTTCCCTGGTGCAGAGGTACCCCAGCCTACTCCATTGCCGTCAGGCCAAGGTCGACCATGATCTGCCCATAGGAGAATTCTTTGTATAGGTTGAAATAGTCCGGAAGGATAAGGATCTTTTTCTCCCGGTCCTGCAAGCGCTCATTATAGTATCGATTGAGAAACCTCAACTTGTCGATGCTGATGTTGGGCCTGGAACCATCCGAGGCTTCGTAGGTGATCGCCACATAGACTGAGATTCGATTCTCCTGCGCGAGATCACCGATCTGAAACACCTGGCTGTTCTTGGGGCAATTCCCGTAATAAATCAGCCCCAACAAGTCAGCAAAGGACATTAATTCGCCGGTCGTTTTGTCCCGGATGTCAAACCGAATGGATTGAGCGATAGCGGAAGAAGACCAGATCTTGCTGCCTTCCCGGTACTCCTCCACAGGCGGCGTCGGATCGCCCGAAAAATAGGATCGTTTCGCCTGACTGTAAACTTCATGTTCAACAACGATGTACCCCGGTTGAACATTCGCCATCTCGTACCGATGCGTTCCCGCTACCATAGCATTTTCTCCTGATGCTCTACATCGGCTGCTCTGGAGAGACAGTATCTATCGCCATCATTGCAAGACATCGCGTACCACCGCCGAGGGCGAGCAATATGAGATGCGGAGGAATCTATCAGCCGCACACGCATTTTCCGCATCACGAGGAAGAAAAGTAACATCGAGGATGAGATGTGTCAAGTCCAAGCATTTCATGATCGTGGGAGGAATCGTCTGTCGCGCGGTTTCGGCGCTCACGAGCGGGCATTCTTTGACCCAGTTCCGTTGTCCAAGGCCCTATCAAATGCGATTAATGAGGCTCGCCAGAAATCCGGCGCCAAATCCATTGTCAATGTTAACGACGCCGATGCCCGAGGAACAGCTGTTGAGCATGCTGAGCAGCGCTGCGATGCCGCCGAAACTCGCCCCATATCCCGTGCTCGTCGGCACGGCAATGACCGGCGCCGCCACCAGACCGCTGACGACACTCGGCAATGCCCCCTCCATGCCCGCCACCGCGATCACGACTCGGGCTTCCCTCAACTGCGGCATGAAGCTGATGAGACGGTGGATGCCCGCGACACCGACATCGTAGATTTTAAGGACTTCATTCCCGAGCAGCCAAGCCGTCAGATATGCCTCTTCGGCGATCGGAATGTCGGAAGTGCCGGCCGTAATGACAGCGATCTTCCCTTTGCCGTAAATTGCGAAATCGCGCTGAATGTATATCATCGAAGATTCAGATGAATATTTGGCGGATTTAAACTTCCGCTTGATCAGCGGATAGGCGGTCTTCCGGGCGCGCGTGACGATGATATTCTGGTCTCCGGCGGCATGGAGACGTTCGACAATCGATGCGATCTGTCGATCCGTTTTCCCTTGCCCATAGACAACCTCCGGGTATCCGCGGCGAAGCGCACGATGATTATCGATTTTTGCGAAATGCAGCTCTTCGAAAGGCAGTTTGATGAGCTGGGAGAGGGCTTCTGAAGGCTGGAGCGTGCCGGCGGCCACGCGATCGAGGAGTTCACGGAGAGCTCGTTCCCTCAAACAGTTTCTCCCAATGACTGCATGAGCTTCAGGATATCCGAATCATCCGGGGTCAGCTGCAACCCCTTTCGGAGCGCATCGACGGCTTCGCGCCTCTTGCCGAGTGCAATCCGAGCTCGGGCAAGCGACAGATAAAAATCCGAATTGCGCCCGCGCGATGACGCTTTTTCGTAATTTGATTCGGCATCCGAATAGCGTCCGAGAGAAAAATAGACATTCCCAAGATCGTAATAGGAGTAGGGATTCGAACCGTCCAATCTGATGGCCGTTTTCAGTTCCTCGATAGCCTCTTTAGTTTTCCTCATGCCGAGATAAACCGATGCACGGTTCGAGTATGCTTCGGCGAATCGGGGATTGATTTCAAGGGCTTTGGCATAAAGCTGCAGAGCGCGGCTTGCATCACCTCGATGTTTGCACGCCGTTCCCAGATTGTTGTACGCGGGAAAGAAATCAGGCTTGATTCGAATGGCTGTCTCGTACAACTGGATTTCCTTTTCCTGGCGTGCTTCGAGAGAGAGGCCCGTTGAATGGTAGGCCGTTTCATAACCCGTATTATTGTAGAAATGGGCGACGGCGGCCAGGTCATCCAGGATATCATACGAATGGTATTGACGCGTGTTTCCGGGAGAAAAATCCACAAGAGTCACGCGACCTGCTTCTGAGATGCCGGCGCAAATGTGGGAACTATGCACAACAACACCCGATCCTCCTGAATCGGATGATCCATTGCCGATCCCGCCCCCGGCTTCGGAGAATCGCGTCACTTCTGTGACATGAACATAATAGGCATCGATAGAAATATTCCGAGCCATCCCGATGAAAAGATTGGTCAGCGAGAGACAATTGCCAATGCGCTCTTGATAGACGTCCATCGCCGTCCTCGAAGCGACCGGGTCGTAGGTGATTCCCAGTTCATCCTTATTCAGCATGAAGTCAATGAGCCTCCGGCACTTCGTCTGCAGGCCAATGCTGGAGCGGGTCACGAGTTTGGCTTGGGCGATGGCCTCTTGGTCAATCTGAAACGGAATTTCAATACGACCCGCCTCGATCGGCCCGACCGCCGCGATCAGCTTGTCGTTCAGATGCTTGAGAGATTCGACATAATAATCGCGGGCAATAACCGGCAATGCACTAAAGGCAACAACCACCGCCGAAAGAAAAATACGATAGACCAGCATTCTTTCTATACTATCTATCCAATGCCAAGTTTTTTCAAGAGCTCATTCTTGTTCTCATTGGTTTCGCTTTGGAAAGTTCAGCATGTCGGCAAACTCATTGGCCGGGCATTGGAGCTCGCGGTTTCCTGCCGCGATCGAGGCAACCAGAAAAGCGTTGCATTCATGCACCGAATGGTTTTCGCGAGTGTGTCTTTTACGCACTGATTAACTTCCGCCTTTCTTTTAAGCCACTGATTATAAACAAATTTGTCAGAAGGTCGAATTTGGTATCTTTCTTGCTTATTAGAAAGGCATGAGACAGACAACTCTTAAGCGGCAAATCTCGATCAGCGGTATGGGTCTTCATAGCGGTATCCCGACAACGCTCACTCTCCTGCCCTCCTATAATGGAAAAGGGATCGTCTTTCGGCGGACAGATGCGGGCAACATTGAGATTCCTGCATCGCCTCGATATGTCCAATCCACGAACTATGCAACCCGCCTCGCCCGAAACGGAGTGGTTGTCGAAACAGTCGAGCATATTCTCGCTGCATTGTATGCCTGTGGTGTGGACAACGCCATCATCGAATTGACGGGCCCTGAAGTGCCAAGTGTCGATGGCAGCAGCGAACCGTTCGTGACCCTGATCGAAGAAGCTGGCTTGGCAGAGCTGCCGTCTCCCAGAACCACGCTCAGAATCATAAAACCGCTTTCTATCCTGGAAGATGACAAGTCGATTCATATCTATCCAGCCCGCGGATTCCATATCACATATACCATCGAATTCAATCACCCACTCCTCGCCTTCCAGAAACACACAGCGCATATCACTCGATCTCAATTCACAACGGAAATCGCCCCAGCGCGGACATTCGGGTTCCTGAGAGACGTTGAAGCATTGAGGAAAATCGGCCTTGCCAAGGGAGGATCACTGGCGAATGCCATTGTCATCGCCGAAGACCGTGTGCTCAATGGCGACCTTCGATTCGAGAATGAGTGCGTTCGCCATAAAATATTAGATCTGATCGGAGATTTTGCCCTGGCAGGAAAGCCGATTGATGGACATGTTGTCGTTCATAAAGGCGGCCACCACATGCACACAGCGCTTCTGCAGCTCCTGTTCTCTCGAAAGGACGCATACGAGATTGTTGGGCCGGTTAGGCCGGATGGTGTTTTTCACGAAGTCTTCACCCCAGCCTCAGCAGCTCTCGCCACATAGCGGCCATCTCCTTTTCCAGGAAGGCGAAATTTTCGCCTCGATCAACTTAAGAGCAAGACTGCGCTTGATGCCATCCAAAGCGACGACTTACGGACCAATTCAAGGAGCGCATCTCAAGAAAGTTGCCACTGTGGGAAGCGTGGCTCAATAGATGTAACCACAGACAAACTCGGATGCACACAAATGCCATCCCTCCGATCTGTGTCCATCAGAGTTCATCTGTGGTTAGAAAAACGATTGGTGCTCTATCCGAGACAGCGGATATCTGCAATGTTCCCGTCATTGCCAAGAATCCCGGTCGCTATGCGACTTTTGCGAATTTCTGAGCTTCGCGTCGCACATCCCGATATTCGCGCTCCAGCAAAGGATTCATCTTGAAAGCTCTTTCGAGGGATTCCAGGGCACGGCGCGCCGACTCGATGCGCCGGCTTGGATCCAGCTCACTCCGAGCCTGCGTCAGGTAGAGTGCGCCATGCAAGGCGACCGCATCCGCCATAAGTGGATTGATCGAGAGCGCTTTTCCGAGCATTGCCAGGCCGTCGCGGAGATCTGTCTGCAACGGCTGAGATTTATTGATGCGCCATTCCGCCTGCCACCGGCGTAATTCGGCAAGCGAAAGGCAAATTTCGGCTTTCGCGGGGTTCAATTCGAGAGCGCTATTCAATGCCTTTTGCGCGCGCGCAAAAGATTCAACAGGATTGTTCCCTCTTTGAATCCTCCATCGCGCTTCCAGGAGGTCGGCATCGCCGAGATGATGCAGCGCATCACTGGATGTCGGATCGATGGCAAGGGATTTCCGAAGATATGCCTTCGCCTCATCCAGAGCGGCAAACGGCGAGCGGCCTGCATTTAATTCGACTCTAGCTCTGATCATGGCGACACCAGCCATCTCGTCGTAAGTGGTGGCGTCACCTGGATCAATCCGGATCGCTTTTTGAAAATTATTACTGGAAAGGCTCAGTGAAGTCTCCGGGCTCACTCCTGTCAAATAATCGTATTCACCAAGACGCAAGTAAGCTTCTCCTAAGTTCCAGTAGGGCAGCGCATTATTGGGGTTGATGCTGACGGCTTTCCGCAATATATCCTGAGATTTCTTGAGATCATCTCGCGGATCCCTGCCCTGAGATAGAGCAACTTCAGCTTGAGCTACATAGGTCGACCCCAGGCTGTTGAGTGCCAGGATGGAGTTCTGATTAATTGAGACGGCCTTCTCGAATTGAGCAATCGCCTCTCTGAAAGAGCTGGATGAGTCCTGACCATGATTCTTTTCACACTCGCCCTTCTTCAGGTAGGCGTTGCCGAGATTGGTTATTGCCATTGCCATTTGAGGTTGAATTTGAACCGCCTTCTTCAGGAACCGTATCCCTTCCTCGATGGTTGTGGCCGGATTTGCCCCATGGGCGTCCTGATAAATGGAATAGCTGTTGTAAATTGAACCGAGATTCGAATAGGCGGCGATATTAGTAGGATCGACCTGGATCAGTTTTTTATAGCTCCCGATCGCAGCTTCGAATGCCTGTCGTGGATCACGGCCATTGATCGAATCGTATTCGGCTTGCAGATGCTGTGAAACGGCCGTGTAAAGGCTTGCTTCTCCGATGTTCGGTTGCAACCGCCCTGCTTCCTTCGCAGATTCCGCGGCTTTCGAGAGCGCTTCGGTCGGATCCTCACCGTGACCCAATTGGTATTCGCCATACCGCCAGTAGGCTGCAGAACGGGCAATATGCACATCCCAACGCTCGGGGTCGGCAATCAATGCAGCGTCGATGGCTTTAAGTGCCAGATCGAGATGAGTCCGTAGATCGCTGCCTTTCCCGTACAAATCAACTTCCATGACGGAAGTCCACAGGCTACAAATCCGTTCATATCCCCGTGCATCGCTCTCTCCGATCCTCACCGCCTGGCGGTAAGAATCATCGGCCGATCGGTATTCCGACATGGCGGCCTCAGAGTCACCACGATTTTTCTTTTCATTGGCAATTCGGTAATGAGTGTCCCCCTCTAGAATCTTGGCTTCATAGAGTGAGGGGGTTTTTTCGAAGGCCGCCTTGGCCTTTTTCAGCGATTCATCGTACTGCCGGTTGTAAAACGCAATCAATCCTTCGACATATTCCGGCGCCTGTCCCGGGACCCTTTGACCGGCCTTCAGATAACTCACCGCAGGTTGGCGGTACTCGGCATCGATTTTTGTTCTTTCCGATTCGCGCTGCTGTTCGTCCTGTATCGTTTCTGCCGTGTCCAGTCGTGCTTTGTAGAGGACTCCGAGCGTGAGGCCAAGAGCCGATGCCACATCCGGTCCTTGCAGCCCCGAGTTCCAGGCCTTTTCGAGATAAGATCGCGCAGCATCATATTCACCGAGGGCCATCTGACCTCGTCCCAGTGCGAAGTTGCCTGGAGCTTCGGCTGCCCGCCCGATGTTCCTCATCTGCTCTTCGATCCTCTGCGTCGTCTGACGGACGAACAATTTTTCCGGGCGAGTATCATGCAGAGGCGTCAGGTAGGCAATTCGCATGATGGTATCGATCCGTTCGATTTCCTGGCCGAATTCTTGCGCCAGGCGCGCCTGTCGGGCAGCGGTCCACCGCGCATGCAATCCCAAGACGGCGAGGATCATGACGGCGAGCAAGGCGAAACCGGAGACGAAAACGATCGCCTTGTGCTTGCGCAACTTTTTGGCGGCTCGATAACTCCAGCTCGCTCGTCGTGCCACAATCGGCTCACCGTCCAGGAATCGTTGGAGTTCTTCGGCGAGGAAGTGAGCGGAATCATACCGGCGTCCCGGCTCTTTCTCGATGCATTTCATCACGATGGTTTCGAGATCGACCGGAATGGATGGCTCGATTTTTCGTGGCGATATCGGATCTTCCTGAACCAGCTTGACCATGATCTCGATGCCCGTTCCGCCATCGAAGGGAGGACGTCGTGTAAGGATGTGATAGAGAGTCGCACCCAATCCATAGACATCCGTTCGGCGATCGATATCTTTTGAGCCACGAGCCTGTTCAGGAGACATGTAGGACGGCGTCCCGATCGCCTGGCCTGCTGTCGTCGTAGCCCCGGGCCCGGTGACGTCGCGCGCCAGTCCGAAATCCATGACGCATGGACGCCATTGTCCATCGTCCATCTTTTCAACCATGATGTTGGTGGGCTTGATATCACGATGGATCAGGCCGATCCGATGAGCCGATTGCACCGCGTCTGCGACCTCCTTGGCGACCCGCACTTTCTGCTCCAGTGTCATCTCATTCTGGGCGTGTGCAAGCGTCTGCCCGTTTATCAGCTGCATCACGATATAGGGCTTGCCATCGAGCTCGCCGGCTTCATATATTTTGCAGATGTGTTCATGATCGAGACGCGCCTGCATCCGGGCTTCTTGGAGAAAACGTGCAATGAGCCTCGGATCCTCGCAATGCAGAAATTTCACGGCGACATCGCGCCTCAGAACCGGATCGGTCGCGCGATAAACTTCTCCCATTCCGCCTTCACCGAGCAATTCTCCGATCTCATATCGCCCGCATTGCTTTCCGGACCAGAACCCCGATTGGCGAGTGGAATCATCGCTGACAAAATGAGTTTCACCAAGAGATCGCATCCGCACCGTCGGCTCATTCAAGGCGTCCTTTGGTACAACGAGCGTCTCACCGTTCTGTAATTCAGATTGAATATCTCTGACGATTTCCGCATCGAGTCTCCCCGTGCCAATGAGCGAACCAAGGCGTGATCCGTAGCGATTCAGCATTCTTTCGAGAAGCATCAAGCCCTGAGAATGAATCAAGCCCAGGGCAACGGCACGTTCGAGGATCTGGGTTTCTAGGTTTCGATCCATACCAACCTCAAGCGATCTTCCGATGTGTGATGAATCAAGCGAGCATCATTCTACATGAGATACCCGGTCAGGCTCCAATACCGTGAGTTTGCTTTAATGATCATTGTCAATATTTTTAGCCGTCTTCTTCTCTTGGATGAGCGCCTGGAATGCGGGCTGTCGATCGACCAGCGGCAGAGTGATTCGACGTCCATCAGAGGAAGCGGATCGATAGATGGCGTTGATGACTTCGAGTGCCGCTCGTCCGTCTTCTCCACTCGAAAGACTCGTGCGCCCCGTTTGGACACACTCGATCAATTCAACTACCGCCCCGGCAAAGGGATTGACCGCTCCTTCCGATGGAGCAGGAAACTCGGCCGGCAGCAAATCTTCAAATCCCGTATACATGCGACTCTCCCCGGATATTTGCAGCCCAATGATCCCATTTCCGATTCGAATCCGTCCATGGCTTCCCTGAATGTCGAGCTCAAAATTGAAGTACTCACGATCTCCACCCGCCTCGATGAAGCCAATTACTCCATTTCTGAACCGCAACATCGCCGCGGCCGTGATTTCCACATCGGATTCGACGCCCCCTACTTCAACATCTGCCGACACCCAGCCGATATCCCCGCTGAGGAATCTCATCATGTCGATCAGATGAGTTCCATCATGAAGAAGCGGCCCGCCCCCCGACAATTCCGGATGATCCTTCCAGCGACCACCGGCCCACCGCCGGCAAAGCACATTGCCGATGATAGTGCGAAGCTCGCCGATTTCTCCTGTTTGGATGATCTCCCGGGCCTTGCGGTAGTATCTGTCAAATCGCCGTTCATGATTGATGACGAGCGGTACATGAGCATCTCTGCAAGCCGCCACCATAGCGTCGGCGAAAGCGAGATCGGTTGAGATCGGCTTCTCACACAAAATTCCCCGAATACCGACCTTGCAGGCCTCCAAAACGATGGGCGCGTGAGTCGATGTCCAGGAAGCAATTACCAGCAGATCAATCTCCTCACGATGCAACATCTCTTCGTATGAGGAATATAGATGAGAGACTTCGTAGCGGCGTCCGAGCTCATCAAGCCGTCCACCGTCAATGTCACACGCAGCCACAAGTTCAACGTTGGGCGCGGCCACAATCGCTCCTGCATGAGTGCATGGATGAATGCGGAGCGGGTCGTCTTCCAGAAGAAAACCGATCCGGCCGCAACCAACAAGTGCCGCTCGGAGTTTCACAATCAATTTCCCTGAAGGGAAGGCATGAGAACGAGTGAGTCGGATCTGCTCAGTTGCAATGAAACAATCCTCTTTGCAACCAAGTTTATCATAAATCTTCCAGGCATCTGGCCGGCGAGAAAAGGCTGACGGCTTTTAGTTCAGTATTCCCAGTCATCCATCATTCATTGCTCTGCAGGCCGGGGCAGCTCACCGACAGCAAAGCCGCTAATAGCATCTTACCGCTTACCGTTCAGCAGGCCGAAGTGCAATCCCGTAAACGAGCCGTGTGATATCAGCCAGAATATCCGGATTGATGCTGTAGATGGTGTCACCTGACTGGTGATAGAAGCTATCATCCCCATCAGATCCAAAAGAAAGACATGGGATGTCTTTTTGCAAAAAGGGCGAGAGAGCAGGGCCTCAGGTACTTGACACTCAACCCTTCGCGGTTCTAAGTTTTCGTCATGAACAGAAAACCAGATCCTGTCGATGATCGGAAATCCGGAATTGCTTCGCCCCGCATGAAGGGAGGTACCAATTTATGCAAAACCCGCGCCCAGCCATCAGACGCTCTCTGATACCGTTCGGATCCAGCATCTTTGGCGAGATGACGAGCCTGGCTCTGGCTCATAACGCCATCAATCTCTCTCAAGGATACCCAGATTTCGATGGACCTGAGTACATCCGGCGGGCAGCCGCTGAAGCCGTCATGCATGGCCCCAACCAGTATGCAAGAACCATGGGACTTCCCGAATTTGTCCGTGCCATTGCCGACAAGGTGTCTCACCACTACGGCATCCATCTCGACGCCGATCGGCAGATCACGGTCTTTTCAGGAGCCACCGAAGGCATCTTCGCTTCGTTCATGGGGTTGCTCGAGCCCGAGGATGAAGTCATCTTATTCGAACCTTATTACGATTCTTATCCGGTCTGCGCCGTTCTGGCAGGAGCCACACCGAGGTTCTGCACACTGCAGTGGCCCGATTTCCATTTCGATCGCAAAGACCTCTCTTCCCTCTTCAATGAGAAAACCAGGCTCATCATGATCAATACGCCGCATAATCCGACGGGCAAGGTTTTCACTCGGGAAGAACTGGAATTTATTGGAGATCTTTGTCGGAAACACGGCGTTTTCATTGTCACCGACGAAGTCTACGAACATCTCACCTATGGCGTCACCCACATCCCGATGGCGACGCTTCCAGGCATGTCCGAACGGACTCTCACTCTCTCCTCCACCGGCAAAACCTTCAGCCTCACCGGCTGGAAAATCGGGTATGCGCACGGCCCGGTTGAACTCGTCGCGGCCGCTCAGGCGGCTCACCAGTTCATCACTTATACAACGGCCAGCCCGCTTCAACATGCCATGGCACAGGCCCTCCGTGCTTCGGATGATTTCTATGCGGAGCTCCGAGACGAGTACATCGAGCGTCGGGATTTCATGGTCGATGCCCTGCGGTCGGTCGGCTTCAGGGTGACCGTGCCCGAAGGGACGTATTTCATTCTTGCTGATTTCACACCATTTGGCTTTGAGGACGACATTGCATTTGCCCGGCACCTGACAACCGAGATCGGTGTCGCATGCATACCGACATCGGTTTTCTACAGCCGGAATGTCCGCGACGGCAAGCGCCTTGTCCGATTCGCTTTTTGCAAAAAGCGCACGACACTCGAACAGGCTGCCGATCGATTGCGCCGCTTGAAAAAATAACGGAGTTGCCGAACATGAAAATTGCCGGAATTCAGCTCGACATTGCATGGGAGAACCCCGAGGAAAATTTTCGCCGGGCGGATTCTCTTGCCCGCGAGGCACTCCTCCAGGGAGCGCGCATCATCGTTCTGCCGGAAATGTTTGCCACCGGGTTCTCGATGAATGTTTCATCACTCTCGGCAGCGGCTCCACGCATCAAGGGCTTTTTGCAGAGCCTCGCCCGTGAATTATCAATCATCGTCGTCGGCGGTGTTGCCGAAGCCTTACCTGATGACCCGCTCGGGCGTGGATGCAATCTGGCTCTGGTTTTTGGTCCTGACGGCGGCCTGATTTCCCGTTATCAAAAAATCCATCCGTTCAGCTACGGTCACGAACAAAAATACTACGCCGGAGGCACATCGCTCGGCGCCTTCGTCGCCGACGATCTCAGGATCACGCCATTCGTCTGCTACGACCTGCGCTTCCCGGAAATATTCCGTGCCGCCGCTGATCGTAGCGATCTCATGCTGGTCATCGCCAACTGGCCCGCAGCCCGATTCCATGCATGGAGGACATTGCTCATGGCACGAGCACTGGACTGCCAGTGTTTCGTGCTGGGTGTGAATCGCGTCGGCCAAGGCGGCGGGCTCGACTACCCTGGCGGCACGATGTTGGTGGACCCGATGGGTGCCATCATTCAGGAAGCCGCGCCGGGCCAGGGATTTGTCTTGGGCAATGTGTCGCCTGAAGACGTCACAGCCGTCCGCGATCGCTTCTCCTTCCTTAAAGACCGAAAGCCTGACGTCTACCGCCGGTTGTGAAGGCACTCCTCCATCAGAAATTCCACATATGTAGTAAATTGAATTCGCATGATCCGCACTCTGAATTCAGCAGAAGGCTGAAGCTGTCGATCGACGTTGATCATCCCACAAGAAATTCGGGAGGGACGTCGTATCCTTTTTCCTCCAACAATTCCAGGAGGGAGATCCGTTTCATTCGGAAATCCGGAGTGAAGAGGGGTTTGCACATGAGGACCGAAACATCTCCGGCGAGAAGCCGGGCCGCGAAGGCCATGCATGTCAGCTGGCCGCACTCCTTGCAATTGGTCCCCGGAAGGCCTTTATAGACCTGGAGAGCGTTCAGTTGTTCTCCTCTATCGACGCTGGGCACAATCTCAGCTCGACGTGCCCAAACATCATTGATGAGGTCGACGAACGCTGCAAGTTCACTGCGAGCATGATCGACATCACGGAGTTTTGTCGCCGAAATCCGCATCCCCTTGAAGCTGAAATGCATGCCGTCCTTCTGAAGACTGAGGCTTCTCCCCTGTGGATTGAAAATGACTCTCTTCAGAATCGAGTTCAAATAGGGCAGCAGATCACCGATATCAACATCAAGGATAGCCGTGACTCGAATCTTGGAAGTATCGGCCAGACATGGGACTACCTGAATGATCTCACAGCGGTTCACGAACGGCATATTTTTCTACCGGAAGGAGAGCCGTCCCAAAACATCAGCCGTTTTGTCGATCTCCTCGATTGTGTTCCCTCGCCCGATGCTGAACCTGAGAGATGCACGGGCTTCTTTCGGCGGAATACCCATGGCCAGGAGAACATGCGACGGAGTCGTCTGCCCTGTGGTACAGGCCGAGCCATGACCCGCTTCGATTCCCTCCCTTTCGAGCGCGAAAACCAATTCTTCGGCCTCCCATCCTGGAATCGATACATTGAGGACATTTGGGAGGCCGTTTTCCATATCTCCATGAACCCGGGCGCCTGATATCTCAATGCGAATCCTTTCCCAGAGGCGATCCCGCAGGATCCGCATTTGTGGCGCATCGGCAGCGATCCTCTGGAATGCGATCTCGGCCGCTACGCCGAGTCCATGCGCGCCCGCGACATTCTCGGTCCCCGCTCGAAGACCACGCTCCTGCGAGCCTCCGTGGAGAAGCGGCGCGAGTCCTGAGCCGGGTTGTCGAATCCAGACGGCGCCGATGCCTCGCGGGCCATGAAACTTGTGAGCCGAGAGCGTCAGGAAATCCACGCCGAGAGCCTTCACATCCAGAGGAACCTTGCCCACCGCCTGAACGGCATCGGTATGAAAGAGCGCGCCGGAGGTTCGACAGATCTCTGAAATCTCCGCGATGGGATTGATCGTGCCAACTTCATTGTTCGCAAACATGATCGATACGAGCCTCGTTTCAGGTGTCAGGGCGCGACGGATGGCGCCTGGATCCACACGGCCAAGATGATCAACAGGGAGATATGTCACATCCAGCCCCTGCTCTTCCAGCCGGCGGCATGGTCGCAGAACAGCTTTGTGCTCCGCCATAGACGTGATGAGATGCATGCGATGAGAGGGATGAGAACAACGGGCGCCGAAAAGCACCATGTTGTTGCCTTCCGTGCCTCCTGAAGTGAAAATGATGCCGGAAGGATCATCGGCTCCGATCAAGGCTGCAATCTTTTCACGTGATGCATCGAGAATCCGTCGTGCGTTTTTTCCGGTGCCGTAGAGGGTCGACGGATTTCCCCATGATTCGACCATCGCTGTCGCAACTGCCGTAATGACAGCCGGATCAGCGGGTGTCGTGGCGTTGTGATCGAGGTAAATGGGCATGAGCCGTCACTATCCCATCTTCATTGATCGAAATCACCGATGAAAAATTCAACTAGCCGATCGTCAGGAGAATGATTCCGCCGACCGTGAGAACCATTCCCAGGATCGTTTTCAATCCAAGCTGTTCACCTCCAAAAAAAGCCCCCATCAAAGCTCCAAACAGAGGTGCCGTAAAAGCAATCGGCATGACTCTGCTTAACGGAGCGCTCTTGATCGCCACATAAAAACAGAGCATCCCAGCGGCTCCAGCAACAACCCCTCCCCCCACCATCAGGTAGAGGATTGACTTGATTCCGGCTTGTGGAACGCTTTTCCAATGCGGATAGCTTACGAAAGCAAGGATGACCAATGCGACCGATGTCCGAATCGTGATCCCCATCTGTGGATAAAGATGTCCCAGATGAAGACCCTTCTTTTCAAAATAGCCGCCGATCCCCCATGCGAGTGCAGTTAATAAGGCAAAGAGTTGTGGTTTCATTTTCCCCTATCCGATTGAATGATTAGTGCATACATCAAGGTCATCATAATGAATTTCGGAAGTCGATGCATCTCGCCGCGTGTCATCGGATGTGTGGACATTTGGCAATTGCAGAGAACGTCGTTTAGACTTGTTAAAAGAGGCGCTTGACGCAAGGAGGATGTATGGCCCAGCGGATGAAAATCAACGGCACTGAATTGATGGTCGACGCCATCGGACCGATGACAGGTGAGGTCGTCATTTTCGTTCACGGCTATCCCTTAAGCCGGCGCATCTGGGCGCCACAGATTGAAGCCATCGGAAGCCGATGTCGCACGATATCGTATGACCTTCGGGGATTCGGTGAAAGCGCATCAGGCGAACGCGATTTTTCAATGGAGCTCTTTGCCGATGATCTCCTCGAACTTCTCGACGCACTGCAGATCGATAAGGCGATTGCCGTCTGCATTTCCATGGGCGGGTACATCCTCCTGAACGCGGTCGACAGGCACCCGGAGCGATTCAGAGGGTTGGTCCTGTGTGATACGAGAAGTGGAGCCGACAGCGAAGAGGGCCGAAAAAAACGCCTTGAGACTATTGAGTTGATCACATCCCACGGCAATCAATTTTTCGCCGAAGATTTTCTGACGAAACTCTTTGCGCCGTCTAGTCTGACGAAATGCGCCAAAGAGGTCGATGTCGTGCGGAGCATGATCCTGAACACCTCTGAAGAGACGCTCCTGCGCGCACAAAGAGCCATCATGCTGAGAAAGGACATGACGGCGAGCCTTTCGAAAATTTCCGTGCCGACCATCATGATCGTTGGGAGCGAAGATCTGTTGACTCCGCCATCGGATTCCGAAATGATGTATCGTGCAATCCCTGGATCACAACTGCGGATCATCCCTGAAGTCGGTCATATGAGCAATCTGGAAAACACCGAAATGTTCAACCGGCATTTCCTTGAATTTCTAAAACTCTCAGGAGCCGGGATCTGATCAGGTCTCAAACAAAACGCCCGGTCTCGCATCTTGGGGAGAACACTGAGTCAACTCGCAATCACTCTTCATTTGAACTTCACGAAATTAGTGATGTCCTGAAATTGGTATGGATGCTGGGGATCAGAGGCGTAGAAGGTTTTGTCATCGAGGATAGGATACTGCGTTCCGAAAATCCCATTAAAGATCAGACGGAAAGTGTTGACGGGCGAAATTGATTTATAGAAGGATTTGTCGCCCATACCCGGCACATAATAGGCATTGAAGATTCGCGCTCGAAACCTAAGACGATCCAGCCTTTTCAAGTTAAGAGATTCCATCATTTTCAGACGAGGGCCTTCATCGGCTTGAAGAATGATGATCGGCGGTTCCGCCGACCGCTTCAGGATTGAATTGACCAGGACCCTGATCTTCTGATTCCCATACATCACATATTCGATGTAGTCCTGTCTTTCACGGTCGCCTTCGCCTTCATAGCCGTAAATCGCTTTCCCGTCCCGATTGAAAAGATAGGGCGGGTGTGGAAGAAAAATATGCGCAAAAACGAATTTGGGGCCGGGCTCCGTCACAACTTCCGCCAGCTTATCAAACTGGAAGAGAAGGCGCCCCCGGTACTCGGCCACCTGCGTCGTTGTACCAGCTGTCATTATGTCGAGGGCACTTTGGAGAAGAGTCGTCGTGAGAAGTTTCCTGGAAAATTCATTCAGAGGAATGCCGAAATAAGATCGATAGTAATTGTAATTCTCATCGGCAAATCGATTGAGCCGGGTTGGTTCCCAGGAAGAGCCGAAGTGAAGATATCGATATCCACGGGCCTTTAGAAGACGAAGGACTTCAAAATCCTGCAATGTCTCATAGACGGCTGAACGGTCCTTGGTCTCGACCATCTCGCTGTCTTTCAGATCGTTGACGTACCTCATATTGAGGCTCGATGCCAGCGAGAGAAAAGTGGTCGCATAGTTGCAGCAGCTTTTTGATGCGACAAAGAAACCCTTGTGGCTCAGATAGCGAGTGAAATCATTGTTGCCGAAATCAAAATATTCTTGAAGTGTCGAGGCGTTGCCGTACCGGTCAAGAATGATGTAGTAAATGTCAGGACGGGTTTTGGAGATGGTCGAGGCAGCCATGCCGGCCGCCGATTGGGCGTTTTGCGCCGCTTCGGTCCATGACGAAGCATGCCTTCGATATTTCACATAGTAATATCCCATATTGGCGGCGGAGAGGATCGTCATCGTCACGGCCGTCAAGTTGAGGATGGCCGTCAACTCGCGGTATTCCCATCGAGAGCGGATAATAAGAATGGTGACGGCAATAATGATCAACAAGCAGGCGATAAAAGGGTAAAGCGGAGAACGCGGAATCACCCGCGCAAGAATGGATTCATTGACCCGTCGCACAACATGCCCATATGAAAAAAACGAAAAAATGAGGAATGTCAGGAGGACGCCCGCTTTTCCCCTATTCTTCATCTTCGCGGTAAGAGAAAACCAGGCAAGCAGAACGATACTCGGAGCAATAATCAAGGGCCACATAATGGATTGAAATGGCAGCTGTTCGATATTGTGGTTAAAGAGGGCCAGGATTGGAAAAATCGTAAAAAGAAGCGGATGGATGACAGGTGAACGGAAATTCATGCGTCTGCTTTCCTGATGCAAAGATGCAGGCTTCTTTTGGAATCGTCGATCGGCACGGATTGATCAATCCGGAAGAATCGACCAAAAGCCTCCAGAAAGTCATTCTCAGAATAGTCGGTAAAAATGTCCTCCCGGCTTGCAAGAAGCCGTTGAACCTGGGAATCCGTCTTTGGCACGAACTCGATGATCAGCGTCCGCGTCATATCCCGAAAGAACTCCGCAAGTATCGGCAAAGGGACATTGTTTGAAATCGCGAGATGATGGATGAGAGCCAATGCGAGGACAGCATCGGCCGGACCTCGCTCCAGAAGAGACCGTCGCTCGGCATGATGCCATCCAATGGCTGGGCTTGGATTCGTCAAGTCGACCACGAGAGGCAGAATAGAGGTTTCCCGATGTCGCCGGCACTCGATATAGTTTCGTTCAACGGCGGCTGGATCGACATCAAACGAGAGAGTCGATATCCCCATGTGCGCAGGAACCCTGCTGTACCGCCCGGTGTTGGCGCCCAGGTCCCAGATGCAATTGGGTTTGATCACACTCAGAAATTCCCGGACAATCGACTCCTTGTGCGATGCCGCCCGTTCGGAGTAATTCGTCTCTGAGTAGTATTCAGCCCATTCTGTGCCGGCGGGCTTCCAGTTGAGCTTGCGAACGGCCGATTGGAGGCTGTCGATGAGTCCGAGCATGCCCATACGGGTTAGATGCGCATCCCGAGCCTTGCCACCCTTGTCGGCATATCGCGCTTGCGATCGGGCATGAATGTGGATGTGTGTCAGGAGTGAAAAAGAGAACCGGGTACGAATCGGCAGGAGAATCGATGCCAAATCGAGAGGAATTCCATCAATATGCACACGCAGGAGCTGGCTCAGGCGGATGTCCGTGTGGCACATGAGCGCGAGAGGCGCCAAGAAGTGCTGACAGAATTGTCGATACGCCACCCACGGTCTCCCCTCCTTGTATTTTTCAAAAGAGAGAGTGTCGATAAGGATCGGCTGATAACTGAGAAACTGAATATTATACGAGCTTGCATCTTTCAGCGACATTCCAAACTCAATGGCGATCTTTTGTATTTCGAGTGTCGCCAGAGCCGCGTCCTTCAGCTGGCTGAAACACCATTCATACGGATATGAAATGAAGGGCACAAGTGCCGGCTTGATAATCTTATAAGCCCGGCTGGAATCCGCAGGCGCAAGATCGACCTCTTCATGCGAGATCATCAACCCCGATTCCCGGAGGTGCTTGTAGAGCCCGCTGGAAATGAGGGTCGCGTAATGGTCGCCGAAGACCCGGTTCACCTGCCGATAAAGAACCCCTCCCCGGTTGAATAAAAAGCCGCTCGGATCACGAAACGAGCCGGCGATCCGTTGATCACTCAGCTCTGGTCTCGGCATCAACTTTTTTTTCCAGCGACTTCTTTCTGAAGAAAGCTGTGATCTTTTTCCAGTAAACCTTTATAGCGAAAAGCCCGCCCAGCAGGCCTCCAAGGACCATCTGCAGGATGTAACTTCCTGTTCCCGGATCGATATATGCGGCCGCCACGCCCGGCAAAAGCAATACGGCAATGGCGGAGAGCATCACGGCTGCTCTCAAGCCCGTTCCATACTTCATCGTCACTCGTCCTCCCATCAGGTCGATTCGGCCATCACCGCCGTTATCCGGTCTCAGCCCCGACGCCTATACTAACCTCAGGAAGGATGTATTTTCAAACTCTCTTATCTCGCCGCATTCAGTATTGATGATCGTGGGACTCTGAGTATCGATTTCCATACGACCGGATTTATTTTGACAATCGAAGGATCATGCCTCAGCGCAGAGTCCGAGTTGTGCGCCGGCCGGAAGTTATGGGAAAATTTTCCCCGGATTTAAAATGCCGTTTGGATCGAACAGCCGTTTGATTCCCCGCATCAATTCGATTTCCGTCGAGGTTCTAACGATCGGCAGATAGCGTTTCTGAGAATAGCCGATGCCATGTTCGCCGCTTAAGGTTCCGCCCAGGCTTCGCGTGAACTCGAACATTTCCTGCACGGCGCCGTGTATCTCGCGTGCCCAGCGCTCGCCGTCCATGTCTCCTTTGATGACATTGACATGAATGTTGCCGTCTCCCGCATGTCCATAACACATTGTCCGGATACCATACCGCGATGCGATGGCTTTCACCCCGCGGATCAGTTCAGGCAGCCGAACGCGCGGAACAACCGTATCCTCTTCCTTGTAAATGGAAATGGACTTGACGGCCTCACCTGCGGCCCTTCTCCAATCCCACAACTCCTTCTGGCGAATTGGATTATCGGCGACAAGAATGTCGATCGCATTGAGGGATTGGCAGACACCGGCGATTTTTTCCAGATCGCGGTCCAGTAGCTCTTCATATTGTCCGTCGATCTCGATCAGGAGCTGTGCATCTGCGTCCGAAAACGGAATCCGAACCTCCTTATATTCCTCAATTCGCTTGACCACATCCCGTTCCATGAATTCACAAGCGCATGGCACAACTCCTGCCTGAAAAATCCGTGCAACCGCCATCGCCGCATCTTCCATGCGGGAAAAAGGAACAATGAGAGTTTTTCGCAACGGTGGATACGGGATGAGCCGCAAGACGGCACGTGTGAGGATGCCGAGAGTTCCTTCGCTTCCGACGAAAAGCTGGGTCATGTTGTAACCGGCGGCATCCTTGAGCAACTTCCCACCGAACTCGACCATCTCACCCGACGGAAGCACGGCCTGGACACCGAGCACATAATCCTTCGTCACGCCATATTTAAGAGCGCGAGGCCCGCCGGCGCATTCGGCGATGTTGCCTCCGATTGTGCAGCTTCCTCGGCTGGCCGGATCCGGAGGGTAAAACAGACCGATCTTTTCGACCTCCTCCTGCAGAGTCTGCGTGATGACCCCGGGTTCGACGACAGCGACCAGGTTTTCGCGATCGATTTCGAGAATCCGATTCATTTTCTCCATCGACAGCAGAACTCCACCCTCGACGGGTAGCGCGCCGCCACTCAAGCCTGTACCGCCTCCTCGAGGTGTGACCGGGAAGAGGCGTTCGTTCGCCAGCTTCATGAGCGCCGCAACTTGCGCCGTCTCGGTCGGCTTCACCACCAGAGACGGAGGAAATTGGAAATCCTCGGTTTCATCATGGCCGTAGAGTTGCAATGAAGCATCATCTGTCAGCAGTGAATCCGGCGGGAAAATGCCGTGCAGCCGAAGCAGGGTTTCGGAGTCTATAAACACTATCACGAGGTCTTACGCCTTTCTCTAAGTCTCCGCAAGTTCATCGGATCTTTTTTCTCACCTTCAGGCGTTTCGAGAATCTTGGCAATCGCAAGGAAGCGATCATCATCCATGAGGCGATGGAAAGCCTTGAGGCCGATCTTGCCTTTTCCGATGTGTTCATGCCGATCAAGCCGGCTGCCGAGATCTCCCTTGGAATCGTTGAAATGAAAAACAGCGATGCGATCCAGGCCGATGAGGCGATCGATTGAATCGAAGGTTCGGCCGTAATTGACCTCATCCCGGAAATCGAATCCTGCAACGAACAGGTGGCAGGTATCGATGCAGAGACGCATGGGATGGTGAACATGATGAACAATTTCCGCGATGTGTTCGAGTGATGCGCCGATAGAGGTACCCTGACCGGCGGTGATTTCGACGGTGAAATGCGGGATCTCGCCGTTGCGAGAAGCGACAATGTTCAATGAGTCGATCAGACGAGCGAGTCCCCTCTCGATTCCGCTGCCGAGATGCGATCCTGGATGAAAAACGAGAAATGGAATGCCGAGAACGTGACAGCGGCGAGCTTCAGCAGCAAAAACATCGATGCTTCGTTTTCTCAGGCCGGCGGATGGACTCGCCAGATTGATCAGATAAGACGCATGGGAACAAACGAAATCCACTCCCCAATCTTTCCTCTTCTGCCGGA
The DNA here is from genome assembly GCA_903916735.1 of uncultured Acidobacteriota bacterium. Lineage (GTDB taxonomy): Bacteria > Acidobacteriota > CAIWXX01 > CAIWXX01 > CAIWXX01 > CAIWXX01. The sequence goes on from CAIWXX010000062.1 coordinate 42,804, forward strand.
ACGAATCAGCCTCCAACCCGGACACCGTCCTCTGCTTCCACTGCAACTGATTTGAAGTGAACACCTGCATGGCGCGAATCCGAAGGCGAGCGGCTCGTTCTGGCGCCAGTGAAATCGAACCAGCCGTGGAAATGTGAGCGCCGAGCAAATCCGCGGGAGTGCGCAGGACTCGATGATGACGCACAGGCTTTGCTTGAGATCGCATAATGCACAATTCTACCGTTCACTGAGATTCATCTCAACTGGTCACGATGGGCCCAGATCCCCGGTTACCCGATCTCTTGAGAGAAGTCGAGCATGCTTGAATTTTCCTGCCCTCATCTAAAACCAATATCTTTGCTATGGTGAGGAAAAGGCAGGTCGGAACACGATCCCAGCATGGTCGCGAAGGATATCGTGTGGAAGTTCGGGCAGTGACTTTACGGTTTCCCGTCAGAGGATCAGACATCAGAGCATTTTCGGAAAACAAAAATTCTTCATGCCGAATCCCATGAAAAACTGCAGCAGAAGTTTTTAACCTCATTGCAAAAGGCCAAAAAGCCGAAGCCGAAAAGAGAATGAATTCTGGCGGATCTTATTTTGACGCTTCAGGCAAACTTCAGATCGATTTATTATCGACCACGCATTTGAAAATGAATGCTTTGCTCAGAAACCTGGAAACCGCCTCGCGGTTGTGTGCTGCAATTTCTCGGCAGTCAAATTCAGGCTGGGATGCTCTATTTTTCAGCCAGTGATTTCTGGGAATGGATTTTTGGTGGTGGGTGGAGAGAACTGGCTATCCCATATATTCACCCGCGTACCCTGACGTGTTCAGCTGAACGTCAATAAGAGATGATGCACCCCTATCCGCGAGTAAGCACACGCCTATTGCGACAAAATGACTTCGGAGCCTCTGCGGCACGGCTCGCGAGGATGCCGAGCCCTCCCCTCCGTATATCAAGCGTTCCCCTGATCGATGGTTTGGGAGGGCGAGGCTCCTGCCGAGCCGTCATACCGGGTCTATCGAGACTATCTGATGGCTTGCCGCCATTCCTTATCCGCGGATTTCCGGGCTACGTTCTACATTGCACACCGAAAGATAAGCAGCTATTCTAAGGTGCTATGCAAAAAACATAAGAAATAAGCCGGATCCAATTCCCCGGATGAACGCCCCTATTAATTCGAAATATCGGCTCTTAAGATCATCGCCAGGAGGCTCTGATGGAGACACACATATCGATCGAAGTCAAAGTTCGCGATATGGCGATAGCGTGGGTTGTCGCTGAAGGTTGCCGTGTCAAATCATCGCCTGATCCACTCGTCGAGGAGATTCGCGCGGCGATGGCTATAGCCATCAGCAAGAAGGATTCACTGGAGAGCTCAACCCGTAAATCGATCGTGAGGAACATGCTTCGCTTCGGATCCTACAAGCCCACAGGGCGCGGAAAACCGTCAAGCGAGTATCTTCTTAACGCGGCGATTGAAAACGAATTCCCATTCATCAACAATCTCGTGGATATCAACAACCTGATTTCACTGGAGAACCTTCTTCCCATATCCCTGGTCGACCTGGATCGAGCCGCTGCGAGCACATTCCGCGTGCGACACGGCCGTGAAGGCGAAGACTACGTCTTCAATCAATCGGGGCAGATTCTCACTCTCAAAGACCTCCTTCTCACATCCCATCTGCCATCGGATACGCCATGTGCCACTCCGATTAAAGACTGCCAGGCGACCAAAACACATGATGGGACTCAGCGAATTCTTGCCATCATCTATGCGCCGCATGATCTCTCCGCGGTCGCTCGTGAAGCGGCTCGCCGTATGGCCGACCGGATCATGGTCTATGCGGAGGGTCAGGCGGAATCGGGCGTTGTGATCGGTCTGTGATAAACTGCAAAAAAGCGAGGAAACATGAGGATGGCATTCGATGAGGTCGTTGGAATGAGCAGACGGCATCAAATACTGGTCGCAGTGGCATGCATTTTTCTGGCGAATACGAGCGGAGTTTTCGGGGGTGTAGAACTTCCCGAGCGATACAAGAAATGGATCGAAGAAGATGCGCGGTACATTATTTCCCATGAGGACCATGATGTCTTCCTTCATCTCAAAACCGACCACGAACGCGATGTCTTCATCGAAAATTTCTGGAAAAAACTGGACTCAATTCCCATCACTCCTCAGAATGAATTCAAAGAAGAGCATGATGCCCGCGTCGCATACGTTCGAGATCACTACGGCATTAATGGTGATCAAGGCCGGATTTGGATTCTACTCGGGAAACCCGATCGCCTCGTATCACGTCCTGTCGACAACAGCTTTTATTCGATGGAATACTGGGAATACACACGGCTCAATGTGCCGGGCCTGCCACCCGATCTGCGTCTCATTTTTTACAAAAAATGGGGATTCGGCAATTACGTCCTCTATTCGCCTCTCTTCGATGGAATCCGGGCTCTTCTCGTGAACCGCCAGCTCGATCCGGATAACCGGGATGTTCAGAAGTGGCTCTTGGCCAACATGGACTTCGATATGCGCATTGCTTCTCGATCAAGCTCAACAGGCCTCAGCGAGTTCCAATCACAGGATATTATCGCCAAGCTCTTTTGGAACTATGGGGATCTTCTGGCACGCTTCAGGAAGAACAGGGTTGAAGCCAAGATCGTTTTCCAGGGAGAAGAGACAATCCCTGCCGACATCGACTTGTATCCCTTCCCGTCCGATCAGGATTTCTTCAATCTGGGTATCGCGGTCGAGGTTCCGCCGGCAGGAATCTCTTTCGAAAAAGTCAAGGATCACTTCGTCGGCAGAATCGATCTCTATGTAACTCTGCTCGATTCCAAAGGCCGGACAATCGACGATGGCCGTGACAGCCTCACCATGGAACTGACTGAGGCTCAGCTATCAACCTCAAAAGCATTCCCTCTACTCTACCTGACCGAGTTTCCTGTGATCCCAGGAAACTACTCGGTCGAAGTGCTGGTCAGGGATTTCGCGACGACAAGGATCGGCAAAGCGAGGCGAGGTATCGTTATCCAGAAGTCAGATGACTCGAAAATGACCGCTTCAACTCCACTTCTCGCCTACAAGCTGGAACAGGCTGGGACCGACAGCAAAGGCCTGCCCTTCCGCTATGGGGGATTCACGCTTTTTCCAAAAATTTCGGGCATCTTCCAAAAAGGCAGCAACCTGTATTTCTTCTCGCTGCTGCAAGCTCCAAAGGATCTCCACGAAGCCAACACTCTTCCTCTGCGGTATGAAGCCGTTCGCGGCGGGCAAGTGGTGATGGGATTTGAGGGCTCGGCGCAGGTTCAACCGGGTGGAGCGCCGACGGTCCTTGCTGAAGGGTTCTCGACCGAAAAGCTGCTCGCCGGCGAATATCTTTTCCGAATTTCCGCTGTGGCACCTGGCGGCCCGGTCACTTTGTCTGAAAAGCCGTTTACGATCCTGGAGGCGCCATCAACCAATGGCCGGTTCCTGTTTGAGAGTGCTGGGAAGGGGGAAGCCGAACGACATGCGGCCATTGGAACCGAATGTCTGTACGCAGGTCGTGCCGCGGATGCAGCTACCCATTTCGATCTCGCCCGCAACTACGCTCCCGGCATGACGGAAGCCGGCATCAATCTGGCCCGCGCAACAATCCTTATCGGCAATCCCCAAAAAGCGCTTCAGACAATCGATGGAATTCTCAAGGAAAATCCGGATAACACGGACGCTTTGATGGTCAGGGTTCAGGCTTTGAATAAGCTCGGGCGAACTCAGGAAGCCGAGCAACCACTCGCGCGGCTCCTCACTCTCGGGCCTAGCAACACGAACATTCTCAATTATTGCGCCGACGTCTATATGACGGCAGGGCAACGGGAGAAGGCCCTGGAGCTTTTTAAAAAATCCATCGAACTCGATCCGGAACAGCCCGATGTTGCTGCGATCCTCAAACAATGAGGCGGGGCGTATCAATCTTCTCATATGAAACCGGATCTTCGAATGTCAGACTTCAGCGTTCGGGCTTTGCCGCGCAACGTCCGAGTTCTTGGGTTTGTCAGTTTCCTGACGGACGCCTCATCGGAAATGATCTACCCGCTGCTACCCATATTTCTCTCGACGGTACTCGGAGCAGGACCGGCCTTTCTGGGCTTCATTGAAGGGATCGCCGAAGCGACCGCGAGTCTGACCAAGCTCTTTTCCGGCGTCCTGGCGGACTGGTTCGGCCGGCGGAAGCCGCTTGTGCTCCTGGGCTATTCTCTCTCAACACTCTCTCGCCCGCTCATTGCGATCGCTCAATCTCCGTTGCATGTTCTGCTGATCCGCTTCTCCGACAGGATTGGAAAGGGCGTGCGAGGAACGCCCCGCGACGCTCTCATCGTTGATACATGCTCCGTCGAAGAACGCGGACGGGCTTTTGGGTTCCAGCGTGCAATGGACCACATGGGAGCGGTTGTCGGGCCGCTCATTGGATTCGTCGCCGTAACATGGCTCCTGCTGGATCTTCGTACCATCTTTGCGCTCGCTGCCATCCCAGGAATCCTGGCCGTCATCGTCATCTTCAGAGGTGTTGTCGATCGAGTGCCGGCGAGCTGTGTATCACAGTCCGGCTTGGGCTGGGCTGGATTGGCTGATAATTATAAGTATTACCTGCTCGTTGTCGCCGTCTTCGCCCTCTCGAACAGCTCCGATGTTTTCATCATACTCCGTTCGAAGGAGTTGGGATTCGGCGCCGGCGCCATTCTCCTCCTCTGGACTCTCCTCCATGTCGTCAAAGCACTCACATCGGTGATCGGTGGCGTGCTGTCGGATCGGCTCGGCCGGAAATCGCTCATCATCGCCGGCTGGTGCGCGTATGGCATGTCCTACGCCGGCTTCGCTCTCGCCGGCAAGCACTGGCAAATGATATTTCTCTTCGCGTTTTATGGTCTTTATTTCGGTTGCACCGAGGGCGTTGAACGAGCCCTTGTGGCCGATCTTGTCCCGGATGAAAGAATGCGCGGACGCGCTTTTGGGTTTTATCATTTTGTGATCGGAATTGTTGCCTTGCCTTCAAGCCTCCTTATGGGAGTGCTCTATGCAAGGTTCGGCGCCCTTATGGCATTCGGGAGCGGAACGGTTCTCAGCGTTCTATCGATACTGCTCCTGATTCCATTGAAAGTCCCGCGTAAGAACACATAGAATGTGCGTGCCCTGCCGGCATCCGGCCACGGCGCACGCACAAATCATGAGTCTCCACCCACCACCGAAAGATCAGTTCTTTCTGTTTGTCCACTGATCAAAGATCCGTCTCACCTCAATTTGAAGGTGACCGTCACATGGAAGATGACAGGCCGCGGTTTGCCATTGAGATAGAAGGGCCTGTATATCCATTGCTGAACGGCCACAACTGCCGCATTGTTGAGAATTGCATTCGAAGAATTCACAACCTGTACATCGATGACTCGGCCCTGAACATCGGTTGTGGCATCGATGTCGACAGTGCCTTGGATGCCTGCCAGACGAGCTGCAATCGGGTAAATCGGATCGACCTTGTGGAGCAACTGTGGCTGTTCTATTCGTATGACGGGAGGCGGCGACGGTGGCTCCACTGTCGCCGGGAGCTGTGTCATATCCTGCGCCTGCCCGACCCCCGTCGAATCCTTGGAGCCTCCGTTAACACCTATGTTGTCACCCGTCGAATCGTCAAAGGTAAAAGGCTCCTCAACAATCTTGCTGGGCTCCTCTCTCGGAGCAATGAATGCACTGCTTGAAGGTCGCGGTGCCTGAGCCACTCTGTGGTTGTGATTGGGATGATTCAATCCCTCTGCTGGGGGCGTTGGAGTCGAGATTTTTGGAATTTCTTTGATAATAAAGATTGAGTGTGGCAGATCAGGCAGTTTTGTGTTTGTCAGAATCGGCACAAGGATCAACAGGCTGATAACGATCATGTGCCCGAAAAAAGCCCCGGAAAATGCCGCTGTTCGAGACCCTTTGTGCGTCGTACCCCCGGCATCGATCAGAGATTCGACTAACATGGCTACTCACCCGCCTTTCTCCCGTTCATAGAGACGGGATTTCATTTTTGTCCTATCCTAATAAACGCGCTGAGATGCTTCAGGGATTTCAATAGACAAAAATATTCGGCCGGAAAGCGGTTTCTCAGAGCACACCGTCGGCCCTGACTGGGCTTTCACAATGGATGATCGAGATTCAGCAAACCCCAGCGAGCGTATAGAGGACGTCTCCTTCGCCCGAGACAGACGCTCAGTTCCGGAATCGTGAACTAACGATGTGGTGTCAGGAGCGTTCGAGGGTTCACATCGAGCGGCTCGGCCGAGTAAAATCCGTCGCCGTACTTTCGGTCGATGCAACTTCCATGGAGTATTTTATAGGCTTCCAGGTAGCTTCTCAGGTATCCATTTCGAAGATTATCGATCTGACTCTCGTGAGCGGAAATTGCCTTGACCCAATCATCATAATAATCCGTGAAATCGATAACGAATGTCGGCAAAAACCCCTTCGGAACCATATAAAAGAAGAGATTTTGGACGAGATGCGGCGGTTCGGGTGCCCGATACTTGCTGAACTTGGCGAGCCGGCAGGCTTTTTTGACGAGCTCACCGCAAGCGACGTGATCCGGGTGGGCTGAACCATCCCGATGAGTGTACGGATTCCGATCGAACGGCGCGAAACAGATCTGCGGACGCAGTTCGCGAATCACATTCACGATCTGCATCACTCCTTCTTTCGTGACCTCGACTTCGCCGTCTCGAAAATCCAAGAAACGAAGACCACATCCGATAACATCGGCTGCATGCTGCTGCTCACGAGCCCTCGTCTCTGGGTCTCCGTACGTACCGCCTTCACCTCGCGTCAGCACAACCTCGGTGACAGACAATCCTTCCCGCACCATGCGTACCAGAGCGCCGCCCATACCAAATTCCAAATCATCCGGGTGGGCACCAAAGGCAACGATATCTACCATATTAATATCTCCATCATGGTTATTTTACCTTAGTCGTAACGTTCAAAGTTAGAGGATGGGGCCAGGGGAAAGGGACGAGGGCCCGGAGCATAGGATTTAGGCTTCCTAACCGATAAGAAAAAAAACCAGACACCGGAGATCATGAACCCTGCCCCTCAATTTATCCGGAAGGGATTTTCATTTTGCAATTGGCTCTTTGCATTCTCTCATCCACGATGAGTCCTTTGTCGTTGCAGCATATATTGAAAACTCCACAATTCCGCCCTGTCATATTGGCAACCACCCTCTTGCGCGCATTTTTCGCGCTGTCCCGCACTCTTTCCTGGCCCCTCTGGTCTACGCCCCAATGCAGGCGCGACGCACGATCGTTCAACTGATCTAATATCAGAGAAGGTCCTCTCCTATTTCCTCCTATTGAGCTGCATCAGAGGAGCTTCTCACTCGATGTCATGTATTTTCTGATCAAGTCTTCACGCACGAGCACACCGAGGCCGACGCCGGTAGGCACCTGGATGAATCCGCCCTCACGCAGTTCAAAGGGTGGCTCCACGATGTCCTCGTGCCAATATCTGGCACTTTCAGAGATATCACCTGGAAGCGTAAAGTTAGGGCATGAAGCAAGATGCACGTTGTAAGCGCGGCCGATGCCGCTTTCAAGCATGCCTCCGCACCAGACCGGCACGGATGCGGCACGACAGGCATCATGAATCGCGAGGGATTCGGTAAAGCCCGCGACTCTTCCTGGCTTGATGTTGATGATGGAACAGGAGCCGAGGCGGAGCGCCACCCGGCAGTCGCTCACATTTTCGATGGACTCATCCAAGCAGATCTTTGTTTGAAGCTGGGCCGCCAGGGTAGCGTGTTCGAGCAAATCATCTTCGCTGAAAGGCTGCTCGATCATCACCATATTGAAGTTGTCAAGTTCACGAAGGATTCCAATATCGGCAGGTACGTATGCAGCATTCGCATCGACGGAGAGAGGAATTGAAGGAAAGTGCCGGCGGATTTGGCCGAGGATCCCCACATCATGCCCCGGTTTAATCTTCACCTTGATGCGCTGATAACCGCGCTCGAGATAGTGTGAGATTTTTTCCACCATGGCAGAAGCAGACTCCTGAATCCCAACGGAAACACCGGAACGCACGGCCGGCTGAGTGCCTCCGAGCAACCGATTGAGCGGTACTCCGCGAGCGATGGCGGCGAGATTCCAGATATTCATTTCGACGGCGGCCCGTGCCATTCGATTGCCCCGTACTTTCGAAAGAAGCTCATGGGCGGCCCGGCCATCGTCGATATCACGATCCTTCAGGAGCGGCATGATGAAGTCTTTAATGATATGCCGCGCGGTCACAACCGTTTCGCCATTATAGAAAGGATCAGAGTCCGTCACAACTTCCGAATAGCTTTCTCCGAACTCCGAGGTAAACTTCAGCAGCGCGATATCCCGTTCGAAAACGGACCCAAAACTTGTCTCGAATCGATCCTTCAGTCGGAGTCGGATCAGGATGAGCTCAGCACTTTTTATTTTCATGAGACTCCTTTTCAACGAATCAAAAGATAATGTCCGAGCTTTTTATCTTTATCGAATTGGAAATCAACGGCACGGAATCCCTTCTTGAAAGCGGCCAGAAAGACACCACGCAGCCGCTGCTGCCAGTCGAGCGCCGCTTCTGAATCAATCGATTTGAGATCCTCGATGTCGGCAGGGATTGCGAAGCGGAAGGCTCGTCCGCGGAGGAAATCTTTTTTACTACAATCGTAGATAATAGGAGCATCTCCCGCGTTCGGCTTCCAGCGAGCACGCTTGGCCCGGCCAGGCATCCAGCGCGCCAGCAGCCGGTCGGTCGGCAGCCCGTGATGCAGCGGGGAGCTGGTCTCTCCATACAGATTGACGTAATAATCCCCGGCTTCGGCGCCGAGTCGTCCCAGGTTCAGAGATGCGTTGCGAGCTTGCAGCGGATCATATGTCCAGGCGATCGTTTTGAAACCTGCTGCCATCGCCGCCCGACCCTGTGCCGCCTTGAGCCGGAGCCCGATTCGATGCCGGCGATAGGCTTTAACAACCGCCAGCATATGCGAATACTGGATCCACTCCTTATCGAGAAGCGCGGGGAGCGAATAAACAAATCCAATCATCAGGTTGCCGTCATACGCGCCCATGACGATTCCGCCGTGATGAGCGGCGATGGTGAACATCGGGGCTGGGACGATATCGAGATCCTCAAATCCCCATGCCTCCCGCTGCAGCTCTTCGCATCTTCTAAAATCGGCCAGGTCAGTCATCGATCGAATCCGGATTTTTCCAGTCGGATGCATTTGTGAAATCCCTCCAAATCTACCAGCTGTCACCGATCGACTCTCTGGATGATGAGGCTATCATAGGCGGTTCCAGAGTGCCGATGCTTGAGTTTTCAGTCATATGTTGCATGTCAATTCCAGCGGCATATCTTATTCGAGACAACTCGACTTTTTCGCTATGTGTGATTTCGCCGCGATTGCCGGAAGACCGACGAAGATGAAAAATAAGGCGCCGGCGAAAGCACTGATGATGACGGTATGGAGAGTGAGAATGCTGGATGCCATGCACCGAAGGAGAGCCATAAGGAAAATCATGAGGCTGAAAATGGCTGATGTCCAGAGAGTATAATCGACCGGAGGCAAAAAGCGTCGCGCGGCCAAAGTGACAAAAAACGAGGATGCCGCCATAGTGACGGCGATGATGGAGAGCAGGAGGATCCATCTCGGAGCGCCGCTCATCAACCGTACCTGATGACGGAAAAACAGGTTCAACAGCAGGAGAGCAAAAGCCGACATCAGAACCGGCACAAAGAACAACACAAGCTCGAAAGCGACCTGCACCGCCACGCGCACAGCCATCTGGTGTGAGTCCGGATCGCGTAATCCAGTTGATTGGCGGCTCATGAACAAGCCTCCTCCTGCTTAAACCCGACAATCTCGCGAGCCTGCTGCACGATGACCTCCGGCTGACTCCGATCCGTGCTCAGCATCTTCAAGTCGTTGAGTTTAAGAAATGGAAGGACACGGAGAACGAGTGGGACGGGGCTGCGAGCGGCATGAGCCAGAGCCAGCTTGACATCGTAGAGAACGAACCATCGAGGCATTTGTGCAATCGCCAAGAGAAAGGATGCTTGTACGCGATCCGATCGGATGAGTCGAGTTGCTGTGTCGACGGTGGCCCGTGGATTTTGCAGACAAGCAGTGAGAATACGAGGATCATCGTCGAGGACAACCGATTTGAGGACCTCCGTTGTCGCCATCCGAGCCAATTCCATCTTTTCTCCAATAGCCATTTTTCGCAGATGATCCACGATCGCCTTTTCGGCCTTGCGGCGACGCACCGTGCTGATACGAAAATTTCGTGCAACGAGCAGCTGATCCTTCCAGAAGAGACCCGGCAGGAATCGAAGCGCATAAAGATCGGGCGTCTTTGGATTCTGCGTCAGAGCGGCCTGAACTTGATAGGATGAGAGGAAGATTTTTTCACGGCAGATACGTTCAAGCGCCGTGACGGGCAGCGCAGGATTACGTAAGAGCAAAACCAGCACCTTATCATTGAGGTCGGGCCGTTCGAGGAGCCCGCTCAGAATCGTCGGGTTCCCCGAGAACACGAGCTTGATGAGATTCTCCTCGCTCGCTGCTCCCGACGACGCCGCCGGCCGATTCAATCGTTCCATTTGTGATCGATTATAGCAAAAGTAAGAAGGATAGGAATCAGCGCTCTGATTCACCTCCCCGTGTCTATCCCCAGCGAGAAACCCGTGCGTGCTCCGCTTGGCCGCAGATTTCGGTTCCTTGACTCCTCAGTGACCCTATGCTATCTTCCTGCAACGCAAGGGGATATTGTGGTTTTTTTTAACTATTCCACGATGCAGATGGCCGCGAAGATCGTCTACTATGGTCCCGGCCTCTGCGGAAAGACAACAAATCTCCAGATTATCTATAAGAAGACGGCGCCCAACAGCCGCGGCGAAATGGTTTGCCTCGAAACTGAAACTGACCGGACGCTGTTTTTCGATCTCCTCCCCATGGATGTCGGCGTTATCGGCGGGTTCAGAACACGCTTTCAACTGTACACGGTTCCAGGCCAGGTTTTTTATAATTCAACGAGGAAGCTTGTCTTACGAGGGGTCGACGGCATCGTCTTCGTTGCAGACTCGCAGATTCCGATGGAAGATGCCAATGTGGAATCACTGCAGAATCTGAGAGAGAATCTGCTCGAACATAATATCGACATCGAGACGATTCCTCTTGTCTTTCAATTTAATAAGAGAGATCTTACGAATGTGATGCCGGTAGAAAAAATGAACCGGCTCTTGAACCCAGTGGGATTGCCTCATCACGAGGCGGCGGCGGTGCAAGGGATTGGAGTCTTCGAGACTCTTAAGGGAATCTCCAAAGCGACCTTGTTCTCACTCAGGAGAAAGGCTCTGGGGGACGAGAAAGTCCAGAAGCCTTCAACAGTTGCTGTACCGACATTGCATCCGAAGCAGCCGGAACCGCCGGGCGAGGAAAAAACACTCCCGGGCGATAGGGTCACTCCGCGGCCAGCCCCGAGTCACCGGGCTCCGACTCCGACAGCCACCCTATTTCCAATTCCACTGAAATCACTTGAAGTCGCACCCAAGGTTGAAGCTCCGGCTCTTGATAAAGCCCTGGTTGAAGAGAAGGTGGAGTTTGCAGTTCGATCGGTGCAGGCGGCAAGTCTGGACCAGGAGAAGATTGCAATGAAAACGATCGCTATCAATTCGACCATCGACATCGGCCAGCAGCTGGATGCACTTCGCGAACGGTTCACGCAAACGAAGACGCCCTCTGAGAAGGCCCACACAAAAACGTACGACGATAAGAAGCTGGAGGATCTGCTCCAGAGCGCCAAGCCTTCAGCGGCTCAGGAGCTGAAAAGGAAGACCTCTATATCGATCCCCTCCGCGATGGTCAAAGCAGGCCCAACAACACTCGTTTTGACAATTCAGAACACATCGAGCCAAAAAAGCGAAAGCGTCGAAATTCCCTTAGAGATCGATAAAAGTAGCGGGAAGATCTTTCTCAAAATCGACCTCGATATCACAATCGTTCAGTAGCAAAAAGGAGATAGGTTCACATGTCCCAGGAAGCCCTTGGAATGATCGAAACGAAAGGTCTGATAGGATCCATCGAAGCGGCTGATGCTATGGTCAAATCTGCGAATGTCGTTCTTACAGGCAAGGAATACATCGGTGCGGGCTACGTGACTGTCTTCGTGCGTGGCGATGTCGGAGCAGTGAAAGCAGCAACCGATGCAGGCGCGGCGGCGGCGCGCCGTGTTGGCGAGCTCGTCTCGGTCCATGTCATTCCGCGGCCCCATCAGGAAACCGAGAAGGTCCTCCCCGGGGCCATCACCAAGAAGTAAGCCGCAGCCGTCATGGCTGACCAGGATCTGACATCCCGACAGGAAGCGAGGGATCTCGCCACAACCGCTGCAGCCGCCTTTGCGATTTTTAAGGAATTCACCCAAGAACAAATCGACAGCATCATCACATCGATGGCGGCTGCCGGTTTGCGGGAATCCAATCGGCTGGCTCGAATGGCGGTCGAAGAAACCGGCTACGGCAAGATCAAAGACAAAGATATCAAGAACCGTTTTATCTGCGAAGATCTCCACAAACACATCAGTTCGCTCAAAACAGTAGGCATCGTACGAGAAAGCGGTTCCATTCTGGAGATTGCTGAACCGGTCGGAGTCGTCGCGGGAATCATACCCTCCACAAATCCAACATCGACGGTCTTCTATAAATGCATGATCGCTTTGAAAGCGCGAAACTCGATAGTGATCAGCCCTCATCCATCAGCCCGTCGCTGTGCCATTGAAGCAGCGAAGGTGATGTCAGACGCCGCTGTAGCAGCCGGAGCACCCGAGGGGGTCATCGGCTGCATGCAATCGCCGTCAATTGAGGGATCGCAAGAGTTGATGTCTCACAAGAACATCGCTGTGATCCTGGCGACCGGCGGACCTGCAATAGTAAAGGCTGCGTACAGCTCCGGCAAACCGGCCTACGGCGTCGGGCCGGGCAACGTGCCGGTTTATCTCGACCGCTCAGCCGACGTTCCAAAAGCTGTCCGAGACGTGGTTGCAGGAAAAACATTCGATTACGGCACGGTGTGCGCGTCCGAACAAGCGCTCATCGTTGATGCCCCAGTCAGGGAAAGAGTGATCGAGGAGCTTTTGCGGAATGGGGGGTATTTTCTGAATCAAGAGGAGATCAGGAAAATCACATCCATCATTCTGACGCCAAGCGGATCGATCAACCCGGATCTCGTCGGGCGCTCGCCACAGATCATTGCCCGACTCGCCGGCTTCGAAGTGCCGGAGAATATCGAATTGCTCGTAGCACCCTTGGAAGAGGTCGGCCACATGATTCCACTCTCACGTGAAAAGCTTTCGCCCATCCTGGCCTTCTACATCGTCGATGGATGGCAAGCCGGCTGCGAGCTCTGCAAGAAGATACTGGCACTCGGCGGGATGGGCCATACGCTGGGGATTCATGCATCCAACCGCGATGTGATCATGCAATTCGGACTTCAGAAACCGGCACACAGAATCATTGTCAACTCGCCGACAACTCACGGAGCGATCGGATATACGACCGATCTCACGCCATCGTTGACGCTTGGTTGCGGAGCGGTCGGAAACAACATCACATCTGACAACATCGGCCCGCTGCATTTGATCAACATCAAGAGGATCGCCTTCGAAACCAAACCGCTCAGCCACATCGTGCAGCCGCCCACAGGCGAATCAGCAAGCCCCAGCCGAGAAGTCGCTCCTCCGATAAAGCCCCTTGGCCCGGCACTGACAGATCAGATCCGAGCTTTTCTGGAATCGAAAAAGGTGCTCCGGACAAAATGCCCCTGCCCTGCTCCATCAGATGTCCCTCCCCGGCCGGCCGCTGTTGCGCCTCACGCGATGCTCGCCCGAACCCCGGATCAGCAGCAACCCAAACCTGTTGAATTCGTCTGCGAAGATGATGTCCGGAAAGCGGCTGATCGGGGTGAAAAAATCGTCATCGGGCCGAAGACGATTGTCACACCGGCTGCCCGCGATCTCGGCAACGAGAAAAACGTATTCGCCTGATCAGGCTCAGGAATCCTTCCCGCACTGCCGAATCAGAGTGCCTGCGATCCGGCCTCAGTAGGATTATGACGGCTTATGATGACGCGGGCTGGGACGCCGGCCTTCCTGCAAACGAGCTGCATAGGAATCGATGAGATGAACGATTTCGACAACCCGGCCGTAATAATCCTCAAATTGGGATTGAGTGATACAGCGCAAGTCCAAGGCCAGATAAAGGTAACTCTGGAAGCCGCTGGCTGCTCCGATCGCCGAATAGAGGAAATTTTCGTAATCCTGCCTCTGATCGCAGGATGAGCCTTCAGCGATATCCGCCATGATTGACATGGCATACCGCTCGATCTGCGCCCCCAATTCAAAGTTGTGCTTGAAGGACGGCTCACGAGTGGCCATGAGGATATTCCGCGCCAATTCGCGCGCCTTCTGCCAGAAAATCAGATCTTCAAACTTGTTTTCGACGAGCACGTGTATCCACTTCCTTTCAAGGGACGTATCTTACCACGGAAAAGCAAGTCAACAAATTCTGCAACTCAAGCCTCCCCCGGCGCGTCTGATTCAAAGGAATCCATCAAAGAGCGCATGAAGAGTGCCGTTGAGGAATTGCGCGAAGCAGCAAAAAATGAAATCAGATATGAAGGAGGCGGAACACGAGAGGCACTGATCAATCAGTATTGAGACGGATCGCTGATCGAACTTTCACTGTTGCCGGCTCTCAGTTCCCAACCAATCCATCTGCGAGTCTGTGCATGGAATTGAGAACCGGCAACAATATGACTTCCAAGCTCAATTACCGGCCGGCACTGCCAGGGATTGAGTGAGATAGCCTACACGCAATGTAAGATCGTCTTCCAGAACCAGCTCGATCTGATACGACCCGGGAGCGATATCGAAAGCAACTTGATGTTCAGCAGCGGAATCCACGCCGCGCAACAATTCATCCTGAGTTTTCTGCACGATAATCGGACCGTCAACGCTGATAAGCTTCTCTTTCTTTGAATCAGAAACGGTGACATGCAGAGTCATCGATGCTTTCTTCACGCCCCCTCCAGCATCAGTGAAGGACATTTCCTTGATCGGAATTTTCACGGAAATCTGTGCGTGCCGTTTTCCTGTCGGGCCATTAGAGAAACCAGCGTCCCAGGAGAAAGTAATCAACTTGACCTGGTACTCAGTCGAGACTTTTCCGGTATATAGGAGATCGTCATAATTCAATTCAGGCTTTTCGATGGATCGCTTGTTCCAGACCGCTGAGGCCTCAACATAGCGAAAAGGAATATTGGTCAGAGTGGCTGACTGAATTTCGGCACGTCGCTGCGCCCAATCAATCAGAGTTCCACCTGTGGGTGGAGCCGGTGGAAGAAGGTACATCCGACTATCATTATGAAGCTCGACGAACATGAATGCCTCATTTGGATCCATCTGGGGAAGCTTTAATTTTCCGTACCACCAGAGAGAGACTCGAGTTGAATCCATGAGTTTTTGTTCGGTACGAAGCGGAGGACCCCAGATGACATAGATCTGCCCCATGGCTGTTTTCCACCCTGGAATACTTCCGACAGCAAATTTCTCATTGGCGTAAGCCACGCGTCGCTCGAACTCAACACGGAATTCATTGACCAGAGTATCGGGATCGGGATCACGCCTCGCCCAGAAGATGCGAGTAAATGTAAACTTCGCTTCGGGCGTCTGAAGCTTTTCGAATGTATTGGCCTCATCGTCGGTCATAATCAGCTTGACAGGGCCGTTCAGCCACTGAGAAAAGTAGTCATCGGCGGCGAAGCCAACTGCCGAAACCAGCAACGTAATCAGAATCGCTCGACGCATATTCTCTTCCTCCTCCTGCAATATCCAGAGATTCTAATCCGATTCTGCCTTGGAATCCAAGTAAAATGGTCTCACCGGGAATCGAGAAGACCTCCTTGATGATTGATCGAGAGATGCCCGCGATAAGATCTGTTGATTCAATGAGCGCGTGGTGCTCTCGCCTTCTCGCTCCTCACGGCGTATCCACATCAAGAGATTTGAACGGCAGGATGAGCCTGTTTAAAGAATGGGCCAGTTCGGCGCCCCACAACATGATGATGGCGGAAAAATCGACCCATATCGCAAAAACCACAACACTCTCAAGTTCACCGTACATCCTGCCATAAAGCGCCAGGTTGGCGACATACCAGGTAAACGCCCGTTTCACAGTTTCCCAAAGGAACGACGCAACGAATGCCGCAATGAATGCCACCTTTGAGGGCACATACGTGTTCGGGACAAATTTGTATATGGCGGCAAAGAAGAGAACACTGAAGAGATAAGGCAAGAGGATTCCGAACAACAGACCTTGAGCCTCCTCCATCCAATGAGGCGGAACCAGAAGTGGAGTGGATGCGAGATGATAATTGAGGAAGCCTTCGACCGTCGCGGCGATCGATGAGAGAACAAAGGAGAGAATCAGACAGCATGTCCCACCCAAGATAAGCCCCGCTTCCATGAGCTTCCTCAGCAGAAAGTGCTTGCGTTTTTTGACCTGCATGATCTGATTCAAAGCGGCATCGATTTTGGAAAAAACTGCGGTTGCGATCAGAATAGATGCAACCATTCCGGCATTCCGATATCGCCCAAGGCTTTCCAGGAAATTGCGTGCATTGTAAATGAAGGATGGATCTGTTTGAATGATAAAATCGCGCGTATAGGCCAGAGTTCCTTCATAGGCCGCCGCCATTGAACCGAAGAATTTCTGTGCAGCCACGATCAACACGATCAGCAGTGGCACGAAAGAAAAAATTGCGTAGAAAGAGATCAAAGCGGCATGATCAAAACATTGATCATGAAAAAAATTACGAGTGCTCTGCCGGACAAGAACCCAGGCTAAACGCAGAGGCCGCAAAACCTCTACTGCCTTCACGCCGGCAATGGCAGCTTCTCCTTGATCATTCATGTACACAATACCTTGAATTCGGATGTTTTTCGATTGGGATCGTACTACAAATGGAGCCGATCACACAATGGAAACGCGGCAAATTTTTGCCGCGACGGAACTATTCATTTCATGGACAAGAGTATCGTCATGGTCATCAGGCAAAGCGAAGGTGCAAATTAACCTTTTTTTTCATCTCCCGGCTGATTTCGCAGCATGCGCAAATTCGTCCCAATCCGGATGCCATAACATAGCAGTTGAGATACTCTTCCTCTTGTAACAGTACAGGTGCAGAAGAGCGGGAGAAGGGCGACTCATATTCGCTTCTCCGAATCACCGCCCATTTGAACTCAGCTTGCCATGCGAACTCGGTGGTATTTAGTGATGATGCTGCCGCACCGGGCAGGCATTCACATTTAAGTACCATCAATCTGTATCTCTCATTGCCCATCAATTGATTGAGCAGAAGGAATTCGGAAATTCCCCATAACACTAGTTTGACCAAGCTTTAACCGTCCTCGCTCAAGGATGAGACTAACAATCTGGCGAATTTTGCTGCGACAAAAGCGGTATCTTCTTTATAATCTATATCTTATACTATTAGCGAATAACACTCATATTTTATGCTTGACAAATTGTCAATGTTGCATTATATTATGGCCGAAACGTTAAAAAGATGGAGGAAATGAAAAATGAGACTTGTGAGATGGGAACCTTTCCGAGCCTTGGCGGTCAATCCATTCGGGGACAGCACGATGTTTGGTGATTTCGATCGCAACAAATGGCCTGAGATAGACCAAAGAGAGCAACTCGCTCCCGCGGTTGATGTTTATGAAGGAGATAGCGAGGTTATCCTGAAAGCTGATCTACCTGAGTTTGACCGCAAGAACATGTCGATCAGCATTGAAAACAATGTGCTGACTTTGAAGGGGGAGAAGAAATTCGAGGAAGAAGCGAAAAAGGAGAATTACCACAGGATTGAACGAAGCTACGGCTCCTTTGCCCGCTCCTTCAACCTCCCGAATACGATTGACCAGGACAAAGTCAAAGCTGACTACAAAGACGGCGTCCTGAAAATCACGTTTCCCAAAAAGGCGGAGCATAAGTCGAAACAGATCACGGTCACAGTCGACTGAGGTTTGAGCATAATGCTCTTCCCTTTCTATCTGGGAAATCAGATCAAATAGAATCAGCCCCCGGATCGAATAGCGATTATGGCGCCGTCGGGTTATCCTCCGGCGCCATTCGCCTTTCCCGGTCACCGCGGTCCAACAGCCCTCCACACCACTCCGAGACCACAATGACTGCAATTGGTGCAATTTGCAGCACAATCCGAGGGAATGCAATGCGTATGTGGGCTTGAACCGGCTGCCATGACGAAAGAATAAAAGCTGGAATGATCAAACAAAGAAAAGAAAAAACAAGAAAACTCAACCAACCCCGGCCTTTTTTCGCCCGGAACGCGGCAATCAGAAACAGCGGAAAAAGAAGGCCCCAATAAGTGGGCATAAGAATCAGCTTCGCCATTTCTCCGCAAATGCCGATGATCCGAGGCAGGCCAAGTTCAAATTGGCGGGCAATGAGTAATCCGTCGTAGTCCATCGATGAATCAAATGGAAGATGCCGCTTGAGCAGAAACCAGCAGGAAAGGCCCACGAGTGATACGAGAAAAGGGATCGAATACCCGAATGATATGAAGCCACGCAGAGTCGGCCTGGTTCCTCGTCGAGAGGCAATCATCATACAGGCGAGAAGAAAGAGAATAAGGGACCCCTCAGGTTTACTCAAAGAGGAAAGCGATGCGAAAAAAAAGATGAATCCAGCCGAAAAGGTGTCGTCTCTGTCTATCCATCGAGCAAAAAGACCGGCAGCCGCGACATTAAATGATGCGGAAACGATCTCGACAAGAGAGACATCCAGCGCTGATGCCCATGTTGGCAGGTATGCAAGGAGCGTTGCTCCAAACAGCGACACTCCTGTCGTCATTCCTCGTTGACGTAGAAAGCCGAACATCAATACCAGGGCGGCGATTCCGAAGAGCGCGATAGGCGGTTTGAAGAGGCGATCGTCGCCGGCTGGCCCGAAACCGGCAAAATATGCCTGGAGAATCGGAACGAGAACTGGGTAAGCCGGCTGGAGATGAACTCGGTACGGATCCTCAAAAGCCGGGACTCGGATCGTCCCTTCTTCTAAAAGGACCTTGGCTTTGTATCCCCATATGATTCGGCTGTCCCATCCAAGGAGAGGCAGGATTTGAGTTTCCGCGATTGGTTTCATTGCCGCGATACAAAGAAGAACCGACAGGACGATCGGCCAGGCGGAGAATCGGGGACAACTCCAGTTCTTGATTCGGACGATCCAATCTCGCAGCCCGAAAACCCCCGTGAGGAGGAGAATAGTGGTGATTGCCGGATTCAAGATCCGGCATCCGACGGCAATAAACACCAATCCGCAAATGCCGGTAATCCCTGAACCTGCGAGAAACGAAAGCGAGACAAACAAGGCAGGATGAAGCTTGGAAGCAATGCCTCCACGTGATAAAAACCCGGCACCGCCCCAGAGCAGCAAAATAGCCGGCGGCAGCATCGAGAGCAAGATCACAACTAATTACCTCGGATGGGTACTCGTTTGAGCAACTGGCGGCGAGCAGTTCCTGCCGCAAAGTCCTCGATCATCCACGAGACTTCGATGTCGGGTTTTCGCGGGAACAGCCTCTGACGAGGAGATGGCTTGATGATCTGAAGATCGATATCCGGTGTCGTGGTTTCCTGGAATAGCTGATCGGGGTAGAGATAATAATTCAACAGCCAGGGCTCAGCATCAGTCCGCAGGAGGACTCTCTCACCAGGCGGAATGACGCGTCGGCACAGCATGGTCAATTCAGCCCACTGAGGACGATATAGATAACTCGCCCGGTGTTCAATGTCAGCGCTCCACCACCATCTGATAAGATGATACTTGTTAGAAAAAACCCCTTCGGCAATGTAAATCGAGAATGCTGTATGCAGGCCCACTAGGAATAGTCCGACTTGTCGCCGGAATTTCGCAGACACGATAAAAGATGGCACTTGCATCAGATCAATGGCATGGCCAACTATAGGTATCGATCTATGCTTCGCAACTGTATGGCTTCGGCCAGGTGATTCTGATCGACCCTCTCCTGCCCTTCCAGATCGGCGATTGTCCTGGCGACTCGCAAGATGCGATGGTAGGCGCGTGCGCTGATCCCCATTTGGCGGGAGGCCGTATCGAGGAGAGCCGTCATTTTCTCGTCAAGAGGGCAATGTTTCTTGATCATCCTCCCATCCATTCGGGCGTTGATTCTGACTTTCGGGAGGCGAGCAGCCTCGCGGTCACGGGCCTGGCGGATTCGTTCTGCCATGCGGCTGGATGGTTCTCCCATCCGGTCGCTCCGTAATTCCTGGATGTGGACGGCCGGGACTTCGAGCTGGATGTCGATCCGATCGAGAATCGGTCCGGAGATGCGGTTGAAATATTTCTGTCTTTGCAGGGGTGTACAAACGCATTGGCGGTTGCTGTCGCCGAAAAATCCACAGGGGCATGGATTCAGTGCCGCGACCAGCATGAATCGGCAGGGGAAGGTCACCGCTTGCGTTGCACGTGAAATGGTCACAACGCCGTCTTCAATGGGCTGTCGGAGTGATTCGAGCACAGTTCGAGGGAACTCGGTGAACTCATCCATGAAAAGGACTCCATTGTGAGCCAGGCTGATCTCGCCAGGCTTCGGATGCGACCCGCCTCCGATGAGACCGGCTTCAGAGACACTGTGGTGAGGTGCACGAAACGGGCGAATGCGAACGGCTCCTCGTCCATCCATCAAACCCGCAGCCGAATAAATCTTAGTGCATTCGATGATTTCCTCCAGACACATGTCGGGCATGATTGAGGGGAGGCATCGTGCAAGCATCGTTTTCCCCGACCCCGGCGGTCCGACCATCAACACGTTGTGTCCGCCCGCAGCAGCGATCTCCAGCGCGCGTTTCGCGGTCTCCTGGCCTTTGACCTCCTGGAAATCCTGCGATGGTGTTGAGTCATCGATCGGCGGAGGAGCCATAGGCCGTGATTCTGTATTCCCATGTGTCAGGAGTGAGATGACATCAGAGAGACAAGCTGCCGATAAGATTGGAAAATCGCGCACCAGCGACGCTTCGGATGCGTTGATCTGCGGCAGCACAATTCCATGGAATCCGGAGTTCCGTGCAAGCACAGTCGCCGCCAGAGCTCCGCGAACCTGGCGCAAAGCACCATCGAGAGCCAGTTCGCCGAGGAGCAGGTAATCGCCGAGCAGTGGCAGATCGGCGACACCCGTTGCACGCAAGATCCCCATCGCGATTGGCAGATCAAATGCGCCTCCCTCTTTCCTCAGATCGGCCGGCGCCAAGTTAACCGTAATACGAGAAGAGGGAAGCTTCAGCCCTGAGTTCTTGATAGCGCTGACGATACGCTCGCGACTCTCGCGGACCGTTGCATCGGGAAGACCGACGACGATGTAATATGGAAACCCCGAGGCTGTTGAATCAACCTCGACGGCCACCGGGATCGCATCAATGCCGGCCAGAGTCGCTGTTTTTGCGATTGCCAGCATGTGCTGGAAGCGGATTTACTTCTTGCCGCGGTAGATCGTCAGCCGATCGCCGGGACGAATCGACCCTGATCGAGCCAGGCGGTTCAGACTCCGGATCGAATCGACGGTAGTATTATAGTTGTTGGCGATGTTATAAAGAGTGTCGCCCTTCTTCACGAGATATATGACCTTCTCATAAGATCCGCGCGACGCAACCTTCGTCTCACTTTGATGGACACTCAGCTTATCTCCAGGATGCAGAACCGTGCTGCGCAGACTGTTCCGTTCCATGAGCTCTGATGGCGAGATGTCAAAAGAGCGGGCGATGCTGAAAATTGTGTCTCCGGAATGAACCGTGTATGCGCCCCCGACAGTGGTCGGAGTCGATTGCTGACGATAGCCATGAGGAGATGAATTCGCCTGAGCCAGCAGCTTCGGTCCCATTGGAATAATCAATTTGGCCCCGACAGCCAGAGCCTCCTTCTGAAGCGAATTGGCTTGCAGGATGGTGTTCACATTCGTTCCGTAGAGACCGGCAATTTTGGTCAGTGTGTCGCCATTTTGAACCGTTCGCAAACGCCATGTCACGCGCTTGTCGCCCGGAATTCTTTCAAAATTTTCAGCGAAAGTTTCGGACTGCCCTCGAGGCAACAGCAATGCATAGTTGGAAGTCCCCTTCGGTGTCGTCAGCCTGCGCAACTCAGGGTTGAGATCCTGAAGATCTGCCAACGTCGTATCGGCACATTCTGCAATCAAGCGGAGATCAGTTGTGGCTGGTATGTTGACGACTTCGAAATCGATTGGACTATCAGGCTGGATGTCGAATCCGTATTTTTCCTGGTTCTTTGCGATGAGCATGCCGGCGAGGATGGCCGGGACATAATTCTTTGTTTCAGTCCGAAGGTATCGCGAGTCAGCAAGATCCCAGAAACTCGCCTTGCCTGTTCTCTTGAGGGCGTTCTCGATTGTTCTTTCGCCGGCGTTGTAGGCAGCCATGGCCAGGTACCAGTCGCCGAACATCGAATAGAGATCTTTGAAATAACCGGCGGCGGCATGAGTTGCTTTCTCCGGATCACACCGTTCATCAACCCACCAATCGCTTCGGAGATTGTAGCGCCGTCCGGTCCCTGAGATAAATTGCCACATTCCCATGGCGTGAGCGCGACTATATGCATGCGACTTGAACGAGCTTTCTATCAGAGCCACATAGGCCAGATCCTGAGGGAGCCCTTCCTCCTTGAAAATGGCGCGCACCAT
The DNA here is from genome assembly GCA_903916735.1 of uncultured Acidobacteriota bacterium. Lineage (GTDB taxonomy): Bacteria > Acidobacteriota > CAIWXX01 > CAIWXX01 > CAIWXX01 > CAIWXX01. Next base: position 65,611 of record CAIWXX010000062.1, read on the forward strand.
GTCAAGGTATCGGCCGCTTCTCCAGAGACCTCCTTCCATCTCGTATCGCCTCTGATGCTGGAAAGAGCTGATGAAAGCCAAAACTCTCGAATTCACAACAACAGGGATATCGTAATCGGCAGGGTTGATCTCGCCTTCGATTTTCTGGATCAGTTCATTCGTCTCAGCTGCCACAGGAGGTTCTTCAACCGGGACGTCCAATTCATCGATTGGGGCAGGCTCGAGAGGCACTTCTGTGAAGCCATCACCTTCCTGGAAGGCTTCAAGCTCACGCTTATGGATCTCAGTGATATAAGTATCAAAAGCAGCAGAAAGCATCTTATCTTGCGCCGGGTTGATTCCGGATAGCAGGAATGTATCGATGCAGGAGTCAAAATCGCGCCGGGCCTTTTCAAGGTGGCCGTTTTTGTATTCGGTCTCTCCGCGATCGTAATAGAAAGCGGCGGCATCGAGAACTTGTTTGGCGCGTGTTTCCATCGGATTCGGTTGAACGATTGGCGCTGTGACGACAGGAAGAGCGTCAGGACCTTTGGTTTTCAGCGACGTGCCCCCGCAGGAGATGAGCAAGGCCACGCATCCGGCCAAAAGAATAGAAATCTTCCACATTTTTACCTACCCGATCGAAGCAGTACTGCCGCCTTATACCATGATCTTGTTGAACTGGTCAAAGCCTTTTTTTAAAGGTTGAGCCATTCACGATGGCAACTCGACCGGCCTCATCATCCGCAATGTTTTTTTCCGGGCTCATGAGCTTTATTAAGCGGAAGTGACTGACAGCATGAATGTTGCTGCCAGATCGGCGAAATGTTCTGCTCCTGAAATAGGCAAGCACGACTTGCTTGCGGCCGCCACTCCTGATAGAAAAGTGGCCGTTCGATAGGAGGGACACGGATTGAAATCGAAGTTAGGTGACCAAGGAGTACTGCAATTCGAAGCTGAACCGGTCGTCGTTGCTTCGGGAGCCGTTCGACCTGCGAGGCGAGCAACGGCTGAATCGATGGCTCAAAAGCAGCGTGAAATTTCCATTTCCGAGTTCTTTAGCAAGAACCGCCATCTCCTGGGCTTCGACAATCCGCAAAAGGCACTGCTTACTGCTATCAAAGAAGCTGTTGATAATTCACTGGATGCATGCGAAGAAGCCGGCATTCTGCCGGAACTTAAGATCATCATCAGGCAGATCTCAGAAACACGCTTTGTCATGTCGGTCGAAGACAATGGCCCGGGCATCGTCAAACAGCAAATACCAAAGATTTTTGGAAAGCTGCTCTATGGATCCAAGTTTCACACAATGAAGCAATCACGAGGGCAGCAAGGCATCGGCATTTCGGCCGCCGGAATGTACGGGCAACTCACCTCCGGCAAACCCACCTGCATCCGATCACGGACCGGAAGCGACAAGCCGGCGCATTATTATGAAATTCGAATTGACACCAATAAGAATGCCCCCACCATCGTCAAGGATGAAAAAGTGGATTGGGACCCGCCGCACGGGACGCGAGTCGAAATAGAAATGGAGGCAACCTTTAAGAAGGGCCGTCGTTCGGTCGATGACTATATCCAGCAAACCGCCCTGGCCAATCCGCATGCAACGATCCACTATGTGAATCCTCTTGGCGAGATCTGCGATTTTGAAAGAGCCGCAGCAGAGCTCCCAGTCGAACCGAAGGAAATCAAGCCGCATCCGTATGGCGTCGAGCTCGGCATGCTTCACAAGATCATGACCTCATCAGGCTCAGGTAGTATTCATAAGATCCTGCAGAAGGAATTCTCACGCGTCTCCGATCGAGTGGCTGAAGAGATCATCCAAAAATCGGGCCTTCGCGGAGACAGGCGGTCACGGGACATGTCGATGCCCGAGGCCGAATCGCTCCTCAAGGCGATACAGCGAGTCAAAATCATGGCGCCACCGACATCATGCCTCTCTCCAATCGGCGAGAAGCTAATACTGGACGGTCTGAAAGCTCGATTCAAAGCCGACTTCTACACCGTCACATCCCGATCGCCGGCTGTCTACCGAGGGAACCCATTTCAGATTGAGGTGGGGTTGGCCTATGGTGGTGAGTTGCCATCTGAGGAATCGATGGAGTTGTTCCGGATTGCCAATCGTGCGCCGCTTCAATATCAGCAGTCCGGGTGTGCCATCTTCCGTGCTGCAGTGACAACCGATTGGAGGAGCTATGGCCTTCAGCAACCGAAGGGAGCGCTACCGGTTGGACCTGTGGCCCTTTTCGTCCACATGGCATCAGTGTGGGTTCCTTTTACATCGGAAAGCAAGGAAGCCATCGCGCATTACCCGGAAATTATCAAGGAGATGAGGCTCGGCATCCAGGAATGCGCCCGCCGACTCTCTGCGCACGTCCGTCATCATCGTCGCCAAGCCGATGAATTTAAAAAACTATCCTATATTGAAAAGTTCATCCCACACATCGGAATAGCACTCGGCGACATACTCTCCCTGAGCCGGGAAAAGCAGAAAGAGATCGTTGAGGTTCTGACGGATACACTCCAGCGGTCGCGGCAAGCGGATTAGAGCCGACTCGGAATGGCCCCTTGCAACCAATGTCACTCTGACTGCATTTCGTCTCAATTATAGCCTAGAAGGCTTAGGATCCCATAAGCCATCGCCGCGATCAGAGCCGAGCCGGGAATGGTGAGAATCCAGGCCCAGACTATTCCACCGGCAACTCCCCAGCGCACAGCCGAGAGGCGGTGCGTTGCACCCATACCCACGATGGCACCGGTGATCGTGTGAGTTGTAGACACCGGAATGCCCAATCCAGTTGCTAGAAACAAGGTCATGGCTCCGGCAGTCTCCGCGCAGAATCCCCCGAGCGGCTTGAGCCGGGTCATGCGCATTCCCATGGTCTTCACGATTCGCCACCCGCCAAAGAGGGTTCCGAGAGCAATCGCCGTATAGCAGCTTAAGACAACCCATAGTGGGATATGGAAGACCGGCCCCATATAGCCTGATGTATAGAGCAGGATGCCGATGATCCCAATCGTCTTCTGAGCGTCGTTTCCACCATGCCCCAGGCTGTACATGCCGGCGGAGAGAAGCTGTAGTCGCCGGAACCAAGTATCGATCCTCCATGGAATCTGCTTTCGCACGATCCAATGCACAATGATCGAAATGCTCATGGCCAGGATCATTCCAAGCAAAGGAGAGATGACAATGAAGAGGAATATTTTTCTCAGACCGGTCCAGATCAGTGAGCTGAAACCGTAATGAATCACGGCAGCTCCGGCAAAACCGCCAATCAACGCATGTGAACTGCTCGTGGGCAACCCAAGCCACCATGTCAGAAGATCCCATAAAGTCGCGCCGATGAGCGCAGCGAGAATGACGTAGAGGGTGATCGCTTCTTCACGGATGATTCCCTTCCCGATCGTCGTCGCAACATGCAAACCAAAAACCAGAAATGCAACAAAGTTGAAAAAAGCGGCCCATATGACGGCATACCGAGGGGACAGCACACGCGTGCTGACGACAGTCGCGATGCTATTGGCAGCATCATGAAAACCGTTAATAAAATCGAAGACAAGGGCGACAGCGATGATTGTGACGACGAGAGTCAGCATGAAGAGTACTGTTTTCTGGACTACGACTGCTTAATGGTGATGGTCTCGATGACGTTGGCAATGTCTTCGCAACGGTCGACGGCATTTTCGACGGCTTCGTAGATTTCCTTCAGTTTGATGACGAGCAACGGGTCATCCCGGTGTTCACGGAAAAGACGACCGATGTATTCCTGCACAAGCGTATCGCATTCGTTTTCCAGCCGGTTGATTTCGATGCAATGGCGGAGCGTATCATCAGGGTTTTTCATGTGCTGAAGGATATCGAGTGCCTTTTTCACTTCTTCCATTGCCTGCAGAAGAACCCGTGCCATGCCCGTCAAACCCGGTGGAACCTCGGTGATTTCAAAACTGTGCAATCGCTGCGCCGCACCCGTGACGAGATCAATCACGTCGTCCATTGTCTTAACGAGGAGCTGAATATCTTCGCGATCCACGGGCGTGATAAAAACCTTGTTGACCAGATCAATGACCTGGTGCGTTATATCATCACATTCATGTTCGATCTTTCGTATGTCCTGCAGGTAAATTTCAATATTGGCGATATCATGAAGCAGCTTTTCAAAAAGCGTACAGCCTTCAAGGATTTTGTCGGCTGCGATCTTGAAATAGTCGAAAAACCTGCCCTCTTTCGGCATCAGCGATGCGATCACTTAATCACCCCTCTCATAAGCTATCAGTCACTTGCTCTTTCGCCCATGTGCAAAATTATTCTCAGCTGCGGCGGATATTGAATTCACGAGCATGTTCGCAACAACCCGATAGGCGCTCGAACTTGAAGTGAAGGCATGCCGGGAGCGGGCCCCGAGATGTCCCCTTCCCTTCCGCATAACCCCCTTCAAGCCGCCTGATGGATCCCCAAATCCTTTCGAGCGACGGGCTGAATGCTAGCATATCTGTGAGAAGAATCCTAACACGGCGTGTGCCTCTCCCGCGGACTCATCCCGAGTGTTTGGGGGGGCAAGCTCTGGTTTACGACGAACCGGCCGGGCAGAAGGTCAAGGACCGGTGGGGGGCAACCGATATCTGTGGCATCTCATGCGGACACAGCAAAGCTATGTCATCAGGAGTTTCAACAACCGAGGTCACAGAGCTCAGGCAATGCCCTGAACTACCGCGCAGCTTCCTTTTTGCCCTCCCATGTGCGGCCGGCACTCTGAACCCCCTCAATCTGCCGAACCTTATTTAAGACCTTTTCCAAGTGCTTCAAATCGGTAACTTCAAGATCCAGCCTGATATGGCCTTTTCCGTCCGGATCGATTCGGACCTTGGCCCCTTTGATATTGGTCTGGGTATCAGCAACAGCGGTTGTGACCTTGGCGAGAATTCCGGGCTTGTCATCGACAGTGAGATCCACAGGAACCAGATGGGGTTCCTCACTGGATGTGTCCCACGCCACCTCGATCTTTCGCTCGGCCTCATAAAGCAGGTTCGTCACATTCGGGCAATGCTCAGAATGGACGGCAACTCCCTTTCCCCGCGTGATGTATCCGACAATTTTTTCACCCTTGATCGGGCCGCAGCACTTGGCGAGGTAGACAAGCACGTCATCCGCGCCCTTCACCTTGATGGCTCGCTCGGCCAGCCCCAAAGCCTTCTTGACGGCATTCGCAATTCGCGATTCCTTCTGAACCGGGCCTTCGGCCAGCACCTCCTCCGGCAGCAGTTGCGCCATAATGTTTTTGGCCGCGAGCTTGCCGTAGCCGAGAGCCGCATAGAAGTCCTCCATCTTGATTAACCCATAATCCGGAAGCTTCTTGCTGATTTCCTCCTCGACCAAGATCTTCTTTACATTCTGCTTATACTTCCGGCACTCTTTCTCCCATAGCTTTCGTCCGACTTCGATCGACTTGGTCCGTTCCTGCAGATGAACGATGTGCCGGATCTTGTTTCGGGCGCGGGACGTCTTGACGACCGACAGCCAATCACGTCCGACATTCATCTCCTGCGCTCTGATGATCTCGACGATATCGCCGCTTTTGAGCTTATATCGCAGAGGCATGAGCTGTCCGTTGACTCTCGCCCCCGTACAATGACTCCCGAGTTCTGTATGGATGGCATATGCGAAATCAATCGGGGTTGCGCCGCGAGGCAGGGAAATAACCTGCCCCTTTGGAGTGAAGGCGTAGACTTCGTCCGGATAAAGGTCAACTTTAAGAATGCTGAGGAATTCTTTGGGATCCTTAAGTTCCTGGTGGTACTCGAGGAGCTGTCTCAGCCATTGGACATGCTGATCCTCCGGTCCCGGCGCCACCTTCCCTTCCTTGTATTTCCAGTGAGCTGCAATCCCTTGTTCGGCTATGCGATGCATCTCATGTGTACGGATCTGTATCTCGCATGTCAGCCCTTTTTCCGTGACGATGGATGTGTGCAGCGACTGATAAAGATTAGGTTTGGGAATGGAGATGAAATCCTTGAACCGTCCAGGAACAGGTCGGCCGATCTGATGGACATAGCCGACGGCTTTCCAGCAATCTTCCTTGCCATCTGTGAGAATGCGCAGCGCCACGAAATCGTAAACCTGCTCGATCGAAATCTTCTGTTTATTCATCTTGAGATAGATCGAGTAATTCCGTTTGATTCGGCTCTGAATTGTCGCGGCAATGCCATTCTCTTCGAGGATTTTGGAAATCCGCTCAACCATCTCCTTGGCAAACTCATCGGCCCCTTTCCGGCGCTGTTCAACGAGGTGCTCTAATTGAAAGTAGGCGGCCGGATCCAGATGCCGGAATGCCAGATCTTCCAATTCGTTGCGGATTTTTCCCATGCCGAGGCGATTGGCAATCGGAGCGTAGATGTCCATCGTTTCGAGCGCAATCCGTTTCCTCTTTTCTTCAGGCAGGAATTCCAGCGTCCGCATGTTATGGAGTCGATCAGCCAGCTTGATAAGAATGACCCGGATATCATCAACCATCGCGAGCAGCATTTTCCTGAAATTTTCCGACTGCTTCTCTTCTTGCGATGAGAACGGGATCGTGCTCAGTTTGGTGACGCCTTCTACCAAATGGGCGACAGTCTCTCCGAAATACTCACGCACCCGTTCGATACTGGTCAGGGTGTCTTCGACGACGTCGTGAAGCAACCCTGCGGTAATCGTAACGACATCGAGTCGCAGATCGACGAGAATCCCTGCGACCTCGATCGGGTGTATGAGATATGGTTCACCCGACTGACGAACCTGCCCTTTATGTTCCATCGCCGAAAACACATAGGCTCGCCGCAAAAGATCGATATCCGCATTCGGCGCATAGGCTGCAACCTTATCTTCAAGATCATCAATTCGGATCACGTTGATTATGCTAACAATTCCACGGATGTTTTTCAAAGAGCTCAATTTGACAGCATCACAACAGGTCAATCCAAGGCGGGGACACAGGGGATGAGAACGAACTCCACATCGGAAATTATGGGTCGTTTGTGAGGCATCTCAAGGCGGGAGGGTTCATCGTGCGCCATGCGCCTGCGCACCAGTTCATGAACAACCACGATCCCGGAATTTTTTTCCTGCTGACCCTAAGCAAAGTCATTGCATTGAAGGCCGGTGGAGGGTTGCCATTTGACATTTTTGCTTTTCCGCCTCACGATTCCACTTCGATGCCCCTGAGGAGTAGATCGGCGTGCTTGGAAAAGCACGAAATGGGTGAGAATGAAAATCGAGTATTTCCATCGGGCGATTGGTAGCAAGGGATGAAGAATCGTTCAGCAATAACTCTTTGTGCGCGCTCCATGCTCTGACGTGGTTGTGGTTGATCAGGAGCGTTGTCATGGTGGAGAAGTCATCATGGGTTGGCTGAGGTCATGTCACTGGAGGTGACGTTCTGAAATGAAGCGCAAATCACGCGAATTGCTGTATAGCAGCGATACGCTGAAACTCGAGACTCTCATGACTCCCATCAACCGGCTTGGACTGCGCATGAAAGGCACTCTCATTGAAGAAGCGATCCGCCGAGTCAAGGAGGATATCGCCCGGGTCGGCATCACTCAATTGAATCCCACCTTTTACATCTCGAATGGATATGGATGTGTCGAGGGAACGACGAACATTGCTGTTGGGGTTTATGATTGTGGTGAGCTGCTTCGTGAATTGAACAGGGAATTCCGCGGATTCTGGCACGACCCGGCTGACATCCTCCAGATCCTGCGTCATGAAGTCGGTCATGCATTCTGTTACGCCTACAAGCTTTATCGATCCAAAGAGTTCCGACATCTCTTCAATGTTAAAGGTCATTTCTTCAATACCTACCCCGAGAACACCAGCCAGCGGCCTAATCCCTGGAGCCCGGATTATGTGAATCCCGTCGGAGATTACTACGCGCAGAAGCATCCCGACGAGGATTTTGCAGAAACCTTTTCGGTCTGGCTGACACCGGATATCGATTGGCGGGTTCAATTCAGCGCCAAGCATCGGGTCCTAAAAAAGCTGTCATATATTGAAAGGATCGTTGCCGAATATGGGCGGCAGGAAACGGCCCTCACAAACGGGAGTTCCAACGGATTTCACTTGCCGTATGAAGATATGTCTATGAGTGTCTCTCAGTTCCTGGGCGCGAAAGTATCGCAGGTCAAAGCCTACCGCCGCCGTGCCAATGGCTATGTTGATACGGATCTGCGCGAGCTCTTCCAGGGGCCGCCCCGGATTCTCCCTTTGAAGAGGTTTCGTCGCGAGTATCGTCTGGTGAGCCGTTTTCTCAGGTCATATAAGCGCCTCCTTGTGAATCGTGTTAGCTTTTGGGTCAACGTGGACGACACTGTGGTTTCAGACCTCGTCGACAAGATGATCATCCGCGCTCGCGCAAATGACCGATATATTAAAATCGCTGAGATGGAAAAGAAACTGATTGAGGTCACCACCTACCTGACTGTGCTCTGCCGAAATTTCAGGACGTCTGAACACTATTTCCTGCGAGCTTGATCCTGCGGATGGAAACTCGCCTTCCCACGATCAGTGATCCGGCAAAGGCGGCCGATGTCGCACATCGATGCGCGTGCCATTGTCTGGTGGGTTCTAAGGCGGCCCCACAATATCGCATTTTACCCAGACTTCCTTCGCAATCCTCACGAATTGACTTTTTGACTCCAACAATTCATGATTCCGCTCTGACGCATTTCCAGTTCTAAAAGGCTGGCAGCCTCGCGGAGAACTGTTGCAGATGCCCAGGAGGCCCCTGGAGGCAAATTCAAATGAGTGGTAAAAACATTGCAGTCGTTGCCATCGGCGGAAACGCGCTATCGGATGGACGGAGTTCCATCAAGGAGCAAATGCGAAGGGCTTATCTGGCGGCGGAGCTCGTCAAGACTCTGGTCGATAGAAATTTCGATGTCGTGGTGGTCCATGGAAACGGCCCCCAGGTCGGAATGGCTTACCTGCGGCAGCTGGCAGGGATCAAGGAGAATATTCCTCCCCTGACACTCGCCATGTGCGATGCACTCACACAGGGCGAAATCGGCACGATGCTGGAGTTGGCCATCATCAATACGGTCAACAAGGAAAAGCCCGGGTTTGATGTCCTAACGATCGTCACCCAAGTGGAAGTCCGAGAAGACGACCCGGCATTCAAGAACCCGACGAAGCCAGTCGGACCTTTTTATACAAAGCATGAAGCCGAGGAATTGCAGAGGCAGTTTCCGGACTGGACGATCACGGAAGAGAGGGGCCGAGGGTATCGACGGGTCGTTCCATCACCAATTCCCATCAAGGCCTTCTCGGCATCCAGCATCCCCGACGCATTCAAAACAGCCAATGTCATCATCGCTGGTGGGGGCGGAGGAATCCCGGTCATCAGACGGCCCGACAACACCTTCGAGTTGGTAGACGCGGTCATCGACAAGGATCGAACAGCCTGCCTGATCGCACTCGATATCAAGGCGACGCACTTCTTTGTCTTGACGGGCGTCCCTCATGTGTGCCTTGACTTCGGCAAGCCGACACAGAAGCCGCTTCATGATGTTTCCGTTGGACTCGCGCGACAGTACCTGGCAGAGGGACAATTCCCGTCGGGATCAATGGGCCCTAAAATGGAAGCTGCAATTAATTTCGCCGATCGAACCGGCGGTACGGCCATCATCACCAACTCCGAGAATGTCGCGAACGCGCTGGAAGAGAAAGAAGGAACCAGAATCCACCCATAGTTTTGAAAAGGACGCCTTGAAATCCCGTGCGTTTCTCGGCATCCTGCTCCTGGCTCAGGTATCCCTCATCGTCGTGTGGCAGTCGGAATAAGTGCTGGTACTTACTTGCTCAGATAATAATGGGCTCTCTCAAAGGAATGGCCAAATCGCCAATTCCTATGCCACGATATCTCGCATGAACTTCGCCGCTTCCTCAGGCAGAGTGGGGTTGATATAAAACGCGGTTCCCCATTCGAATCCGGCCACATTCGTAAGCTTCGGCATGATCTCAATGTGCCAGTGATAGAAATCAGAAACCAGCTCGTGGAAAGGAGATGTCTGAATAATCAGATTGTAGGGAGGGTTGCCCAAGGCCAGATCCATCCGCACGAGGATGTCTTTCATCATCCGTGCCAGATTCTCGTACTCGTGCTTCTGGCTCGACTCGAAATAAGCCTCATGGTTTTTCGGAAGAATCCATGTTTCGAACGGAAAGCGGGAGGCATAGGGCGAGATGGCGAGGAATGAAGGGTTCTCGGCGATGACGCGGATGCCGCTGTCCGACTCCTGCTTGATGATGTCACAGTAAATGCAACGCTCCTTGAAGCTGAAATATGTCTTGCACCCATCGATTTCCTCCCGGACTTGTTTTGGAACAATGGGGAGTGCAATGAGCTGCGAGTGCGGATGATCGATGGTGGCTCCAGCCAACGCCCCATGGTTCTTGAAAATAAGAATGTATTTGAAGCGCCTGTCCTTCTTGAGATCCAGCACTCGATCATGAAAGCTCCAGAGGATGTTTTCAATATCCTTCTCGGGAAGGGATGAGAAGGCCGCATCATGTTTAGGCGTTTCGATGATCACTTCATGAGCCCCGACGCCGTTCATCTTGTCGAAAATCCCTTCACCCTGCCGGTTCAAGCCTCCTTCGATCATGAGCGCTGGAAATTTGTTCGGCACAACGCGAAGATCCCAGCCAGGCGCGTTCGGAGAGCTTCCGTCCCGCCTGTAGCTCAGGACCTCGGGCGGCGTCAATCCTTCATTACCGGGGCAAAATGGACAGATTTCTCCGGCAATTCTCTCAAAGTTGTTCGGCCGATAGTCCATGGGCCGCTTTCCCCGCTCGGTCGAGATGATCACCCAACGCCCAATCACAGGATCTTTCCGAAGCTCTGGCATTTTTCCCCTCGATGTATGTTCCCTTATAGATCGATTTTCGTGTTGATTGCCAATCCTCGGCAAGGATCGATATCCTTGCAGCAGCGCCAAAAGGAGCAGTTCGCAATTCTCAACAAAAAATTCTAACCAAACGGCGCCGTCCAGTCAAAAAGACCTCCCTCGCGGCATTTAGGAAAAGGCATGTCGAAACATGGATAAGGCGATCAGCTTATTGAATTCATCCCCGATCCTCCGGCAAGATCCGTGTCATCGACATCGTGAAGGCGAACGGAATCGTAGACGAATTTGGCGAAAATCGTCCGTATTTATGTCTATGAGGACGTCTATGCCCTCTTCCAAAATATTCCAGGAGATAAATCCCTCTTTACAAGGCGAATCCAAGCGTTTATGAATTGCCATGTGGTCGGAGTTTTATGAGAAACAGGCGCGGAATACAGAGCATCACAGGCTCTTCATGTATGACCGGTCTCGCTATTCAAGATCTTTTTTTTCAGCAAGTAAACCTTCTTGCGTGTGCCAGCGTCTAATGTATCGAGTATGACATGGTTGGAAATGAACAACCTCTGAGGCACTCGGATGACGAATCGTCGGCGTTTCAAGAGCTGGTCGAGACTCATAAAAAGCGGGTCTACTACCTGGCTCTTGACCTGACGGGGAACCATCATGATGCCGAAGATCTATCGCAGGAGGTTTTCATCAAGGCATTTCGTTCAATCGGAGATTTTCGCGGCGATGCGAAGCCGGGTTCCTGGCTTTATCGCATAACCGTCAATACCTTCATAGATGAAAGGCGCAGAAAGAAGCTCATGATGACAAAGCTCATGGAATACTTCCGAGATGATATCGGAGGCCTCTGGGCTGGTCGGCACGCGCCCAACCCGGAGCAGAAAGCCGAGAATCACCTGATGCAGGAATATCTTGATGGAGCCTTGAATCTCCTAAGCCCTCAAGAGCGCGCCGTCTTCGTCTTGCGACATTACGAGGATCTTCGGTTGAAGGAAATTTCGCAGATCCTACATCTTGCAGAGGGCACGGTTAAATCGGTCCTCTTTCGAGGGATTCGAAAACTGCAAAAGGCTCTTTCCAACCAGCTGCCTCAGAAGGAAGCAAGGAGTGCCGATGTTTAGCTGCCGGCGATGCCGCGCGCGATTTGTCGATGCGCTCTATGACGAGCTGCGCATCGAGGAGAAGGAGTGGTTTCAATCCCACTTGACGTCCTGTTCTCAATGTGCTGCCCTCTTTGCCAAAATGCAGGCGACTCTCGGCCTGATGGCTCAACATGCTCGGAAGAAACCGGGAGCGGAATTCTGGCAGGAATTCACGAAGAAACTCGACGAGCGCCTGGCGGAGTCCGATCAAAAGCCGAATTTATTCGCGGTCATTCCAAAATCGTCCCTCCCGCCACTCCACATCGCGATGAAATGGGCTTCTGGTGCCGTCGCGGCTGCGGCACTCGTCGTCCTTGGCATCTTCATCGGGCATGAGTACCGGCGCGATCAGCCGGCCGGGACGCCCCGCGTCGAACAAATCTCTGAACATGGCAAGATGAACTCTCCTGCCGCCACATCGGTCGATCTGCGAGCTGAGAGATTCCTGGATCGCTCGCAGGTGCTTCTTCTGGGCATCATGAATCATGAAGCGAATGATGCGCCACTCATCCCGGGGGATCACACTCGGCGGAGCAAAATCTCCCGTGATCTGATCCAAGAAGCCTCCTTGTTGAAGAGAGACCTCAAAGGCCCTGATAAAAGGCGGCTGCGCGAACTTATTTCGGATCTCGAGGTCATACTCCTGCAGCTGGCGAACATGCGTGCGGAACAGGATATTCCGGGACTTGAGCTTGTGCGGTCAGGAGTCGATCGACGAGCTGTTTTTCTTAAGATAAATCTCGAAAAAATGCATTTTGCAGCGGGGGAAACTCCCCAGGCAGGAGCCCACCCGATCACGGGCGCAGCCAAAGTATCCGGTACATAATTTGAAGGAGAAACACTTATGAAACGCGCACTCGTTCTACATATTGAAATCCTGGTTTACGGGGCCGTATTCCTATTACTCGCGGGATTTCCGGCCCGGGCCTCTATGAATGAAGAAGAGGCTCATCAATCCTATTCTCAGGCCTACAACCTGGTCCTGGATGAGAAGTGGCCCGAGGCCATTTCTGCTCTTGAGACATTTCTTCAGAAATACCCGCGCAGTTCGTACACGGATGATTCACAATTCTGGCTCTGTTATGCGAAAGAGAAATCAGGGCGGCCACCTGAAAAGGTATTCGAATGCTACAAGACGTTTATCTCGGATTATGAGGACAGTGAGTGGAAGGATGATGCCAAGGCCAACATGATCCGCATTGGGCGCCAACTTGCAAAGTCGGGAAAGCCCGAGTATGACGCGATCATCAAATCGTTTGAAGGCAGCGGCAACGATGAAGTGGCGCTTGCAGCTTTGTATGCGCTTCAAGAGAGCGGCGATGAACAATCGCTCTCCGCGATCCTCAATCTCTACAATAGGACCAAGGACGAAAAGGCCCGCGTCAAGATCATTTATGTCTTGGCCGATTTCGATTCTGTGAAAGCCACCGAAAAGCTTGCGGAGATCGCTCAGAGTGAACCCAACCTGGAGATCCGCAAAAAGGCCATCTATGCTCTCGCCGACCGCGACGGCGCCGTTGCGATTGACGCCCTCAAGAAGATTGCCCGGTCGCCCGGAGATTTGGAGCTCAGAAAAGCCGCCTTCAATGCGCTCGGAGATATGGACGATGTGAACTCAATCCCTTTTCTCAGCGAGATCGCTCGCAGCAACGACGCCGACCCTGAACTCAGACGTGCGGCCATCAATGCCATTGCTGAGAGCGACAGTTCCGATGCTCTGGCTGCTTTGAAAGAGATCTTGGCAACAAGCCAGGATCCAAAGATGCAGGAAGCAGCACTCTCAGCGATTTCCGACAGAGACGATGCGGCGTCGAGGCAAATCCTGACGGATATTGCGATCAATGCCTCAAACGAACACACGGCAAAAGCGGCCGCTTACGCTTTGGAGGATGAGAAATCGCTTCTGGAAGTTTATGAGAAATCGAAGTATCAGGAAGCCCGCAAGGCAGCAGTGCTCCAGCTCGTGGACGCAGTTGGGGATGCTTCGCTGGGGACACTCGACGAGATTCTCCAGAAGGAGCAGGATCCGGAGCTTCGCATCATCGCAGTCCAGGCTCTGAGCGATATCGGGAGCGACGAAGTCGTGCCGATTCTAGCGAGAGTGGCGGCGCAGGATTCCGTCATCAGAATCCGCAAGATCGCCGTGCGAACACTGGCAGACATCGATACGCCGACAGCAAAGGCCGCGCTGATGAAAATCATCGATGAACAAAACAGAGAGCAAAATTGAACGACGCCCTGAGCGGAAGGGGAAACATCAGAGCCATGTCAATCCAAATAAAAACAATGCACGATCACGCCGAAGTGATGAACAACCGAATTTCCTGGAACCGACATCCGTCCCAGAGCGTATAGAACTATAGGGAGCTGCGGCGAGAAAGAGCACTGAAGTCAGTCGCTGCTAGAGGGAGGATCATGCGCTACGCCCAAAGAGTCTTTATTATCCTGGTGGGACTTATTCTCATTCCAAATCTCACGGGTGCATTGGCGCCGCAGACAAACCCGGCTGAACCAATCGTCGTTCGGGCGTTTCGAGCTGAGGGGCCGGTCGTTGTCGACGGGAAACTCACAGAATCTTTCTGGATGGACTCGCGGGCCGTCACAGCCTTCATCCAAAAGGATCCGGTCGAAGGTTCTCAGCCCACGGAAAAAACCTCCGTCGATGTCGTCTATGACGATCAGGCAATCTACATCGGAGCGCGCATGTACGACTCAGCCCCCGGCGGAATCATCGCGCGCCTCGGAAGGAAAGATGTCGTTCAGAAATCCGACTCGTTTTTCTTTTTCATCGATCCATACAATGACCACCGCACCGGGTTTTATTTCGGGCTGAACGCCGGTGGAACCCAGTTCGATGGCACTCTCTACAATGATGGTTGGGATGATGATTCATGGGATGGTATTTGGGAAGGCAAAGTCAATGTCGACGAGAAGGGCTGGACGGCGGAAATGCGAATCCCATATTCTCAGCTTCGTTTCCGCGAATCCGCCAAACCATCCTGGGGTGTCAATTTCAAAAGGGAAATTGCCAGAAAGAATGAATTGGATTATCTCGTCTATACGCCGAAAAACGAAAGCGCGTTTGTCTCTCGATTTCCCGATATGACCGGAATGGAAAACATCTCTCCACCGCGGCGTATGGAAATCATGCCGTATGCCAATACAAGGGCTGAATACACAGGACATGATGCCGGTGATCCTTTCAACGACGGCTCCTTATACAAGCTCGGCGCCGGCGCCGATCTCCGGCTGGGACTCGGCACAAATCTGACATTGAACGGTACCGTCAATCCCGATTTTGGCCAGGTGGAAGTGGATCCGGCTGTTGTCAATCTCTCTGATGTCGAGACGTTCTATCAGGAAAAGAGACCGTTCTTCACTGACGGGTTGAATAATTTCAACTTTGGGAAAGGCGGCGCCAACAATTATTGGAACTTCAACTGGCAGGAGCCTGAATTTTTCTATAGCAGACGTATCGGTCGTGCCCCACAGGGCAGTGTCCTAGATGCCGATTTCGAAGATGTTCCAACCGGCACGCGAATTATTGGAGCGGCCAAGTTGACCGGAAAAATCGGCAGCGATATCAATATCGGCACACTTCACGCTTTCACAGCTCGCGAAACAGCCGATTTGGAGAGAGACGGGCGGCAATGGACTGCTGACGTGGAACCCTTTGCCTATTATGGCGTGACGCGAATGCAAAAGGAAATCAACGGCGGCCGCCAGGGATTGGGGTTCATGACGACTTTTGTCACACGTTCGTTCAACGACACCCGTCTTAGAGACGATGTCAATAGCCACTCAGTCGCCGTCGGTACCGACGGCTGGACATTTCTCGATTCCAACAAGGCCTGGGTCTTGACAGGATGGGCGGGAGTGACTCACATCTCAGGCGACGTTTCGCGGATGACCGACGTTCAGAAAAACTCGCAGCACTACTTTCAGCGACCTGATGCCGACTATGTTCACTTGGACTCGACTGCCACGTCTCTCAACGGATTCGCCGGCCGGGTCGCTCTTAACAAGGAGAAGGGCAACTTTTTTCTCAATTCCGCCATCGGCGTCATCAGCCCGGGTTTTGACATCAATGATCTGGGATTCCTTTGGCGTGCCGATCAGATCAACGCCCATGTCGGCGCAGGGTATCGATGGACAAAAACAACCAGGTACACCCGCTACAGCGAAGTTGTCTTCGCTGCCTTCCGGACAATGGACTTTGGCGGGAACACCACATCGACAGGGCTTTTCCAATGCGGCTCGATCAGCTTCCTGAACAACTATTCTTTCGATTGGTCATTCGTATACAATCCACAAACCGTCAACGATTTTCGCACGCGCGGAGGCCCGCGAACGCTCAACATGGTCGGCGTCGAATCCGATTTCAGCATGACATCCGACAGCCGAAAGACGCTGGTCTATGGGGCAGCGACAAATCTCTACAATTCCTATGACAACAAAGACCGGTACTTTGAAACAAGCATCGAATGGAAGCCCGCATCAAATTTTTCACTCCAATTCATCCCCAGCTACGAACGATTCAAAACACCGGCTAAATGGATTGACAACTTCGATGACCCATTGGCGAGCTCAACATACGGAACCCGCTATCTTTTCGGCAAATTTGACCAGAAAACATTTTCGTCCAGCATCCGCATGAATTGGACATTCACACAGGCGCTGAGTCTTCAGCTCTACGCTCAACCCCTTGTTTCCTCAGGCAAATACTGGGACTATGAGGAACTGGCCCAGCCGAAAAGCTACGACTTCAGAGTCTACGACCCTGGGAATATCAAAAAGGATGGAGACACTATCATCATCGATCCGGAAGGCCCAGGCAAAGGAAAACAGATGACATTCGAGGATCCGAATTTCAACTATAAATCTCTCCGCGGTAATGTCATTGTGCGTTGGGAATATCGCCCCGGATCGATACTGTATTTCGTCTGGACTCAGACACGGGAAGACGAAGAAAAAACCGGCCAATTCAATCTGGGACGTTCGCTCGGCCGGCTTGTGGATACAAGACCGGATAGCATTTTCATGATCAAGTTCAATTACTATTGGAACCTTTAGTCATTCCCGGTTGTCACTTCTTGGTTCTCCGTTTAATGCCCCAATCGGAGCTATCGCAGGCAGTTGAGAAGATCGTCGCCGGCGGCCTCTTTCCCGTTCTCCTTGGAGGCGGGCACGACATCGCTTGGGGTCATTATGACTGGATCATCAAGACGCTTTCGCGAAAACCCGCAAGCCAGGCATGCACCACAGTTGGAATTATTAATTCTGATGCGCATTTCGATTTGCGGCCTTACAAGGATGATGGAAATTCAGGA
The DNA here is from genome assembly GCA_903916735.1 of uncultured Acidobacteriota bacterium. Lineage (GTDB taxonomy): Bacteria > Acidobacteriota > CAIWXX01 > CAIWXX01 > CAIWXX01 > CAIWXX01. Next base: position 82,952 of record CAIWXX010000062.1, read on the forward strand.
TCGAGTTTCCTCCAGATCGCGGACCACTGTAGAGAAGCCGGCGAGGAATTTTCCTATTTCTGTGTCGGCATACAGAGATCCGCCAACACTAATAGTCTGTTCCAAACAGCCGATGAACTGGGTGTCACCTTAAGAAATGGCCAGGGGGATTGACGAATCGAAGATGCCGGAGATCATGGAGCAACTGGACGCCTTCACAAAACCCCAAAGAAATATCTACCTGACAATATGTGCGGATGTCTTTTCGGCGGCCTTCGCACCGGGTGTCAGTTCGCCTCAACCCTTCTGCCTTCAGCCTGAGATCGTACTCAAATTGATCAAACACACCATACGATCTGGGAAGGTCATCAGCGTCGACGTTGCCGAAGTCTCGCCGCGATTCGATGAGGACAACAGGACAGCCAAATTGATGGCGATCATTATCTTCGCGATCATCAACACGCATCTCGAAGTCGGTGGACATCAGACATCATCCTTTCGATAGCGACGGGTCTCTTCATTTCCATGAGTATGTACCTGTGGCACCAGCATTTTTCCTTGCATCGATCAAACTCATCGCCCACCCTAGGCGACCCCTTGTTTGACACCCTCAATTTCACGGCCATACAATGATGGTGATGTTATCCAAAATTGAGGTTGCCGGTCGTGGCAGAGGAAACCTGTGGGAAAAGGGGAAACAAGATGAGTGAAGAGCGTCTGCGTGGGGTTGGAGGGACATCCGGCGGGTTCGGCGAATTTTTCGCGGGGCTCATCATGGCCGGAATTGGGACATATCTTTTCCTGAATCAGGTTCAAGTGACAACCTCTTACTGGCATTTCTGGGGTGGAAGCGCATTCGGTCTGACACTCGTCCCGATGCTCATCGGCGTCGGCATGCTCTTCTTCAACGGTAAGTCGATGATCGGCTGGATTCTCACGATTCTTGGATTCGGAATCATCATCGCGGGAGTGTTGATGAACATGGATATCTATTTCCGGCCGACCAGTCTTTACAATACGCTGTTCATGCTGGGATTGCTCGCGGCCGGAATCGGGTTCATCGCCAAATCCCTCAGACCGCACGCCAAAGCATCGGAAGAGGAACAAAAGCAATCTTAGCCGGACTCCGACGTTCAAAGGAAATGATCGACATGCGCAAGTGTTTTTTCATCATACTGCTGCTGGCATTCGTTGGATGTGGCCCTGGAACAAAACCATCGCAGCCTCTTCCGGCGGCTCCGCCATCGCTCTACCCGATCGATTTCCCGTTGGAAATGAAGTGGGAATGGCGCGGGCAGGGACTGATTAATAAAACGCCCGTCGCGGATTCAACGCACATTTACGTGACAACTGTAGCTGGTTATTGCTACGCCATCAATCCGGTTGATGGAAAACTGGCCTGGATGTTCAAAGCCATGAAATCCATCCCGACTCCTCCCCTCCTGGCGAAGGATCGACTCATTTTCTTTTCATCTGATGATGAATACTATGAACTGAAACCGGCGACAGGCGAGATCATTTACAAAGACCTCAGCTTCGGCAAGCCAACATCGCCGGGAACACTCGATGGTGATTTCCTCTATTTCGTGGTTACTGAAACACAGCTCCGATGCTCTTCGACCACTACACACAAACTGGTTTGGAAGTATGATGCAGGTGGAAAAATAGCCGGTGAACCGGCCGTGAAACAAGATCACATCTATTTTGGCGCATTGGATGGCACGGTCTACTGCCTCCGTTCCACCGATGGTTCACTCGTTTGGAAATGCCCGGTTGGCGGCGAAGTTTATGGGCGCCCGGCTGTTTCAAAAGAGCTGGTGGTGGTCGGAACAACCTCGAACCAGGTTGTCGCCATCCATCGAGCGAAAGGGACCGTTGCATGGTGCATGAGAACGGATGCAGACGTGATCGCTCCAACGACCGTTTTCATGAATAAGAAGCGCCACGAACGCATTTTCGCCGCAGGATTCGATAATTATGTTTACTGTTTCAATACGAACGGCAACATGATTTATCGAACGGCGATTCCCGCGCGTATGTATGACGAGCTTCTCGTTGACGAGCATATGATGATCATCGCTCCTTTTTCGATTCATGTGACAGCACTAAACCCAGTCGACGGATCCTCACTCTCACAACTCGATCTTACCTCTGAATCCCGCGCCACCCCTCTGCTCGCCGGCGGCAGGCTCTATATGGTCATGTATGATGCGGAGACAAGCGAGGGAATCCTGCAGGCCTTCGCCACCAAACCGCCACCGCCTCCACAGACACAACCAGCGGCTCAGACACAACCCAAACCGCAGACACAGCCCGCGACGCAAAGCCAGCCGGCTGCGCAAAAACCTGCTGCTTCTGTTGCGTCACCGCCGCCGGTGGCGCCATCTATGAAGCCGCCGACTGCCGCTGGTTCAACGCCTCAGAGCCAGCCGAACAAACACTGACACTGAGGCCGCAGGCCGCCGATTCGAATGCACCATACAGGCAAGCTAATTCTCATCAGAGGGGATCGATATCGTTCCTGACATCCTGAGGATGTCTTCATCGTCATCAGATCCGCGCGATCAACCTCTCATCAAATCCCGCAAATTTTGGGATTGAACATCATCTTCGATCCTTGGTATTATAGAAGTGCCTTAGGGGGGGCCATGCTTCCAGAGTACCTTCTTTACTGGGGGTTCACAAAGCAGCCATTCTCGCTGTCTCCTGATCCCGACATGCTCTTCTTAAGCGCACAGCATCAGGAAGCGCTGATGAGATTGAAATATGGAGTTGTCTCGAATAAAGGCGGGGTGCTCCTCATTTCCGAAAACGCCGGGGACGGCAAGACATCGATCCTGAGAAGACTCATCATGGATCTCACCGACGAATTCGAAGGTCAGATCAAAATCGCCTTCATCGATCATCCGACTCTGACGGTCAATCAGATGATCGCGGAGATCGCCAGGCAACTCGGCGTCGCGAAAGTCCGCAAGGAAAAGATTGACAATCTGAATTCGCTTCGAATCAAGCTCGTCGAATTGCATGAAGAGGGAATAAAGCCTCTTGTCATTGTCGATGAAGGGCAGATGCTCGCTCACAAACCCGACATCCTTCAGGAGCTGCGTATCCTGCTCAATTTCTGCGTTTCCGACAGTTTCCTCCTTTCATTTATTTTCTCCGGCCAAAAGCCGCTTGAGGGCGCGATAAAAAAAATGCCCGAGTTCTGGCAGCGGCTCCCTGTGCGCTTCTTTCTTCGTAATTTGGACCTTCGGGACACAGGAGATTTAATACGATTTCGCATTCGAGCCGCCGGCCAGATGGAAAAGGAAATTTTCAGCCACACGGCGATCGAGGGAATCCACAGGTTTAGCCAGGGATGCCCTCGTGTCATCTGTTCACTCGCTGATCTTTCCCTCCTCGTCGGCCATAGCCAACGCAGTCAGAAGATCGACTTCAGCGAGGTCTCCCAGGCGACGACGGATATGACGAAAAGCGGCGAGCTCTTTCACTACTTCAGTTTTGTGGAGTCATCGAGAGGAAAACACAAACGGAAAAGCTGCCCGTCCTGTGGAAAGTTCGTCAAGCACAGCGAGGCGCTTTGCCCGCACTGCGGCGGTTCGATGTCGATCAGCCGCGAGGTGATCGAAGCAAAAAGCGAAAAAGTCCAGTGCCCTGCATGCCTGCAGATCAGTGGACCAAACGCCCGGTGTTCCTTCTGCGGGTTTCTCCTCGCACAGGCATGTCCACGCTGCCAACATCACAATCCAGCCGACAGCTCTGGCTGCTTCCATTGCGGCTACCCACTCCCTGATCGCGATACCCTCGCTTCCCGCGATCTCGAACAGGGATTGCGGTCCATCGGCATCAACCATCGACAAGAGAACTTCCTCCATCGTTTCCCGGCTCTGAAAAACGAAGGGCGCATTTATCTCGCATCCGTTGCGCCTCGATTATTCTGGGGAGAACGTTCGACTTTGAAAACAAACGCCTGCACGACCGAGGGGTCATTTTTCATGACCGAAAAAGCTCTCATTTTTTCAAACGGCTCTCAATGCAAACGCATCTCCTATCCGGATATCCGTAACCTTTCCGTCTCGCTGGGAGAACGGCATGGGAAGGTGGCGCATCCACGATTAAGTGTGGTGCTGGACGGCGAGGAGTTGGAGGTGGTGGTGCCGGTGAGAACGGAAAAACCGATCCAACTGGCATCGCTCATCTCCGATTTTGTCACCAATAAGAGATACTCGGTTGTCGCGAATTCCAAACGGCCTTGAGAGAGAACCGCATCACAACTGAATGCTTCAAGCACTCGGTCTGGCGCCTCCGCATCTCAGTGCCGGCGGCTGGTCGATGTTTTAGCTGTGTGTCTCTCACCCCATCCGGCGGAGTCAACAACCCTGATTCCAGACAACAAGGGGCGACCACGAGCTAACGGCCTTTTCCAATCCCACAATAGCTTCGTCTGAAAAAGCGTCTCTGCTTGCCCATGCGCATGGACAATTGTAGAATAATGCCAAGAGGTCAACGTTAAGAGGAGAGTTAGGCAATGAAGAAGTACGCTATGGCGATCATGGTTCTGTGGATTATGGGAACACTGGGTCTTCAAGACGCTCAAACGGCACTGCCAACCAAAGTGCTATTGCTCTCGGGTCTGGGCGAACCGGATCCGCAAACCGCTTATGAGAAATGGAAGGATCTCATAGGGACAAAGGCGATTATCGGCACTCCGAACAAGCACGCAACATCCTTTTCCGCATATGCGAATTCAGTCCGCAAAGAGATTTGGGATGCCTTCGTTCAAGCCGGTCATAAGAAAATTGGGATCATTGCACATTCGATCGCAGCAACAACGGTTCTGGATGCCATCCTAAAGGACTCAAATATCCGGCAGAATATCATCGATCGAGTCGTCCTCATCAGTCCGATTGTTTCAGGGATTGATGGAGTCGGACAGGACATTGACAGCATTCTCACCTTCACTGGGATGTCGTCAAAACTCGCCCCCTCTCTCGAAAAGGGTTCAACCTATTATGATGATCTTTTCAAACTGATAGCAAATACATCTGATCGAATCGAAAAGAATCCGACTCTTCTAGAGAAGTATCCAAGAATTCTCATCATTGCATCCAAGGATGATGGGATGATACCGGTCAGCACATCCAATCCCGTCGTCTTGCAGTTTGTCTCGGGCTTGAAAATTCGTTTAGGGCTTCGTCATGGCCGTTTCGTTTCAGGAAAACGCACAATTCTTGGAATCAAGGGATCAAATGATCCGGTTTATAAGCTGGCCGGCTTTTTCCTGGAAAATACGGATAATTGGCAGAAAATAGGGCGGGAACCAAACTCAAAAGACAAGGGTGAGGTTGTCATCAGCTCAAAGGGTAAAACAGCCTACCTCAAGCAGAATGGCAAAACCTCCACGATCCAACTCCGCCAGAATACGGCGACGAAGCGCTATTATCTGGAGAGCCTCGATGTGGCCCGATACCATGTTTTTGTTCAAGGGAAAGACGGCGGAGAACTGCTGGTCGGACCAGCACAATATCTCAACACACCCGCACCCCTGCCTGGAGTCCAGTCGCCGACGGCTGTCATGCATGGAACTCCAACGACCGGCCCTGTGCCGCTCTCGATCTCCTTCGATGGAAGTTCCAGTAGCGATCCTGATGGCTACATTGTTTCCTACCAATGGAGCTACGGCGATGGAGGTAAGGGAACGGGTCAGACAGTCAGCCATACCTATCTGAACGAAGGTACTTATACATGTCAGTTGACGGTGACGGATGATGATGACCTCACTGACACAGCTCAACTGACCATTACAGCCAAAGGTCCGAACACGCCACCGATTGCAAGTTTCACTGTTTCGCCGGCCAACGGCGATACCGATACCACATTCGCATTCAATGGCACATCGTCATCTGATCCTGATGGATCAATTGTCTATTACGAATGGGATTTTGGCGACAAAATACTCGCAACTGGTTCCACGGCGACTCATAAATATTCGGCGAATGGAACCTATACAGCCACTCTCAAAGTCACCGATAACAAGGGGGCTTCTGATACCGAGACATCACTCATCAAAGTAAGTTTGCCGAATCAGCCGCCAACAGCCATCCTTTCGTCTTCAGGTGCCTCTGAAGGCCCTCTGACTGTCTATGTCAAGCTGAGCGCCACCGACTCTGATGGCACGGTGGTTTCAGCAACCATCGATTTCGGCGACGGCACATCGGGAGCCGCCGTACCGGGCCAGACCTACAATTACACATATTCAAAAGCCGGTACATTTAAAATCGTCTGTACAGCCACGGATAACAGCGGGGCAACGACAACGAGCAATGCGTTGTATGTCATGGATGTCGACGGCGACGGGTGGGCCAGCATGACGCAGGGAGATATTCGCGGATCGGACTGTAACGACAGCGATAAAACGATCCATCCGGGTGCGATCGAGTCACCGGGAGACGGCAAAGATTCAAATTGCAACGGAATGGATGATTTCTAAAATTTGGGAATCGGAATATGGGTTGCGGTGAGGGAAATCCGTCGCCCTTTGCCCAACCCTTCTTTCATAAAGGGGTAAATTAATACTCTCCTGCGAGTGCATCTCGGACCGGAGGGTCCTGAAGCTATGCGTATTCGCGGCGAAGCTGGGCTAGCATGTCGTCAGTCAACTGTTCGGTTTTTCGCAGCTCGGCGAATTTTTCCAGCATGTCGCCAACTGTCATTGCGCGCTTCTCCTTCGCCGGAATATCATCGATGATTGTGCCTTTATGCATCATGATCGTGCGGTCGCCCAGATCCAGAGCCTGCTGCATGCTGTGGGTGATCATCAGGCAGGTCAGCTTCCCCTGCTCGATGAAGCGGCGGGTGAGCTTTATCACATGCACCGCCGATTTGGGGTCGAGCGCCGCAGTATGCTCGTCCAACAACAATACCTGCGGCTGGTTTATCACCGCCATCAGAAGGGTCAACGCCTGCCGCTGCCCGCCGGACAATGTCCCGATGAGGTTGTCAAGCCTCTCCTCCAGCTGCATCTCAAGCTCGCGAACCTCGCCGCCGTAAAACCGCCGGGCCTTTGTTGAAAGCCCGATGCGCGGATAGTGCCTTTTCCCGCGCAGGCGCGCCATGTGCAGGTTTTCGGCGATGGTCATCTGCGGTGCAGTGCCGGTGAACGGATTCTGAAACACCCGCGCAATTGATTCTGCGCGCTCAAAGTCCTTTTTTCTGGTGACGTCCTTCCCGGCGATGGCTATGGTGCCGCTATCCGGCAGAAAAGTGCCGGCGATCGCATTCAGCAGGGTTGATTTCCCCGACCCGTTCGTCCCGATAACCGTGACGAACTCGCCCTGCGCCATGGTCATGCTTATCCCGCGCAGCGCATAGACCTCGTTGAACGTTCCGGGATTAAATTTTTTGTGAACATCCGCTACCGTCAGCATTGGACACCCTGTCTTTTCGCGACTGAAACTGGAAATGAATATTGCAGGCATAAACACAGAATGAATCCGCGTGCCATATTTGTTGTTCCGCCCCGCCTCATTGTTTCTTTATGTATGCGGAGCGCGCGAGAACGTGCGCCGGTATCTTAATACCATATGCATCAGCCAGAGCCTGATTGATGTGGATGCGCTCAGGGACGAAAGCCTTAATCGGTATGTCGGCAGGCTTTTCCCCTGCAAGCAACCGCTCCAGCATCTTCGCGGTTTCCTCGCCGACCTCATAATAATCCGCGCCGACGCCCATGAACACGCCATTATCCACATCGGTCGGGTTGTTGGTGATATAGGGAATCTTTTTCGCGCTCAAGAGCCCGGCAATCGCCGGCATCGCATTTATCGCGGTTCGGTCGCCGGAGGTGAGGAAAAGGTCTATGCCCCGGCTTATTACCATGCGCGTGGATTCAACAACCTCGCTGGTTCCCGTGACCGTCCCCTCGATAAGCTCGAAGCCGTACTGTTTCGCCGCCTTACGCGCCAGCACGGAGCAGGACTGCGAGCAGGCCTCAGCCGGATTCCAGACATAGCCGATGCTTTTGGCGGAAGGGAATATCTCGCGCATCAATTTGATCGCCGATTCAACCGGCTGCGTTGTAGCAATACCGGTTATATGGGGCAGGTGGTCCGTTGGGCTTTTCGCGACACCGGCGCGGTACGGGTCGGTGACAACGCCGAACACATGCGGTATGGTCTTATTGCCCTGCGCGGCTACTTGCAGCGCCGCGCTGGACAGCGTGACCATGAAGTCATACCGGTCGGCGACGATTTCATCTACGATGGACTGTGCAATGGACAATTCATTTTGGGCGTGCTTGAGGTCGACGGTCAAGCCATAGCGCAAAAATGCGCCGCTCTTGTGCAGCTCATCCATAAACCCTTTTTTCGTGCCATCCATGATGGCCGAATCATCGAATTGAAACAGAGCGACTCTTATCGAAACCGCGGGCGCAGGGGTCGTTACCGCCGAATCGACAATTCCATTCGCTTTTTTTGCGTTCGGGGTTGACTGCCCTTCCTGAACAGCCGTTGGAATTGACGCAAACTCCGGTGAGCGGGATATCCGGGTCTTGTCTTCGGCCTCGTTAGGAATTGTGGGCGAAGCCTTCTCGTCTAGCGACTGAGCGCCGCGGTCATGATGCTTGCCGACAAAGAGCGACGCTTCTTTTTTCTTCAACCCCCAAACCACAAAGAGGGCGATGACCGTAACGGCCACGATGCCGCCGATCACCTTCGGACGCCTGATAAACCTCGCCATCTTTTCCGCCACCTCCCGCGCCTTATGCGGAGTGTCAGCGACCTTGCGCGAGATTATCAGAACCGCAAGCACAAATACCGCGGTCAACAGTTTCAGACCCAGCGGGTTCATCCCCGCAAACAGGGCGAAGGCGATCATCATGCGAAAGATCACCGAGCCCGCAATCACGCTCAAAACCTTAATATACAGCGACCGTCCGGGAAGCAGAGCCTCGCCGATGATCACCGCCGCAAGCCCGATCAACACCGTCCCGATACCCATCCCGATATCCGCGAATCCCTCATACTGCGCGATAAGCCCGCCGGACACGCCGACAAGCCCGTTCGCAAACCCGATTCCTAAAGTGGTCAGACGGGCTACATTGATGCCATTCGCCGCTGCCATCACCGGATTATGGCCGGTGACGCGCATGGCAATGCCAAGGTCGGTCGCAAAAAACAGTGAACAAATAAGGAAAAATCCGAGCATCGCAACGGAAAGCATAATCGCCATCCATATCTCAGGATTTATCCCCGGATTGAAATGATGGACGACGGAGAAAACCGTCGGCTGGTTAAGAAGAGAAATATTGGATTTCCCCATGATAAACAGGTTTATGGAGTACAACCCAGTCATCACCAGAATGCCGGCGAGAAGTCCGTTTATCGCATACCGTGTGTGGATTATGCCGGTTGCGATACCGGCAGCCATGCCGATAAAAAACGCGGCGATAAGCGCGAGATACGGGTTCACCCCTGCAACAATCAGCACTGCCGTGAGCGACGCGCCCGCCGTGAAGCTGCCGTCAACCGTAATATCAGTAAAATCATTGACCCTGAAGGTGATGAACACACCCATGGTCATCACCGCATACAAGCAGCCCAGATTTATGGCCCCGATCCACAGCTCCATGACAATCCTCTTTTTGGGGAGTTCCTCTTAGAGAAGGGTTTCACCGGAAAGCGCAATGACACCCAGCACTGCACAGCCTATCCGGCTTCTGCCGAGAAGATGCTGGACCCGCAGCACATCCAGCTCAGTGACGACGCGGGCGACCTCCTTGTCGAAGCGCTCAACTGCGGTGTTAAACGGCCCGGGTGAAAAAACGGCTGCATGAAGATGCATATTGGCCGTATCCGGGAAAAGCGACTGCGCGGCACCTGAAAGAGCGGTTTTGTCGCGCGCGGCGATGCCGGAGCAGAGGATGACGCCACCAAAATCCTTCGGCTCGACCGCAAAGTTCATCCAATCCGTAAAATTTTCCCGATCAAATATCGCGCCCGTCGGCGGCGCATTTTCTCTGATCGGCACTTTCATTATGTGCATCCCCCATAAGCCCTTGCTCTCGGCTAACAGGACAATGCCAGCAAGATTTGCGTCGGTCCTTGAGAAGATGATATCGGGAAGTGATGACAGCTCGATATATCCGTCGGTGTTTTCGAGGGCGATGATGCGGGAAAAAGCGCCGGAAAAGCCGAAGCCGTGCAAGAACTTGCCGGTAAGGTTGGGGTCCCCGGCTGAGTTCACCATGAAATCAACCGCCGCTCTTCTCACCGCCGGATAGAAAAAGAAGTTGCCGCCTGCCATCACCGTTTCACCGAAAAGGTTTTTATACTCGTCGTATGAATCGCCCAACGTGGCAAGCCCTGTTCCGAACGGCAGGGTGGATGCTCTCACCGCGATGACGTCCTTTTCGGTGTAGGATGCCGACGCAAGCTTTTCCTGCGAGCCAATGATGGCCAGCGTCGATGGCGGCGCATCGGTTTCGCGGTAGCGGATGGATAGCCCGGAAACAGTTGCGGTTTTGATGAGGGAGTCGGGCGCGTCCTCATGAAAAGCTGCCGCGGCCGCGTCATGGGTTTGCGCTATTCTAAAGAGGGTTTCGAACCCGCTCATGGTGAAGACCGGGAAAATCTCGGGGGGTATGGCGAAGAGGATCATCTCGCCCCCGGCTTTTTTCAGTTGCTTTTGCGCAGTTATGAAGATCCGCAGTCCGGCGCTGCTTATATAGGTAACATCGGCAAACCCGGCGAGCATGCGGCGCCTGCCATCGAGGATCAGTGCGTTTATCTGTTTTTGTATCTCCGGCGAGGTCATGCTGTCGATGCGTCCCGAGAGGGTTATCCAGGTAATGCCTCCCTTGTCCGCAACGGTGCAGACAGCCATGGAACGTCCTTTCTACGCTGGAATTTTACGGAATAATGTGATCATTTACGCAAAAAACTGGGGAATTCATTCCAAACGAAACGCAGGATTCACTTTTCTTCCTCGCAATAGGATAAGTGTGAAATGAAGCCAATGCGGGTCGCATCAAAGAAAGAAGCTCGTACGCGGGCATCATGAATGCATAGTAATCGCCGAAGGAACGTAAATCAAGTCCGGTATCTCAAAAGGTTGGTTATAAGAACAGACTTGGCGGGCTATGCTGACCGTACAAGGAACTGTGGCTTACACTACAGCCAGTCTGGTGTGAGATCGAGCTGGGAGTAGGAGACTGGTGGCGGATGATGTAGGGGCGGTAGTGGCAAGACATCGATCTTGTAGTGGATGTGATCGAGGATGGAGTGGACGATCTCGGGCCAATCGAGAAAACTGATTATCCCCATTTCCGCCTCGCACTTGGGACATAGCAGCGGATCTGCATTATGGACTCGCTTGATCATCCGCGCCCACCTACCTCAGGCAGAGGGGTCCGGGTAGTAACGAAGAGGGGAAGCTGTGCTCGACGGTTCCGATGTACACCTATACTTCAAGATTCCCCTGCCCGGATGTCCCAAAGATCCTTCAGAAACCTCCGAAGCACAAAGCGGAAAGAATGTGTCAAGCCAATTGGATTTGCGTTCACGTCATGACCGTTCCTTGGAGAATAAGGTATAATCGATGAGCATCATGATCAAAGACGGGGTTTCCTCCGGTGGTCTTCCTACCCGGGTGCTGATTGGCGCGGTGCTCGGGATCCTTGCCGGCATCTCGTTTGGAGAGTACTGCGCGGTCCTGAAACCCATAGGCATCGCCTATGTCATGATGCTGCAGGCGTTGGTTTATCCCTACATCGTCTGCTCTCTTGTGCACGGACTGGGCCAGCTGAGCCCGATGAGGTCGTTGCGACTCCTCAAACGCTGCTGGCCGTTTTATGTCATCGCCTGGGGTGGGACATTCGCTTCGATTCTCCTGCTGAGTCGCGCCATCCCTCCTGTGCCTCCACCCACCACCATTGACTTCTCCGCCGTGGGGCGAATGGGCCCTGGGCTGCTGCAACTGCTCATTCCCGCGGATATTTTTACCGCTTTGACGGAAAATTATGTCCCGGCCGTTGTCCTGTTCAGCATCTGTTTCGGCATCGCCGTTCAAGGGCTCGAAGAGAAGGAGAGCCTTCTCCGAGTACTCCGCGTCATCCGGTCCGTGAGTGTCACGATCTGGGGCTGGATAGTGCATCTGGCTCCATTTGCCGTCTTTGCTATGTTCGCGGACACCGCCGGAACGATCGACATGCCCGCCATGCGGGCGCTTGTACTGTACCTCGTGCTCTTCCTCGGTGGCACTACTCTACTGGCCTTTGTCGTGTTTCCTATGCTGATCTCAGCGTTGACGCCGATCCACTACCGGTGCATCCTTCGGGATCTGCGGAGTGCTTTTGTTCTGTCCGCCGTTACCTCTCTCTCCGTCGTCTCATTACCTTTCGTCCAGCAGGCGGCGCGCAAGATCGCTGACCAGTGCAAGATCGAGGAACAGGACTGCGATGAGATCATCGATACGACGTTGTCCATCAGCTATCCATTGGGGCAGCTTGGGAATTTTTTCGTTTGCCTTTTCATATTCTTTGCTGCCTTCTATTTCAAGACGCCCTTGCGCGGCGTCGATTCCATTGCCCTCCCCCCGATGACCCTCCTGTCCTGCATCGGGTCGCCCTCCTCCACATATGGCGCAGTTTCATTCCTCGGATCGTGGCTTCATCTGCCCGATGAAATAACAACGTTGTATGCCACGACAGGAACCATCACTAGATACGGTCAGGTGCTGCTTTCGGTCATGGGGTTTGCATTTCTCACCATCCTTGCCACTCTCGCCTACTATGGCAAGCTGCGTATTCAGGTGCGTCGACTCGCGGTTTCCGTCACCCTTTCAGTGATCCTCTTGGTGGCTTTTGTGGTCGGGGCTCACGGCTTGCTACTAGGCCTTCCCACAAAAACACCGAATCAATGGTTGTCCTTTGTCTTGGACAAGGAGACCGTTCGCGGCGTTCATGCTACTGTCCTTCGCAATGCGAAGGACCCCCAACAAGCGCAAGCTCAAGGCGCGATGCGGCCGGGGGAAACCACTTTTGAACGAATTCGCAGAACACAAACGCTTCGCGTAGGCTACAACGCGCAGATCATCCCCTTTTGCTACTTCAATCGACATGGCGATCTTGTCGGCTATGATATCGCCTTCGCCTACTCACTGGCGGGAGCTTTGAACGTGAAGCTCGAGTTTGTTCCTTTCGACTGGGAGCAACTGTTTGACGATCTCAAGTCCGCACGCTTCGATATTGCAATGTCCGGGATCTGGTCGACGGAGGAACGGTTGAAGGAGCCTGTCATGTCCAGGCACTATTTCCTTACTCCTATTGCCTTGATTGTGCCATCGGACAGAGCCGCGGAATTCCGCGATTCCGACTCAATCAATTCCATCCCCAACCTCAGGCTCGCGACGAGCAATGATCGCATTCTATACGCCCTCGTTGAGAAGACCTTTCCTAATGCCCAAATCACTCCCATCCCGAACTGGGACTGCCTGGCGGACAATGCCTCTGTGGATGGCGCCGTCTGGACGCTTGAGCAAGCATCCATCTGGGCGGCTGCACATCCAGGCTTTACCGCCGTCAAGCCAAAGAACTTGGGAGCAGTCGCGGTCCTTGCCTATCTCATGCCCCCGAACTCGCCAGCGCTCTTTCAGTTCGTCGATCGTTGGCTCTTCCTGAAACAGGAAGACGGGTTTGAGGCTCGACAGTACAACTATTGGATTCTCGGCAAACCTCGCACAGTGCAGCAACCTCGCTGGAGCATCATCCGGGATGTGCTGTCCTGGATGAGGTGAACCTAGCACTCGTGTCACCAACTGCAAGGGGTTCGTGGCCGCGGTGAGCAGCGGAGTGCCCAGAGTCCTTTTTTCGATCCTTAGGCTCGTATCCTTGCTCAAGGCCGACGACATCCGAAAACTCGCGCAGATTTTATCCTCTGCGCATACTATTCGCCATTTGCCGCAATTCAAAATAACCTCGGCGAGGATTTCTTTCCAATCTTGCTCGTGGTTGTTCACCGCCGATGTGATCGCCCGCTACGGCGTCCTGGAGGTAGGCGTTCACCTTATGCAGAAGCCGTTTACCATAAAAAACCTGGCAGACAAGGTCCGAGAAGTGCTAGAATCACGACCATCCGGAACATACACCCTTTGAACTTATGCGTGGAGGTATAAATGGCGCAGATTCTCGTCGTCGAAGACGACCCCCAGATCCGTACGATGCTAAAGAGGATGTTGGAGGAGGCCGGTTATCAGGTCTCTCTGGCAGGCAACGGGCGCCAGGCCATAGAGATCTTCCTCCTCCAACCGGCTGACCTGGTCATCACCGACATTCTCATGCCCGACAAGGACGGGCTCGAGACAATCCGGGAGATGCGTGAGGCGCACCCGAAACTGAAGATGATCGCCATCTCGGGAGGAGGCCAGTTGCCCGCCGCCATATTCCTCAAGATGGCCCAGACCGCCGGCGCCGTGACGACGCTGAACAAGCCTTTCGGGAAGAGAGCACTCCTGGAGGCCGTGCAGCAGGCGTTAGGTCCCACCAAACCATAAGGCAGAGAAGACCCGACGTCATCGAATTGCGGAATGTCCGGGCGAACAAGGATCTATCCAAACCCTTTGATCCCGGAGAACTCCAGGCCCAGATCTACATCGCGCATTGAATGCTCGGAATACAGGAACAACCGGCAATGCATGTGAAAGAACTGCACAGAGCCTGAAGATATTAATACACTTCAAGCCATCATGCCAAGACCCTATCCGCGAGTAAGCACACGCATATTGCGACAAAATGGATTTGGAGCCTCTGCGACACCGCTCGCGAGGATGCCGAGCCCTCCCCTCCATATATCAAGCATTCCGTGATCGATGGTTTGGGAGGGCGAGGCTCCTGCCGAGCCGTCATGCCTGGTCTATTGAGACTATCTGATGGCTTGCCGCCGTTCCTTATCCGCGGATTTCGGCCAAGTTGGCCTTGACCCGACAATCGTGACACCAGCCGCCAAGCAGCGCTCGCTCCTCCTCATCGGTGAGAGAAGCTCCTGGCGCTGAGCTGCAAGACCAGAGGTTTTTGTCCCAGTTGCGGCACCAAGCGCGCGCTGCTCTGGGCCGAGTTCGTCCAGGAGAATGTGCTTCGGCCGGTGCCCCATCGGCAGGTTGTTTTCAGTTTGCCGAAGATGTTGAGACCGTATTTCAAATTCCATCGCGAACTGCTCCCCAAGCTCTGTTTTTGTGCATGGAGCGCGCTTTCCCCGGAGCGATCCTTACGATGAATACCGCAGGAGACTTCCTCGGATGGCAGCCGCATGAGGAGGTTTCCTGCCGAACGGTGAATTCGAGTCGGCGCCGACGATCGATGCGAAGACCGTGCATGAGCTATTTGAAGCCAAGGTCTTCTCGATGCTTCGTGAAAAGGGTCTCATCAGCCA
>CAIWXX010000063.1 GCA_903916735.1 uncultured Acidobacteriota bacterium
CAGAGATCGAAGAGAAGTATGGCGTCGAAATCGCCTCCAAGGTCGCAAAGGCCGGAAAAGGCATGGACGAAGCCGTCAAACTCTTCGCCGAATCGCTGAAGGTTGAAAACGGCAAGCTCAAGGAAAAGCTGGCCAAGCTTTCGACTGTTCCGGCGGAAGGGGCCGCGCCAGTACCGTTCTCGGATGGCGAATTGAAACCGAAAAAACGCATTTCAGATCTTTTCAAAAAATCAATTAAGGAGTAAATAACATGGCTGCATATGCAGACAACACCCTCACCGGGATCATTCAGCTGAATGACCACAACGTCGCCGAAATCGGCGTAACAGACCTTCTCCAGGACGCACCCCTGCTTCAGAAGATGGTCGCTGTCAAAGCCTCCAACGGCACACAGCACAAATACCTCAAGCAGAGCGTCGCAGCAGGAGCCGCATTCCGCGCTGTGAACACTGGCGTCGCCAATGCCTCCGCCCAGGAAGAGCTCATTACCGAAACCCTGACATATCTCGACGGTTCGTTTTTCCGGGATATCTCAATCGCCGATGCTTTCAAAGGCGGACGCGCTGCGTACATGGAGAAGCAGGTCGCCAAGGCGCTCAAGCAGATGATGGTCGGTCTCGAGAAGCAGATTCTCCAGTCCACGTCTTCCGACGCCAGCGGATTCACGGGACTCCCTGGAAGCACCTTTGTCGATGGATTAACTGACGGCATGGTCATCAATGCCGCTGGAAGCGGGAAACGTTCCTGCTGGCTCATCCGTTCAACCGAAGACGACTGTGCAATTGTCGCCGGAAATGACGGAGTGATCAAATTCGACTTCGATCCTGAAATTCTTATGAGAATCCTGACCGATGTCGCCACAGGCGCAGGCTACAATGCCCTCAGCGCGGCTCTTGGCGGATGGTTCGCCCTCCAGTTCGGTTCCAAGTATTCCGTTGGGCGGATTGTCAACCTTGACGGCACGACCAGCCACAAGCTGACCGATGCTTTTATTTCCCAGGCGATCGCCGCGTTCCCGGCCAGCAAACCGCCGACCATCATCGCGATGGACAGGGTTCTTCTCCAGGAACTCCAGGCAAGCAGGACGGCGACAAGCCCGACCGGGCAGCCGGCTCCATTCCCTGATTCCGCGTTCAACATTCCAATCGTTGTAACTGACAACATCGCGACCAGTGAGTCGGCGATGACGACCACAACGACCACAACGACCACATAATGGCTCGAGAAGTGGGAGAGGAGGTTTTCCCTTTGCCTCCTCTCCCTTCCCCTTTTCAGGAGATGAAATGGCAATTGACAAGACAGTTCTGGAATCTGATTTGCAGGCGGTGATTGCTGACGATCCGCATGTGCTTGTCATAACTGGTTCAGCAGATGAAATCCAGTGCTCAAAATCAAAGTTGACCCATGAGCAGCAGTATTCAGAATATGGGTTTGGCGAGGATTACAAGATCACGGTTACAATGGCCAAAAGCGACGTTGAAATAATTCCGTCAAAGGGCGCAAATGTGACACTTGACGATGAGGCGTATCAGGTAATCGACAACGAAATAGACGGCATGGATGTGGCTTTAAAACTGCATCTTGGAACGGCGGTAACATGATAGACATGGATGTAAAAGTAAATCAGGCGGACATGGAAAGATATACGCAAATCCTTGCGAAGATTTCCAGCGAGA
>CAIWXX010000064.1 GCA_903916735.1 uncultured Acidobacteriota bacterium
CGGGACGGTCGTCAGCAGCACCCAGCGTAACGCCTTGGCGCCTACTGGAGGATGAGGCTCGAAGACCGACAGAGCGTATATCTCCACAGTGTCTCAGGCGGATCCAAGCAACGGAGAAACGTTCACGTCGTTGTCTGCAATCAAAGCCGGGAGCGTATCGACAACGAGACGGGTGAAAAGCTGATGCAAACCTCACGGCATGCATGGCTCTCCAGCAAACCCCTGCATCGCGGCAACGTCCACGAACGCCGCAATATCGGAGCACGGCATCGCTGGGTTATCGAATCCGCGTTTCTCGTCGAAAAGCGTCACGGCTACAACTACGAGCACTGTTTCTCGTTCGACTGGAAAGCCATGAAGGGCTATCACTACCTGATGCGTCTCGCGCACACCCTCAACGTCTTGGCCATCTACTCCACCGCTCTTATCAAAATCGTCCGGTCTTTGGGCGTGCGTGCGTTCATCGAATTTTTCAGAGAGACCCTTGCTAGCCCTTGGCTCGATCGGATCTGGGCTTTTCACAAAGGGCATCACCCTCGATCAACTCAAACGGTATGACGAAGCAATCGCGGTCTACGATGAAGTGATCAACCGGTTCGGTGACTCCAGGATGCCGAACGTACAAGAAATGATAGCGAATGCAGGCGTCAGCAGGGATGCCATCCGGAATATAAAAAACTCATGACATTCTTTCCAAATTAACTAATGGGAGTAAGTTCCGTTGACTCCCGTCCGGCAGAAATGGTGCAGTTTCCGGTGAAGTGATAGGAAAAAGGAAAAACAAGAGGACGTACGCTTTGACAGCACTGACGCATGAAGGATGTTTGGGTGTCAAGGATGCGTTCGTGTGAGGCCTCTTTGGGACCTGGGGACGGATTGTGTGCGAGTGAGTGCGAAGTCTGTGGGCAATCAACCGATGGTGGGACGTACTTGAATGCAGTTCCGATCGGGGTTGGGGTAAGGCTTCGGCGTGTTTACGAATGGGATTATCTGAATTGCATTAGTCCCACCCGGAAGTTGGAATGTGGTGTTGCCTGATCCCCAACCTGATTTCCCGGATTTCCATACCGAGTCTGTCAAATTTTCGATTCGCATTGACACCAGCCAGCTGCAAGTCTACATTTTGATTGTGTTCCATCATCGACTGCCGCCAAATAACTGTCCGCCGTGCCATCCTTCGTCCCCGGGGACGGAGGATGGGTGCCGATATCGACGCGAGGACACTCAATTTACTACGCCCGTGGCATTTGAGCATCCAGAGCAGTAAAGCGAAATTCTATATACCTCCCCGCTTGATCCTTCTCGAACCTTCGGTTCAGAAAGGTGGCCCCTCGACTCATGGTCAAGAAG
This sequence comes from uncultured Acidobacteriota bacterium, assembly GCA_903916735.1. Taxonomy (GTDB): domain Bacteria; phylum Acidobacteriota; class CAIWXX01; order CAIWXX01; family CAIWXX01; genus CAIWXX01. The sequence goes on from CAIWXX010000064.1 coordinate 1,351, forward strand.
ATGAACGTCGCCGTGACGGCAGCCGGCAGTACCAATGCCATCTCCGTGATCAAGGCGTTGCGTTGCCAGAGCGAATTCGATGTCGCGATCGTCGGCCTGGATTTGAATCGCCGGACGCACATAGCCGGCTCCGCCTTCTGCGACGCCTTCGAAACGGTGCCGCCGGTGGCCGAGGAGCCAGCCTACATCGAGGCCGTTCTGGGAATCACATGGGAGTGGAAGATCGATCTTCTCATCCCTATCCTCGACGCCGAACTCGACGTCCTCGCGCGCCACCGGAACCGGTTCGATCCGCGCTGCTGCCTGCTGGTCTCGCCCCACGAGACAATCGCCTGCTGCAACGACAAGGAAGCCACGATCCGGTTCTTCCTCGATAATGGCATCCCGACGCTGCCCACGGTCGCCGTCCCGGACGGCACGCCGGTGGCGGGGCTGCTGGAGGAGAAGGGCCTCCGCTATCCGCTCATCGCCAAACCCCGCCGGGGGCACGGTGGCCGAGATGTCCACGTGATCATGTGCGAGGAGGATCTCGTCCTCTTGCGCCGCGTGCACGACCCCCTGCTGCAGCAGATGGCCGACGGCTTGGAGTACAGCATCGACATCTTTTGCGAGGAGGGCGGCCGACTGCGCGCCGCAGTCCCCCGGGTGCGGCTCGAGCTTCGCGCAGGGATCTGTTACAAGGGGAGGACGGAACGCGACCCGGCGATGGTCGATCAGGCCCGCCGGATCGCGGAGGGACTCCGGATCCTCGGGCCGGCCAACATTCAGTGTTTCCGGAGCGCGGATGATGTCCGGTTCACCGAGGTTAATCCCCGATTCTCGGCTGGGCTTCCGCTGACCGTCGCGGCCGGAGTCAACACCCCGCTCATGGCACTCAGACTGGCCGCGGGCCGGCCCGTGGGCGCCGCCATGGAATTCGAAATCGTCACCATGTGCCGCTACTGGCAGGAGGTCTTCTATCATGAGTATTGAAAGGCTCAGAGTCGTCATCACAGGAGGTGCCGGCTTCATCGGATCATGGATCGCCGAGAGCATGGTGGCGGCAGGGGCCCGCGTCACCGTCTATGACGACTTCAGTCGCGGGTTCCATGAGAACCTGAAAAGGATCAAAGGGGACATCACAATCGTCGAAGGAGACGTGCTCGACGCAGAGCGGCTGGGAAGGGCGCTGGACGGGGCCGATGTGGTCTCGCACCAGGCCGCCGTGATCGGCGGCACGGTCGAGGATCCGATACACTGCCTGCAGGTGAACATCGAGGGGAGCGTGAACGTCTTCCGCTGCTCGGCCCGTGCTGGTGTTCAGAAAATCATCTTCGCCTCGTCGGAGACGATCTATGGTCAGGCCCGCTATGTGCCCGAGGACGAGGCTCATCCAAGCGAACCGCTCCTGCCCTACGCCGTCACAAAGCTCGCGACCGAGCACTACGCGCGCATCTACCAGCGGCACTACGGGATGCAGATGATCGGGTTGCGCTACAGCAATGTGTACGGGTCGCGGGAGTGGTATGGGAGGGTGAGCACGGTCTTCCTGAAGCGTGCACTTGAAGGGAAGACGCCCGTGATCTGGGGCGGGGACCAGATTCGTGATTTCCTCTACGTGAGCGACCTCGTCGATTTCCACACGCGCTGCCTCGAGATGGAGGGTGTGAATTTTCAGATCTTCAACGTCTCGACCGGCGTAGGAACGCCGATCGGAGAGCTGGCACGGATCATTGCGGAGATGCACGGCACCGGGGAGCCTCTCCGGGAGGACGTGGCGGCTGGTCGGCCATCACGGCTGGTCCAGGGCATGGGCAGGGCGCTCCTCGAATGCAAGGCCATGGTACTCGACAACACGCGGGCCCGGGGCACGGGTTGGTGGCCGCGTGTCGACCTGGCCGATGGACTCGCGCGGCAGTCCATGTGGCTGAGGGAGAATCCGCAGGCATGGGGTCTCTCGCCCGAATCGCTCCGCCGGCCGTCGATCGAGCGAAGCGGGGGCGGGACCTGATGCCTCTCTTCAGCGTGGTCATGCCGTCGTACAACCACGCGCGGTTCATCGGGGAGGCGATCGAGAGTGTCCGCGCGCAGAGTCTCCCCGACCTCGAACTCATCATCGTCGATGATGCCTCCACCGACGACTCGCCCCGGATCATCCGCGCGCTCGAGCGACGAGACCGCCGGATCCGGTCGTTCTTCCACGGTGCGAACATAGGTATTTCGCGCACCATCAACGAGGGGATGGACGTCGCCGCCGGAACATTCGTCGGCACGCTCGCATCGGACGACGCCTGGCGCCCCACCAAGCTCGAGAGGCAGCTGGCGATCCTGGAGGAGAACCCGGAGGCTGTTGTCTGGTGCGAGGGAGAGGTGGTCGACGCGGACGGACGGCTGACGGGCATGAGCTTCACGCAGCTGCTGAGGGCCGAGACGAGACCGAAAAGCGGGTATATTTTCGAGGAGCTGCTTCGGGGTAACTACATCTTCGGGTCGAGTCGATGCGTGCGAAGAAGCAGCTTGGCAGGCATTCGGCGAAGAGAAGATCTGAAGTACCTGAACGACTATCAGTTCCACATCGATCTGGCGAGGAGGTTTCCCTACCGCTTCATCGAGGAGCCTCTGGCGCTCTACCGGCTCCACGGGGGCAACACCGTCTTCGCCGATCTCCAGGGCTACTACGAGGATTCCAGGAAGCTCCGTAGGTACTTCCTCGCAACCTACGCGCCGGACCTCACATGGCGTTCCCGGTATCATATCTGGCGATACGGCATTCGGATCGCATTGAAGTTACCCGCGAGCCGGTTCCGGGCTCTCCTCAACCGGTTCGCACCACACGGCACGCGCCGCCGCGCACTCCTCCGCCGCCTCCGCCGGTCCCTCGTGGGCGGCCGCTGCTGCTGAGCGAGGTCGGATCAGTGACCGCGACGCGCCCGGACAGAACCCGGGAGCCGCTCCTACCGGTCTCCGCGTTTATGTGACCTGGTCAAACGGAAATCGGACAGGGGCCAGGTCTTCACTTTTCATTTGGGCTTGCAGCGGCCACGGCGGGAATGGGATGGTGGTTCCGGCTTCCGCGTAGGCAATCCCAAGAATGTCATGGTTCACGCGGGGCCGCATGCGCTGCGTTGCCCAATGACGCAAGGCATGGGCATTCGCTTCTGCGGCTCACAAGTACGAACGCAGCGCGGCACACAATGTGAGCGCTCGAGGCGGTTCACAGCGAGCCGTATCACAGCCGTGAAAGCAGCAGTGGCGAGACCAGTGTCGAAGACGTGGCTGATGAAATGGCATTCTGATAGGCTGAGCATTCCGGTTGCATTAAATCGGAGCCAATTGAGAGCGGGCCACTATTTCCGACCGTCCTTTTCAAACAGGCCAGAATAGAATTTCCCGACATAGTTCTCCAAAATCTTGTCGACCGGATCTGACCCGTGCATCAGGACATGAACCCACTTGCCATCCCGCTTCTCAAGCACGCCGGTCTGGAAAACGTCTTTCATGCAATGTTCCGTGCCCTTGTAGGATCCGCAGTCATCGAGTATGCACGAATACCATACAACATCGCCCGAACGCGAGAAGATGATGCGAAGATCCTTGAATTCGAACCGGGTCCCCCTGAAATCGGGATCCCTCCATGCATCGGCATACTTTTTGAAATTCTCCAGCCCCACGACTTTGCTGTCGGGAAAGAGCCAGAAATGAAACATGTTGTCGGCCCATAGGCTGAGATTCCCCCCTTCCATAATTGATACTCCTTGATACGTGCGGGACGGATCGCGTTTTTGCTGAATCCTGAAAGAGGGCGGCGAGTGGGCGCATGAGCGCCGGGCGAATATGGCGTCAAATACACAGATACTGATGTCGCCTCAGCCCTATTCAAAATTGGGCAGCGTCAGCGCGATGACTGAGTCATCCGGCTAATAGCGGCAAGCGCTCCGACAGCCGTGCTGGGCGATGCCTGAAGATCGTAAACACAGCCGGTACGTCCCATTCTTGTCCACTTTGGCCATCTGCATCACTGGATGGACGTCGGGATCTGATGGGTCGATTGGATAGAGCGCGACGGTTCCGGATTTCATGGTCTTCCCAGCGGCATCCTTCACCTGCCCGGAAATCACAACCCCATCTGCAGCGGTGATGTCAATGGTCTCAGCTGATCCCGCAATAGTCACGGAGATTGCGGTCTGTGCAGCCTTACCCGTGTACGACGCGAGCTCATCGTCGGCACGAAGATGACATCGTAGTCTCCGTCCGGCAGAATCCCGATGAACTTGCCGTTCATGACTACAAACCCGGTCACGCCGGTCAGCAGGACAGCCGATAGGAGTTTCCTTTTCCGACCGGATACCAGGAATACTACCGCTGTAGTAATAATGGGTCAACAGGGCCTCTGCAGGCAGCCTTCTGTCACCCCCAAGGGTCGCAGAAGGGTGCCAGGAGAAGATATTTTCGGAGTGCATCTGAAACACTGGATTAAGAGTAGTGTTTTTTTGTGGGGTTGAGTCAATACGCGCGGTTGGCAAGATGGCCGGCCATGCAGAAGTTGAACGACGTGGGCGGGCGTTGTGCTGATCAGAAGCAGGAGGCGTCGGAGCGGGAACCGTCGTCCCAGTCCTCGTCCGGCTCAGGGGGACGCGCTGGTGGCGTAACATTATGGGAGATTGAGAACTTCGAAGACGAACTTGATGTTCGCCAGGATCTTGCCCACGGCATTCGATTGGAACCGGGCTTGGATCACGGAGATGATTTTCATCATGCCATCGCAATCACAGAGCAAGGGGTCCGATTCGTAAACCCGCCAGATAAACTTTGCCCACGTCTTCCTTCATCAAGTCAGCCGAGTGCGCTGAGATTTCCTAACCGGGCTTGTTAGTTGATCGGGTGCCAATTGTAATAGCGAACTACGGGCAGATCATTCAGACACGACGGGCTCGCAGTTGCACCTTGTATGACTGCCTGAGAGCCGCCAACTCCGGGTCATACCGCCCGTCGCGAAAATCCGGAAAAGTCCAGGCAAAGGGCCGGTAGCGACCGCCTTCATATCGCGCGATCAGATCGGCATAAATACCGGCGCCGAGGTAAATTTTTTGCCCGCCGTATTTCATTGATGCGAGCACAATCTTGTTGTGATCCAGATAGCCGATATCGAGATTAACATGCCGGCGGCCCTCGCAACTGAGCCGCTCTTCAATGGCATTGCAGGCCAGCTTGGCCTCTCCAATGCGATCGGGATGAAAGAGCTGCTCGAATCCAATGAGTCGTCGTTGGAGTGACGCGCCCATCTCCGGCTCATAATAGTTCGTCATGTCAAATGGATGATCCGGGCCGACAAAATCGACGGGGCCCCATATTTCAGACATCTGTACGACGGATCGATCCAACGCAGCACATTCGGACCAGAGGATGGCGACAAAAAGCTTGACGGGGTCAGCGGGATGAGGCTCAGCCACGGGCGCCTCCTTTTCCAGCGAGAATATCAAAGGCCGCCTGCACAACCTGCAGCGCAATCCCAAAGTGGCGACTGATCCAAGCAGCCATTTCATCATGATCAAGCACCGTGCGCGAAACGCTCTGCCTGTCGCGCATCATGATCCGATCCTTTTGGATGTAAATCTGCCGGCCTTCTCGCACCTGAGTCAGAATCGGATAGTGCATCATGTCCCATGAGAAGGATTTTTCCCATGCCGCCAGAAACTCCACGTCGTCGACCGGCGCTGTTCGATAGGTGAGGCGACGCTTTTCGCCATTCTGATCAGCCGTCCGAAGTTCGAGCGTCTCGCCATTATTGCCTCCAACCAGGATCAGCCGATTAAAGGCCGTTTCCAGGTGCTGAGTGGTGTTGCTGAAAAGTGGTACCGGTTCTGAAATAAGGAAGCCGGGATCGAGCAGATGAGGCGCATCATCAATCCAGACGCAGAGCGCGCAATGAGTGTCGGGGCCGTAAAAACGATCCGCCAGAATCGGCTCGGCACGGAATCCAAGCGAGCGGACGAGGTGGAGCAGAGTTGCGGTGAGCGAAAAGCAGGTGCCTCCAGTACCCCAACGATAGTGACCGGCAAGAATTTCCGCCGGTCCTTCCATGCCGGCATTCGGATGAGATGCCCCAGCGGCACGCACGACCTTGCTCAGGTTCTCATAGGGGATGTTATTGAAAGCGTGAACAACTTTTGAAAGAGCCGGCCGAGGCGATCCGGAAATTGAGAGTGAGAAATATTTCGTGTACTCGGCCAGGAGAGTCGAATCCGAAGAGGGCAAAACGAGAGGGTTAATAGCCATTGACCTCTGCTATGCCTTAGATGTTTTTGATTCCATACAGAAAAAAAATCCATTTCGCAACATCATATCCAACCAAAGAGCAGAGAACAGAAAAGGCACCTTCAGCAAAAATAGAGTCTTGAGCGATTCCCAGTATGAGATATCATGATCGGGGTTTTATTATCCATTTTGCCACACTTGTAGTAAATACGGCCCTTCTGCCTCTTGCAGGCCTACTGCTTTGACGTCGATAATTTTCACGGAAGTCGGCTCCAGAGGATATTCCAACAGCGCCGGCTTTATTCGGCCCCTTCGTGCCGGCTCACAGAAGATTCTCCTTTGCATACTCCACGGCATTTCTCCAGATCCTGATTCCGTCCCCTTCTTCGGGCAGCGGCTTTTGAGAGCGTGCGAATTCTTCTCGGCGCCGCGTGTAGTGCGGATGATTTGTGATGTGGTTGAACGCTTCCGGATGCGGCATCATTCCGAAGACTCGACCTGATTCATTGCAGATACCGGCAATCGCCTCCATAGAGCCATTGGGGTTCGTCGGGAAGTCCATTGTGGGCCGGCCGTTCGAATCAGCATACTGCATGACGATATGCCCCTTCTCCCACAACCTGTTCATCACCTCTTTATCGGCAGGGATGAACTTGCCTTCGCCATGCCGGATCGGCGCATCCAGAAAATCCATCCCTTTTGTAAAGATGCACTGAGATTTCTGATTGATCGTGAGATGCACCCAGCAATCCCGGTAGCCTCGGTCATTGTAAAAAATGGCAGCCGTTCGGGCTGAATCATCGTTATCGAACGCAGGGAGCAATCCCATGTTGACAAGAATCTGAAATCCATTGCAAATGCCGATCATCAGCTTCCCATCATCAATGAAGCGCCGGATATGGTCCATCATGAGTCCGCGACGAGTTCGGGCATAAAGGAGCTTGTTGGCGAAAACTTGGCCGCTCCCTAAATCATCCCCGTATGAGAAGCCTCCTGGAAAATTCAGGATGTGATAGTGGTTGATGTCGATGTGACCATCGATGCAGTCGTTGATGTGGGCAATCGTGGTTTCGGAGCCTGCCAACTTATTGGCATAGGCCATCTCCATCTCGCAATTGATTCCATATCCGGTAAGTACCAACGATTTGACGATTGCCATCTCTACCACCTCAAAGGCGACTGCCACGCTTCTTTTAATTCGTCGATGACTGTTTCGATGATTCGTTCGCCGGCGACGCCGTTTATGAGGAAGCGGTTATCATGGCGCACCGTGCCGATCGGCGCGCATGTGACGCCCGCCATCATCTGTTCAAAATCCTCTACTCGATCCGGCGCCACAGTGACAATGAACCTGCTGGCCGACTCGGAGAACAGAATCTGCGCATCCATCATCGATCCTTCTCGCGGCACTTTGCCCAGGTCCATCTCGGCGCCGAAGCCGCCGGCGAAGGAGGTTTCCGCTACAGCCACGGCCATTCCTCCATCTGAGCAGTCGTGGCAGGACGCCACTAGTCCCGCATCAATGGCGGCAGACATTGCATCATATGTTTTTCGGGCAGATCGAGCATCAACCATCGGCACAGTGTTACCTTTGAACCCAAGATGCGCCAGGAAACGCGATCCACCCAGCTCGTCTCTTGTCATCCCGACAAGGTAAATGACATCATCCGGCATCTTGATGTCCATAGTGACGCACTTTCTGACGTCGGGCACGATGCCGACCGCTGAAAACAGCACAGTCGGAGGGATGGAAATTTTGTACTCGCGGCCATCGTCACCTCGCAGCTTGTAATCGTTCTTCATTGAATCCTTCCCCGATATGCACGGGGTTCCGAAGGCGATTGTGTAATCATAGAGCGCCATGTTGGCCCGGACGAGTTGCGCGAGCTTGTAAGTCCCATCGGGTGTTTTTTCGGGGTCATAGATCGGATCACACCAGCAGAAGTTATCAAGGAGTGCGATCTGCCTGAGACTGCCTCCGACGGCGATGATGTTCCGGATCGCTTCATCAATGGCATTCGCTGTCATATGATACGTATCAATATCGCCGTAGAATGGATTGATGCCATTGGAAACGGCGATCCCTTCCATTCGATCGAGGAGCGGCCGCACGACGCCGGCGTCACTTGGCCCATCGTTATCACGACCTGTCAGAGGCTTGACAACCGATCCCCCCTGAACTTCGTGATCGTACTGCCTGATGACCCATTCCTTGCTGGCGATGTTGTAATCCGAAAGGAGCCGCAACAAATGGCCGGTGAATCCGTCTCGCGGCAGATCCGGATCCGGAAAGACCGGCCGTGTCCATTCTGCAACCAGATTCATCGGAGGCAGACCGTTGTGAAGAAATTCCATGTCGATGCAGGCGACGGTTTTGCGATCATAGAGCACATGGAACTTGCCGCTGTCCGTATAGGCTCCCACAACTGTAGCTTCCACGCCACGACGCCGGCAGAGCGCTCGCAGTTCGCCGATCTTCTCAGGCGGAACAGCCAGGGTCATGCGCTCCTGCGCCTCTGACAGTAATATTTCCCAGGGATCAAGGCCGTGGTATTTCAGCGGAGCCTGCTCGAGATGGATCTCGCATCCGCCGGAAAATTGCGCGGTCTCTCCGATGGATGATGAAAGTCCCCCGGCACCATTATCGGTGATGCATCTGTACAAGCCGAGATCGCGGGCTTCGAGAAGCATATCGAGCATTTTTTTCTGAGTGATCGGGTCGCCGATCTGGACCGCCGTTGCCGGCGATCCTTCATGCAGCTCTTCGGAGGAGAACGTCGCGCCGTGGATACCATCCTTTCCAATCCGGCCCCCGACCATAACGATGAGATCGCCTGGATCGGAGCGCTTCTCGTGCGTGTGCTTGCCATTGATGACTGCCGGCATCATTCCCAGCGAACCACAATAAACAAGAGGCTTTCCGCCATATCGATCATCAAAGAGCACCGCGCCATTGATGGTGGCTATTCCGCATTTATTGCCGCCGTCCTTAATCCCACGCACCACTCCTTCCATGACCCGTCGCGGATGAAAAATACGCGGAGGCAACTTGCCGCTATAGTCGGGCGGTGCGAAACAGAGGACGTCGGTGTGAGCGATGAGCTTCGCGCCCTGGCCGGTGCCTGCTGAATCCCTGTCGCATCCAACGATACCAGTGATGGCACCGCCATAAGGATCCAGCGCAGATGGGCTGTTATGCGTTTCAACCTTGAAAGCCAGGTTGTAACTTTCGTTGAATCTGACGACACCGGCGTTATCTTTGAAGACCGAAACCAGCCAGTCGACATTCTTGGAAATCTCATCGGTCGACTTCTTGATGAAGGATTTAAAAAGGCTCTTGATAAGCGTATGCCGATTTTCTTCAATGTAATCGATATTCGCATTGAAGATTTTATGCTTGCAGTGTTCACTCCAGGTTTGGGCGAGTGTTTCGAGCTCGACGTCCGTCGGATTCTCCCCCAGACCGTATTTTCGCCTTTGTGCGCGAACGTCATGCGAATTGAAATAGTCCCGGATACAGATCATTTCATCAAGAGTCAGAGCCAGCGTGCCCTTTCGGCTGATTTCCATCAAGTCGCTGTCGCCGACATTCAGATCGATTTCGGTCACTCGCGGCTTATGAGTATCTCTGACGAGGGGAACGCAAGCGGAGATGCCTTTTCTTTTATCCCATGATCGACCATCAGCCACATCGAACCGCTCGATGAGCTCGTTGCCGAGGAGTTGCTTGCAGATGACATCAATCAGGTCCCTGCTTAAATCGCCCGTGACCAGGTATTGCATGGAAGTGTGAACGCTCTCGCCATCCGCGAGCTTCCGTCCAAGCATGTCCTCGATGGCTTCCCGGCCGGTTTTGCCTTCGTTGTCGGTTACACCCGGCAGGAAGCCGACTTCGACAAGCCAATCAAAATCCCGGGCGAGTGGTTTATCGATTGAGTACATCTGGACAACCGGGTTTGAAAAAGGCCCCCGTGCGATTTTTGCACTCTCGTTATCACTCAGTGCCGCATTGATGGTGAAAACCTTGATGGTACGAACATCGGCGACGTCAATGTGCAGGTTCGTCCGGATCGAATTCCGGACGCCCTCACCCGCTGCGTCCCTGAACCCCGGTTTGAGCCCGACCTCGATTCTGAAGGCCATTATTGATGATCTCCTTGAGCGTCACTCATGATTGCGCAAGTCGACAGGTCGACTCGTCCTTCTCAGTGATCACTTTCAATAAATGAAATCGTTCGTGCTCGTCTCGAAAGTGATCACGCACTCCTCTACCAACTGCCACACAGCGAATCTACCGCAGTCAGTGAGGGAGGTCAAGACGAAGTGACCACTCCCGCGCCTACATCCCATTATTCCGTTCGCATATCATGAAAGAACGGCATCGATATCGAGTTTGGGGCTCACGACATGCTGTCGGAACCGCGCCGATAAACCGTATTCCTGCGCCTCTGGATGTGGTTCCCGGATTCATGAATGGCATAGGTGAAGTAGGAATAGAGCGGGTGCGAATCCTCGTACGAAGACGGCTCAGTCGTCGCGCCGGCCCCGGCGATTCGTAGACCCCCGACCCGCCGATCCTCGTCCAGGTGAACATGACCATGGAGGATGAGACGAACATGATGGCTCAGGCACAGCAAGCGCAGCGCCCGCCGATCTTGTTGCGGGAGTTGGAGTGAAAGCCGTTCGACCATGCTGAGCCGCTGCTGGCCGCGCCGAATGGCGACTTCTTTGCTTGTGATGTTGGGACTATGATGCAGGGTCACAATTTTCACAGAGGCATCACGGTATTTATATAGAAGACGAGCCAGTCGCTCTAATTCGAAGTAGCTGAGCTCACCGCCGGCCGTGCCGGTGGCTCTGGTTTCCTGGAGGTTATTGGAATTCAAACCGAAGATCGCGATCCCCGGATTCGGCATAACCACCCAAGGGAAAGCCGTTGGCTGACCTCCGATTCTGAGCCCCTCAATCGTCATCTGCAGGCCGGCCTTTCCGTAGATCCGCCCGAGTCCGAGACAACCCACATCATGATTCCCGGGAATGACCAGGACCTTTTTCGTAAGCCCTGCTGCATCCAGGATGCTCCAAAAGGTTTCCCATGCCTTGAGTTCGCCGCGGTCGGTCACATCTCCGGTGATGAGAATGAGGTCGGCTTCCCGAATGGCCGCACTGCAGATAATCTGTCGAAATGCATCATTCATTCCGCAGAGCCGCCTTCCAAAAACCCTGAATTCGGATCGCTCCGCTTTGTCATCCGCCGTCATGTGAAGATCCGACAAGTGGGCGATCTGAAAAGGCCGGCGGTCTACCATGAGTGTGCTTTCACGGTGCTCATGAGAAAATTCATCGCAGGGTTCCTCTATCACCTTGCAAGGTCCAGATGCCCTGATGCTCGAATTCAGCGATGATCGCTTTCAATAAGGCTCTGCCAATCCCCCGTCCTCGATGGCCGGCGCTCACATAAACGCCGACTTCAGCCACCCCTCGATATGCGGGTCGCTTGGAAACCGGGCTCAATGCTGCCCATCCCACGATCATGCCATCGGAACGGGCAGCCAGACGACAGATCTGCAAGTGAGCTACATCCCACTGTTCCCAGGTCGGTACTTCAACCTCAAATGTTACCTGACCCGATTCAATGCCTCCACTGTAGATGTCACGGATATCCGCCCAGTCGATAGAGCCGAATGATCCGATCGATAGGTTCATCTGCCACCCTTGGTGAAATTCGACGTCGAGTTTTTTATCGATAGATGTTTATGATTAATAAGTCAGAAAGTCAATCGTATTTTCGTCTTTCTGAGATTCGGAGTAGAGCCTGAGCGAGTGTCGATGGGCTGGTGTCAGCCACAGCACCGCCCCTCCTCGTTGCAGGCACTCTTGCGCTGTGCTCAGCGCTGCGCAAGGCATAAGATAGCCGCTGCCGCCTGCTTCGGCTCGCCGCTACTCCGAATCTCAGGAAGAGGTGTAGTATGAAGTGCATGTCAGCGCCAGGAACTTCTCGGCGCCGCAGTTCTCGCATCTGAGGCGCGCGAAACCTCCCAGGTAAGTGCCACATTGAAAATATTTGCTAACCACCTCGTCGATCACACCACGCCAGCGGCCGTACTCTTTCTGAAAACATTCCTCATAGACAGCCTTGAATTTGTCGTAATAGTGATAAACAACGGAATAAAATGGGGTCTTTTCGGGATGGCGCGGCTTGTAGGTCTTGACGGTCGCCGCGGTGTGTACCTCTGCCATAATGATAAAGCAGAGAATTCCGATTTCGCGCCAAAGCGGCATTAGCCACAAGTTGCTGAAAATAAAGAGATGGAACCAGACCCGCCATTTGTTCTAATGTAAACAGTCGTTGACGGGAATCCATGATGTTCCTGAATATTCGCAGTCTTTTAAGGAGAAATCGGCACTGTCAACGGAAATTGACAGCCGACGGCTTAAGGTTCGCTTGCCGACCTGATCACGCGCGTACAGGACCAATCGGCGCAGCGACTCGACGAATCGCTCCCGGGCTCGGTAAAAGTACCCATCGCCCGGCGCGTAGCCGCTGCGCTCGGCGCACCGGAAGAGGTCGGTATTGGGGTAATGTTTGGTCAGGTGGATCGCCAGGATGTTGGCGCGCTCCCGCGGCGCCGGCAGGTCGATGAAGAAGACCTTGTCGAAGCACCCCTTTCGCAGCAACTCGGGCGGCAGCCCCTCGATGTTGTTCGCCGTGGCGATGGTGAAGACCTGCTTCCTGTTCTCTTCCATCCAGGTCAGGAGGGAGCCGAACACGCCCGGGTCGTTGAGCTCCAGCCGGAACGGCAGGATGCGCTTGGGGTCGGCCGGCTTCATTTCGGTGGTGCAGAGCCCGCGCGATACCGATCAGATGTAAAGCTTGCGCATGGCCAGATCGGCTTAGTATCAGTCAAGGAAAGCGGACTGCGGGAAAGCCACCGCGAAGCGGTTTCGTTCAAGATATCTTTCGAGAAGCAAAATGTCGAAAAGCCAGACGGGCGCGGACAGAATTGACAGAAGAAGGTCTGTGCCTTTATCGTAGAACGAAAAGAAAAACGGCAATCAAGGTGAGAGCATATGGCGGGAAAGAAGAAAATACGATCCTTCAAATCCAGTGCGCACGGGACGCATAAGGGTACAGGTATCAATGAAGCACTTTTGCTCGCGGCGGAGAAAGGGGACATCGAAGCAGTCAGGACAGCGATCGATGCCGGTGCGGGCCTCGCTGCGAAAAGTTCCCTGGGTAACACTGCCCTGTGTGTTGCGGCAAGCGCAGGTCACATCGACATTGTCGGGCTGCTGCTGGAGAAGGGCGCCGACGTCCACGCTCAAGACGACCGCTGCATGGACCCGCTCTCGTGGGCTGCGTTGCGGGGTTATGATGCGATTGTACGGCTGTTGCTTGATCACGGCGCGGTTATCAACACGCTCAACGGGTCCGGTTGGCCCCCAATCGGCCAGGCTTGCAGCCAGGGAAGACTCGATGTGGTGAAGACCCTGATCACGTACGGGGCGGACGTCAATCTTGCGTTCGACAGCGGGCGCACTGCGCTTATGTGCGCCGCCTACCAAGGGCATACCGAAATCGTGAAGGAACTCCTGAAAGCAGGCGCGGACAAGTCGCAGCAATACCAGGGGATGAAGGTACGCGATCTCGCCGAGCAGCAGGGGAACATCGATGTCGTGGGAAACAGCGTTAGCCGAACAGAAAGTGTTCAACGTCACAATCCAATGACGTCAAGATCTTCTCTCGGCGGTTACGACTTCCACAAGGACCGAAAGCCTAGCCGGACGGTCGAACGGATCAAGTCACGATTGGAGCGGCTTGGTTTCCTGGAAGAAAACGCTTACCTGAACTGGAAACAGCCCTATGAAAATTGCTTCTCCTGTTTCCTCACATTCCGTGACTACCCATTCTTCATCTCCAATGGCAAGGGGATGACAGCGGAGTTCGCGCTGGCGAGTGCCTACGCCGAGTTCATCGAACGGCTGCAGTGCAAAGGGGGCTTTCACTTCGCCCGCCTGGGACTTATCAAGAACCAGGACGAACTGCCTGCCCTCCGAAGGACGCGGAATCGTGATGAGCTCTATGTTGATCACCCGGTTCTCTTCGAAAAGATGGATCCCCGCCTTTCCCCCCTCCTTCCGGATGAACTACCCTGTCTGCCCGTTTGCGATATCTTCAGCCGGTCAGTCGTGGATCTCCCCATCTCCCTGATGTACGCGGCTTCAGGCACGACCGGGATGTGCTCGGGGAACAGTTTTGAAGAGGCCTGCAGCCAGGGGCTCTGCGAGATCATGGAGCGCCATGTCCTTCACCGGTTTTACACCGGCGAGGTCGATGAAGTTCCCACGGTCGACTTGAGGAAGATCAGGCTCCGGAGTTCTCTTTTGAAAAGCCTGGTTGAGAAGATCCAGGAAAGCGGATGTGTTATCACCGTTAAGGATTTTACCCTGGAGGGGAAATTCCCTGTCCTCGGAATGGTTCTCAGGGAGAGGAAGACAGGCAAAGTCGCCGTCGCTCTGGGTTCGGACCCGATCCTGGATATTGCCCTCCAGCGCTGTCTGACCGAAGCACTCCAGGGGCGTAGCAGGCCGGAACTGGACCCGGCTGAGCGAAATACCGGTGTGAGTAAACCCGACAGCGTCTACAATGCGCCACACCTTGTCGCGGAGCGACTGCTGCGCGGCGCCGGGGAATCCAGATTCGAAGATGCTTTCCTCGATCAGCCGGCAACCAACCAGGAATATCTTCGGTTCCTGCTAACAAGGCTCAATCCCGGGGAGAAGGTCTTCATCCGTGATTTCTCCATCCTCGGTTTTCCCAGCTACTATCTCTACGCGGAGAATATGTCGCCGATCAATCCCGACCTTCTCCTTGACGTGAAACTGGTCGGTGACACTGACCGTATCCTGGATGTCATATTCCACCTCCCGGAGGCTTCCCGTGTCCAGATCAAGGATGTCGCCGCACTCCTTTTTGAATATGCGGAGCGACACGAAAGCTCCTTTCTGCTCCAGCTGGGAAAGCTCTTCACGCGAGTCCCAGTCTTTTCCTGGCTTGACCCCCGGTGGCTGCTCGCGTTCTTGCTTGTCGAAGCGGAGGAGTACGAAAAAGCCTTCGTCACATTGAAGCAGACCGTCCCGGGACTCGCCGGCATCGCGATTGTCCCGGATCCGCCGGCCGCAGCCATCCTCGCACGCTATTGCCGAATGAAGGCGTCGGGGGAGCGGGACCAGGATGTTCTGAAGCGACTCCGCGAGGAGTTTGGGAACACGAAATATACCCCGCGTTTGGAACACCTCGTGAACAAAAACTATGCGGGGTTTGCCGGAGAAGATCCGAATGGATGGAAGTTCGACGGTTTGCCGATACCACGGTGTCATGACCGGAGTTCCTGCCGAGGATGCCCGTGCCGGAAGGATTGTTTCCAGGAGAGATGGTATGAGCTGCGATCTGCCTTCAAGGAGCGCGCCCGCAAGATAGACCAGCGAGGTATCCTGGCAAAGATTGCTTCATTCCGTTGAGTTGTTGCAAATGCCCCCGACAACGGATAGAATAGTGGCGACCTTAATTTAGCAAGAGCAAGGGAGGTAGCAGTATGCCGTTGAAACCGTTTCTCGAAAAGTTGAAGAGTGACAAGGAGTTCCGACAGCAGGTTTTCACAGAAGTCCTTCCCGGGTTGGTGGCCATCGCCAAGAACGATGGGTACGATGTCTCGGAGGAAGGGTACCAGAAACTGCTGGCGAAGCACAAACACACGCTTACCGATACTCAGCTTGAGGCTCTGAGCGGCGGCAGCGATTGCCGTTGGATCGAGCAGTGCGCGAATGGGGGGGACTACACAGTCGGAAACTGACCGGTCAGGCCCTACTTCAATAGATCTCCCAGTTCCCGCTGAAAGACGGCGAAGAACGAGCCATGTGCCGGGTGGGACTTTTGCTGTAGACGTTGTGTCTCCTCCATCAGCCAATCCCGATCGACTTGCTCCAGCCCGCAGTACAACTCGATCGCCATCTCGATCAGCAGTTTCAAATCCTCGCAGAACGAACGGGAGGGAGTAAATCGGTCCCCTGTCATAGCGAGGTTGTCGTAGTAACATCCGCCCGCGCAGATGGCAAGAGCCCAGCAGGAGTAACACGGCTCCCGGTTCCGCATCGGCGTCTCCAGATACTCCTCTCGCGCCAGTCCGCGGGAATCAATCCTGCCGATCCGGTAGTCGCTCACACCGAGGAAGCGGTGGCAAGGGTAACATGTGCCGTCGGTGGAAACGCCAATGGCTTCCCGTCCGGCGGAGCAGGGGAAGATGATCTTCTTGTGCGCGGTCAGCCTCCTCAGCAGTTTGCCGTAGACCTGCATGGGGGTGAATGCCCCGCGATCCTTCTCCTTTACTGCTCGCCGGAAACGAACTGCGTCTTGTTCGAAATGACGGATCAACTGCTGGCGGTATTCCTCACTTTTCCTTAATTGCCGGACTGTCTCCCTGTACCTGGCGGCCCCGGGTGCCGGCAGCGGGGGAGAGACGGGCTTGATATCGACGGTGGGAAACCCCAGTCCCCGTAGCGCAGCGTAGACATTCTCCACTTCAGTCCGTCCGCAGAACGTCGCACGGCAGGAGATATGATCCCCTTCCATTACTTCGAGCAAGCGTTTGATCCTCGGTACTGTGGCCAGGTAGGATCCCACACCCCCCTGGCAGGGTCTGTTCCGATCCTGTATCTCCAACGGGCCGTCAAGACTTACCAGGACGAAAAAATTGTGCTCGCGAAGGAAGGCGATCTGATTGTCATCAAGAAGAATCGCGTTGGTCGTAATCGAGAAAGAGAATCTCTTCCCGACCTCTTCCCCTTTCCTCCTGGCATATGTGACTACGCGCTTGATAAGCGAGAAGTTGAGCACCGGTTCGCCGCCGAAGAAGCAGATCGAAAGATCGCTCCCTTGTTTTGATTGCCCTATGAGCCAGTCGACGGCCAGGAGAGCGGTCGACTCAGTCATCTCGTTTTCTCCCCTGCTGCCGAAGCAGTATGTGCACCGAAGATTGCAGTGTTCTGTTACAAGGAGCGACATTGCGGAGACGGCGGCATCCTTCTCCAGTTCGATATCTTTGAGGGCCCGTTGGTCCGGCTCGTTTTCCGGGAACCCCAGGTCCTTGAGCTCCGATCTAACGGAAGGTGATAAGGGAGCCCCAGGAGTTTGCGACAGATGATCTAGCGCAGCGGCGGTCGAGGCACTTACCTCTGCTGCGATCAGTCTGTCCAGATTGAGAAAATAGGTCTTCCCGTTACGACCAAAAATATGAAATGGGAAAATCGATTTCGCCATAGGAATATCAACAGAAAAATCGTCCCGGTCATTCGTTCCCCCGGATGGAGTCATTATCAATGAAGGCCTGAAAAAATGCAACAAAAGTGGGCGACGAAGCACTGCGCAGCAGCGGCATACCCGTCTAAAGCAGTTGTCGGCGAGCCAGTTCGGCGAACACACCCTGCTGCTGCAACAGTTCATGATAATTTCCGACCTGAACCACACTGCCGGCATCCATGACGTAGATGCGGGTTGCATTCTGAATGGTGCTCAGGCGGTGCGCAATCACAATGCGCGTTGCCTGAAGCTTGTCGAGGGCCTCGCTGACGATGGACTGGGTCTGGTTGTCCAGGGCACTGGTCGCTTCATCAAAGAGCAGGACTCGCGGTTTGCGGACAATGGCCCGTGCAATCATGAGCCGTTGGCGCTGGCCGCCTGATAGGTTGCCGCCGCCCTCGCTGACAACCGTGAACATCCCCATCGGCATTTGTTCCAGATCCTTGTCGAAGCCGGCCATCCTTGCAGCTTCCCACGCATCTTCCTGCGTGAGAATGGAGGAGCCGACAATATTCGAAAAGATGTCCCCGGGTAGAAGCTGGCTGCTTTGCAACACGACTCCGACCTGGCGGCGCACCGCACGGGGATCCAGGGCGGCGACGTCCATGCCGTCGTAGTAGATGGCCCCGCTTTCCGGTTCTTCGAAATTCAGCAGCAGGCGGAAGAGTGTGGACTTGCCGCAACCGGAAGCGCCACAGATGGCAATAAACTCACCGGGGGTTGCCTTGATGGAAACGTCGCGCAGGACCAGGGGGCTGTCCGGAGCGTAGCGAAAAACAACATGGCTCACTTCGATCGCACCGTTCAATTCACCCGGGTCGGCCCTGGTCGCATCCATTTCCGGCAGTTCTTCCAGAATCGATCGACACATGTCGAAGATCGGGAGCGCAGTCATGGACGAAACAATCGATCTGTTGAACTGAAGCATGCCGGCCAGAAACCCGACAAACGCTGCATAGAAAGAGAGGAATTTCCCTGTCGGCAATGTCGCTTGGGCGACCAGTCCGACCCATGCGAAGATGCACAAGGAGGAGATGACCGGGAACGCGGCATCGAACGTTGCCTGCCAATTGGCGACGTTACGCGCATCCACCGAATGCTTCTTCTGCTGCGCGAACTGCCGTGCCCACGCCGCGTAGGCGCGCGGTTCCGCCGCGGCGACCCTCAGCTTGGCAATGCCGCTGATGAACTGGAAGACCATGCCGGCGATCTTGCTTTGCAGGAGCAGCAGCGGTCGTTGGTGCCTGACCTGATAATATCCAGAGAGAGACGTGACCACTACTGCCAGCAGCACCAGGATGGTCCCAAGCAGGGCTAGTTGCCAGTCGTAGTAATAGAGCAATCCGAAATTAAACAACGAAAACATGCTTCCCAGCACTGCAGAGACCATGTTCGTGGAAAGGATCTGACGGATCATGTCGAGCCCGGTCGCGCGCGAGGCCAGTTCCCCGGTGGTATAGTTGCGGAAAAAAGGCACAGGCAAGTTCAGCAGGCGATCCCACAGCCCGGCCTGGACAGCGAAATCCATTTTGCCTTCGATCCGCAGAACGGCGATTGACTGCGTCACCTGGAAGACGGCGACGGCGACAGCGCCGATGACCAGCGCCAGCGTCAGCTGAAACAACTGGCCCCGATTCGCCGTGGGGATCACGGAGCCGTACACTTCCCCCGTGATGATGGGAAGCATCAGCCCGATAAGTCCGATCCCGATCCCCATCAGCACAACGAATCCGATATCCTTCCCGGTTCCAAGGAGTCCGAACCGAAGAAGTTCTCTCGCTCCGAGTTTCATGTCCGGGAATGGCCGGTAGAAGATATATGCAGTCCCTGTCAGCGAGGCTGCGTTTTCGGGAGTGACCGGTGTGCTGGAATGGTTCGAAGGGTTGTACAGCGTGTACTTGCCCGCCGCTTGCGGAAGAAGCGCCACCGGAACATTGCCGTCTTCAAGATAGGCCAGCAACGGGCCCGAGTCTTCCCGCCACCAGGCTCCCTTGAGCAGGACTTTGCGAGTCCGGAAACGGGAGGCTTTTGCGATGGATGCGAGGGGATCGGCAAACGTGCTGGCGGACTTCGAAATCAGGTGGGCGGGGGCGACCTGAATATTCACTCGTTCGGCAACCATTCGGCAGGCGCGCAGGAGAAGATTGTCGCCGGCTTCCATGCTCGCCGGAGCGACGCCTTTCTTGTCCAGAACAGCAGCGAGATCGGAAACGGCGCGCATCATGGAGAGCTGGTCTGCTTCGGCCCGTCGCTCAAACAGATCCCGGTCCTGCTTTTCTTCCATTACCAAATCCGCAAGCAGACAGGACATTACCAGGGAATGAAAAGCAGAGAGCGAATCGTACAGCCTGCCCTGCCCGAACATGTTCACCGTGTCCATGACATGCACATTTGCTTCGGAGGCGCATCGGATCCACATGCGGTCAGAAAGCGGGTAGTAACTGGCGGGACTGAGGGGGGGCAATTCCGCACGGCCCAGGAACTGAACATCACCGCGAGCCGGCCGAACCCACAAAACCCCGTTCCTGCACAGGACATCTACGCCGCACGGAACAGCCACTTCCGCTTTGGCCTGCAATTCGACAGCCCCCCGCTGTGGATTCTCCCATCGGACCGACCGGGACAGAGATGTCACCCAGTTCTCCACCAGGGTCACAGGGTCCTTGAAATCGGCCGGAAAATTCGGAAGTTCCTGGAGAAAAGAAAGAGGGAATTCGATAACATTCGTGCCTGGGCCGCCCACCGCGATCAGGCTGATCCGCTCCTGGAACCCATTCAACGAAATTCCAAAGATCGCCTGACCTCTCTCCACTCGCACAACGTGCCGGTTCCTGCCGCCGGTACCCGCTCTGGCGAAAACATCCACTTGTCCCTCCCGGACAAGCCAAACACTTTCCGGCCGGGTGGGTGCGAATGGTTTGTTGGCTCCGAGTTCCATCAGGACGCCTTCCGGTCGGAGACCCCGTTGTTCTGTCATTGCTACTCGCTCTTGATCAGCGCGGCATATTCGCCGCCTTCAGCCATCAACTGTTCGTGGGTCCCGCGCTGCACGACGGAACCCTGGCGCAAAACGATGATTTCCTCGCAGTCGCGGATGGTGCTGAGCCGGTGGGCGATGATGAAACAGGTGCAACCTCGCCGGCGAAGATTGTCGTCCACGATCATTTCGGTTTTCGCATCCAGTGCACTTGTCGCTTCATCCAGGATGACGATGGAAGGATTGCCCACGAGCGCGCGGGCAATCTCAAGACGCTGCCTTTGTCCCCCGCTCAGGTTTCGTCCACCCTCGGCCACCCTGGTCTCGTAGCCCCCGGCGCGAGCGGATATGTCTTCATGAATGCATGCGTCTCTCGCCGCCGTCACGATGTCGGCATCCGGCCTGCTCGCGTCCCACATCGTCAGGTTCTCGCGGGCCGTTCCTTCGAATACAAAGATGTCCTGGTCGACCATGGCAAGGGAATTCGCAAGCACAGAACGCGGGATGACGTTTCGGCTCTTGCCGTCAAACAGGATCTCGCCTTCCCACGGGTCGAAGAGGCCGCTGATGAGCTTGGCAATAGTGGATTTCCCCGAACCGGACCCTCCGACAATCGCCACCCGTCCGCCCGGTCTCACCACCAGACTGAAATCCCGAATCAACGGATCGGCCAGCCGACTGTACCCGAAAGTCACCCCGCGCAGTTCCACCTGACCGGCCAATCGTACGCCCCCGATCTGCGAAGTTGAAGGTCGATCCTCTTCTTCGCTCAAGCCCGGATGCATCTTGTAGCGAAGCACATCATCCAGCCTCTTCAAGCTTCCGTCGACTTCCTGCAGTGAACTGCCCAGTGACACCATTCGATTTACCGGATTCGTAAAACCGATCATCAAGCTCTGGAACGCCACCAGCGCCCCGACGCTCAAGAAACCGTCCATCACCTGCAGCCCACCCAATCCCAGGATGATTGCGGTAGTGATGGATGACAGCAGCGGAGGCACGGCAGCCAGTACCTGTGTCGAAACGCCGAGTTGCTGCTGTGCATTGAGCAGCTTGGCGTGATAACCGGACCAGCGCGAAAAGAAATCAGATTCCAATCCTGTTGCCTTAAGGGTCTCAATGGCAGCCAACCCCTGCATGGAAGTGCCCATCAGCTTGCCGCGTTCCTGCATGAGTTTCTGATTCTGATCCTTTCGCTTGCGCGAGATGAAAGAGAGCGCCGCCAGGTTCAAACCGGCAACCAGCACACCGACCAGCGTCAGAACCACGTCGTAGCGGAACATGAGCAAGGCGTAAAAACCGATCATGACGATGTTGAGCACCGCCGTGGCAAGTTCACCTGAGAGCAAGGAGGCCACACGATCATTGATGGACACTCGCGAGCTGAGGTCACCGCTGAACCGCTGAGCAAAGAACTCCACAGGAAGCCTGAGCACATACCACAGGAACTTCCCGGAGTTGCAGAGCGCCAGCTTCATTTCCAGTCGCAACAGGTACTTCTGCTGCAGCCAGGTGAGACCGGCCATCAACATTGCCGTGACACCCATCACGATCATGAGAGGGGTCATCCAAGATGTCATACGGTTTACCAGAAAGCCGTCGACAAAGACCTTGTTGAAAATCGGCACGACCAATCCGGGCATTACCAGGGCCAGTCCGGTCAAGACGGCAAAGGTCAAGGCCATCTCGTTACCCGGCAAACGCCCGAGCAAGCCGCGCACCATGCTCGGCTTCTCACCCCCTGTCTTGAATTCGGCCGTGGGTGCAAAGGTAAGCACGACGCCTGTGAAAGATCGGTCGAATTCCTCGTTGGACACGGTACGAGGGCCCGAGCCCGGGTCATTCAGATAAACACGCTTGGGACCAAAGCCTTCGACCACCACAAAGTGATTGAAATTCCAGAAGGCGATCATCGGAAGAGGCAGGGACGGCAGTTCGGCCAGTTCCACCTGCATGCCATTCGCTTCAAGACCGAACCGGCGTGCGGCTTTCGCAATGTTCGACGCCTTACTGCCGTCGCGGGACACGCCAGTCTCCTGCCGCATCCGTTCCAGCGGCACCCACAAGCCGTAGTAGCCCAGAATGCTGGCAAGGGCGGCGGCGCCGCATTCCAGGGCTTCCATCTGCAACACAGTCGGCGTTCTCACCCGACGGTGTTTCGGCCCGGCCCTGCGGGGTCCCGATCCCATCGCGGTCGTTTCCTGCTGTGTCATGGGGCTATAGTCCGGTTCTTCCTTTCAAATGAGGAAACATCAAGGAGATCGGCGCCTGTTCACTGGTGACGATGTTGCCGGTACAAAGCGTGCCGCTGGATATCTGGAACGGTGGATCCCTTCTTGAGGACCAGCGGAAACCGCTGGCAGTTGCCGGATCGTGTTCCAATTCCACTTCCACCTGGTAGGGGTTCCCGGCTGTGCAGAACTGCTGAACCAGATCGTCGTTCTCCAGGAGGGCCTGCATTTGCTGCCTGGGAGCCGGAAACTGGCTGACCACAACGACTCTGGCAACCATGTACCCGTACTCCTCCTGCTTGACGTTTGCCGGAGAAAGCTGAACACTCATTCCGGGCTGCACCCTCTTCCCGTCCATGGGACTCACGTACAGAACGGCCGAGATCCGCTTCTGGGGAAGCTCCAACTGAATCACTGCGGTTCCCGGCCCGACAATGTTTCCTTTTTCGACAAGTACCGAGGTCACGAACCCATCGTATGGCGTGGCAATCTGCGTGCTGTCTTTCAGTTGAAGTTCCAGGGTTGATAGCTTGTTTTTCGCATCAGTGAGCTGCCCCTTGGCCTGGTCAAGTGCCGATGATTTCTGATTCATCAGGTCAAATTCCTGAGTCTTGAGTTGCTTCAAATTGTCTTCACACCGGGACAGGGTTTGCCTGGCAGCCTGCTCATCATCTTCGGCAGAATCCAGCAGATCTTTGTTGATCAACCCTTTGCTCAGCAATTCCTTCATGTTGGCGGTTTTCTCCTGGAGGTTCTGCAGTTTCGCCTTCGCAATTTCGATCGATTTGACCTGATAGTCTTCCTGCCGTTTCAGATCCTGCATCCCGAGACGAAGTCCTTCATTGTAGTCAACCAAGGCATCGTCGTAGAGGCGCTGGTTCTGCAACACAATGCTTCTCGCATCCTCCACGTTCTTGACGACGTCCGGTTGGGCCATCGTTACCACGACTTGGCCGGACGCTAACCGGTCCTTGGCGCTTACTTTCACGTCCAGGACCATGCCGCTGGAGTTGGAAAAGACGCTGTGGATTCCTCCTTTCCGAAGGAGGATCCCCGTGCCGGAAACAAGGACGGGAACGCATCCGATGAAGCCCCAGACAACTGCGGCCATGAGAAATGCACCGAAGGCAATCAGAGCAATCCAGCCTTGCGGGTTGGTCACCCGAACTGTTTGATCGAGTTGTTCAAGTGACGATATTCGCTTCAGTGCTACTTTTTGAAAGATCGGTGATTCCATCGTTTCACCTGCCTGGCGAAGGCGCAGTTGCAGCCAGATCGATGTCGTTTTTCGACAGGATCATTCCGGTTGCCCGTTGGAACTCCACCTGCGCCTTCTGGTAGTTGACGACTGCGGCCAATTCAGTAGAGCGTGCCGTGAAGTATTCATCCTGACGCTGCAGCACAAGGAAGTTTGTCGATTTTCCTGCTTTGTATTTCTCCACTTCCCCTTCCATCATCCTCTGGGCGGCAATCCGCCCCGCGCGCGAGGTTTCAACCAGGATTCCGGTTGACTGGAGTTCCTGCACGGCGTTTCGCACTTCCTGGGCAATCTCCTTCATCAATTGCTCGCGTTTTGCTTCCTGCTGCTGCTTTTGCAGCGTGGCCTTGGCCCAATTTGCGCTGGCAGTCTTGTTCCCCCAGGGAAACGAAATGAGAACTCCAAGCTCAAACTTGGGGAAATCCCAGCCAACCATACTCTTGAATGCATCTCCGTAGCCTCCGACAAACTGCTCAGGCACTTTCCCCAGCATTTCGGGAACGGCAGTACCGGCAAGAGCCGCGCTGCTTGCCGTTCCAACAAGGTCTACCTGCGGCGTCATCTGATTTCGGAAAAAGCGCACATCCAGTGCGCTCTGTTCTACCTGCAGGTCCTGCTGCCGGACCTCCGGGCGCTTGTTCAAGGCCAGTTCGATGGCGTCTTGAACGTCTGGTGTAGCCGCCGATCGGTCCGGAAAAGCCGCCGGTTCCAACCGGGCAAACCAGATGGAATCTGAATGGTCTCTCGTCAACAACGCTTTCAGCGTATCTTCCATCTGAGCGAGTTGTTGCACGGAGACGACCAGCCAGCCTTTTCTTGTCTCGATGCTCGACTCGTTGGAGCGCAGTTCTATAGCCGCAATCAGGTTCAACCTCACCGCTTCCCGGTTCGCTTCCAACTGTTCGTAGGAGATCCGCACTGCGTCTTCCTGGTCGCGCACATTCTGGATTGCGCCAAGAAGGTCGAGATAAGTCGTCTGAACCGAATTCACGATTGCAATGACTTGCATTTCGAACTGCACGTCGGAGAGCAGGTTGCTCTGTTTCAGACGGGTTACCCGGTAGCGCCCGGAATCGATCGACCCGTTCCGAACCAGCGGTTGAGTGTAGGTGAAAGACAGGTTCGTGTTGTACTGAGGAGAAAGCGTCTCGAAACTCGCGTTTGTCGTCATTCTCGAATTGTCGAACTCCAGTTGAAGAGTTCCGCCACCCCAGGGAACGTACTTCAGAAGCGAAAAATCAGCTGCGTACTCATCCTGATCGAACGATCCTTGCGTTCCTCCGCCGCCATAGATCGAGGTGACCGGTGTCTTTTCATACAGGCTGTTCAGGCTGAAAGTGCTGGTGTAGTCGTAGTAGCCATCAGCCGAAACGACATCGTAATGGCTGATCTCTGCGTCCATGCGGAATACGGCAATGTCCGTGTTCTTCTGAAGAGCCAGACCTATCGCCTCGTGCATGTCCAGCGATCTCGTCTGGTCGGCACGAATTCCCGGCCGAGCCTCAACTCTGTTGACAAAGTCCTGAATCGATTCGCCGGGAGCGACCTCGGGTGCCTGCCCGAGAACCCCTGCTGGAAGAAAAAGGCAAATGACGAGAATACAAATGCTTCTGTGCACGAACATGCTGATGCAGCATCGCGGCGCGATTCCACTCAAATTGAGCGTCGAATGTTCTCGAAAAGCGGAGTCCCGGCCCGATTCCTGGAGCAAACATTTTCGGCTCTCTGCCCTAGACAATGACCGCCGCCTTCCGAGCATCAAATTTCGGGTCAGGATACCAGGATATAGGAATATCTCCTTTTCCGCTCTGGATGCTCAATTGCCACGAACGTAGTAAATCGATCATCCCCGTGCCGATATCGGCACCCATCCTTCGTCCCCGGGGACGGAGCATGGCGCGCCCGGCTGTCATTTTGCGATGATTGAGTGTGAAACACGATCAAAATCTAGACTTGCAGCGGGATTGTGTCAAGTCGAATCGAAAATTGGACAGACTCAGCCTGAGAATCCGGATACTTAAAGATAATAGGAATCCGAAAAATCCGGTTGGGGATCGGAAGAATCTAAAGGGTCCGGTGGCGGGGATCGCGATGGAAGCTGCAGAACGTCGAAATGGTATTTGATGTGCTTCAATATTTTGACCACCAGATTCGGCTGAGTGCGGAGACGCCGTCTTCTGCTGTATGCTCAGCGCATGCACTCGATACTTCGGCCGGTAGAAATCGGGCGGAGATACGGCCGATGGAATTCAGCAGTGGCCATGGCGGTGCGGGCAATTGAAGCGAGACGCGAACCAATACCGGGCTGGTCGAGCGTCTGTCCAAATTGACGTCGACGCTGCCAAAAGTGACGACACGGTCCGCATCCCCTGATACCCTGTCGTAACATACAGTGTGGGTCTCTGATTAGCGAATGGAAAAACTCCTATCCAATCCCCAATGCTTCTCTGGCTACCGCTCGAAAACGACGGCAGCGTTTGCGTCCTTCCAGGGCAGTTTCCTTTTCGGCGGATTCACCCGGATACCGGAAGGTTACAGAGAAATCGGATAGGTAAGCCAAGTCTTCCCGTAAGAATTCAAACATGGGCCGAATCGGTAATAGCTTTTCCAGCAGGAAAACGAGATCATGACTTTTTGGCACCGGTAAACCAGTCTCTACTATCTGAGCCTTGAGATACTTTTCGGCGCACTGTTGCGCGTGGAAACAAACTCCATCGTAATTGGGCTCTTTTCGGACTCGATATTCCCTTTCCATAGTAGAAAAGTCACGCTCCGCCTTTTCAATCCATTCAAGGGTGAGGGGCTTCATAAAGCACCTTTCCCTTCTCCAGTATTTCCTGAATGAAAGAGTCCCCCAGGGATACTCGCTCAGCGATCTTTTCCGGGGTGCGAACCAGGATATCGACGGGGAAAGAAGGTTTGATCTTCAACCTTACTTCCACCGCCTTGTCGATTTGCTTTCCCTGATAGGGCATAATAATTAATAGGTCAACATCCGAATCTACCGATGGATTACCGTCGGCACAGGACCCAAATAGAATGATTCTATTCGGGTGAAAAGCATCGGCAATTTCCCTGCCCAATTTCTGAATCTGAGATTCCTCGATAGCCATAGATACGTCCATTTCGTCTCATAACGAATAGTAGACAAACGCTTTTTTGAATTTCCTAGTACTTTGGGATTATAGCCGCTTGGAGGGGAACCGTCAACGAACCGTCAACAGCCTTATATCCTAGAGGATATAGAAATTTCCTTTTCCGCTCTGGATGCTCAATTGCCACGAACGTAGTAAATCGAGCACCACCGAGTCGATATCGGCACCCACCCTTCGTCCCCGGGGACGGAGCATGGCGCGCCCGGCTGTCATTTTGCGATGGTTGAGTGTGAAACACGATCAAAATCTAAACTTGCAGCGGGCTTGTGTCAAGTCGAATCTAAAATTCTGAGATTCGGAGTAGAGCCTGAGTGAGTGTCGATGGGCTGGGACAGCGCGGCGGGGTGAGGTCAGTAGGCCGGGATTGTTGGGAGCAGAGGGCTATGCAGTGAGGATTTGGCGGGAGTGTGGTTCGAGTGGGAGCACCCATACGCTTTTGATTGGGAGGGCGCATGCGTGGGCGGTGTCGAGCTTGCCGCGCCCCTTGGTGTCGCCCAGGCAGAGCCAGTTGGCGGCCCGGTAGCAGGTGCCGGCGAAGCGAGGCTTTTCTACAAAGGTCTCGAGCAGGACTGGTTTGTAGCCGTAGCGATGCAGCCACTGGTCTGGGAGTTGGCGTGCAGCGAGCCCGAGGAGCCGGGAGGCCAGATGCCTGGAGGTGATCCAGGGGAGGATGAGGAACCTCGCGTTGTTGACTACCAGGGGTGCAGGCGAGCAGCGCGTTGATGGTCGGTTCAGCCGATGAAGCGGTCACGGGGGACGGTTTTCCATGCGGCTGCGCCGAATCCGAAGAGGGCCAGCGTGCGGCCTTCGGCACGGGCGAAGTAGCGTATCTGGGCGCCGGGCAGCGGGGCTGGTAGCCCAGATAGTGGTACCGATCGGCGTACTCGTTCCACAGCGCGGACTCGCGCCGGGTAGCCACTGGATCGAGGCGCAGGTCGCGCAGCTCGCCGGCGGGGACGGCGAATGCAGGCTCCGGCTCGGCCTGCGCCGTGCGGTGCGTGCGCAGCTTGCCGCAGCGGCCTGGGTGGCGCGGTGGCGGCAGCCGGATGTGTCCGTTGCGATGCATGCGCAGCAGCGCCACCCGGCAGCTCATCTCCTTGAGAGCGCCGTCGGGTTTGCGCCATGAGATCGCCTCGCACACCAGCCGCGAGATAGCCAAACGCGTCAGGCCCGGCTCCTGCCCGGCGATGCGTCGGATGCCATCGAGTTCCGTATCGCTGAAATCCCGGCCGCAGTATTTCATCACAAGCACCCCTCCAACCGTGTCCATATTCAGGATGTGTTGGCCCTGGCACGGCACCGCTCCAGCACGCTCTGCGCCGACTCCCCCATGATCGCACGCTCACGCACCCCGGCGCCGAGCAGCAGCATCTCACCTCGTAGTTGCGGAAGATCCCGAAGTGCTCCCCGCAGAAGACGACGACCTTGTCGCGGTTGCGCAGCTCGAGCCGGCGGCGGTAGCGGCTGATGCCGGTTTCCTTGCCTGCGCTCTCGGCCTGCTCGCACTTATGCCGGTGCAGGCGGAACGCGGCCGTCAGCGCCATGCACAGGAAGACGAACCAGGCGTGGATTCGTACGCCGGCCTCGCTGCGCTTGCGATGGCGCTCCAGAAACCAACTTTCCTTCGCCTCGCGGTTGCAGCTGTTCTCGATGAGGCTGCGTGAGTCGTAGGCGTCGAACCCGACGAA
The DNA here is from genome assembly GCA_903916735.1 of uncultured Acidobacteriota bacterium. Lineage (GTDB taxonomy): Bacteria > Acidobacteriota > CAIWXX01 > CAIWXX01 > CAIWXX01 > CAIWXX01. The sequence continues at coordinate 30,250 of CAIWXX010000064.1, forward strand.
GGCGCCGGCCGCCCGGGTCGGTATGCAGGAGGACTACCTCCTTCTCGGCTTCCTTGGGCGCGCCGCGCGATCTCCCGCGCGTCGGCTGTGACCGTCATGTTCGACTTTGCCGGAATGTAGATGATCGCGCTTTTGTCGATCCGCGACAGAAGCTTCCCGTCCAGGAACCCACGGTCCAGCGCCACAGACCGGATGGTGGCGTACACCTCGACGTTCGTGCACGCCTGAGCCCAGACATCGAACGCGTGCTCGTTGTCACCCACGTTGATCCCGTCGATCTTCATGGCGAGCGGGATTTTCGACACCGGCTCGAAGACGATCCAGATCTTCCAGCCGAAGACGGCCACCTTTATCTTGTGCGCGTGCTTGTTGGCCCGTACATCAGGACGCTTCTCGCGCGTCACGCTCGGCACCTCCAGCCCGTCATCGGTCTTGTACTTCGGCGTCGCCTCGTCGTCGGTCGCATCCAGCACGGCGTCGATCCGCTTGGGAAACATCCTCTGCGCTGCCAGACACCGGATCGCTCCGTTGAACATCTCCGCCAGCCGTCCCTCGCCTATCCGCACGATGTTGTCCGCGGCCGTCTCAAACGAAAACGCCCCCCGGATATCCACCGGCCGGGTGCGTCGACTCAGCCCACGCCTGTTGGCGCCATTGTTCCCCTGCACCGCGTTGAACCCCAGCAACTCCATGAGCCCTTCATCGGTCAGCAACACCTCACGCGTGGCGAGAAGGCTCTGAACTCCACCCATGCAACGCATGATCGTGAACAGCACCAACCGGATAAACGGCAGGAGCGGCCTTTCCCGGTCCTTCGGATTCAACGCCTCCAGCAGCGGCCACAAGCCAACCTCCCGCATGTAGGCGAAAAACTCGTCAAAGAAGGCCGCCTCGCCCAGCGACTTGACCCTATCCATACGTGCGCGTCCGCTGCAACTCCTCTGCCACCGCCATATCGTTGCGCGTCGCCGTCTGCCAGCAGGACAGCTCCGCCAGCCTCGTTTCCAGATTCTCCTTGCGGGCTGCTCCTCGATCCACGCCTGCTAGAATACACGCCATTGGCAAATGTGTCCGGCTCTTTCTTTCTACCTCCTGCCGCCCACTGCCAGGCCCCCCTCCTCGTACCAGGCCCTCTTGCGCTCTGCTCAGCGCTGCGCGAGGCGTAAGATAGCCGCTGCCGCCTGCTTCGGCTCGCCGTTACTCCGAATCTCAGAGGGTATCGCATTCGTTGACTTTTCGCTCCTCAGGAACTACCTTTATGAGCAGAGCAATGCCATGGAGGGTAAGGGGAGGCGCTGCCGCCTCCGAAACAGGGCCCTTTCTCGACGGAGACCACAGATTCCGTCAACAAACTGGCCGTTTGTACGAGAATCCAGAGTAGCAGGGAAACGCATGTCAGAGGGCGACATCGACGACGCTTTCTCGATAGCGGTTGTCAATTCCTGATGCCGGGGAGCGTTGATTGACGAGCGATCACGAGGCGTTCGAATCCATAGAGTCATAAGCATCACAAGGAGGCATCACAATGCGTAGGAAGGACGGAAGTCCTCATGGGATTCTGGTGCTGGCAGTTGTAGCCGGGCTTTTGCTGCTTTGCGCATCGACTCTCATCGCGCAGGAGAAGATCGTTCCCAGCAAGGCTCCATTGAACCCGGAATTCCTGAGGTACATGCAGGCGCGTGCCGAGGGGAGGGTCCAGCAATACACACCTGGCGGCATGCCGCTCGGGCACATCCCTGCACCGCTCGATCTGTCGTACATGAAAGGCATGCAGGTCTTCCCGGCCCGGGCGAAGTCGATTCCCGCAACCTACGACCTTCGCACGAAGAATAAGCTAACCCCAGTCAAGGACCAGGGGCAGTGCGGGTCGTGCTGGGCGTTCGCCACATTCGGATCAGGCGAATCCTGGCTCAAGCCCGGGGAATCACGTGATTTCGCCGAATGGCACATGTGCCAGAACCACGGATGGGACTGGACATCGTGCGAGGGCGGTAACTCATGCCTCGCCACGGCGTATCTCGCCCAGTGGAAAGGACCCTATAACGAAACGGATTTTCCGTATCCCTACTACGTCGAGCTGGGTCACGACGCTGCCATCCAGAAGCACGTCCAGGATGTCTACTGGCTCCCGGGCCGCGCGAGCTACACCGCCAACGACACGGTCAAGAAGGCGGTCATGGACTACGGAGCCGTTACCATTGATTTCTTCGTCGATGACACACCGTCCAAGTACTTTAACGCCGACCGGACCACCTACTACATGAACGTCGTGTCCGATGGGACGAATCACGAGGTTTGCATCGTGGGGTGGGACAACAACTACAGCAAGACCCGGTTCTACCATCAAGCCCCTGGCAACGGCGCCTTCATCATAAGGAACAGCTGGGGCACGGCCTATCACGACGACGGCTACTTCTACATGTCTTACTACGACAAGAACCTGAAACTCGGCGCCTGCTTCAACGGCTTCAAGGCTACCGACAACTTCGGAGGCTTCTACTACGTCGATCCGCTCGGGTGCATCAACTTCAGTGGCTATGGCACAACGACCGCGTGGGGCGCCAATGTCTTCAAGGCGACCAGCACGGCCAGACCGATCAAGGCGGTCAGCACGTACTTCGCGGTGCCGAACACGGCCTATCAGATCTACGTCTACAACAACGTGACATCTACCACCAACCCCAGAACCGGCACGCTCTTGGTGAGTAAAACCGGAACGCAGAGCCTTCCGGGTTATCACACGATCACCCTGCCTACCCAAGCGGCGATCACGGCTGGGAAGAAATTCTCTGTGGTCATCAAGTACACGACCCCTGGATACAACTATCCGGTCCCGATTGAGTATAAGTACGCGGGCCTGACGAGCAAGGCGACAGCGAAGCCTCAGGAGAGCTACATGAGCTCCAACGGGACCTCTTGGGCGGATACCACCACCTACGATAAGACGGAGAACGTCTGCATCAAGGCTTTCGACGTAAAGAGGTGAGCTGAGTCAGCGCACACCGCTCTCCTGATCGCTTCGTGTCATGGGTTATGCGGCCTAACAGCTGGGGAGCGCTTTCTGACGAGGCTTGTTACAGGTGGTTCGGTAGTTGTTGAACAAACCAAACCTTGCATATAGTCCAGCCGTACTCCACCTCTTCCACCCATAGCCTCCACGCTTCTGGGCGTACGTGATGTGCCGTCGGATTTTCTTCTCGACCCAGAGGCGCAGATTGGAGAAGCACCGGCTTGAATGACCAATGGCGAAGTAGTTGACCCAGCCTTTGAGCTTCGGGTTGATCTCTGCGATCACCTTTTGCACGGGCTGGGATCTGTGTCTCCGGAAGACCTTCTTCAATATAAGACGCACGACCGTGTCTTTACATTTTACATTTATTGACGACCGCTTCCGTTCCCGTTAGACTGGGACAATGAGCCGCGCGACCAGGGTTGAAATCAAGGGGGCGATGTACCATGTCATGACGAGAGGCGTGGCTCGGATGCCGGTCTTTCTCGACGATACAGACCGGACCGATTTTCTGGACCGAGTGGGCGGACTGGTTGGGTGCGGCGATATCGTGATTCACGCCTTCTGCCTGATGCCGAATCACTACCACCTGCTGTGCGAGACGCCGCACGCGAGATTGTCGATGCTGCTCAGACATATCAATGGAGACTATGCGCGCGTATTCAATAACCGTCGCCGTC
>CAIWXX010000065.1 GCA_903916735.1 uncultured Acidobacteriota bacterium
CAAATCACCCCTTAATCGCGGCGGCAAACTGACGAAGCTCATGGAGAGAGATTTTGGCTCTGTTGAAGCCTGGGAGGCCGATTTCAAAGGGACAGGGAGTATGCGCGGAATCGGCTGGACAATCCTTTATCAGGATAATGTCACAGGCAGGCTCTTCAATCAGTGGATCAACGAGCATGATGGAGGGCACCCGGCCGGTTGCACTCCGATTTTGATTCTCGACGTCTTTGAACATGCTTTCATGATCGACTATGGACTGAAGCGTGCCGATTACATCGCTGCATTCTTCAAGAATATCCGGTGGGATTCCACCGAGACGCGCGCCAAATAAGATCCTTCAGAATCGATTGCCGGAGGGCGAGATCCACTTGCCCGATCGGCGATAAGGACCCTGAATAAAGGGCTGATCAGAAAGAGGTCAGCCCTTCTTCGATTCCACACACGATCCCGGTGCATCCTAACCCTGGCGGAGCCAGAACCAAAGACGGTGGCCGCATCACAGAGGGACTCCAGACCTCTCAGGGAGCCGGGAAGGGAGGAATGCAGGAATGGAAAGTAGTGTGCCGGCAATGGTCGGTTCGTTCCTGGTTTCCTTACTTCCTACATTCCTGAGAGGTTCGGATGGGATTTTGCATATTCCGAAGAACTTGCCATTTCGCGTCGACATTTCGCCGTTGAGACACTAAGAATACTTTCGGGTTGGTGATGCATTGGTGGCTGCAGACGAGCCGATGGCTCGTGCGTAGTCTCTCGCCCAATCGGTTTCTTCTGCGATTCGGCGGGAAGTTGATTTCCCTAAGCAGAATTCTTTATTGGTGCCGAAGGGGGGACTCGAACCCCCACGGTTGCCCACACGCCCCTCAAACGTGCGCGTCTGCCAGTTCCGCCACTTCGGCACGAATCGAGTGATATTGTACACGAGAATGCGGCTTTTTCAACCATCTTGAAATTTCAGGCCGTGCCCTGAATTTGAGACGGAGAATTCGACGCAAAAGATGCGAAGATAAGAAGACGCACAAAGGGCAGTGACAAGGAACAGAAATTCTTTGACCTACATTTCCACCCTTTTCCGTGTCTGTGTGTTTCTCATTTTCTTTGCGCCTTCGCGTTGGCTCCTTTTGTAGGCCCCGAGGAAAGATCTCAAATGAGGACATTACAGGCTTTCAGGGCGACTCATCGGGAATGGAGCGAATCAACAAAGGAGTGCCGGTGAATTCACCTGCTCAATATTCGTTTAATCGTCTTGAGCGCCGGAGAACTATTTCTCCGCCTTGAGATCGTACAGGCAATCATGCCGAGATGCCGGTAAAGAGGTGCCAGGCCTGGTGCGGACGAATCAATCGTCGCGAGATGCTTCCGGACAGTTTCCACATCGGCACGGGCAATGGGCCCGGTCAGGGCATCTGCTGTCTCGCGGGAAACAAGATTGGAAACCGTCCTGGTGATCAAAGGCGAGAGCATCCTTCTGGCGCCGGCGCGAGGAAAGCCACAAAGCTGCAGCAATCGTATGCCCGCTTCAAAAAGAGCCACCTGATACCCACTAACCATGACGGCCGCCAGATGGTAAAGAACTTTATCTCGGCCTCGGAGTGTCTTCATATGCGATCTCAGGGCTCGACTAAGAGAGCGGGCTGCTCTTTGCGCCGCCTGATCGCCTTCGAAATAAAAGGTCGTCTCATGGAAAAGAGACGGGGGCGGCGTTTGAAGAGAAAACGTCTGTAGTGGATGAAATGACCCGACGGCGGCCCCAGCCCGGCGCAGCGGCGACAGGATATCGCTTGTCAGTATGCCGCTGCAATGCAGAAAGACCCGGCCTTGAAGCGATGACCCCGAGTTTGCTATTTTATCTACAATTGTAGCAATTTCATCATCCCTCGTCGTTATGAGAATGAGATCGGCCGTTTGTACGATGCGGGCCGGTTCCGTCTCTTGCCGAACGGGTAGAGCCCGTCTCCTCCGGCGGACTCCGACGGCGACAAGATCCAGCTTTTGATGGATGCAAGCCCGGATGAGCGCGCCCCCGAGTCGCCCTGGGCCGATGATCGCAATCCTATGCCGCATGAATTTGCATTAACTATAGTCTTCTCAGAAAGTCACAGCAAGAGCGGCTGGGGCACCGCAGAGCTGGAGGCGCTGCGGAAAGCCTTTCTTTCCTTTGATAATCGCTTTTCAGAGTGTTCTACGATATAATCACGAGAAGGCGCTATCAATGCTGATATTTCACCGCAAGAAGGAAGAGAAAATCATTATCGGAAACGAAATCGAAGTGCAAATTTTGGCGATCCGTGGTGGACAGGTTCAGATTGGAATCAAGGCTCCTCAACATATTTCGGTTTATCGAAATGAAGTCTATGAAGCCATCCGGCGCGAAAACGCGGCGGCTGTTCGATCACAGATTCCCGATGTTAGCGCTCTGAAACTCCTGAGCCGCAAACTGCAATCCTGATCGGCATGGAGATCCTCCCGATTACCCGTTTCACAAGCCGGCAGCTAGCGGAAGTACAGCAGGAGGAAATTGCGCGATGGAAGAGCCTCTTCGACTGGGATTTCTCATCAAGTGCGGGCCTCATCTCGTCGGCTCTTGATCACGGCCTTTTCGGTGGAAAGGCGCTGATCGTATCCGGCAAGCCCGTCGGCTACTGTTTTCTCATTTGTGATTCCGGGCGTGCCATATTCGGATCATTTTTCTTGATACCAGGCGCCGCTGAAAGGAAGCATGCAGTCGCTCTTCTCAGAGCTTCCGTGAGTGATGTACTCGTCGATCCTTCCATCCTTCGAGTTGAAGTGCAGCTGCCTGCCGCCGACCAGGAAATTCTCACGGAGGTTCTTGGCGAGTACGGTTTTAGGTCATTCCCGAGAATTTTCATGAGCCGGGAGCTCCCTGGGGATCCTCGCTGGGAAATCCCTCCTGACCATGAAATCCAAACATGGGGCCCATCGCAACTCGGGCCTTCGTCCGAGCTACTTGAAATGGCATACCGTGACAAGGTCGATCGCCACATCCATGTTCAATATGCATCCGTCTCCGGATGCCAGCAGTTCCTCAGCGATCTGCTCCGACACCCCGGCTGTGGAATATTTGATCCGCGGATCTCCCTGGCCACCATCCACCGGCCGACAGGCCGGCTGAGTGCCTTCCTCATCGGCTCTCGGGTTTCGCCTCGCATGGCTCATCTTCCGCAGGTGGCTGTCCATCCCGACTTCAACGGGCGCGGCATCGGCCGCTCCCTCATGGCCGAATTCATGCATCGCTCGGAATCAGCCGGATATCAGAGCATCTCCCTGAACGTGACGGAAACAAACGAGCATGCCTTGCGTCTCTACCGAGGAATCGGCCTTCGCGACTCCTACCGCTTCAACGCCTTTCAGATTCAACGATAGCCGCGAGTATTCAATTCACGCTTTCACGCCGCTGTTTCTCTTCATTATCTCCCCAAGAGATCCCGACTTCGGCGCCGTCCGTGCTGCTCGATGAGCTCAGCCCTGATGTTGGAAATCGTGAGAATCACCATCGAGCCGGCCGTCACGATAGGCGGTCACTGCCTTTTTCCCGCTCGCCAGGGATTGTCCTTGTGCGAGTGAATTCTCTTTGAACTTCTCGAGATGCTCACGGCATCTGGCAAAATTGGTCAGGATTGTGGATGTGAGTTGCCGCACGCGATCTCGCGTGCCGATGATTTCAGCCGGCAGAGCCACTCCTCCCACGATCTCGACACCGATCTTGCAATCAATTTCTTGAATTTTTTTCAGAAGCGGTTCGCATTGAGCCATCGACTCTGCGAGATCCGAAGGCCGTCGAGTTCCGGCCAGATGAATCTGCCGGTCGGAAAGCAGCGCCAGGCTCTCCAGCTCGGCCAGCAAATCCTGGTAGAGGGCGTCCAGCCGGCCGGCGACAGCAGCCATCCTCAATCCCGCCCAAACCCCGCCATTTTGTTATCCAAACAATTCGAGTTGCGGGCGTTCCGCTGCCGGCTGCGCGCGGAAGGTGGGAGTTGAAGGCGGTCTGTATTGCAAGGGAGGAGCAGAAGCTGGAGCCGCCGGGGCAGAAGCTTGAACCTGAGCAGCAGCGCTTTCCCGCGGCGGATTCTTGGCGACCTGCGCCCACGCATCACGGATCGGCTGTATAAGATTGATAAGTTCAGTGCAGGGTGCCGGATCGAGGTGAAAACTGGCCTCGAGCGCTCTCTGGCCCATGTACGCATACAGAGCGTCCATGTGAGTCGTGAAACCGCCGCCTTGTTCACGATTGAGACTTGCGCGGAGCTCTCCGATGATGGCTAGAAACCGGTCGATCCTCTCAGCCTTGAGAGGTATATCCCGCCTCACGATCGCCTGTTGCGCCTCGCGCAGGAATCGTACCGCTCCATCGAACAACATGACTAGAAGCTCGATCTTGTTGACCGTTTCAACTTCTATTCTGCGATATTGTTCCGTTGCCAGAGCCATGGCGTTCATGGAGTAACCCCCCCTCAAGTCTTATGCTGATTGCAAGTTGGTCAGCATGGTCGTGTAGCTGTTGTATTGACTCATGAGCTGATCGACTGCAGCAAATTGCTGTACGAGAGCCTTTCGGGAAACATCGATCTGCTGCTGCAGATCCAGGATCTGTGTCGTGAACGCATTGACGGAGTTGTCGAAATTCTCCCTGGTCTTTGTCATGATGCCATCGGATGCAGTGAGGGAATTAATCGATGAAACCAGCTTTCCGAAGACACCATCCGTGCTCTCCGTCCCCTGAAACAGCTTTTGAACATCGGCCGGATTACTGTCAATCGAATCGGAGAATTTGGTCGAGTCGAGGACAAGATTGCCGGTTTGATCGAACGTGATCCCCACCTCGGAGAGGCGCGAAAATGTTCCGCCGACACCCACTTCGTCCCGCAGATTGCCACGGATGACGCTCATCGATGTACGCAGAACGGCCTCACCCGACAGCGGTCCGGGTTCGTTCGTCGATGTCCCGATTGTGTATTCCGCGTTGACGTAGCTGGCGAGATCGTTATAGGTCGAAATAAAATCCTGAACCTTGGAAAGAATGCTGCTTGTATCCCGTGATACATCCAATGTATGTGTATTCGACGAATCTTCTTTTAATAGACTCAGCGTCACACCCGGCAAGGCGTCTGTGACCGTATTGGTAGCCCGCTGTATCGTCAAGCCATCGATGACAACTTCCGAATTCTTCGCGTTGACGGTATTGTCGTCGGCGGTGTTCCCGGAAATTCCATCGTGATTTGTGTCTGTAAAGGCCACCCCACTCCCGCCGGTCAAGTTGTTGCTCGAAATTGTAAAGGCGTTCGCTGTTCCTGAGCTCTTCCCATTCAGGACCAGCTTGAAAGCACCGTTTCCAGTGTCCACCACGCTGGCCATCACTCCAATATTGCTCGTTGAATTGATCTGATCGGCAAAATCCTGAAGAGTTGTCGACTCGGAGATCGTTATCGTTTTGCCGCCGATGACTATTGAGCCGCCGGTCGCGACGACATCGTCAACTGAGCCGAATGTCGACGAGCTGACGGTTGTTTGCGACGCGGCCAGGCTATTGACCCGGATCGTATGATTCGCGACGGGTGCGCTTTCAGTCGAGGATGCCGTGAAGACCGATGTCGCCGATGAACTGGCGGTTGTACCGAGAAACAGAAGCGAGGAATTAACCTGTTGAGCCTTGCTCTTGACCGAATCGATTCTGGTCTGGAAGGTTTTCAGCGATGAGATTTTGTTCTGGATGCTGTTTTGTTCTTGCTGAGCGAGTGTGATCGGCTGGCTTTGGACTTGAATGAGAGTGGTAATGATGGAATTGAAGTCGATGTTATTGAAGCCGCTGAGTGTAATCGGTGTCGACATGGTCAAGCCTCATATTGCGGAGAGACGGAAAAAACTCCGTCCCTCCGCCCGGAAGTAGATGTGCTGATCTTAGCCGTCATCACTAGATCCGTTTGTCGAGCAGTAGACCTGTTTGCGTTCTGAGCGACCGGGCCATTTTCACAATTTCTTCAGGTGGATATTGTTTGAGTATCTCCTGGGTTTTTGGATCTATCACCTTGACGATGATCTGGTTGAGGTCCTTATCGAGCTCGAAGCTCAGAATACTATCGTTCGACTTCAGGATTCGTTCAACTTCCTTCGCGATCTGAGTCGGCGTTTGGTCCTGGCTGACAGGTGCTTCCGCCGTTTTCGGTGGAGCAGCAGTCTCGTCGACTTTACTGCTCGACGGGGATCCCGTTCCCTTGCCGGCAGCCTGACCCTTGACGGGCGTCTCCCTCTTGACGTCTTCAGCGCGACCGGGCGAGGTGGAGCTGAGACCTGGCAGGGGTTGGATTAACCCTCCAGTAATCATGTCCATCGCCTCTTCTCCTTACTGCCTCATGCAGGGAAACCGGCCTTACGGCCAGCTCCCCTTAGCATGGGATTAATTCGCGCTTTATCTCAAGAGAGCCAATACACCGCTGGATGATGTATTCGCCTGTGCCAGGGCTGCGAGGCCGCTCTGCGTCAGGATCGTAAACTTGGCCAAGTTCGACGACTCTGATGCGAAGTTCGCATCCCTGATGACGCTCTCGGCTGCCTGCGTGTTCGTGATCTGGCTCTTGACCAGGCTGATAGCATAACCGAGTCTGTTCTGAGCTGAACCGTAAACGCCCTGAGCTACGCCCAATGTCCCAATAGCGTTGTTCACAGTGGCAATTGCCGCTTTGGCATTTGTAACAGCTGTGGCCTGATCTATGCCGGTGATTGTGGCGGAGCCAACTGCGTTGGCAATGCCGAGTCCTAGACCTGTTGAATCCAAAGCCTGGGCGCTTGTGAAGCTGACAACGGCTGCTGTTGCAGCGCCGCCGACAAACACGGATTGGGCACCCAGGAAGGTGCCACCTGTCTGAACGCTGGACTGTGTTGCTTCACGCGTGATTTCTGTTTTGATTTCCTGGAATTCCTGGTCCAGAGTCGTACGATTGCCTTGGAATGTTCCAGACGCAGATTGTGCACCCAGGGTGGCCATGCGGTCGAGCAACAGGGAGATGTTGTTCAACGAAGAGTCGACGATCTGCAGTTTGCTCAAGCCTTCATTGGCGTTCCGTTCGCCCTGTGTAAATACGGAAACCGATGACCGATACGAGTTGGCGACGGCCAAGCCGGCTGCATCATCACCGGACTTATTGATGCGGTAGCCGCTCGACAGGCGTGCAAGGGTGTTGTTGAGTGAAACCTGGGTTAATGAAAGGGTAGCGTTCGCGGTCAGCGCCGCAATGTTGTTGACAACCGAAAAAGAGCCCATTTTTTTCCTCCATGAAAACCGTGCCCGACATCCATGTCGGACTTCCTTTGTTTACTTCGACTTGGTTTGCTTTGATTGAGCGGCTCTGCTGCCTCTCACCTCCCTTTCTCTTTATTTCGTCCCACTGTGCTTATCGTCACTTTGGCCAATTACTTTAGTCTCTTCTTAAGGAAGAGGCGGATTCTCCGAGCGAGTGGAATGTAAAGATGCCCTCGTTTTTGGTCGATTATTCGGCTTTCCGATCAGTTTGATAATAATCAGATAGGAGATACCATTGATGCCCGCTCTTGATGAAAACCACTGCGACCGCGACCGTCGGGACAGCGAGTAGCATGCCAATCAAACCGAAGAGACTGCCCCCGACAACCACCGCCGCCATGATGACAACCGGGTTCAAGCCCACGCTCTCACCAACAATCCTCGGACTGATGATGCTGCCTTCGAGGATGTGGGCCAGAATGAAAACACTACCGACCAGCATCGTCCTTCTCAGATCATGATACTGCAAAAGCGTAAAGAGCATGGCCCCGCACGAGCTCGATAGCGTCCCCACATACGGAATGAGATTTCCATAGCCTCCCAGCAATGCCCAGAACAGCGCCATCGGCACACCCAGGAGTGACAAGCCGATGCCGTAAAGGAGTGCAAGAATAGTGCACACAGTCAACTGACCCCGGACAAAGGCGCTGAGCACGCGATCGATCTCATGCATCTGTTCATTGACCGTTGCGCGATATCGAGGAGGGATAAGCCCATTGACGGTACTCTTGACCTTCTTCATGCCGCTCAGAAAATAGTAGGTCATGACGGGGATCAGGATGATGTTCAGCAACCCTAAAATGAAATTGACAACGCTGCTGAATGTCGTGGCGAGAAAGGCGGCAAGAGGCGAAAGAAGTTTCGGAGCATTCGCTTTGGCTGCTTCAATGCCTCGTGCCATCAAAGCATCGATTCCGCCCGGAAAAACTTTGTCGATGCGCGCTATAGAGGGCTTCACGAAACTCATGAATGAAGCCGAGTACGTCGGCATTTCGGCGATGACGATTCTCACCTGCTGAATGATCGTGGGGAGGAGCAAGACGAAAATAGCGATCAGGATGCAGGCAGCGAGTGCCATCAGTCCGAGAGCCGCGACGGGTCTCGGTATCCGCCGTTTTGAAATGTAATCGACGATCGGGTCCAGAAGATAAGCCAGAGCAAATGACACGACCAGAGGCAGAAGGACCGCTCGGATCAGAAAAAAGAAAACAACGATGCCGATGATGACCGCTGAGACCACGAGCCAACGCTTTCTCACGAATTCGCCCTGGGCCCTTTCATCTCATGAACGCCGGATGTTTGGGTCAAGCCTTTTTTCGGCATGTGGCGAGAGAGAGTCATGATCACCCAGCTCTCAGTCCTGCACATCTTTGGCCTGACGCTGATTGCCGGCGGATGCCGATGTTGTGTTGTTGTCGCTGCTGGCGAGCCGAGGCAGTGTCGCGAGGTAATGAAATCCCGAGAGAAGCGTTATTGCCAGCACGGCATCGAATGCATATCGGATGGCCTGTGGTTGCAAGCTCAACCAATTCAGCAACAATACCAGGAAGACGACGGAAACCTGCACGGAGGTTGCGACTTTGCCGAATATCGACGGATTAAAAGTCCTCCGGCCATACGCCATATGGATGATCAGAGCCGCCAGGACGATGATGACGTCGCGGCTGATGACGAGGATCGTGAGCCACATTGGTATCGTGTTAGCCGGGTTGATGCCCGGCATTGACAAGAGGACGAACGCGGAGGTTATTAGAAGCTTATCAGCCATCGGATCGAGGAATGCGCCGAGAGCCGTCTTCTGGTTGAGCCGACGCGCCAGCAGGCCGTCAAGACCATCTGTTACTCCGGCGAGTAGAAACACCAGTAGTGCCAGACCTGTGTTCCCATAAATCAGGGCGATGATGAAGATGGGAACTATGCCCATCCGTAAGAGCGTCAATTGGTTCGGAAAGGTCATGACCATTCGCGGTGCATTATATAAGAAAAGGAAGGCCGGATTTCAACATCTAATCCCGAGGCGTTTGGGTTGCAGATGAGAGGCTATTCTTTTCGCAATGGCAGAGGTGTGGAGGAACTGATGCCTCTGATTCACATCGGCTCCTCTCTGCAAAATCCAATCTACGGTCCAACCGGCTTGGCAATTCGCTCTGAGCTGCTCTTTCGATAGAGAGATGTCAAATATTCTTTCGTGGATTGGGGCAAGGATTTTCCTCAGAAATGCCGTCTACTGAATGAGTAGTGTGAATTCCTCCGGCCTTGCCGGACAAAGGAATAGGAGCTATTTCCGCGGTTGCCCATGACAACCGTCGTCCTGACCTGGTATGGAACACCCATATAGACAATAGGGCAAACGGGACCATGCGTGACAATCACCTTGGGCTGCCCGTTCATAGAGTCGTTCGCAGATCCGGAGTTGCCGGTGAAATATACCTGACGCCAGTCACCGCTATAGTTATAGAAACCGGAGCCGCTCAACTGGCCCCCGTCCCTTAACAGGATGCCCTTCCAATCTCCATTGTAGGAATAGTAATCCGCATAGGCGACAATCGAAAACCCGACACAAGCCACTGCCACCATCGCCGCTGTTCTTATCCACATATTATCCTCTCCTTCACACTTATTATATCGTGCGAAATGCCGGATTTGTCTGTGAGATCAATCACATAGTCATTTTTCAGGTTCAACCCCTTAGTGTCTAAATGGCGAAATGTCAACACGAAACGGCAAGATCTTCGGAACATGCAAGATCCCATCCGAACCTCTTAGTATCTGACCGGTCAATTCTGTGCACAAAATGGCAAGACCTGTGACAGGGCATAATCATGAATTCCTCTCAGGAAGCCAGGAAGTAAGGAATCCAGGAACGAACCGATCATTGCCGGCACACTACCTTCCGTTCCCGCATTCCCACCTTCCAGGCTTCCTGAGAGGTCCGGAGTCGCTGAGTGGTGCGGCCCACCGTCTTTGGTTCCGGCTCCGCCAAGGTTAGGGAAGCAGGTGACATGGAAGAGCTGAGCTCGCTGCTCCGTGCAGAGCAATGAGGAACGATGGAGAGGAATGCGCTATACGAATTTCCCTTGGCGACTGCCTCTCCGCTCCAACTCCTCATCGATCATTTTCAGTACTGTCGATTTCTCCGTGACCCAGTCGGGTGCCAGAAGCTCTGGCCTGCGTCGTTCGCCCGTCAGACGATGAATGACAATCGTCGGATCGAGGTGTTCCAGGAAATCGCAAACCGCTGCGACATACTGATCGCGGTGCAGCAGCTCGATTTCGCCCCTTTCATAGGATTCTGCCAAAGGCGCGCCTCTGACAATATGGAGCATGTGGATTTTGACACCGTCGATGCGCAATGCGGTCAGGACACGTGCAGTTTCAATCCACTCTCCGCTACCTTCGCCCGGAAGGCCCAGAATCACATGAGCAACGACTTTGAGACGTCGTTCGTGAGTTCGAAGACACGCATCAATAAAATCCGCAAGTGTGTGTCCGCGATTGATCGCCTGCAGGGTTCGCAGATGAGCCGATTGGAGGCCATACTCAACCCAGAGCGGCAATCGCCCGGCCCACTTCTCGAGGACATCCAAAACGGCTTGGGGAACACAGTCCGGGCGCGTGCCGATGGCGATTGCAGCGACATCGCGCGCCGAAACCACTCGAGCGAGAATGCCATCGAGCTCCTCCGCCGAGCAATAGGTATTCGAAAAAGCCTGCAGATATGCGATGAATCTGCCCGGCCTGCGGCGTGCATCGATCTGAGCTTCGATTGTCAGTCCGACGCCTCGGCCAGGACCTGAGCCGGATGGGTCGCAAAATGCGCATCCCGTTGTCCCCAGCCGCCCGTCACGAGTGGGGCACGTCATCCCAGCGTCGATTGTGACTTTGTTGAGTCTTTCGCCGAATTCATGCCTCACCCAATCAGAAAACTTCCGATACCTGGGATTGTCGCCGGCGGCATCATGGGTCATACGCGTGTGATCAGATCGAGTGTCTGAGGAAGCATGAGGTCAATTGAGCGCCCATTGGTTTTTGAAATCGCAATCACCGCCGAACAGTTTGATTTTAGCGGAGAGGCATGAGGCTGTAAATCGCCACTTCCTGCTCATTGAAGATCAGCCGGCAATCCAACCGGATGGCGTCGTCGAAGATGCGCTTCTCCTCTTGGTTTTTCCAATCCATGTACTCGCCTGGAATCCATGACATCCGTCTGATTTCACCCGAGTTGATGAGAATGTGGGTGAAGCCAAGCCCCTGGAGCTTCCGAGTAAATTCCTCCGGGCTCCGGCATCCGCGAGCCAGGCTCACGGCAAGCGGAGTGTCGTATTTGCTTTCGGGGTAAATCTTCCGATGGATATGGAATGAGTCCATCTGCCCGATCGTCAGGATGCATGCATCAGGCCGAAGAACAGAATTGATGAATAGGGCAGCGGGATAATCATTCAGGTTCCGAGTTAAGTATTCATCGCACGATTCAGCGCCAATGACTCGACGGGCCGGATTGAATGCCAAGTGGTAGTAGAAGAGACAGTGATAGAAATTTGTCATCAAAATGACGAAGAAAGCCACTGAAATGAAAGCGACCCCTGCCCGGTTTCGCAACTGAGAGAGCCCATCGGAAGCAGCTATAGAGAGCAGTCCGAGGACCGGGAGCAAATGCCGCGCCTGCGGGGACATGAGCGCCCATACGGCGCAGAATACGAGCATAAAAATCAGAATGTCGCGACGCCGGGCAATTGAGAGGAAGAAAAATGGAAGCATCAAGGCAAGGGCCGGACCGATCACATCGTCCAGGAAAGGCTGCTTGAACGAATAGTAATAGGGAATCTGCAACCAGCTGATCCAGCCTTCCCTCAGTTCTCCCTGAATATTATTCAATTCGTATGCCTGCCGTTCAGCTCGATATGTGCCGGGATCTGTTTTGAATAATTTTTGAAAGTATGGATAAATCGGATTTCCAGTATAGATGGAGTTGCGCGCAAGCCATGGACCCGCAAAGACGAGAAGGGCAAGCATGTATGGAGCATAAATTCTAAGACTCTTTCCCGGAAAGCGGCGGGTTGCGAGTATGACGAGCATGGCGGCGAGAGCATAGAACCCAGTGTACTTGGCGGAGATTGCTGCAGAGGAGAGCAGACCGGAAAGGAGCAGCCAGCCACGACCTCTCGTCTCGATGAATCGATCCAATGCGGCGTAAGAAGCAATGACATAGAAGGTGAGGGCATAATCGACGTACGGATAACCGGCATTGATCGTGGCTGTCGGCATGCTCAGGAAGATGAGCGCCGGAGAGATCCAAACTGAACCTTTCCCCATGTGCTGCAAAAGGAGCAAAACCGCCAGGCAGAATCCCAAATTGAGAAGAGCCGGGGCTGTTTCACCGGCCACCGATAATCCGAATGCGTAAAGCATCTCGCATGCCATTGGCCAAAATGAAAAGAAATTGTTGGGGATCGGGGCCATCAGATGCTGCCGCAAGTAATATGCAGGGACGGAGAGATGATAGAGGATGGCATCGGTCGACCCCGGCTCGGCGAGCGCGCACATGGCCGCAAGACCAAAAAAGGGCAGAAGGAAAAGCAGCGACCACGGAGGCAGGAGCTTACGAGCGTCTTGTAGGGGCTTGCTGAAATCGGAAAAGACCGCCAGGAAGCCGCCGATGGCAGCCAACACAAGCAGAAGCCAGCCAAAAAGAAGACCGACATTCGCGAGGATAAAAATCACAAGAGAGAAAAGAGCTGAGCCAATGCCGAATCCATAGAGAGCGAGTTCGAGATCGGTTGTGGCATGCCGCCGCAGCAGAATGCGGACGATGGGGCGGCCGGCTGCGGTGAAGATACAAAGGAAAAAAGCGCAGCAGAGGAGTCCGGCGCCGAAACGAGTCATATCATCGAGCCTTGGCGGCGCTCGGCGTTGAACGAGGTAGGACCAGCAGATTCCGGCAGACCAGACGGCGATGCCCAGGGAGAGCAGAATTGGTTTGAGGCGCATCGCCGAAAAATCTCCCAACCGTCAGTTCTCAGCCGGTCGTACCCATTCCTGAACCATTGTCATGAGACAGATCTTATTTGCCGGCAAAGCCGGTAAGAGCCATGTTGATTGTGCAGAACTACTTCACTTCAAATTGCAGATCCCGCGCAACTTGTGCGCCACTGACCCTGTCGTCGATTTTGACGGTGGCCGTGTACTTCCCTGGTGGGAAGCTGGTGAGAGGCACTTCGGTGCCGAGCACGATGGCGGATGCATCCCCCGGCTTCTGCTGAGTCAATTCGGCCGGGATTCGATTGAAGTATTGGCCGTCTCTGTTGAACACGTACTCCACCATGAGCTGTGTTTCGGAATTCGCGAGTCCATAATTATAGACATTGTAGAAAAGGAAAAGCGACGAATCCTTCGAATAAACGGCATCAGCCTTCGGAATTAATCGATAGTGACCGAATGTGAAAGGACTGACCGGAGCATTATTTGACCCGCTTGTCGATGAAGCAATTTGAACCGGTTCTATCTTGTCCGAGGCTTGAGGGGCCGTCATCTCGATCTTGCCGGAATCGAAATTGGGCACATCAATTGTGAGCTTCCGCAGAGTCACCTTGTTGGTGCTTTTATCCATGATCCCCAAAAGCAGATCGGCCTTCCCCGCCATGATGGCGAACCCGGCATAGGCGAAAGTATGCTCGCCCGCTGCGGTCGTCTCCATCGGTTCGTTGAATTCCTGTGTGGCAGATGGCTGAATGCAGCGTCCGAACGCCGCCGGCTTTGCGGGTTTCGCGCGCATGTCGGCAATGAGGCAGACATACGTGGCCCCACCGATGGACTTCAGATATTGAATCGAGACATCACACGGAACCTCCTCACGCGCCGGGCCTCCACCGGCAAATTCGTCAATCATCGCGATCATCGTCTTATCCATCATGTGGGGATAGGTAGGGACATCGTGGAGCTCAGGATGGAGGATGAGAGCGGCCGGTATGGAGGCCAACAGGCCTATTCCATCCGACATATCGCTTGACAATTCAAATAACCCATCCCGATTGCTGAAACGAAAGTGAAGCGGATGGGTCAACCCGAACTTCGGCATCGCCGGATAAATCCAGGTCACTCCGCCGCTGAGGGTTTCCTGCTTCTCCGGCTGCCCCAGGAGCAGGTAGATATGCGCCGCATCGGATTTGATCCCGAAACGAGTTCGCAGGAAACGATCGCTCCTGACAAACGCCAGTCGCTGTTCATAATCCGACTTGAATTCGTTGGCCGGCGTCAGGGGCGTTGGATCTCGCCGAGCCCAGAAAATCTCGATGAATCGGTCTCGATCGGCATCGTCCTTCAAATCCTTGAACGCCTTTTCGTCATCCTTGGTGACAAGCACCCATGCATCTTCTTCGAGCCATTTTTTATGCCGATCCGACATCTTGCCGGCGATCGCATTTGCCGGGATCGCAATAAGAACGGCCAGGATCATTGTTCGATAAAAGCGTAATGGCATCGCCCACTCCTCTGCTGTGCTGTCGTTGTAGAGGGCAGTCTATCAACCGGCATTGCGATGGGTCAAATAGTAGGGGACGGGGGATAGGGATGAGAGGCGGAACGACACACAGAAATTAAGATGGTCAATCGTCATGCAAGAGGGAATGACATCAGAAGGAAGGAGGTATTAAAATAGGGTGAAAATGAAATTTAAAATATGCGAAGTCGCCAGCAGAGGCTGCCCTCTTGGTGGAGGCTCTGCCATACCACAATCCTGTTCTTTGGCGCCTTGAACAGCTATCGATTCATGTGGTATGTAGAGGATCACTAATGTCGAAGAGGATCGTGAAAGGTACATGAATGTAGGGGGAAAGCCATGAAAGCATTGGTTATTGTCACTACCGTTCTCCTATTCTCCGGTAATATCTTAGGGCAGACGAGCGAGACGAAGAAGGCTCAGACTCAACCCTCAACCACCCCAACCACTCCGGCTCTCCAACCCTCTCCAGCATCGGCTCCTCCATCCGCTCCGCCTCCTCCCATCGCCACACCCGTCCCCGAACCGACATTCCCTGCCAATGTTCCGAAGATCACAGCCGGGTATCAGGAGAAAACCAAAGACACCGTCATCGCGCGGAATTATGTTGATTTCACTTATGAAAAATATCGGATCCAATGCGACTTTCTCGAGTACAACATCCAAACGCAGGAAATAGATGCTCATGGAAACGTAATCCTCGAAGAGCAAGGACAGCGGCTTGCGGGTGACAAATTTCACTTCAACCTCAAAACAAAGCGCGGCGTCATGTACGACGCAAGCGGGATGGCCCCGCCCGATTTGAATTTCACCGGCAAAGAGATCGAAAAATACGATGAGCTCAAATACAGATCGACGGGTAGCGTGTTCACATCCTGCACACAGCCAAATCCGCGATGGAAAATCAGTTCCACTAAAGCGGATATAGAAATGCACAATCACGTCACATTCAAGAATGCCGTTTTCAAAATTAAATCCATCCCGGTTTTTTACCTTCCTTATATGCGCTATCCCATTCGCGACGATAACCGTGCGACGGGATTTCTTATCCCGAATTATGGGCACTCGACCCTCAAGGGCCAGATCATTGGAGAAGCTTTCTTCTGGGCCATCAACCGCAGCCAGGATGCGACTGTGGCCTATCGGTCATTTTCTGAAATTGGAAAAGGCCTGGAAGGAGAATATCGCTATTTCTTCTCCAACACAATTTACGGGCATATGAATTTGTTCAAGATACTGAACAAAGGAATTACTGAGACAACAATATCCAATAAGGATCAAGATGTAACCGGCATTTATTTGCAGATCAATCATTCCCAAACTTTGCCATGGAATATTATCAATCAGACTGACATCGAGATAATGACCAGCAAGTCACTACAAAACATTTATAGCAGCAATTTTTATAGTAATGCCGATACCCGAAAAGTTTCGATGACGTCCTTCTCAAAAAGCAGTGGGTATGAAGCCGTTAATGTTCAATTACGGCATGACTATGATTATTACGGCCTCAAACAAATATATATTAATACTGTGCATGGCAAGAAAAGATATAAATACGTTGAACAATCACAGGTCGCAGACTATTTGCCGACCGTTGATTTCACTCACAACCAACAAAAGCTCGGTGCATCCCCATTTCTCTTTTCTGCAAAAGGATCCTTCATGGATTATGAAATCAACATGCAAGAATATAACACGCAATCCAAAATAACCACTGTCACGCCATTATATAAATTTAATAAACTGACATGGTCGCCAACAATAGCCCTTCCCATCACGGCCATCCCCTGGATCTCATTTAATCCTTCTTTCACATACTCCGGAGCTCGTTGGAATGACTCACTTGCCCTTGATAAGAATGGTCAACCAAAGACAGATAAAAATGGGAATTATTTATATAGCGGCATTCCCCTTTTTCGAAATACATTCATTTCAAACATCTCAATATACGGCCCAAATATCAATCGTATCTTTTTGAGCCCTGGTTCACATTTTTCTAAGAAATGGAAACACTCAATAGAACCTCAATTGGATTTGGGCTATAATACGGCATTTAAGGACTATATACGTGTACCGTTGGGTGATCGGGACGGATATGGTCCAATCTCGACCCAGAGAATCTCATATGTGATAACAAATACTCTTTGGGCCAAAAGGACTCTTTCTCCTGGCATGGATCCAAGCCCAGTTGACATATTGAGATGGGAGCTCAAGCAAACTTACGTGCCGAATGCTATTCCGAATACGGCTGTAAAATACCCAACAAAATTCTATCCGCTTGCCTCAACCTTAACTTTCCGATTAGCGCCTACGATCGATTTTTCATACAAAACAAATTTCAATATGGAATGGCGTTTTTTTTCGGACCACCAATTGTACGTCACTCTGACTAAACTCAACTCGGTTGTCATTCAATCCGGGATCTCAATATCCAACGGCCAAAAGCCCGGAGATGATACAACCAAATACTTCACCGGCGGCGGCGTCGTCAACATCAACAGTTTAGGTATGCAATTAACCGGGCATTTCGCTTATAGCCCCGATGACTTAAAGAATAAGCTTCAGAATGCCGATTTCACTGTCAATAAAAACTTCCAGTGCTGGGGCGCCGAGGTGTCATTTCAGCGATACAGACCTCAGGGCCTGGCTCAATACGATCAGTCATTCTATTTCACGCTTCACATCGGATCAATCGGGACTATCAGCCAGCGCGTCGGCGGCACGCAGTTCTAAGGAATGGTCTTAAGTGAAAGGTTTGACATATATAGCATTCCAGGATCGCGCATTCATCATATGTAACGCGGCCGCCGCGATATCCTTGATGATTTGGTTTCAATCGATTATACTTGATTGTTCCGTGGAGCTCAGTTTTGAAGACGGGGGGGATAAAGTGATCATCGACATCGCAAGTGCTTTGCGAACCATCTCTCCGCATATCCTCAATGGCTCATGCCAATCAGAATCATCATATACGATGAATCGAGGATCGCGGTGGAATCGGTTTTGTCTCTGATTAGCGACGGACTGCGGTGGAAAAAGGATATTGAGACATGACGAGCTCATTCGAAAAATTTATTCGGTACCAATGGGTCAGCCTGCGAAAACGTGATCTGCTTATGTGCGCACTTTTAGGCTTGTGCATCATTCTCGCAACTGGTTGTCGATCATCGAAGCATTCGGCCGGCACAAGCAGCGACGTCAGTCCTGTTCCAGCCGTCACGGTGAAGGACCTGGAAGGCAACCCCCTCGCCCTCTCTTCTACGACCGGGAAAGTCGTCGTCATCAACTTTTGGGCCACCTGGTGCGGCCCGTGCCGGATGGAGATTCCCGATCTTGCTAAAATCCATTCGACATACAAGGATCAGGGACTTTTAATCCTGGGCTTCGCTGTCGATTCCGGTTCTGCAAATGAAATCGCGCGCGCGGCAAGGGGTTTCGGCATAACATACCCGGTATATATCGCAGACGATGTCCAGGCTCAGTTCAAAACCGGTGAAATCCTGCCGGTGACATTCATTATTAATCGCAAGGGACGGATTGTTTCGAAGCTGATCGGATTGCAGGAACGGGAGCAATTCGAGAATGCTATTCTCCCTCTGTTGAAAGAGGCTGCATGAGCCGTCAGGGACTGGTCATTGTTTACACCGGAGATGGAAAAGGAAAAACGACGGCTGCACTTGGAATGGCCCTACGCGCTGTAGGCTACAATTTCAAGAGCATCATGTTTCAATTCGTGAAAGGTGGTTGGCGTTCGGGCGAGCTTGCCGCCATGGAGCGACTGAAGCCGGAATTCGAAATCCGCCCTTGTGGCAAGGGGTTCATTGGAATTGCCGGCGATAAACTCCTTGTCGAAGAGCACCAGAAAGCGGCCATCCAGGCGCTGGATGAGGTGCGTCGGGTCATCAGCAAAGGATCCTATGATATCGTCATCCTTGACGAGATTTTCATCGCACTCGGCCTGGGACTCATCACCGAGGAGCAGGTCCTGGAGTTGCTGGATGCGCGGCCGGAACCGCTTCACCTCGTGCTGACAGGCCGCGGTTGCCCTGCTTCCATTATTGAGCGTGCCGATGTCGTGACCGAAATGAATGAAATCAAACACCCCTACCAGCAAGGCCGAATTGCTGAAATCGGAGTTGATTTCTAGACGGACCATTCGAGCGGAGTCTCAGCCGAAAAGAGATGTATCAATAAGCGGCGACTAGGAAATCAAAACCTATTCACGACCAGGTCGCGTTTTCCCTTATGATTCTCATCCAGGCCCAAATTTCGTTGCCCCTGGATTCGGTCGCAGCGCCAGAATCGGGGGGGTTTCCAGGGTCTGACAATATCGGTTAGGTGAGAGGTCGGTCATCGCAAAAAAGGGTCCGGAGGCCGAGGATCGGAGGTGAGCGGTCTCCTCTGGATCACATCTCCTCTGCACATCCGCCGTGGCAAGAAGAAATGTGCCTCTTGCACAATTCTAGAGATGCTGGATTCAGAGTGTCCTTGACCTCTTTCTCACGCTGTCCTATATTAACTGAGTGCAATGAGGCATTTCGATTGCCCATCATTCACACAATTTAGCTTTCCTTGGAAGGGGAGGGGAAAATGAAAATGAGAATCGCGTTGATTCTTCCCGTTATCTTTGTATTCGCGGCATTCCTGACATTGTCGACTCAGGCTGCAATCTCGGGCAATGAGCTGGAAATGGTCGCGACGCTGTCGCAGGCTCCTGCGAGTGTCGCCACACCATCCCCGCTCATCATGCAGGGACTGAAGAAAGTCGACTCCATCGATAACGAGGCGATGCCTAGAGGCTGGGCCAAGGCTTATTTGAACATCCACGACTGGTGGTGCATCAGTGGGAGTGGAGTCGATGTGTGGATCAACAACCAATATCTTGGGATTTGCAGCCAAGGGCCGGGCCTCTATTACATCGCCAAGATTAAAAAGGGATACAAATACCAGCTTTACTGCAGGGATTCCGATGGTTCTCCATCCTGGAAATCCAAGAAAACCACTGTGAACAGCGCAAAGATCACGTGGGGGATTTATTGCTACTAGGCTGAGTTTTTATCGGGCGGCAAGAAGGGCTCCTCCTCCGATCGATTGACTATTCGAGGGTGGAGGGGCTCTTTCTTTATTACCAGGGGCGGTTCCGATTCAGGGCTTTGTTTGTGATGGTGTCCCATTTTCTGAAAATTCATCGCGCAACATGCCCATCAGGATCACGTCGTGATATACCCCATCACGGTAGAAAGCGTGGCGGCGGATTCCTTCCTTATGGAACCCGAGTTTCTCATATGATCGGATACCGCGAGTGTTAAAATCGAAAACTTCAAGCTCCACCCGATGCAAATTCAATTCATGGAATGCAAACCGAAGGAGCAGGCGAGTCGCTTCAGAGCCATAGCCGCGTTCCCACTGGTTCTTCTCACCGATGAAGATGCCGAAAACCGCCGTACTGTTTTTCCAATCGATTCGGTTCAGGCCGCACGCGCCGATATGAAGCCATTCCTGAATGACCAGCGCTTCGATGGCAAAAGTGAAAGAATCTTTCAAATCGAGCTGAGCGTCGAGCCAGCGTTCTTCTTTCACTTTGGAAAGGGGTTCGAAGAGCATCAGGTAGCAGCGTACTTCAGGATCGTTCAGCCATCGCACATAGTCCGGAACATCATCACGCTCATTTGCGCGTAACCTGACTCGCTGCCCGATAAGCATCTTTTGAAAACTAACCTTCCAGGGCGAGAGTGAAGACGCCCATTTGACGGAACTTTGTATACCGCTCTTCGATGAGCTTCGCGGTCTTTAAGGATTTCAGTTTCTTCAAATTCTGGGCTATCGCTTCGCCGACCGTTGCTCCCATCGATCGAGAATCCGCGTGGGCTCCTCCGGGGGGTTCAGGGAGAACGCCATCGACGATACCGAGCTTGAGGAGTTTTTCTGATGTGAGGTGGAGTTTATCCGCGGCGGTCTCAGCCATGGATGCGTCTTTCCAGAGAATTGCGGCACATCCTTCAGGTGAGATAACCGAGTAGATTGCAAATTGGAGCATCAGCACACGATCTCCGACGCCGATCGCCAGCGCTCCGCCGCTGCCGCCTTCCCCGGTGACGATGACGATAATCGGTACACGAAGCCGGCTCATCTCGCGCAAATTCCGGGCGATCGCTTCCGCCTGACCCCGCTCTTCTGCTTCGATCCCCGGGAAAGCTCCAGGGGTATCGATTAAGCAGATCAGGGGGCGAGAAAATTTCTCGGCAAATTTCATGACCCTGAGAGCCTTGCGATAACCCTCCGGCTTCGGCTGTCCGAAGTTACGATACAGACGCTGCTTGACGTCACGGCCTTTCTGATGGCCGATGATGGCTACAGGTTCACCACGAAAGTAGGCCATGCCGGCAACGATAGCCGGATCATCCGCAAAGCCGCGATCGCCATGAATTTCGGAAAACCCAGTAAAGAGCATCGAGATGTAATCAAGCGTGTAGGGACGGAAAGAATGACGGGCCAGTTGAACCACCTGCCAGGGCGACAGATTGGTGAAGATCTGGCTGGCCAGGATGTCATGCTTCCTGATGAGTTCTTCGACCAGCGAATCGGCTTCGGGTCCGCCGGTGCGAGCAGCGATGATCGCCTTGCGAATCGCGACCAGCTCTTCCTCGAATACCAACCCCTCAAATGCCATTCTTCATGTCCTCTCTGGCAGTGGATTTATAGTACAAGTGGCTGATGCATGCAAACACCAAGAGAAGCACCATCAGGATAACGTCAAAGTCAAGCCGGCGTCTTATCGGGAAATTTTGAATTTGTGACGTCCACGTAAAAAGGAAAACCTCAATCAAAACGCTTTCAGAAATTTTTATGTTTTGTTTTTCACTTTTTACTTCGCAAATTCAGCGCATTCTTGCCGACTTTGGCGTGGTCTTGGAAGGGCGCTGGATGCCATGAAGCTGCTGTAATGGCGTCCTGAATTCCTTGCCCGGCAGAGGCTCAAGCGCCGTGTGACCTCCATCGCTCCACACATTTTGCATTTTATTTCTCGGCATCCTGCCCTATGGCTCCTATCTGTCTCCGATAAATGCTCCGGATTTCCCGCAAAATCCCGATATACTCCCGACTCTTATAGTCCGGGTAGGTCCAGGGCAATGGACGTGCGCCGCTTTTGGTAAAAAGCAGTTCTTGTTCGAGATAGATGCCGGAGGCTGCTGGGATGCGATGCTGGAAGTTTTTGGTCGATGCCAGGATGAATGAATGGAGGGTGAGGCAACCGGGATCGAGATTGACTCGACGTCGAACCATCGTGGTTCGTTCCGCCAGTTCTTCTTCGATCTCATTTGTCGAGACCTTGATGCGCGAAATCTCCACTGGAGCAATCAGATTCTGGAAGGAAACGAACACTCGACGCAGGCCCGCGCCCATCTCGTTATTGTAGTAATCCGTAAAATGAAAATCCAATGGCAGGCTGAGGTAATCAGCCGGGCCCGCGAGCGACTCAAGCCGCTCGATGGCCGCGCATACGACGTCGATGTGACCTCCAAGTACACCGCAAACGAGTTTGACAAAAGCAAATGAACGTATCATCCCCATGCTCTGAACTATAGCCAAGTGAAAAGAAAAAAGGCAAAAAGAAAGCACCTCGATTCAAGCATGGCTCACCCTCGATGTGTTAGGCCTATCAGCTTTGACCATTTGCATGCGTTGATCTCTTCCGGATTTCAGCTTCCAACCCCTGAGCGTCGCTGCGCTCCAGTTCAAAGAGCTCGCTTTGTCCACTCACACGCTCGCGGCTATGCTTCAGTTCCAGAAACTGATCCAAATCAAGGAGCAGGAGCGACGGTGCCAACCCCATGCAATCAAAGCATCCGGCCTTGATGAGCGCTTCGAGGCTGTGCTGTGTCAGCTTTCGATGATCGAATGCAAAGAGGAAATCCGAGAACGACACGAAAGAGCCCGCTTCCGTACGAGCCCGCTGCACCTCCAGAGCGGCTTGTTCGCCAAGTCCCGGCACCATCACGAACCCCATCTGGATCGCATCACCAACTGGACAGCAACGGATTTCACTCTGGTTGATATCCGGCGGGAGGAGCCCAATCGACAACCGATGGCACTCGATGAAAAGTGGTTCAAAATCCCCTTCCTCTTCAGCTCGATCCGTCAAGAGGGCCGCCATGAAATGCACCGGATAATGGGCTTTCAGATAGGCAATGCGATATGTCTGAAGCGCGGTTGCGGCTTTGGACGCCTTGCTGAGCAGGCGTGGTGCGGCTTCCATCAGCAGATCCCAAAGCAGCGGAACACGACGTGCCAATACGCGCCCTCGCGCTGCTCGCTTCAGGCGAACAAAAAGCGGGTGAGGAGATCCGTCATCTTCGAGAGCCGGAGGGCCCTCGCCGGCTTCGATGCGTGCCAGGGCATCCCTGATATCATCAGCCGCTTTCACAACATCCATCCGACGAACGCTCCCGTCGCTAAAACTTTGAAGGATGGCTTCAACCTGTTCATGAAAAATGATCAGGCCGCCTGTTGGGGCGAGAATTTCTCCGAGCTCCGGCAGGCGTTCCGGTGCGGATTTGCCGCATGCAATGGCGCTCTCAATCGCATGCGCCGCAGTCGGATCGCGGCTGGCGATCTTGCCGATCGCGATCATCACAATCAGATCGGCGAATGTGCGCGGCACATAGGAGATCGACCGATAGATGGGGAGATCCAAGGGAGTCACTCCCACAAGGATTTGTGACTGCAGAAGAGCGAAGGTCGCAGAATCATCTTTGGGCTCCGGAACAGACCGACTCACCCTGCCGATCATTCCCAGCTCGCGATTATTACGATGGAAATCAACACGGAGAAATCCGAAACGGTCGAGATCATGTGATCCATAATGAGTCGCCAGTGTCCCATCGGCCAGACGGCTCGCCGGCAATAGGTCCACGAGGGGTTGTTGAGACAGAACGACGGAAGATCCATGGGCCGGTGAATAGTGATGAACAAGAGACTCGATTCTCTTCGCGGCATCGATGACTTTGATCACGCTTTCATCGGCATGTGTTTCCTGCCTCAGGCGCTTCTCCGCTCGATGAACAGGCGTATCAGGCGGCAGAGCGCCCAACAGGGATTCCACGATCTCCGGATCAGCCTCCAGCGCCCTCGCGCACTCCCGAATCGCTGTTCGCGGGTGAAACCAGCTGAACTCGATAATGTGCGCCACCTGATCAACTCCATATCTCGTCAATAGATGATCCATCAATTCCTGCCGTCGTTCGAAAAAAACCTCGATTGAAAAATGCGCGACACGATGATCGCTCATCATGGTTCCATCCAGAGGAAGATCCACTTCGATGGGGTCGATGTCGGAAATCCCCAGGATATACGCGACCAGGCTCGATGGCGCGATCCCCTTAATGGTGCAGGGAATGCAGCTCGCACCGGCGAACTGCATGAGGTCCCAGGCAAACAGGAAGAGGCCTGCCAGACGGCGTTCGATGATGACATCGAGCTCGGCTTCGAGCCGCTTGGCATACTCATCAGTTGCTAATCCACGGGCGTTCATGCATGACCGGATCTGGTCAGCCAGCATCGAGTCTTCACTCACCCCCGGGGGTGTGGGGAATCGAGGTCGCGAGCCGACTGTGGAATCGAGTCTGAAATTGCATTTGTCGGCGATGGCAACGGTCGCCCGTAAGGCTTCTGGAAATTCACTGAAGAGCGCCGACATCTCTTCATAAGGCCGGAGATAGTAGGTGTCGTGATAATGATTGAAATCGCGAACTGAAGCGAGCGTCCGGCCCTGAGAAATGGCAATCAGGAGTTCCTGTCGTTCGAAGTCAGACACCCGCGGGAAATGCGTATCGTTCGTCGCGACGATCGGCAAACCGACTCTCCGTGCAATTTCCACAAGACTGGGGAGGTAGCGCTTCTCTTCGCTTTTCCCATGATCCATGAGCTCAATAAAAAAATTGCCTCGGCCGAAGATGTCGGCATAAACGTCCGTAATCTTGGCTGCCTCTTCCTTGCGATCGGCGAGCAGCAAGCGGGGAATCTGTCCCCGCAGACAACCGCTCATACCGATCAACCCCTCTGTATGCAGGCGCAGCACATCCAGATCGATCGATGGCACGCGGGTTTCATGAAGAATTTTCGCGGAGGAAATGAGCCTGCAGAGATTCCGGTAGCCAGTGGTGTTCTGAACCAGGAGAGGAAGGTGGTACAGATTGAACGGTTCATCGTTTGCAGGAGAAAGCACCGGCGGAGTGCTTGTACGCACGTATATCTCGCACCCTAAGATCGGCTTGATGCCGGAAGCCAGCGCTTTATCGAAGAATGCCGGTGCCGCATGCATGTTGGCGTGATCGGTCAGCGCCAGTGCGGAGAAGCGAAGACGTCGAGCCAATTCGATGAGCTCTTCCGGTAGCGATGCGCCGTCATGCAGAGAATAGGCCGTATGATTGTGAAGATGCACGAACGGTACTTGCATGACACCCTCTCGGAAATGGCTTCACCTGAATTCTGACTCAAATGTGAAATCACGGCAAGCAAATTGCTTGGGAGAAATATGGGATGTCGTCACGTGCGTCCCAAAAGATGTCGAACGCCGGCACCCCCGGCGCGGATCATTCAAAGCTGATTTGTGAGGCACCGTTTTCGTAGGCAATGCAAGCAGAGCCGGAATTGGCGATATGGCTTTTGCCCTCCAACCTTCTTCGCCTGATCATTTCCGAAGCACTCCCGATGCTGAAAACCAGTGTCAGTAATAACCGGCACCCCAAAAGGAGGGGGGAAGGGCTCAACGATCCTCAGAAGCTCGGTTTGTTTGAGGGTCGTTGAGCCCGGAGGGGATTTAAGGCGGGCTTGTATGAGGGCAAATAGAGAACTCGTGATGACAGCGTGTATAAATAGAACATGAACATCGGTAAGTGCCGCAAATCAAAATAACCGGCGATGGAAATAACGGCCGATCTGATGTTCGATACAAATCGAAACAGATATCGCATCATTATTTTCATAAAATAGAATCGCCCGCGCATCCTCATGGTTGATAATCCTCAGGCTGCCCGCTCTTCATCCTTTACGTATAAGTGTGAGCAAACGCACGGGAGGCGGAAAGTTCCCTTTCCGCCTCCCACTGCCCAACACCCCGTCAGCATCTTCATTACCTTCTCACTACTGTAATACGCAACTCGAACCCTAAAAGTTACGAACCTTACCCATGCTCCGGTACCATCACAACATCAAGCACCACATCCTGACCTTCCACAATGCTCACATCCTGCCGGAACGTTTGAAACCCGGGTTTGACAACTTCTATTTTGTGATTTCCTATTGACAGTCCAACCGTGTTCGAGCCGGCATCCCGGATGACTCCCCAGAAATTGCCGTCGATATAAACCGAAGCGTTCGTCTGGGTGATACTCATTCTGAGTCGTCCCTGGCCGGCGATTGCTTGCGGTGTACGAGGTTGTACCTGACTCTCGCTTGTCGTCATTTGTGTCTGTTGCCGATCGTCGTTCTCGATTTCACTAGTATACGATCCAGGCGGAACGGAATGACCTGGCCCTTGGAATTTGTTCCGTTGCTGCATCCGAGCATCATCTGGCAGCTTGTCATCACCAGGAATCATTTCCTGTTTGATATGAACATCGGATCCGGGAGCACCGTAGAGGCTGACACTATATGGCGCGAAGCCCGGTTTCCGGAATGTGATCGTATGCGAACCCGGAGTTATTTTCAGCCGCTGGAAAAAGCCGTCATAATCATCGACGATCCCGGCATAGTATCCATCGACGAATACGGACGCATCCTTCGGCTTCACTTCACATCGTACATCCGTATACGGATCGTAGACACCTATCGAACTGTAGAATGGGTACCAGCTGTAGGAGGGTCCGTAATATCCGTAATAATGCGGGTAGAATCCTCCATGATGAGAGTGACCGCGATAGTGAAACCCAACACCAATGTCCGCCCCCGCATAGGTTGTGCTTGCCAAAAGAGCAACCACGATTAGCCCAAATATTTTTCTCATGCCGCCCTTCCTTTCGTCTCATCAATTTCTCTGCAAACGCCGTGCCAGATATCTCCTTGATTGGATATCAATGAATTAGGTCCATTTTTCGGTTTTGTGTGTTAGAAAAAGTGGACACTCTTGTCATCCCCAGGAGACTCCCGCGCCCCTGGAGTTGCCATGAGGCGGGGCGAAGGGGAAGGCAAATATTAAGTGAAAATTTCCTCTATTTCTGAAAAGCGTTGGAAAATTCTTATTTGCTTTGAAAAATCAACGCCTTATCGTTGACGCTGACTGTTGGTCGCAGGACTGCCCATTTCTTGACTCTCTGCCTTGATGTGTAGTAATTTTTCAAACTTCACATGGAAGGAAAAATGAAACGAACAGCACTCAATCAAATCCACCACAATTTAAAAGCAAAATTGGTCGAGTTTGGCGGATGGGAGATGCCTGTCGAATTTTCTGGCCTCTCCCAGGAACACGTCAACGTCCGCACTCGAGCGGGCATTTTCGATGTCTCCCACATGGGGGAAATTTTTGTATTCGGCCCGGATGCGACTCGGTTTTTGCAAAAGGTCTTCTCTATCGATCCCGCCAAGATCAAGCTTGGGCAGATTCGATATTCGGGGCTCATGACGGATCAAGGCACCTTCGTCGATGATCTCCTCTGCCATCGATTCTCCGACAACTCTTATTTCATGTGCGTCAACGCTTCCAATTCCGACAAGGACTACGCATGGATGAAGGAGCGATCAGCCGGCTTCAACTGTACGGTTGAAGACAGGAGCCCTCAATATTCGCAGATTGCACTCCAGGGGCCTTTCTCTGAGTCCATCCTTCGTCCCTATACAAACGTTGATCTCACCAAGATCAAGTACTACTGGTTTACCGAAGGCGAAGTCATGGGCGAGAAAGCGATCCTTTCCCGAACCGGTTACACGGGTGAAGATGGTTTTGAGATCTATGTTCGTTGGGACGCGGGACCGGCCGTCTTCGAACGACTTCTCGAAGACAACATCGGCTGCGGATTGCTGCCGACCGGTCTTGGGGCTCGAGACACCCTCCGCCTCGAAGCCAAAATGGCCCTCTACGGCCACGAGATCGATGACACGACAACTCCACTGGAGGCCGATCTCGAATGGATCGTCTCCTGGGATAAGGGCCCATTCGACGGGCGCGATATCATCGCGGCGCAGAAACAACGCGGTCTCACTCGCAAGCTCGTCGGATTCGAAATGATCGATCGTGGGATCGCACGGCAGGGATACCCGATCGTGAAGGATGGTCAGCAGGTGGGAGCGGTCACGAGCGGGACACATTCACCATGGTTTAAAAAGGCGATCGGGCTCGGTTACGTTCCCATCGGGATGTCGCCGGTTGGAACTGAAATCGAAATCGCCATCCGGGAAAAACCATGCAAGGCAAAGATCGTCGAAACGCCTTTCTATAGCCGCAAGAAGAAATAGCCGCTGTAGAAAGGGGTTCGGTTCACTACAATATTGGGAGAGGCAAGAGATCATGAATTATCCGCAGGATCGTCGTTACACGCCCGAACATGAATGGATCAGTGTCACAGCCGGTGTCGGCACGATGGGGATCACCGATTTTGCTCAGCGCGAGCTGGGAGATATGGTTTTGGTCGATCTGCCGAAAGTCGGCATGCGTCTGGAAGCACACCAATCGATCGGCACAATCGAATCGGTGAAGGCGGTCTCCGACGTCTATTCGCCGGTCTCTGGAGAGGTCATCGAGATCAATGAAGAACTGGGGAAAGCGCCAGAGAAACTGAATCAGGATCCTCATGGAGCTGCATGGCTCATCAAGATCAAGGTCAGCAGCCCGGTCGAATTGGAAAAACTCATGACCTCCGACCAATACGAAGATTACATTCAGCAGAAGGGTGCGCATTAGGCACGCCACGCTCTGCAGGTCTCGACTGTTTTTTTTCGGCGGGGCCAATGGATCCAGCCTCAAGCGATCCCGCCGGAGATTTTCGTCAACTGTCCTTCGACAGAGTTGGAGGAATGAATCGTGCGCTATATACCACTGACAGAAAATGAAAAGCGCCTGATGCTCGACGGCATCGGCGTCACATCCATCGATGATCTTTTCGAGTCGATTCCGTCACAGTTGAGGTTCAAGCGGCCTCTGCAGGTCGCAGGGCCGATGAGCGAACTGGACGTCGATCGTCACATGGCCAAGCTGGCCGGGATGAACCAGCTTTCCTGTCTTTCTTTTGTTGGAGCAGGCGCCTATCAGCACCACATTCCTGCTCACATCCCGCAACTTGCGACCAGGTCGGAGTTTTCCACCGCCTATACGCCCTATCAGCCGGAAATCAGCCAGGGGACGCTGCAGAGCGTCTTCGAGTACCAGACGCTGATTTGTGAGCTGACCGGCTTGGACATCGCCAATGCGTCGCTCTATGACGGTGCGACGGCCACGGCCGAAGCCATGCTCATGGCCAACCGCTCCAACAGCCGCAAGACGTTTATCATCCCGAAAACAGTGCATCCGGAATACCGACTGGTCTGCCGGACTTATGCAAAAAACCTGGGATTCAATTTGATTGAAGTCGGGTTCACAGATGATGGGACGACAGACATGAAAGCGGCGGCCGATCAAGCCGGCGATGATCTCTCAGCCATCATCATCCAAAGCCCCAATTTCTTTGGATGCATCGAGAACTGGGAGGAAGCTTCATCGCTGGCGAAGGCTCGCGGCGCATTCTCGGTGGCGGTCACAACCGAGCCTCTTTCGCTGGCCCTCATCAAGAGCCCCGGCGAATACGGCTGCGACCTGGCTGTCGGCGAAGCTCAATCCTTCGGCGTGCCGGTTAGTTTCGGCGGCCCGGCGCTCGGTTACATGGCCGCGCTCACCAAGCATGTCCGCAACATGCCCGGGCGGCTTGTCGGAGAAACCATCGATAAAAACGGAAAGCGCGGTTACGTTCTGACACTGGCAACGCGCGAACAACACATTCGGCGCGAGAAGGCGACGTCCAACATCTGCACGAACGAAGGCCTCTGCGCCCTGATGGCGACAATCTACCTGTCGACGCTCGGCAAACGCGGACTTCGCGATCTGGCAGGGCTGAACCTGTCGTTGGCTGTCCATGCGCGGGCGGCGCTGCAATCTTCGCGGAAACTCAAGCTCCGCTTCAACGGAGTTGGCTTCAATGAGTTCGTCGTCGATGTGGGGATGGATGCCCGGAAGGCCCACGAACGGCTACAGAACGAAGGCATCATCGCAGGCCTCCCGCTGGGAGATCTCTATCCCGAGCTGTCCACATGCCTGCTCCTTTGCTTCACGGAAATGGTGAGGCGCGAAGATATTGACTGTTTAGTGCATGAGCTGGAGGCATTATGAAACTGCAAGAGAAACTCATCTTCGAAAAAAGCAGGCCCGGCCGAACAGGATACGAAGTGCCGACGACAACCGCGAAGCCGATAGATCCGGCGGCCTATTTTGGAAAATTTTACCGCAAGGACATACCGGAATTTCCAGAGCTTAGTGAACCCGAAGTGATCCGACATTTCGTGAACCTGTCGAAGCTCAACTACTCGATCGATGAAGGTTTGTATCCGCTCGGTTCCTGTACTATGAAATACAATCCCAAGATCAACGAGAAAGTGGCGGCGATGGAAGGATTCTGCGCCGCCCATCCGTACTGGCCCGAGCGACAGGTGCAGGGGTGCATGCGCATCATCAAAGAGCTCGAAGAGATGCTCTGTGAGATCACTGGGATGTCGGCTTTTTCGTTGCAACCGGCTGCGGGAGCCCACGGAGAGCTTACTGGAATGCTCATGGTCAAGGCCTATCATGATTCCCGCGGCGAAAACCGCGACATCGTGCTCATCCCCGATTCAGCGCATGGAACAAACCCAAGCAGTGCACATATTTGCGGTTTGCATGTCGTTCAGATCGCCAGCAACGAACGTGGAGGGTTGAACATCGAGGATTTGGGCAAGAATCTCTCGCCGAAGGTCGCGGCGCTCATGATCACCAATCCCAGCACACTCGGCCTCTTTGAAGAAGAGATCGGGACCATCGCCAAGATGCTGCATGATGTTGGGGCTCAGCTTTATATGGACGGCGCCAACATGAACGCGCTTCTTGGAAAGGTGCGACCCGGAGACTTCGGAGTCGACGTGCTCCACATCAATCTCCACAAAACCTTTTCGACTCCGCATGGTGGAGGAGGCCCTGGGGCCGGTCCGGTTGGAGTCGCCGGGCATCTGGAAAAATTTCGACCCGTTCCGATCGTCGAAGAAGCGCCCGGCGGGACGCTGCGCTTCAACGTCAACCGGCTCGATTCAATCGGGAAGGTGAAGGGATTTTTCGGAAATTTCGGCATCATCGTCCGCGCCTATACTTACATTCTGAATATGGGCCCGGAAGGATTGAAAGCCATCGCCGAAACAGCCGTGCTCAATGCCAACTACCTGCGCGTGAAGCTCAAGCCGCGGTTCAACCTCCCCTACGACAGAATCTGCATGCATGAGGTGGTTTTTGATGATAAGCGGCAAGCGCCAAAGGGAGTATCAACGCTCAACATCGCGAAACGGTTGATGGATTACGGGTTCCACCCACCGACCATCTACTTCCCGCTCATCGTGGGCGGCGCGTTGATGATCGAGCCCACCGAGAGCGAACCGCTTGAGGAGCTTGATCGGTTTATCGCGACCATGAACACGATCGCAGATGAAGCCGAAACAAACCCGGACCTGGTCAAAAACGCCCCGTACACGACACCCGTCCTTAAGCTCGATGAAGCCCGCGCCGCGCGCACACCCGTGCTGAGGTGGAAGCCGGCCGCAAAGTAAAAATCACAATCGGCTCTCGGATTGGAAATCATGTGTCCAACTGAGAGCTGATTTCTTTTAAAAGCGCCTTGATTTTCCCTTTCGCAAGGGCGATTCATTATCGATATAAAGTGAGCGCATGAATTTTTATCTCCTATTTATTCTCCTCGTGCTGGCCGGCGATTTTCTGCTTGACCTTATCGTCGAATGGTTGAATCTGCGTCGTCTCGACCATCGCCTGCCCAAGGATTTCGTCGGATATTACGACGAAGAAAAGTACTTCAGGTCGCAACAATACACACGCGAACGGACTCGCTTCGGCCTGCTGCATGGCAGCCTCGCAACCACAGCCATCCTGGCTTTCATTCCGCTTGGTGGGTTTAACATTATCGATCATCTGGCCCGCCGCCTGGCTCAGGGTCCTATCCTGACCGGCCTTGTCTACGTATTGATTCTGTCGCTCATGACCGGGATCCTCTCCCTGCCGTTCAGTATCTACAGCACTTTCGTCATCGAAGAAAAATATGGATTTAATAAAACCACAGCGAAGACGTTCGTGATGGATTTATTAAAAGGCTTTCTCCTGATGCTCATCCTCGGAGGTCCGCTCCTGGCCATGGTAATTTGGTTTTTTAGTGTTGCCGGGAAATCCGCATGGATCATTGTCTGGATCGCCATCACAACCGTTCAGCTGTTCATGACCTACATTGCCCCCGTGGTCATCATGCCCCTCTTCAATAAATTCACCCCTCTCGAAGATGGCGAGTTGAAAAGAGCAGTTGAAGTCTACGCGCAAGAACAGGGGTTCAAGATGAAAGGCCTGTTCAGAATGGACGGCTCGAAGCGCAGCAGCAAAACCAACGCCTTTTTCACCGGGTTCGGCCGCTTCCGCCGTATCGTGCTCTTCGATACTCTCATTGAGAAGCACAGCGTTGATGAATTACTGGCAATCATCGCTCACGAAATGGGGCATTACAAACTGAGACACATCATGAAACTGGCGATCGCATCGATCCTGGAGACCGGTTTCCTGCTCTTTCTTCTCTCTTTCTTCATCCGGAATCCGGGCCTATTTGCCGCTTTCAAAATGGAACACATCTCGATTTATGCCGGCTTGGTTTTCTTCGGTTTTCTCTATACGCCCTTAAGCTCTATTCTTTCCATCGTCATGAATTATTTTTCCCGCCGGCATGAACTGGATGCGGATCGTTATGCGGTTCAAACCACTCGAAAGGCAGAGGCATTCATCGTTGCCCTGAAAAAATTGAGCGTGGAAAATTTATCGAACTTGACTCCTCATCCCCTGAAGGTCTTCCTCGAATACAGCCACCCACCGGTTTCGCAGCGGATTCATTCGATCATCGACTGCCATACGCCAAACATTTCTTGACGTGCACCATCGACGGCCCTCATGGCATGTCGAAAATAGAAACCACTGGCGAACCCGGCTGATCCCGTTCAGAATCTTTTTGTGTAGACATGGCAATAGGGTGAGCCGTGCTTCTTTTCGTAGTAATCCTGGTGGTAATCCTCAGCCTTCCAGAAAGTGCCGGCTTGAACGAGCCGCGTGACGACCTTATCGCCTTTTAATTTCAGGATATCAATCAGCTTCTGAGCGATTTCTTTCTGCTGATCATTCACGTAAAAAATCTCCGATTGATACTGCTCCCCGATATCAGGCCCCTGCCCATTGACCTGTGTCGGGTCGTGAATTTCAAAAAACAGTCTTGCCAATTGCTCATAGCTGACCAAGGCCGGATTATAAACGACTTCAAGTGCCTCCCTGTGGCCGGTCGTTCCAGAGCAAACCTGCTCGTACGTGGGATTTGAACTGTGTCCCCCCGTATATCCCACGGTCGTCTGGAGCACGCCTCGCACTTTGTGGAAATGATATTCGACCCCCCAGAAACAGCCGCCGGCAAAGATCGCTCTTTCTGTTTTTTCGATGGGGATAAAATTCATGGAAATCGAATTCACGCAATGTCGGATGTTTTTTCGAGTCAATCCCTCGCCCACAAACACGTGCCCCAAATGGGCTCCGCAATTGGCACAAACGATTTCGGTGCGCTGTCCATCAGGATCAGGAATTCGTTTGACTGCTCCCTCAATCCCATCATCGAAACTGGGCCAGCCACAGCCGGAATCAAATTTATTGTCCGACATGTAAAGAGGTGCATCGCACCGTTTGCATGTGTAAAACCCTTTGGCTTTATTCGTGGCATACGTCCCAGTAAATGGGAGCTCTGTTCCCTTGTTGACGATAACTCTCTCTTCTTCAGGTGTGAGTTGATTGTAGGTCTGGTTATTCTTCGCGGGCATTTTTTCATCCTTGCTTCTTGCAACGGCCGCCAAAACCACGATCACGAGAACCCCGATTGCGATGACGGCGATATTTCGGCTCTCAGTCACTTTATTTCCAAAGATTGATATCTTCATCTTTTTCACCCTATTTATTTAATAATTCAAGCGTCCCCTAATTTCAATTCTGGATTCTCTAACTTCTTCATTCTGAAGAGTTCTCAATTCTTTCGAAAATGACTCATCATTTCACTCTGAGCCCGGAACGGATTTTATTGCAAGATGGAAACAGTCGATGATCGAGGGGGTCATCAACAATGAGTTCCGAGAAAATGCCACTGAACATGGGCGCTCTTCATCGTGGGGGTTATGGGCTCTGTGTGGGGACTCCTATGTGGTTGTCACTATCTCACCATAGAGCAAATCAGACCAGACGCCGATCGCATCCCAGTTGCGGGAATCCCCTTGAGGAGTCTTCATGGCTTTGACGATCAGCCGCGGCAGGAAGTCCAGTTTGTTGAAGTCCATCTTGCCGGCAAAAAATTCCATTCTCCCTGGCTCGAGAATCTCGCGAACAGGCTTCGGATAGTCGGCGACGATCCGGCGATTCTTGCGATATCCTTATTTCATGATCTTTTTTCAATGATTGCGGCGTTGACAGCAGCACGTCCATACAGTGTGACTGTCGCCTTGGGCTTCCCGGGTTCACTCCGATACCACAGTTCAACCTTCCGAATCACACGAGCAACACCCGGTAGATCGACTGATCGGCTCCGACTCCCCTCCTGGAATTCCATTCGAGTTCCGGGCGAGAATGATGTGCCATCTCCAAAGGTGATCTTGATATTGAAGAGGATGAGATCGCCATTCTCGACATAGAGCCGGATGGCTGTAAACCGGCCCTCTCCCTCACAGAAGATCGCGTCTTTATCACCGATGAAATCGACCACTCGCGTCCCCAGCTTCTCCCAACCGGGCTCAACGATGATCTCATTGCTTCGCTTGCCAAACAGTGTCACTGTGGCCCGGCCGTTTGTCAGTCGGCTGCGATACCAGAACTCGACTGTACGGATCGATCGGGCTATCCCGGGCAGATCGATGGTCCGGCTCCATGACCCCTCCTCGAATTGAATTCTCGTATCGGGCGAGAACCTCTGATTGTCGCCGAATGCCAGCTTGATGTTATACATTTCGACGTTCCCGCCTTGGACCTCTAGCTTGATCGCAGTGAATGCCCCTTCGCCGGCGCATGAAATGACGTCATGATCAAGACCGAAATTGACCTCGCGAGATCCAAGCCGCTCCCACTCCTGCGCCGCTACGAAGGCAGGCGCCATCCAGAAAAACATCGACATGAAAAACACGGCCTGTTTTAATGACATAATGATCCTCCTCATGTCTATCAGACTGTCTCATGAATTAACTCAACACTTGTCAGGCAACCTCCGCTGTCGAATGGCAATAGCCGGAGGCAGAGATGCCTCATCAGAACGATTGACCGATCGATGAAGGAATAGTCGCATGAAATTCCACGTTCCAAAAAGACACCTCATTGATAAAGCCGAACACATCAATCGTACTGAATCTATCGCTCGGCTGCAATCAATCTCCTAACACGGCATGGCCGAAACCAAACAAAATGGCTTTGACAACCATCGCTCCCACCCCTCTGGCGACACCCCGTTCGCGCCGTGGCAATTTATTGGACTTTTGTATCATTTGAATTTGGTCATGAATCGCCAAAATCTCTATTCCGGGATTGCGGAAGGGAACGTATGGAGTGTACATAGTGGTGGACGGGCAGACGAGCAATACAGTGCAGTTTCCGGTGAAATAAAGTAGAGCGCACACATCGATACCGCGCTTTGGCATAACTTCGAGAAGTTCATGTGGGTGTACGGCGGCAGACTTTAGACGGCCATCTCCAACATCCTGGCCACGAATCGTGATCATTCGACAAGCCTTCAATATGCGTCATGGTTTCCGAAATCCACGGATAAGGAATGGCGGGATATAGAATTTTGCTTTTCTGCTCTGGATGCTCAAATGCCACGAACGTAGTAAATTGAGTATCCTCGCATCGATATTGACACCCATCCTCCGTCCTTGGGGATGGAGGATGGCGCGGCGGATAGTTATTTTGCGGGGGTCGATGGTGGAACAGGATCAAAATGTAGATTTGCAGCGGGCTGGTGTCAATGCGAATCGAAAATTGGACCGACTCGACCTGGGAATCCGGATACCGGCGTTAGAGATGATAGGAATCCGGGAAATTTGCTTGGGGATCGGGGGAATCGAATGAGACCGGTGGGGCTCGTGAGGGAAGCTGGAGAAAATCGAAACGGTATTTGACGTGTTTTGGAATTCGCGTCTCCAGATTCGGCTGAGATCGTGCTTCGATTACTGAAATCACTTTTGAGGTGGAGCCGCATTCACACATCAAGGGATCCGCCTCGTCAGATCCGAAACTTGATGTGGCAGCGAAAGGCCGGATGGCTGGGGAACTCCTCAAAAAGTGCGGCGTCGCTCAGGTTCAGTCAGGCGTTTCACGTTGCCGTAGTCTTGAGAAGCCCGCGCCGGCTCTGGCACCTCGACCGGATTTTGTGAGAGAATCCTCCGGACGATGGAGCCAGTTGTTTCGTTTGATGACATTAAAGCAGCTGCGCAGCGGCTTGTCGGCATTGTTAATCGTACGGCTGTTCTCACATCGAGAACACTCGATGCACGCGTCGGTGCGCAGGTATTCTTGAAATGCGAGAATTTCCAGCGAACAGGTGCCTTCAAGCTACGTGGTGCTTATAATACGATCAGCCGATTGAACGCCGAGCAGCGGCGGCGCGGAGTCGTTGCATTTTCATCGGGAAATCACGCTCAGGGTGTGGCTCTCGCCGGCAAGCTCCTCGATGCCCCTGCCGTGATCGTGATGCCATATGACGCGCCTGGGGTCAAGATGAGGGCCACGCGGGAGTACGGCGCCGAAATCATTTTGTACGATCGGGTCGAGCAGAGTCGCGAAGAAATTGCGCGCCGACTGTGCGACGAGCGCGGCCTCTCACTCGTGCCGCCCTTTGATCACCCATACATCATCGCCGGCCAGGGCACAGCCGCTCTGGAGTTGGTAACCGATGTGCCGGATCTCGATATGCTGCTGGCGCCCGTAGGCGGAGGTGGCTTGATTTCAGGATGCAGCATTGCTGCTCATGCGCTGCGCCCTCAAATGAGAGTGATCGGAGTCGAACCGGAGAATGCGAATGATGCCTTTCTTTCGCTGCAGAAAGGCGAACGGGTCACAACATCTCAGGCGCAATCAGTCGGCGACGGCCTCCTGCCAACGGCGCCCGGGAAAATCACTTTCCCAATCATGCGACAGCATCTCGACTCGATTGCTCTCATCAGCGATCATGAAATGATCGATGCTGTGTTTTTCCTGCTGGAGCGGCTGAAAATACTTGTCGAACCGAGCGGCGCAGCTCCTGTCGCAGCCTTGATGAGCGGCCATGTAACGGGGTTGGCAGGAAAGAAAATCGGAGTCATTCTCTCCGGTGGAAATATCGATCCCTTGCGGCTCGCTGAATTTCTTGCCGGAAATCATCAAACGGCAAAAGCGAAGGCGTGAAGCCCCGACCGGGCAGCCTCGAACGTGTGCCGCCGTCATCGAGCCCCCATCTCAACGCAAAGACGCACGGCCGCAGAGATGCAAAGCCTTCTATATCATCTCAATATTGCAGTCGGATCGCTGTGAAGAGCCTCCGCTTCAGCTCACCACTTCTCAGGATCACAGCTCGTTCGCTGCTCCCTCCCACATGGCTATCTCGTTTCGGGCGGGACCATCTCTTCCATGGTCATCACGCTATCTTTGTCTTTATCTTTTTTCGTGAACTCCTTATTCCGGTAGGCCATGTATTCGTCTTTGCTGAGTTTTCCATCTTGATTAGTGTCGGCTTCCTTGAAACTCCCCTCCCAGGCCACAACAAACTCGCCGAAGGCAAGCGTCCCATCCGCATTGGTGTCCATTTTTTCGAAATCGCACTTGGTTTCACCAGGCTTGGCGGCCTTGGCAATCGCTTCTCTTTCCGCTTTTTCCACTTTGGCATCCGGGCCTGCAAAGAAGATGATGAACTCGTCGAGTGTCGCCATGCCGTCCTTATCCGCACCGTCCATTTTTTGAAAACTGCTGACATGAAAGGCGGCCCACTCCTGCTGAGTCACTTTGCCGTCACCGTTGACATCGATCTCCTGAAACCAGGCTTTCCGGCGGGCGCTGAATTCGTCGTGAGTAATCTTTCCGTCGACGTTGGCATCGTGTTTAAGAAAGACGGGTTTGTTGGCGGGTGGAGTCGAAGCAGGTTTCTCTTGAGCCAGAGTGAACATAGGCGTGATGAGCAAAATCGCGCACAGGACAACCAGAGCGATTGTGATGGGTTGTTTCATGGTTCTCTTCCTCCTGGGGAAAAATATTGTCGACCGCCGGCGCGCCAAGACAATAATCGCATCTATGATCGAATCGGCGAGTTTAGTTCCCCTTCTTATAATGCAGGGAGAAGGGCAACGTCAATCAGGATCAGGCCTTGATCACTTTCGTTGTTTTGTCGGCTTTGA
The DNA here is from genome assembly GCA_903916735.1 of uncultured Acidobacteriota bacterium. Classification (GTDB taxonomy): domain Bacteria; phylum Acidobacteriota; class CAIWXX01; order CAIWXX01; family CAIWXX01; genus CAIWXX01. Next base: position 38,496 of record CAIWXX010000065.1, read on the forward strand.
TAATCTTCCAGTGATGCATTTGATCTTGTCTCGAAATATGCCCCTGGAAATCAGGGACTGACAACTGGGGATATCGCAATGTCCGGCCGCATTCATATCGGAATCGCGGGATGGTCTTACCCCGACTGGCAGGGAGTTGTCTATCCTGCCGGGAAAGTGGACCAGCTCGCCCACGTCGCGCGCTATTTCGATACGATTGAATTAAACACAACCTTTTACCAGCCGCCTCCGGAACGAAATGTCGTGAGCTGGTTGAAAAGGGTTGCACAGCTCCCGGATTTTCGCTTCACAACCAAGCTCTGGAAACGATTCACACATGACCCCGAGCCGGTCGGAAGCGGTGAATTAACCGCAGCGCTCCTTCCATTGAAAGCAATTGCGGCTGAAGGGAGGCTCGGCGCTCTACTCCTTCAATTCCCCTATTCCTTCAAGAACACACTGGAAGGCCGAGAGAAGCTGGGACGCCTGCTGGAGATCTTTTCCGCGTTTCCACTCGTGGTCGAAATCCGGCATGACTCCTTCAACACGCAAGAGTTTTTCAAGTATCTCCACAGCTTGAATGTCGGCTTCTGCAATATCGATCAACCGCTTATCTCACGTTCGATCGGACCGACTGACATGACCACGTCCTCTGTTGGCTACGTCCGGATGCACGGCCGGAATTATCACCAGTGGTTTAATGAGGAAGCCGATGCAACGACGCGTTATGATTATCTCTATTCCTCTCAAGAGCTCCAGGAGTGGGCGCAACGGATCGAAGACATGGCAAGGCGATCGGCCACGATCTATGTCATCATGAACAATCACTTTCATGGGCAGGCACCGGCCAATGCCTTGCAGCTTAAATCGCTGTTGGCCCGTTCGGCCGTAGATGTGCCCTCCACACTCGTCACTGCATTTCCATTCCTGCGGGAAATCACGCGGCGAGCTCCTGGTCAAGGAGACCTCTTTGAAGGCGATCCCAGCCTACTCTAGAGCTTTCCCACGAAAAACCTGGGTGGCATGCGGTCCAAGAGCGAGTTGAATGATGTTGTTCGATGCGTGTTCATCCATGGACGGCATGTCCGGCATCAGCATGGAGGCGGCTGCCAGTGGCCCGGCCTCCAATCCGAGAGCCGTCAATTCAAACGTGATGCTGACCGTGACAGATTCACCGAAATCTGCGGTTTGGTCGCGGATTTCAGGGACGACGCTGAGCAGTGCAGCCGGTCTTCCGATTTGATACCGTCTGGATTGCTATCGAGCCGGCTTCTCTTCACCGTTCATGACGCGCCAAACCGGACAGATGCCGTCGGGTCCGACGAGCGCTTTAAAAGGCGCATATTGGAAAAGGCCGTAGAGCATCGTGGGTTCGAGGACGAGCACGGCTCGCAATCCCGCTTCTTGATTCAGCGAGACAATCAAAGCGCCTGATGGGAATTCGTGAGGGGCGGCCGGCTCACGCTGGACGATCTGACGACCTTGGTAACGATTGTAGACATCGTCAAACTCGCTCTCGATAGCTATCAGTTTGCATCGTTCAGCGCTGAGAGTACGTGCCGTGCTCAATCTTTCGTAATGAATGCCATGCCGATCGAGCAGCGCCGAGATGATCTCGGCCGCGGAAGAATCAACGGCATAGCCCCATGGTGTCTGGACGCTTTTTTTGACGATCAGGTCGTGCATGAAATTGGCCGTCGGAACAAGTCGTTTCAAACCTGAAGCCTGATCGATGACGGGGAAGTCGGTCACGCGAGGCCCGACGTTGCCCCAGAAACAGTTTGTCGGAATGAAGGCGGGAAGCTTGCTCTGCCGCGCCTGTTGAATCACCTGCATATCATCGCGGCGGTGCCGATCATCACGGATGAACGGCCACAGCAGGCCGAGATATGCATCGACGCGCTGCGCGAGATCCGCATCGGGATTGGCAGACGATCGGGAGACACCGGCTTCGATGATGAAGGAGAGCCCACCATACGCGCCGATGCCATTGCGACCGTCGTCGGGATCCGGCGCCGAATGGCGCAGTTCGCCGTCCGGAGGCGCATCGCCGACAACATAGCGCATATAGGCATGGCCCGCCTTTTCCATGATGGGCGTTGCGCCTTCAACCCAGCGCTGGGTGGCCTTTATCTGCTTCTCGTCGAAAAGTGGATGGTTGAGCCCGTCCATCATAATCAGCGGCCATTCCGTCCACCCACGATCGCGATAATCGGATGAATCCCGCGTGAACTCGTGGCAATCGACGGCGATATGAGGCAGTACCCGCCGGCAGACGCGATACAGCGCTTGCGTTTCGGGTTGCAGAAGGGATAGATGATCACGATTCAAATCGGCTCCCGCATCGTTCCGGCGGCTGTTCGCTTCGGCCCCGTCAGGGTTCAGCATCGGCATGATCCAGAGATCCACCGACTCAGGCAACGACTCGGGTTTCTCGACAATGGTTCGAATCATGTACAGCAAGGCGTCCTTCCCCGAGACTTCGTCGCCATGCTGTTGCGCGTAGAAAAGCACTCGCCATGCGGCCTTCTCCCCGCCCCGGTTCAAATGAACCAGGTAGACGGGGCGGTTCGCCGCACTCCGGCCTTCCACCGTCACCTTGACCGGCCCCTTGCCGTCGATCTGATCGAGAAAGGCTTTCATGTCGGAGAAGGAAATAGTGTGAGTGAGAGAGTGATGATCCGCTGGAAAGCGGTCGGAACCCGGAAGTCGTGAGCTCTCTTGGGCCGAGGCCTGAAAATTCCCGAATGCAAACAACGCAAGAAAAATCGAGAATGAAATCAGCCTTACCATGTTGCCTTCCTTTTCAAAGTGACGAAATCGTCGTTGAACAATTGTATGGTTCTTGAATCGATCCTCTTCAAGCCCGGCACCAGCATGGCGTTATCCGCCATCTATACTGGTTCAAAGGTTGCCACGAATTGAGCCAGGACCGGCGGGCGGTAGATGAATCGAAGGCCTCGCACTTCGTGGCGTCGCTCGAAGAGATCAATCAGGGTCTCTGCGGCATAAGACAGGTGATTGCTCGAATAGACGCGTCGCGGGATGGCGAGGCGCAGAAGATCGAGCGCCGGCCATGTCCAGCGGCCCCCGGCTTTATCACGGCGCCCCATCATGACATTGCCCGTTTCCCAGCTCCTCACGCCTCCATGCACATAGAGCGCCACTGACAACGACCACGCTGGGAGCTGTTCATCCGGAAGGTGTGGGCAGAAGGCACGTCCGTCCACGTAGATGGCGTGCGCTCCGAACGGCCGCAACACAGGCACACCGCCGGCAGCCAGCTGTTCCCCTAGTGCGCAGGTCGATGCGATGCGATAAGCGAGGTAGTTTTCATCAAGTGCTTCATCGAAAGCGACGGCGAGAGATTCCAGGTCGCGCCCGGCGAGGCCGCCGGCTGTCGTGACTCCCTCGCTCACCAGAAGGCGAATGCGAATCTTCTCGGCCCACTCATCGCTATTGATTGAGATGAGTCCGCCGGTGTTGCCAAGTCCGTCTTTCTTCAAGCTCATGAACACCCCATCCGTCAGGTGGAACATGGCCTGAGCCACTTCGCGCGCCGTCATCCGACGGGCCTCCTCCTCGCGCAGCTTGATCAGGTAGGCGTTTTCGGCGAAGCGAGCTGCGTCCAGCAGGAGAGGAATGCCATGGCGCCGGCATATCTCCTGCGCCGCACGCAGATTGGCGAGACTGACAGGCTGGCCACCGTGCGAATTGTCGGTGACGGTGATGACAACAAATCGCACATGTTCCGGTCCGGCTTCACGGATGCTGCCTTCAAGGCGGTTGAGGTCGATATTCCCCTTGAATGGGTGAGGGCTCGCTGGATCGAGTGCCTCGGGAATCGGCAGGTCACGCGCCACGGCTCCAGCCTCTTCGAAATTCTCCCGCGTCGTCGCGAAGTGCGTGTTGGAAAATATCACGTCGCCCGGCTTGATAACGGCATGAGCAATGAGGTGTTCGGCCGCACGGCCCTGATGACACGGGATGATATGGCGATGTCCAAGCAGAGATTGCGCTGCCTCGCGAAATCGGTAGAAACTGCGCGAGCCGGTAAAGGATTCGTCTGCGCCGAGCATTCCGGACCACTGGCGCGTGGACAGAGCTGAGGTGCCTGAGTCGGTGACGAAATCGATGATGACCTGCTCGGCTTTCAGCAGGAACGGATTGTAATGCGCATCCCGGATAAATTCTTCGCGCTGTTCGCGTGTCGTCATGTGGATGGGCTCGACCACCCGGCTGCGATAGGGCTCAATCATTGTTTTCAAGGGCGCCTCCCGGCGTCATCGCGCTGCCGATGTGTTGATGGCGAACATATCCATCTCGTGGGGAATGTTCACTCGATGATCAGGCAATACTCGGCTACGCATTGTCATCACTGGATCATTGAATTTGCTTTTCACTTGACACGGAAACCTATCGAGGGTGACCGGAATTGTCAAGGCGATCTGTATTCTCCTGGGATTCGGGGGCAATCCAGGTATCATACATCGGCTGCTGCAGAGGAGCTGAGGTGCCAAGTAGCGGATGTGAACAGGCCCCTCTGCAAACCCTCCGCTTCTTGGCCGTTGCAAAAAGAAGGAGAATCTCACCGGCAATCTCAATGCTGACGGATTGCTGCCGAGGATTCTCTCTTGACAGGCGATTGGCATTAGGGAAACAATAAGCCGCCTCAGCCGGGGTAGCTCAGTTGGTAGAGCGAGGGACTGAAAATCCCTGCGTGGGGGGTTCAATTCCCTCCCCCGGCACCAACCTTCTCAATAAGTTATCTCGCATCCCAACCTTCAATGCTACTTCGATTGTATAGTTTTTGTATAGTTGATCTCGGTCGGAGCGTCGAGTAGCTTCACTGCGGTATGCCCTTCACTGGGCATGAGGTGTGCGTATCTAAGGGTCATCATAAGCGTTTTGTGTCCCAAAAGTTCTTTCAGAGCCAGGAGGCTCACGCCTTCCATCGCCGGGTGTCCCTCCAGATGGAAAGTTCACCCTATCTTCGCAGAATCGGGGTTCCACGTCTAGTCCCTTCTTTGCGAAAAAAATTTCTCACCCGAATGAATCACCCAATGAATTCAAGGCGCTGCTATTCGTGCGTCAGGGCTGTCATTCGCCGGGACACTCGCCGTCGATGTCCGCGACTGGCGTCGATCGCATGAACACGAGATCGTCATAGATTTCTTCCACCTTCTTGCGATTCCAAATATCGCATCGGACAAGGTGGGGGTGGAGCGAAACGCCGAAGCGATCGCGGCGCTTTACCGGCAGCGAGGGCTCAATGTTAGAATCCTGCAGATCGAGGGTGCGCCGCCGGCGGTCTATGCGGCACTTGACTCCCCTGGAGCCAAGCGAATTGTGACATTCTACGCGCACTACGACGGTCAGCCCACGAACCCGGCCGAATGGTCCGGCGCTCCGTGCACTCCTATCCTCAGATCCGGACGCCTCGAAGATGGCGCGAAGTAAATACCGGCCGCTCAGTGGCCGCAGCACTCGATGCACTGCACGCACTCAACCGCCGGCCGGCGGTCAATGTGAGGTTCTTATTCGAGGGCGAGGAGGAAGCGGGTTCACCGCACCTCGGCGAGGACTTCAGCAAGCACTTCACCGGGATGGATAGGAGGCAGTCGGTTTCTTCGCGTTGCATTCCGATTAATTTCTACGTAGAATACAAGATCGTGACCATATTTTTATGCGATAATTCAGCCGGGTGGAGTCTCTTGCATATCGTTGGTTCTTGCAAGGGGTCGATTAAAGCCCTGATCCCGGGACAACGCCGCAAAGAGCTGCGGGCCCAGGCCCGCGAGAAGGTCGCGAGTGCCGGGAGCCGAGGAGCCGCAAGCAAAGCCATTGTCCGTGAGCACCGCAGCGACGAAGTCGACGCCGCACATGCGTCCTTATCGCGGAATCTGGGGGACGCCCCTGCCATACCAAGCTGAAATGGCCAAGTCGACGGGGTGGCTTCGAGGAATCATCGTCGCACTGGCGCTATTCTGCTCCCTATACTACGCGTGGACTGCCTTCCGACCCATCGTGCCAACGCAGTTCGACGATGCCTACATGTTCACGCGTTACGCAAAGCACTATCTCAGCGGCCATGGCTTCTCCTGGAACATTAGTGACGGCCCAAGCTATGGCTGCAGCAGCCCTCTTCATCTCCTACTCATCACGGCTCTTCGCAGCTCGAGCTCGCTCGATGACGGCGTCCTGCTGACGGCTACATCCATCGTGGTCGGACTCCTGTCGTGGGTTGCGCTGATCGCTCTCGGATTCCTCGCGCTGGACGACGGCGAGGCACGGCGGAGCTGGCTCCCGCTGCTGGTCATTCCTCGACTCGCCACCAGCGACCTCTACCTCTTTCATAGCACGAGCGGCATGGAGACGACGCTCTCAATGCTCATGAACACTCTCCTGATCTGTGCCGTCATCTGGTGCTGCAAGAAGCCCTCGACAGCGCGCGTCGCAATGTGTGTGGCGGCATCGGCGCTCTCCTTTCTGACTCGGCCCGACAACGGGATCTATTGTCTCCTCTTCCCTCCGCTTTTCTTGCTCGCATCGGACCGAAGTCAGACGAAACGGGCCGCCATGTACCTCGGAGCGTTCCTCGCCTTTCTTTGCCTCGACGCCGGCCTCATGAAAATGCTCTTTGGGGACGCCATCCCACTATCCTTCCACGCCAAGCACAGCGGCTTCTACCTGGGGTATCTGGGTGCTCACAACTGGAATCCGATCCGGTTCATATTCGAATTCCTGGAAGATACCCTGCCGGCGCTCCTGTTGTTCGCCGCCATTTGCTCGCGGCGTGAATGGAGGAAATATGCCGCGATTTTTGTGCCGGTCGTGCTCACCATCGGCTACTTCTTCACCGTCAACCAGATCATGGGATCCTCGGCGCGATACTACTACCCCTCCTTTCCCTACGTCGTACTCGCGGCATGGCTCGCCGTCTCGGCCTGGGAAGGGCGCTCCGCAGCCCCGGCCCCGGTTCGTTCCATAGCAGCCCGTGCCGTATTGGGGATCTGCCTCTTGCTGCTCCTGACGAACCATGAGCAACGGAAGGCGGCTATCGAGTACTACCAGCACCACTGGATAAAGCCTTCCGAAATGTACACGCCTCATCTAACCTATGTAGCGAAAGCGGGTCACACTCCATCGCGCGCAGGATTCTGGCACGGAATGAACGACTTCGTCGGCCTCGTTCGCAAGATGCCGCCGAACATTGTGCTCGCGGCATCCGAATATGGCTTCATCGGCGCGCAGCTGCCCGACAACGACATCCTGGATCTCGTGGGATTGCATGATCGCCGATTCGCTCGACAGGGCTTTTCGGCCGGCTATCTCTTCTCGCGACAGCCCGACCTCATCCTGCTCCCGCCGGCGGACTATTCCTACACATTTTCGCAGATCGTCGACAGCCCCGAGTTTGTGCAGGATTACGAGTACTACCCGGGCTTGTACGTGTACGGCATCGCCCTCCGGAAATCCTCTCCGCGATTCGTCGAGATGCAAAAGGCCCTCGCGGACGAGTTCAAGCGGATCCTGCCGAAGCGGTCACTCACGGATTACCTGGCAGCACCTCCAGCTAACGCCGGCCCGTAGGACCCAAGGCCCCCCGTTCGCTCATTTTCCCGCCTTAGTAGATGCTCCGGATGCCGCGAGCTGCGGTTTGACATAGTCACTCAGCACCTTGTGGCGATTCTGGTCATCGTTGTGGTTGAAGTAGTACTGTTCGAACCAGACCAGATCCTCAGCCACTTTTGAAACAGGCTTCTCATGGAGCGTCGCGATATAGGTGTCGAGGTAACTCTCGAAATCGAGGAAATGTATTTCCGGCACCC
>CAIWXX010000066.1 GCA_903916735.1 uncultured Acidobacteriota bacterium
ACAATTTTCTCGTCGGTGTAGGCAAGGATTTTGTCGATGTAAGCCTTTTCCAGCACCTGCCGAAATAGTTGGACGAACTCCTGACGCTGGGCGACACTCAGGCTGTTCCAGTTCTTGGCCAAAGTGCGCTTCGAAAGTTCGACATCATCAAACATGCGTTCATAGATCAGCCGAAGTTTTTCCTTTTCAATCTCTTTGGCCGACGCAGCCTTAAGCTTTGGATCGCGCAATACATCAAGCACTTTATTGACGTTAGCCTGAACCGCGTCCAACGGCGGACCGGCATATACCGGAAGAGAAAACAGCAAGAGTATAATGAGGGTCACTACGACGATCGGTCTTTTCATGGCTAACCTCTCTTAATCTGTTTATGCGACTACTGTTTTTTCACATCTCCGAAGGCATACTTGCTTATGAGATCTGTGATGTCCACTGCCGGTAGCGTTTCGGTAATGGTTCCACCCGGCTTGAGAAGCGTGCCTGCGCCTCCGGGGTCAATGCTGAGGTGCATATCGCCGATCAGCCCCTCCGTTTTAATAGAGGCAATGGCATCATCAAAAATCTTGACGTCATTCCGAATGCGAATCTCCACTGCGGCCTTCTGGCTTTCCTGGTCCATGGTGAGTTTCTCCACGCGCCCCACCTCAATGCCGGAGATATAAACAAGGCTGCCGGCTCTCAGGCCGGTGACCGAGGTGAATCGGGCAAAGAGAGAATAGGCATTGTCGCCGAGCAGGGAAACATGGCCGAGTTTCAAAGTCATATACCCAACGCAGAGGAGCCCCAAAACGAGAAAAATGCCAACCGTGGTTTCCATCGTGTACTTTTTCATCTGCCTACCTCCTACCGTCGCATCGTAGCCGGGCAATTTCTTTTTGTTGCGATTTTGCCGCATCGATAACGGAATCGATGTCGGCAATCGGTTGACCTTGGGCAATTCCGGCCAGGACAGGAAATTCGACATACCCCTCCGATCTTGTCTGCTTGCGAGCTCCAGCACAGATGTCATGAATGCCCCGTTCTTGAAAATCTTTGACAAAATCCTTGAGGATGCTTTCCGCTTCCTTCATATCCGAATAGGGGAGTACCGTAACAAATTCATTGCTGCGGCGGCGTGTGGAAAAGCCCCCTATGGCGCCGAAGTGTTTATCGATATAGATTCCCAAACCCCGGATGGCAACCTGTGCCGCATTATGGCCCGCGCTCGTCTGGATGATATCAAGATCATCCAGAGAAAAAACCGCAACGCAGTAGGTTTCCCCGGGTGTTTTCTGAGTCAACTGAACATGATGCATCACTTTGAATTGACGTTTGGAATACAGACCCGTTAATTCATTCTGCAGCCCTTCCAGGCTGCGAATGACCTCATCCTTGAAAGGGTGGTCGAAATTTTCCAGCTCCTCCGGAGAGCCTTGGAAAACGATGGATCGATTATAGAGGGCAAGAATACGGTTTGAGATAAAATAGACATCCGGTATCTCATGGCTGACCAGGATCGCCGTAAACCCGAATTTCCGCTGATACTGGGCAATCATGCTCAGGATGGCATTTTTCCGAACCGGGTCCTGGCCGGACGTAGGCTCATCGAAGAGGACGATTCGAGGATCCGTGACCAAAGCCCGAGCCAGGGCTGCCCGCTTTTGCATGCCGCCGGAGAGCTCCGAGGGATATTTATGGGCAGCATCCTCAAGTTCCGTCTGTTCGATTCTGGCCATAACCTTGCTATCGATCTTAGCTTTACTCAGGTTCGTCGTCTCCCGAAGGGGAAGGGCGATATTTTCATAGACGGTCATGGAATCGAAAAGGGCATTGTCTTGAAACATGTAGCTTATCTGAGCACGATTGGCGGCACTCTCGCTTTCTTTCATCTCGCTCAGGGGTTTGCCCTTGAAGAGAATGGTCCCTTCATCCGGCTTGAGCAGTCCGATGATATGCTTGAGGAGCACACTCTTGCCCGAGCCGCTCAGGCCGATAATGGTAGTGATCTGTCCCTCGTAGATCCGCAGGTTGACCTGTTCAAGGACGCTTCGGTCGCCGAAGCGCTTGGTGACATCCTTGAACTCGATTAAAGGGGCTTCCATGGGGCTATCCTCAGATGAGTAGCGACGTCACAACATAGTCTGACACCAGGATAAGCACGCAGGAGATCACAACGGCCGAGGTAGTGGAGAGCCCGACGGCCTTTGCGCCATGGCTGTCCGTGCGCATGTGGGTAAAATAACCCTGGTAACAACAGACAGTCGATACGATGACGGCAAAAACAATCGCCTTGATTAAACCGTCAGTGATATCTTTCAGATCCATACTGGTCTGAACACGATAAACATAGGTGCTTGCATTGGCGCCCAGGAGCAATACGCTGGAGACGTACCCGCCGATAATGCCGACGAGGTCGAACAGCGCGGTGAGCAAGGGAAAGCTGATGATCGAAGCGGTAATTCTCGGGCTGATGAGATATCTGAGAGGATCAATACGCATAGTGTCAAGGGCGTCAATCTGTTCGGAGATACGTTGAATGCCGATCTCTGCAGTGATAGCCGAACCGGCCCTGGCTGCAATCATGATCGCCGTGAGAACCGGCCCCAATTCCCGAACCAGAGTCAGGGCCACCAGGGTGCCGAGAGCCCCTTGCGCGCCGAATTTAACCAG
>CAIWXX010000067.1 GCA_903916735.1 uncultured Acidobacteriota bacterium
TATCCCTATTGGCATCGCCTTCTGGCGCGGGCGCCATAGCAACCAACGTTCCTCTCGCGAATGGGCTGTACCCTTGGACTGCAGGTTCCTATAATAGGAAAGAGGTGGCCAAGGTCGGCTGGGGCTACGCAGTTCAGATCATCACGACTGATGGCGCGGACCAGGCCACCAGTTCAAAGTTCCTGCTCAAGAAATAGATCGGACCCCTGTCAGGCAACCCGGGACGCGGCGCTCCCGGGGGCCGCAAATTGAACGGCGCTGGCATCGGCGCTGAGGTTATGTTCCAGGATCGAGGCCACTATGCCCAGCAGCCGACACAGTAAGGGGCGCTTGAGGTACCCCCCCACAATGAGTGCTGCGACCTTGGCCCGCTTCAGTTGGCGTGTACCGAGGCGTTTTTCCAGGTGAGACACGATGTCATCGAGTTCGGTGATGAAGAGGCGGAGAAGGATGTCCTCCCGGCTTTCAAAGTAACGATAGATGTTCGGCTTGGACACACCCGATCGCCGCCCCAACTCATTGAGTCCGAGGTTGATCGGACCAACCTCGCGTGCCAGATCGCGAGCTGCGACCAGGATTGCCCTGCGGCGCACCTCCTTTTCCTCAGGCTTGCGTGCTCTCTGAAATGTCATGCTGTAGCTCTATTCTGCGAGGTCATTGATGTCCGATGTATCGAGCACATGCTCTTGGCATCCTTTCAACGAGGCTCGCGGTTCATTTGTACCTCTTCATGAACCCGAGCACGAGCCGGTCGAATGCCCGATCAGACAGGACCTCGCGCACGAACAGGATCAATCGGGCTCCAGCACCAGCCGCATATCTCGTCTTCGGCTTCTTCGCCCGAACAGCCTTCTCGATCACTTTGGCAATGACGTCGGGAGACGATGCCTGCTTGTATGCTGCCGCGAAAAGATTCGCGACCATCTGAGCCAGGTCTTTGTAGGCGGTACTGCCCGAGACCTTCGTGAGGTTCTCGATAGCGATTCCCTCCCACTCGGTCTTGATCCCGCCCGGCTCGATAACGACGACGTCGATGCCGAAGTCCTTGACCTCGAGGCGGAGGCAATCACTCAGCCCCTCGAGCGCAAACTTCGTCGCATGATACCAACTCCCCATGGGCTCGTAGATCTTCCCGCCAATCGAGGAGATATTGATGATCCTCCCGCATTTATTTTTTCGCATCGAGGGCAGCACGAGCTGCGTCAGGCGTGCGAGGCCGAACACATTGACCTTGAACTGATACGTCGCTTCCGACAAGGGCACGTCTTCAAGGGCACCGTACGATCCATAGCCGGCGTTGTTGACAAGGATATCAATCCGGCCCTCATCCCTGATGGTACTCTCGACGCCTTCAACCATCGATGCATCATCAGTGACGTCCATTTTCAGAATGTGAATGCCCCGGTCCTTCAGGCCTTTCATCCGGTCCAGCCGACGCGCCGCGGCGTAGACGATGAAACCCGCCTCCTTCAGTCGAATGGCAGTCGCTTCCCCGATACCGGAAGAAGCGCCCGTGATGAGAACCACCTTCCCGTTTGTCATGTCAATTCATCTCCTCGTCAGATCATTACAAGCGACCAATGGTCTCATATTAAGAAACCACTGGTCCGTTGTCCAATGCCGGCCCCTTCACGACTTTCTTGCCTATCAATTGGCAAATGATGATCTCTTCTGTAGCGATATTGATCAGTCCATATTGGCATTCCTACGACCTATATTCATCTCTGACTATGAAATGAGTAAATTAAGAAGTAACCTTAATATCTTTTAGGGGCGAGGGAGCTCAACAGACGATAGTTCCCCGATGCTTGACTCAATGTTGAGCGGCCACGTCAGAAAGTTCACAGGCGCGCATCAAGGCTGCCTTCGCCTCGGGGCTTCGTCCACAATGCAACAGGATCATCGAATGGAGTCGGTGGAGATCAGAAAAGATCGCTACCACTTCTCTTTGGCTCGCTTTCATAATCCTTTTTGAGGAAAGCCGACTGGTTTCTCGCACAAACCCCGGCTCCATTTGAAGAGCTTCCGTAATAGCATTCACCGCGCGTATCCATTCTCCATGTGAAGCCGCCTGTTGGGCTTCGGGGATGTAGTAACATGTGAGACCTGCCATATAGTCAGCTGGCCGGATCAGGTCAACATCAGGAGGCAGAGGACGGCAAATCCAGATAGTCAAAATGGCAATAGAAACGATCTGCAATGTGGCTAGGATGACATTTCTTCGGCGCAGATTCTTCGTGATCGAGACAATCGCATATGCGGCGAATGGGATCAACATGCTAAAAAACGGCGCACGAAGTCGCGAAACAACATAGAAAATGACCAGCGGCAGAAAAGCGAGGGCCGTCATCAGGAGGGGGAAGAGGTGCAATGATATGCGGCGCGATGCGAGGCATAGCCCGAGCAACCCCAGGGGGCCGATAAATGCGAAGGTTATCGGCATACAGCGGAGAGTGGATGAGCAAAGACGAAAGTAGTAGAAGTTTTCGTTGCTTGGCTTTTCGTACCAATGCAAAGCCGATTCGAGCTTCCGACCGAACTGCTGCATATAGCTGGTTGCATTCGGATGCGTTCGCATCGTTTCGATGACCGCCGGCAAGAATCGACCATGGGTCTTACCCATGATCCGAGGCACATAATCAAGACTTACCCAGAAGCCGACTTCCGGGTGGTAGTCAATAGTATTGACCGCTACAAAGGCCATTGGGCCGACACTCGACACAGAAAATAGTGGTGCGTGGACCGCCTGGTTGCGTATCACAAGTGGGATAAGTACCAATGAAATTCCGGCACAAAATGGGACTATGCGATGGAAAGCCATTCCCATCGACCGTCGCACGGACCAAGCGAGGAACAGGAGAATTGATATTGAGAACGGAAGCAGCGTCGAGTTCAGAAGTATTCCGAATCCCGAAACGATCCCCGCCCCCAACCAAGCTGAACCGCAGCGTGTTGTGTATGCGTATTCAACGACTTCCACGAGCAAAAGACTCCAGAAAACTTGCAGTGCTGTCCGCTGTAGGATCAGCTCGTACATCACAAGGGGGCCACAGAACGTTGCCAATGAGAGCGCGATCAACCCGGCTGTTTCTCCAAAGTGACGTCTCGTGATCTGATAGATGAGGAGGTTAGTGCCGATTCCCAACAGCATCTGCCAGAGAAAAACCCATCGCGGATCAGAGCCTGCTAAGCGATAGGTGGCTGCAATGAGGTATGGATAAAGAGGCTCCTGGTGGAATTGACTTCCACCGTACCACTCATTCCACAGGAGTCGAGCCGGCTCAAGACCATGAGCAATCGTATCCACCCGATTTTTCTCGTCCGGGTTTTCTCGAAAATAGATGTTTGCCACTTCTGCTTGCCATGACACGAAAGGATGGAGTGGCTTGCGTGTCAACCAGTCGCCAGAGGCTATATCGCGAGCCCACGAATCGAAGAAGAACATATCCGACTCACTCCACAGATGCAGCCGGATACATGGGCCTCTGGCGAGATCGATAAACAACAAGATGTGAAGTGAAATGGAAAGCGCGATCAGCCCTCCCAAGATCAATCGCCTATGCACAATTGGAATTGACGGGATGGTTGAGCGCTGGTCGAGCCAGCCATTGGATGTCGGATCGTTTGCTATCCGCAAGATGTGTAAAAATCGTCCGTTGTAAGGATCCGATCGACCCCCTCAGCAGCGGCCTACCTTCACTTCACAATGAGGAATGAAATCCAAAGAAACGCCGATTCTGCATTCTTGCAAATTGTATTGGTGTACCTTCCTGATCCCATTTGCGGTGAAAGGTTGATGGCTTGGCAGTAATCAGGGAATTCTGCTGGCCTGCAACCTGTGTTGATAGTACTAAGGTTGATGAGAAGAAACAATAATCCATGTTTATGATGTTTGAGGAAGGAGGCCATTGTCCATCTCCTGATGGGGATTTAGCCCGTCAAAGCAAAGGAAACGTGACCGCTAGAGAAATATTTCTGTCCATCCAGCTTCTCTTCAATCAGGAACTCGGCGAGAATATCCTCTTTCCTAAGGTTGCTCGCTCCGCCGCATTGGATGACGTTGTCACGAAATTGCCTTGGTGTCAACAAATCATCCGATGCGGGGTGCAGAACCACCGTCTCGGACTTTCGTGGGGATACCGAGGCTATTTGCCGCCCATGCATAATTCACTGGGCCGATGTTTGGGATTGAGGGCGTGGCAGCAGTGATGGGATCAACGGGAATTTTTTATTTGGCATTAGTGGGTTTTTAGTATACTGGCCTAGCCTTGTATAGGCATAAGCCATATGACAAGACCGAAAACTAGGAATCTCGCCGGGCTGCATCGGCAGCGGAATCGTGAGATCGCCCGGATTCCGGGCTGGGTGGATGTGATTCGCGGAAGTTTGGTGAGGTATCTGCTGACCTGTGGCAAGACAGGATGCCGTTGTCATCGGGATCCACGGCTTCGTCACGGGCCATACTGGTACATCACGGTTTCATATGAAGGCGGAAAGCAGATGCGGTATCTGCTGGCGGCCGGGGAGGTGGCGGATGTCAGGAAGGGGATCAGCGCCTACAGGAAGCTGTGGCGAGCTCTCTGCCGGATCTCTGAATTGAACATCGCGATTCTCAAGGCGGGGCGGGGTGGCGAAGCAAAAGGTCATGGGCGAAGGCCGTAATCCCTGCGCGTACGTTCGGTGGAAATCACATGGCTGCATACCGAACAAAGGCTGGGCCCCGGGCTGGCGGAGGTGGTGGACGGAAGGCGGCCAGCCACCTGGAACAAGCCCCTTCAGAAAGCGCCCCTCAAATGTTAGGCCGCATAACCCATGATGACACGAAGCGATCAGGAGAGCAGAGTGCGGGAAATCCGCACGCTCCGTTCGATGTGGCAGGGGCTGGAAACGTTGCGGTATGTGCCAACGCGCCGGCCATCGACCCTACCGGTTTCGCGGCTTAAGGCATTCCTGATCGAACTCGGGCGCGACTTATCGGCAATGTAGCCGACAATGGAGGTCATCTTCACCATCGGGATGAGCTCGCCCTTATACGGTCCTGATCATGCTACGTGACGCCGGATAATAGTTATGCTGCCTGGTATGTAGCGAACCATCCTGAGCAGCAAATCCATCGCGGCAGTCTGCACATTGCGGCCCGATTCCCAACGCGAGATTGTATTCCCTCCCCAGATGCAGCAACCGTGATAATGCGGATTGTGTGAGTCCCATCCGCTTTCGGATCGCCCTTATTTCCTGCGAAGATAGCATGCCATGCTTTCTGCGGTAGGCATCGAGTGCCGCTTCACGGAGTGCGGCGGCTTCGTCCAGGCCGATTCCGATGCACTGCATCTCCATCGCTGCCTTATAGGTGAGGATGATGAGGCCACGAGGTCGGCCTCGGAAAAAGAGCGCGATTACGCTTGCATCAAGGAACGGCGAGCAATGTGCCCTTGCAAGACATCTGTTTTTGACTATAATGGTCATTAGAGGTGTACGATGAAGAAAGCGGCGGTGGCAGAGTTGAAGGCGTCGCTGAGCGACTACTTAGCCAAGGTGAAGGCCGGCGAGGAAGTCCTCGTGACGGATAGGGGCACGCCTATAGCCAAGATAGTCCCGATCCGGACTCACAGGGCGATGACAGAACACATGCGAAAGCTGGAAAGGGAAGGGTTGGTTGTCATCGGTAGGGGAAGATTCCCAAAGGAGTTCTGGTCCCTTCCTCGGCCCTCCGATCCGGAGGGGAGTGTTCTTGCCGCGCTCCTCGAAGAGCGTCGTGAGGGGCGATGAGGTTCTGGGATACCTCGGCCATAGTCCCTCTATGTGTAAGCGAACCGATGTCGCGGAAAGTGACACGCCTCTTGAAAGATGATGAAGCGATGGCAGTGTGGTGGGCGACGCGCGTGGAATGTACATCGGCTTTGGCGCGGAGGTTTCGCGAGGGAAGTCTGGACGCCAACGGACTCAGCCAAGCAACCACCGTTCTCGATTCCATTGTGGACAAATGGACTGAAGTTCAACCTGTCGCGGCAATTCGAGATGTCGCCGAGCGTCTGTTGCGTGTGCATCCGCTTCGGGCGGCTGATGCGTTACAACTAGCGGCGGCGTTGATATGGGCAGGCAAGTCACCGCGCGATTGCGCGATAGTCTGTTTGGATCAGGTTATCAGGGATGTCGCCGTGAGGGAGGGATTCATTGTAGTTCCTCCGAAAGAATAGCGAAAAACTGACGGTGGAGCTGCTCGAAGAGGTTACCTCGGCCGCGGATCGCACCCTTTCATTGGCTGCGGATTCGATGAAATCCCCTCGATGCCATCTTGTTTTCGAGAAACTTGGTCTCGTGCCCGGCCTCGAACAAACTGCGCTTGCACCGACCCGTCGGGAGCTCGCCCCGGCGTCGGGGCTCACGAAATCGGCAGCAGCCTTATCTGATCTTGAATCGGACTGCGTTGCTGACGGCTCCCTTGACGATGACGAAAACGTTCACCGACTGCCTGCGCGCCAACCGCTTCGGTATCAGCACTGTCAAACTCGTGGGGCGTGCCTTCAGAACGGTTGCGCGGTAGCCGCCGAAATAGACGTCGTTGTTGTTCCTCCGCGTCGAGAACCCCGTCCCGACGATCGTGGCTTGGGTGTCCGGCTTCCCGCTGTCGCTCACGACGCGGTTGATGACAGGGGCTATGGCGTTTCCTCCCGTGACCTATAGGATAGCCGTATCGCTGTCGGTCGAGCCGCAGTCGTTCCGAACCTTCACCCAGTAGACCGTCGATGCCCGGAGAGAAGATATGCCATAGGAATCACTAGTGGCGCCCGCGATAGGATAGCTCGTGTCTCCGCTCACTCCTTGGTACCATTGATACGTGAACGGCAGGCCGCTTCCCGCCGCGATAGTGAGATTGACGCTCTGCCCATAGGGAACCGGCTGGCTCCGGGGCTGCTTCTGGATCGACGGGGCATCGCATCCACGCTCGAACTTCACTACGACATTGTGGTCCGCTTGCGAGTTCTTGATCACATACTGGTAAGAGACCGGCATCGATTGACCGTTGTCTGTGATTGAAGCAATCTGGTAGCCGTTGTCGGACATGATTGTGATGCCGGCACTCGCGCCGACTTTCACCACCTGGACCGATGGGCTCACAGTGCCATGCCCGTCGACCACCGCCGCCTTTATCAAGCATCCGCGTAAGGCACTTCCATGTTGACCACCTGCTGAGATGGCAACGAATCCGGAACTGATGGGCGGGGAGGGGGCAAAACTTCCCCAAGCGACGAGACTGCCGTCGGACCTCAAGGCGAGACTCCAATCGGCCTGCGCGGCGATGGCAATGAATCCAGTACCGGAAGGCGGGCTCGCCTGGCCGTAATTGTTCTTTCCCCAGCCAACGATACTGCCGTCGGACCTCAAGGCGAGGCTGTGCTCTTCACCCGCAGCGATGGCAATGAATCCAGTGCCGGCGGGCGGGCTTGCCTGGCCGCTCCAGTTTTTTCCCCAGCCGACGATACTGCCGTCGGACCTCAATGCTAGGCTGTGATCCCCACCTGCAGCAACGGCTGTGTAGCCGTATTCCGTCGGCGTGCCGCTGACCTGCCCATTGGAGTTATGCCCCCAGCTGCGGATGTAGCCATCGGCATCCCTGGCGATGCTGTGGCCACCGCCGGCTGAGATGGCAACCCATCCGAGTGTGTCGGGCATCCCATCCAACTGCCCAAAATCGCTGCTCCCCCAGCCGACGATGGTGCCATCGGATTTCAAGGCCAGGGTGAACCTGCCTCCCCCCGAGATGGCTTTGAATTCCGGGGTTCTCGGGATATTCAGCTGCCCTGAATCGTTTTCTCCCCAGCCGATGATTCTGCCCTCGGACGTCAAGGCGAGACCGCACAGCCAACCCGAGGCGATTTTGACGAATCCATTGCCGGTCGGCGTGCCGCTCACCTGCCCGTAGTCGTCTCGTCCCCAACTCACGATACTGCCCGGGGACTGGCCATTGGAGATGGCAACGCTAAACAGGACCAGGGCAGCGCCGCGATCGAACACGTTGTTCTCGATCCGGATTTCTGAATGCGCATACCACACTCTCCTTCTCTGATCACAATACTCCTGAACAGCCCGCAGCAATGCATCCCATGAACCGTAGCAGTTGCAACTCGGCGTCGTCGCTTGCAGCGCTGACGCATGAAGGATGTTTGGGTGGCAAGGATGCGTCCGTGTGAGACCTCTTTGGGACATGCGGATGGATTGTGGGCGAGTAGGTGCGAAGTCTGTGGGCAATCAGCCGACGGTGGGACTCACTCGGTGGCAGTTCATCGGGGTTGGGGTAAGGCTTCGGCGTGTTTACGAGTGGGATGATCTGAATTGCGTTAGTCCCACCGGAGTTGGAATGTGAGGGTTGAGGCGCTCACGCACCCAGATCCGATCGA
>CAIWXX010000068.1 GCA_903916735.1 uncultured Acidobacteriota bacterium
AAACTGATGGATGAGTGGGTCGACCTCGGCATCGAGGCGTCAAAGTTGCGCATGAAAGTCTCGCATACAGTTGACGAAAAGACGGGATCAGCGTAGAAGAGAACTCGGTACTCTCAAGAGAGTATCTCGGCCTATCGAAAGGCGCAGGGAAGGGGGGCCTATGGAACGTGACGGGGACGGAGTATGCCCGGGCTGTAATGCAGAGGGAAATAATATGTTATCGGTGAAATCCGTGCAGAAAATGGCAAAAATTGTGAGAGGGCAGGACCGTGAATTCCTCTCAGGAAGCCAGGAAGAAAGGAATGCAGGAATAGTTTATGGAACCACTACTGGTCGATATAAAAGTCAGTTCCTGCATTCCTCCCTTCCCCGCTTTTTGAGAAGTCCGGCGTCGCTGGTAGTGCGCCCTCCGTCTTTGGTTCCGGTCACGCCGCGCTAGGTTATGCTCAGACAACTCCGAAACCGACATTTTCTGATCATCGACGTGATTCTTCTGGCCGTCACGCCGGGACTGGCTCTATTCCTGCGAATTGAACCGCAGCAATGGCGGGCCGACTATCTTGCACCTCTGCTTTTTTTCGCGGCGTTCTCTGTCGCGCTCGTGAAGCTACCGATTCTATATGCGCTTGGCATCTATAAACGCTACTGGCGTTATGCGAGCGTGGACGACCTTTGCCTCATCCTCTACGCGGCAGGCATCGCCACGGCGCTGAACATGTTCGGCTTTCTGGGGACCAGGGCACTAGGGCTAATTCCTGGCATCTCGTTGCCACGTTCCATCCCGCTGATCGACGGGCTGCTGATGTTGCTTGTAGTAGGGGGGACACGCTTCAGTGTGCGAGCCCTCGACAAGACGCGCCTCGCTCGACAAAGAGGCGGCATGACTGGTTTCAGACGCGTGCTCATTGTGGGGGCCGGCGACGCGGGCAGTCAGGTAGTTCGCGAGATGCGGTCGAATCCACTCGTCAATCTCCAACCCGTCGGCTTTGCCGACGACTCCGTGCTGAAGCAAGGGACATCGATCCACGACGTTCCAGTGCTGGGGCCTCTCCAGGACATCCCAAGGATTGTCCGGCAACACGACATCCAGGAGGTCATCGTCGCAATGCCGGCGGCCCCCGGAAAGCTGATCCGTCGGATCAAAGCCGTCTGTGACGAACTGAAGATCCCCCACGAAACCATCCCGGGTTTGTCCGAGATCCTCACGGGCCGAGTCGGAATTACCCAATTCCGCCAGATTGAGTTGGAGGATTTGCTGCGTCGCGAGCCCGCGAAAATTGATTCACATGAGATATCGCAGCTCCTAGCCAATCGTCGAGTGCTTGTCACAGGGGCGGGTGGTTCAATCGGTTCGGAGCTTTGCCGCCAAATCGCGCTGACCCATCCCGCAGAACTGATCCTGCTCGGGCACGGCGAGAACAGCATTTTTGACCTGGACCGTGAGCTGGTTCGCAACTATCCAGGCATCCGTATCCATCGGCTGATTGCTGATGTTCGCGACAAGCTGCGGCTGGCATCCGTCTTTTGCCTAAATCGTCCCGAAATCGTGTTCCACGCAGCCGCGCACAAACATGTTCCTTTGATGGAAGAGAATGTTGTGGAGGCTGTCACCAACAATGTCCTGGGAACCAGAAACATGATCGAAGTCTCCACCGCCGAGGGTGTCGAAACCTTCGTCATGATCTCGACGGACAAGGCTGTGAACCCAACGAGCGTGATGGGAGCAACGAAGCGTGCTGCTGAGCTGATTGTCTGCCGAGCGGCGAGTACCTACGCAGGCAGGTGCGTCTGCGTCCGTTTCGGCAATGTGTTGGGTAGTCGGGGGAGTGTCGTCAACGTTTTCAGAGAACAGATCGCGCAGGGGGGTCCTGTCACGGTCACACATCCGGAGATGCGCCGCTACTTCATGACCATTCCCGAGGCGGTCCAGCTGGTGCTCCAGGCCATGGCTCTCGGAACCACCGGTGAAGTGCTGGCGCTCGACATGGGAGCTCCTCTCAAGGTTGTCGACCTCGCTCGGGACCTCATTATGCTGTCCGGAATGCAGGAGGGTCGCGACATCGACATCGTGTTCACGGGCATGCGTCCCGGGGAGAAACTGTTTGAAGAGTTGTTTTTTGAAAGCGACCATTTCAGCCGCACCCGGCATGAGCAGATCTTCGTGGCCGGAAATGGTCACGGGTCTGCTCTCATCATACAGAACCGTTTCGAATCCGCGATCGATACCCTCATAGAGGCAGCGAGGTCAGGCGATGCACAAGCGACTCGTGACTGGC
Source organism: uncultured Acidobacteriota bacterium (assembly GCA_903916735.1). Lineage (GTDB taxonomy): Bacteria > Acidobacteriota > CAIWXX01 > CAIWXX01 > CAIWXX01 > CAIWXX01. Next base: position 2,277 of record CAIWXX010000068.1, read on the forward strand.
TGAAGCGGATTGTGCCCGAATACCAGTTGATGGAGGAGACGCTCACCCCTTCCGGCGCCGCGACTTGGGAGAGAGGATTCTGACTTTTGCGCGTCAGTACTCATTGATGTACACTCAGGGTGGAGGTAGGCTACCGTGACTGTCGTCAGCGCAACCGAGGCACGACGCGAGTTTTTTGACCTGATCAAGCGTGCTGTCCGTACACACGAGCCGATTCGGATCCCTCACCGCGACGGCAGCGTCGTCCTCGTGGCTGAGGGCGATTACGAGAGTCTCCTGGAAACGCTGGAGCTGCTCTCGACTCCGGGGTTCCGCCAGGGTCTGGCCGAGGCTGAAGCGGATATCAAGAGCGGTTGTGTGAAGAGCGTGGACGAGGTCCTAGGCGATGTCTGAGGCCTCGAGGCCCTTCCGGGTGTTGCTCACCCGAAGGGCCGAGAAGGACCTCGCGACACTCTCCCAAAAAATGCGCCGGAAGCTGCGCGACATTCTGGTAAACCGGCTTGCGGTCGATCCGCACGGTGGAAAGAAACTCATGGGCGAGCTCAAGGGCTACTTCTCGGTGCGCCTGTCCTTGCACGATCGTATCGTCTACCGCATCGATGAAGCCGAACGGTTGGTTTACATCATCCGTGCCCGCACTCACTTCGGGAAGTAGAAACGTCAGAATGCTGTTTCCTGAAACGACGGGCTCGCACCCGCGTTGATTCCGATGTCCCCCCCTGTTACCGGATCTCGCCGGATGGCGTCGCGAGCGGATGCCGAAGCTTCCGACGGAGGAAGCCTTTTTCGCGCTGCCGCCTGATTGGGTTTGCGAAGTGTTCTCGCCGGGTACAGAGCGGATCGACAGGGCGAAGAAGAAGAGGATTTACCTGCGTGAAGGCGTTTCCCATCTGTGGCTGGTGAACCTGCTGGAGCAGACTCTGGATGTCTACTGCCGGGCGGGGGAGTTCTGGCAGGAAGTGGACACATATGCGGGCGATCAGAAGGTGCGAGCCGTCCCGTTCGACGCTGTCGAGCTCGACATGGCGCGTTGGTGGGATGTGGGGTAGCGCATATGCAGCCTCAGACGGTTGAAACATGCACCCGCCCGAAACATCATCCGAAAAGAATTTGGAAGGCTGAATTGGAATTTGCTTCACGAAATCCTTTTCGTGTGGCTTATGGTTAGTAAAGGCTGCAGCAGTAAATGTATCTACTCAGATTAAGGGTCACGATAGGCTTGTGTGACTGACAAAGGCATTGTGTCAGGGGGGTGTCAGGAGGAGAGAAGTCCATCTCGGCATGTGCGAAACGAGAGCGAGGGCATAACCATGATCCCGCGATAAGGGGCAGATGATCCAGGCGGAAAACATGAAGAAGTTGACGCAGGTGGCAGCCCTGGCTGTATCCCAGGCTGAGATGGCGATTTATCGGGCAACGGCCCGTCGGCGCAAAACGCAAGAAGAGCAGGCGCTGGCACGCCGGCGAGAACGGGCTTGTACGCTGGCGCGGCGGGCCGCGAGTTTGCTGCGCGAGCAGTTCGGAGCCACGCGCGTGGCCGTGTTTGGGTCGCTGATCCGCGAAACGGTGTTCACTCCCTGGTCGGATGTAGATATCGCGGCTTGGGGCATTCACCCGGACAATACCTGGCGGGCGGTGGGAGCCGTGATGGACCTCGACGCCGAGATCGAGATCAACCTGGTGGACGTGAGCACGGCCAGACCTTCGGTGCCGGCGGCGATCGAGCGAGAGGGGCTGGCGCTATGATTGAACGGTATTCACGAAGGCCATTGCATCCCCCTCAGCCCCTTCTACCTTGCCCTGGAAAGCACGGGAGTAAGCGCGCGCCCGCGGGGGTCGACTCCGGGAACCGTCGAGTTCGTGCATCAGCTCAACGCCCCGATCATCACTATCGACACCGCACCGCGTGTGTTCTAGATCGAGGTGGCGGAGGTCGCCAAGGTGATCGAGAACACACCCTGCACGACCTCAACAATGCGACTCTGCCTGCTCCTTACAATGTGATAAAGTAAGGGGGGAGTCGGAGAAGAGGAGGCGACCGTGCGAGCCACAGTGACAGACAAAGGCCAGTTGACCGTTCCGAAGGCAATTCGGGACCGGTATGGCATCCGGCCCGGAGCAAAGCTGGAGTTCGAATCCCTGCCGGACGGCACGCTGCGCGTGAGGGTATTGGCACGCGGCCCGGACAATCTGTTCGGGTTGCTCCACAAGCCCGACACAAAGAGCAAGACGGTTGAAGAGATGGATGCGGGGATCGCGGAAGCAGTTTCCGCACGCGACAAGGGCACACAGCGGAAACGCGGATGATCGCGCTTGATACCAACATCCTCGTCAGACTGCTCACGCGCGACAACCAAACGCAGGCGGAGACAGCCCGATTGTTTTTCCAGCGCCATGCGGACGAAGAGGGCGGTCTTTTCGTGTCGGATGTCGTGATGGCAGAGCTCGCATGGACCTTGGACCGCGCATACGGATTCGAACACAATGTCATAGCCGAAGCATTCAAAGCTCTGGCGGACAACGCGACGTTGTCGTTCGAGTCGCGCGAGGTGTTGCAAGCAGCGTTGGCATTGTTCCACGACACGAAGACCGGATTTCCAGACTGCCTGATCGTCGCCAAGGCGCAGGCAGCTGGATGCAAGTCACTCGCCACATTCGACAAAGCCATGCGCTCATTACCTGATGTTCATCTGCTTTAGGCGCGTTGGCTGCAGGGGGTAGATGCACTCCGACTGCTTGCAGGGGGGAACAGAACGCAGATGATGCTGATACCTGCAGATCCGGAAATGGAGAAGAACCATCGCCAATCAGCGCGCATCAGCGCCATCAGTGTTCCACTCGGATTTCCGCAGAGCAGCCGGTGTTGAATGGCTATTCACTTCGCTGTCGCAAGGAGTCTGAAATTCGATGAATCCCGCTGAGTCTCTGCTCGATAAGATCGGCGAGTGCAAGGCCACGGTTGGCTCCCTTATCCGCGAGTAAGCACACGCCTATTGCGACAAAATGGCTTCGGAGCCTCTGCGGTATGGCCCTCGCGAGGATGCCGAGCCCTCATGCCGGGTCTATCGAGACTATCTGATGGCTTGCCGCCATTCCTTATCCGCGGATTTCGGTGGCTACGTCGGATTGCCTCTGGCCTTGCTTTTCGCCGAGAAAGGATTCGCGGTCCTCGGCTTCGATGTCAATCCGGTGAAGGTTGAAACCTTGGAGCGAGGCGACTGCTATATCCGTCATTTTGACGGTAGTCGCATGTCCTCCACGCGGGCTTCCGGGCGTTTTCAATGCACCTCTGATTTTGCGCGGCTGAACGAACCGGATGCGATCCTGATCTGCGTGCCTACACCACTGACACCGCACCGAGAACCCGATCTCAGGTACATCGAGTCGACGACACAGCAGATCAAGGAGCGGCTCTCCGTGTTGAGATGCTCACAAGGCGCGCTTAACCCGACTTCCGCAACTGGGGCACATTTGCACCTCCAACCGATTGATTTCTCATAAAAATTCCTTAAAAGTCGGCACTACAGAGGATTGATTTTTTCTCCTCAATTTGGCTGTGAGCCGCGAAGATTTTTGGTGGGGGTTGAGCCGGCAAATCCAGTTTCAGCCGATTGAGTAGGAGGCTGTGGTCCTTTTCAGGTTGCGTGTAGCGTGAGAGGACGAGGAGGCGATTGTCTGTTGTGGAGAGGTGGACATCAATCATCTGGATGCCGGCGAATTTGTCGAGCACTTCGCGAGGTGAAAGACCCGGTGCCATGGGTCGAAGCCTGTGTGGGTCAAGAAAATGTGGACCGTTCTTTTCGCACTTCGTTGGCCGATTCTTGCGTATTTCAATCTGGATTCTGAATCCTGTCTTCTGACTACCTGAGCAGCTACAAAAATTGATCCATTTGAGTCAGGTTTTGAAGCCCTCCGACTAGGGCGCTGAATGGTAATGATTTTCGCTCTCAACTCCCGACTGTCGACTCTGGACGCAAGGTGCGGCCATCCGAGTGGAGCATGTTCCAACGTTCTGTGGTTGCGCCTCGCCAAAATGACGGGTGCGGAGTGTCTCCAGTGAGGTGGCTGAGATCGAATGGAGCAATCAGGGTCCCAGGAAAAAGGTAAATTAGGCCGAGCACATGGCCATGAGGAGACGCCTGTGGAACCGAGCATCATTCCAGAAAAACTCAAGCCCCTGCCGATCGGGATCAGGGACGTCCAGGGACATAGTCGAAGGCGGGTACGTCTATGTGGACAAGACACGGTGGGTCTAAGAGCTCGTCCGGTGTCCCAAAAGCGTCTGCTTTCTGTCGCGCCAGCGCAGGGTCGGCCGAGGTGCACCCTGTAGTGGGGTTTTACACAGCACTGCTTGTCGAAGGGCCCTGCGCGCGGCGTTAGTCGCAGATGGTTCCACGCCGGATGCCGATACGGGCACATGACTTGTGAATGCCGTGCTAAGATACGTTCGGAAGGGCAGTAATATTATGGCGGAGGCGGTGCGCGCACGAGCGGATAACGGTCAGCTTTACGAGCAGCTCCGCAAACTCCCGGAAACCATGGTAGGGGAGATTATCGATGGGAGCCTCTATGCGTCGCCCGCGGCCCAGGCCAAAGCACGCCAATGCATCCAGCACCTTGACGGGAGATCTTAATGCCCCATTTGATCGTAAGCCTGGAGGTCCCGGCGGCTGGTGGATTATCGACGAACCCGAACTGCACCTCGGTTCCGATGTCCTCGTGCCGGATCTCGCCGGATGGCGTCGCGAGCGGATGCCGAAGCTTCCGACGGAGGAAGCCTTCTTCGCGCTGCCGCCCGATTGGGTTTGCGAAGTGTTCTCGCCGGGAACAGAGGGGATCGACA
>CAIWXX010000069.1 GCA_903916735.1 uncultured Acidobacteriota bacterium
CGACCAAAATCGAAAAATAAACCTCGCGCATTATCAACCACATCCGTTTCCAAGCTACGCATTTCCTTCGCTGCCGGCGCTGCACAACTCGCTGATTTCACGCGCGCGACAAAAGCGAAAAGTTGCCTACAGCATCTAATTTGCAATAGATTCTATGACCCGAAGGTGGGGAGATTCACGGCAGAGGATCCCGCCTGGAGCTTCTTGACGGATAAAAAATATAGATACGTTCTGAACAGTCCAATGAACCTGACTGATCCATATGGACTTACTGAACTTGGCACAGTCAAGTGTCATGCTAATTGCAGCGGGTTGTATCCCGAGGTCAACAAGGATGTACCGGATATTCTGAGGAATTGCGTGATGCAGCACGAAAACGATCATATGGACTGGATGCAGAAGAACTACTGGCCACAGGCATGTTGCGATTCTGGTGGTTGTGCGAAAGAGGGGACGCAGGCAAGAATACCAAAGAACGATCAAGATGATGTGGAATGTCGTGCCTATAACGTGGAGAAGAACTGCATTCACAATTTAGTGAGCGCCGCCAACTGGCAAACCATTCGGAATCGTGAGAATGATGTGGATGCGATGATGAAGAGATACTGCAAGAAAGGGCGTTAACATGAACTGGCTATTACTGTTTTTGCTATTGATCGCGCCGTATTCCAGTCTCAACTCAGCCGCTCAGGACTGTCCTATCAGGTATCCCTTCCTCGCCTCTGGTGGCCAGTATTCACCTGAAGCCCGCCGCCCTGACGTGAGTGACGTCCTTAACTTGCCGGTACTCAAGCCAGGATATTTTATGTCAGTGGGGCCGCTTGCTCGAATCGGTGATCAGCCGGTTGACATCTATTTGCAGCACGGCCTGCAGGTGGTCACTAAAATAGAGAAGCCAACCGACCTCGTCGGATATGTCATGATCGAGGACGATCTCGCTTGTTTGACATTCCTGAGATTCTTCAGCCTGCCCGACACCAACTACCTTTTCGAACAGGATACGCGAGATGTCTGCACGGAAGTATTTAAAGCCCCCGACGGCGTCGACGTGAGCCACGAGATTTACTGCAACCTTATTGACGCCGGAACTTGGGATAAGCATCGTCTGCGCTGTCCGCTGGTGCGGGAAGCATCGGAATCCGAACTCCTCCTGCTCGAAAGCAAGTGTCTCGGGGCATGTAAGCGCGGATTTGTTGTGGGAAGGACGGTCATTTGTCCTGATCAAAAGATCTATTGGGTGACTCAAGTGGTTAGTGTGGACGGTAGGTTCGCTGTGATCAGCAAGGAGTTGCTAGAAGTCGATGGTTCACAAGTTGGAGTCCGTTTTCTCACTACAGGTTAGTGTCTGACAAGTTCGGCGACTATACGACTGGCTATGGGATGAGCGTAAACAGTGCCAGGTCTTGATTTTTAACTCTTCGCGCCTGAGTTCATCGCCTCAGGCACGGCGGGGTTTTGTTCACGACTCGCAGGCGAGCTTGATGACAGCGGTGCGGGTGTGTGATGCGAGACGGAATCGGAGTTCTTGGAGCTGGTCCAGGAGCGGTTTCAATTCGCGGATGAGCCCGTGCTGCTTGGCTTCGATTAACACGCCGAGTGTGCCTTTCAACGGGAGGCGATGCGCGCGAGCGATGTCTCTCGCAAGGCCGTCGTCGAGTATCACGACAGCGCCAGGGGATTCGAGAGCGAGCATCAGAACCTCTGCTTCACCGGGTCCCAGGTTTGTCACCAATGGGAGTGCCTTCTCCGAGGTTGGTCGCCTGATCTTCATCCAATCGATTGTGGCGACCGATAGTCCATATGGGGCCGGGTGGAGTCTTCAGGGAG
>CAIWXX010000070.1 GCA_903916735.1 uncultured Acidobacteriota bacterium
CGACCAAAATCGAAAAATAAACCTCGCGCATTATCAACCACATCCGTTTCCAAGCTACGCATTTCCTTCGCTGCCGGCGCTGCACAACTCGCTGATTTCACGCGCGCGACAAAAGCGAAAAGTTGCCTACAGCATCTAATTCGCAATAGATATTACGACGCACACACAGGTAGGTTTACAGCGGAGGATCCGATCGGACCAGAAGAGGGGATGGGCCTTAATAGCTATGTGAGAAACGATCCGGTTAATGCTACTGATCCGTTTGGACTGCGAACAAACTATGATTGCCATCAGAAGGAATGCAAGATCGACAAGGCCAAGCTTGCTGGAGACCCGGCGTATTGCAGGGATACAACCACTAATTGGTTCCACTCTGGGCAGGTTTGTTATCGACACGTGGGCGGTAGCGGATGGCATGTCTGTTTTTCGTCTGATGGCAGCTGTAACTGGCATAGGGATACAACCAGTCCTTGTAACTGCAGGAACAAGGACGGAACATGCAATTGTTCATTAGGGGCTGCTGGGAGCCATGGATGGAGCGATGTTATAGGTGTTGATTGGGAACATCATGAATGCAAGGCGGTTCCCCGCGACCTTAAGTAAAGGTTCATATGTTGACAAGCGGCATCTCAGAGAGTTCGCATGACCTGCTGGAATGTGATCATCATGGACTTCGCTGGACGTTCATTTTGGCGTTCATTTCAATTAACACAGCCTTTTGTCTCAATGGAGGCCATTGGCTACCGGGCATAGAGGCATCAACTCTCAAATTCATTGCCTCAATACACCCCCGAGCTGTGCCTATTGTTGTGTTGGCCGGTTCACTTGTCCTTGTGACCTTTGGAGCAGTAGCAACGTATGTCTCTAGGTGCATAGCCCGAACAAACAAAAAGTGGCGAATTCCAGGTTGGATCAGTTTTCAATTTCTCGCCGATCTCGCAACGGGAGCATGCGTGCTCTTGATTGTAATTGATTGCGTGTTTACTGTCCCATGGGCATTATGGGCATATGGGATCTTGAGCGGCAACGCATATCCTGATTGAGTGAAACGACGCTTAGATTACGGCGCGATTATCCTAAGAGTCCGGTGAAGTACATCTTGTTGGCTCAATGAAACTGACGTAGAAGGCAAGCTATGGCAATGGAGGAGATGAAAACCATGGTCGAGAATGGGAGCGGCGTATACGTGTTCTAAGCAACGCGCTTCCGATGAGTCGAGACGGGATGCCGAACCCGTCTTTGCAGAGCCTCATTACCGGAGGGGGAGATAGAGAACCTGGCCCTCCAATTCGGTTTCGAGACAGCATTCAGCCAAGAGAAGGATATCTTCGATCGGCTGACCGGGAAGAGAGCCGCTCCTGACCTGGATCACGCCTGGCATTGAAAGCCCATTGCGCAATCGATTGTATGCATGTGCCGTGAAGGTGGCGGCATCGTGCGTGAGGAAGATGCGCCCTTCTCTTGCGGCCCATTCGAGAAGCGTTGGGTCATCAGCGCCCAAGAGATCGGCATCCTGGACACGCACAATATCGATATCGGGATTGCGTCGGCGGATGCTACGCACGATATCATTGTCGAAGTTTTCGTCGGCTGCGAAGCGGATCACGCTGCTATCGTTGCGCAGCACGGCGCGCTAAGAGGCGTTCACGGATTCCGGACGGATTGAATCTGGCCTCGTTCTCTTTCTGGATCACCTCGGCTTGGCGTTCGCGATCGCGCATGTAGGCATCAACTTCGTTGCGATGATGGAGGTAGTAGCCGATAACCGCATAGACGTCGGCCAATTGAAGTGTCGGATAGCGTTGCTCTATCTCTTCAGGAGTTGCACCTGCGTTGAAGACAGAGATGATCGTGTCGAGCGTCACACGGCTGCCGGCGACGCGTATCACTCCGGCTTCCTCGCGAAGTGGAATGACCTCTGCTGTGATGGTCACGACCATTGCCTCCTTTGCTCGCGCTCAGGCACGACGCGCCTTTTCGATTTGGGCCTCGATGTTGCGATGGGCGATGACGCTATCGACTAGAAGGATAATCGCCTCGCGGTCTTCATGGGACAGTTTCTCTAGCTCCATGAATCGCTTGTAGAGTCGCAGGTCGGCAATTAGGGGGTCGGCAGGAGGCATGCCCTGTTCACGTCCCATGAGGAACTCGTCAGCAGATATTCGCAATGCCTCTGCGAGCGCTACGGCCGTCTCGAACGCCGGAAGTATCTGGCTGCGTTCATAGCGGGAGATCTGCATCACGTCGGTATCGATCATGTCGGCGAGCTGCTTCTGAGAGAGGCCATGCTCTTGCCGAGCCTTGCGAAGGCGGAACCCGAAACCTCTGGTAATCGTGCTCACTGATCTCGTTCTCTCTTCTTTCATCGGGATCATTCTAAAGGCACCACGCTGGCCAACGAGCCCGATGAAGTACGCTCTTGAAAATGATAGGGCTTATGCTCTATATTGTCAACAGCGCAATGACGATATATCAAAATTCCCTCTTGACAGGATTTCCGCAATAGATTCTATGACCCGCACAGTGGTAGATGCACAAGTGAGGATCCATTAGGAATCAGGAGAGGACGACGTCCACCTCGCCATCTTTTCGTGTGGCGGACCGTGTCTTAACTTTTAACCTGACGCTTCTGCTGGACGGTTCTCGGACGCCGCGGGGATTTTCGATTTGGACGTCGGCGGTGCAATGAGCGAGGAAGCCGTGTCAGTGTTCGCGGAGGGAGATTTGGATATGCCGCGTGTGAGATGTTGTTGCCATCACCGCCTCCGCTTCCATAATTCCGGGCTCCTATGCAGATGAAAGCACGCGACGAAGACAACGGTATCATCGATCAATCGGAAGAACAGGCCATACGGGAATCGCCGAACGAGCACACGACGGGTTTGACGGTGCAGGACTGGATAGGTCAACGGAGCTGATAGAACCCGTTGCATCGCAACATGAATCTCTGCCAGGAACTCCTCGCCCAATCCTTCACGCGCCTGTCCGTACCAAGCGTATGCCCGTCTGATGTCATCCGCGGCTGCGGGCCGAAAAATGTACGGTCTCACTGTTGACGTGCGCGTGCCTGAGCAGCAACTTCATCCCATGTGAGTCCGGTCGGTCCTTCGGCATCGAGCGCATCCAGGCGTCGATCCAGCTCGGCCTTTTGCGCCTCGCTGAGGGGCAGAGTATCGGGATCATGCCCGATGCTTTCCCACAATCGGTCGAGTAGGTCGAGTTGCTCATCGCGGCTCAGTTGATTGATATCCAGCGCTTGTTTGGCCATACCTTTTTAATTGTCCCTTACAACGTTATGAAACGCAAGTAGGAATCCTATCGGGTCTGGAGAGCGTCTTCGAGTTTGTTGCGAGCTATCATCGCGTCGATCACATCGATGACGGTCTGCTGATGGCGGCGATCAAGTTTGTCCAGATCCTGGAGTCGCTGGAGTAGCAAAGAGTTTTTCAGTGGGGGCTCCGGCTCACGATTGGCTTTCCCGGAGATAAGTGCATCTACCGATATCTGAAGCACGCGGGCGATTTCTACCAGGATGTCGGCTGCAGGTAGAGTCCTCCCGCGCTCATAGTGAGAAACCTGCACCGGGTCGACGCCGGCCAATAAGGCAAGCTGCCGTTGGCTGAGTCTGCGATCTTCCCGGTAACAGTGAAGCCTCTCTGCAAAGGCCCTTGCCAGCACGAGATCAATTCTCCTCTGTTCTTTCTTCATGAATGAGATATTAATACTCTGATCATTCAATCCAGGCTTTTTATCTCATCCTACTTGACATGATAAAGGCTTGTGCCTATATTGTCAATGTGCTACAATGCAATATTCGAAAGTCCCTCTTGACAGGATTTCCGCAATAGATACTACGATCCACATACAGGCATTTTCCTCGCCCGAGATCCCATTTTTCAGACCGAAGTCTACAGCTATGTGATGAATAATACTATTGTATTCTATGATCCATTCGGTCTTATGCGCACAAGCTGTCCGAGTTGTGGCGATCATAATAGCGATGTCCATGAAGGCGCGAATATAGCATGTGCAAACATAGGCGGGAATCCCACATGTAGAAATACGATACTCCAACTCTTACCAGGCGGGATCACGTGCATGCATAACAAGTGCAAGGAGGGATTGCACATCGAATGCGGCTCATGTTCAGGATGTGGAACTATAAATAGTGATGGTGACATTGTTCTCTGTTCAGGGAGCTTACTTCCTCAGCCTAATCTTTGCGGCCCAATTGAAGGTACTGTAGCTCATGAATTATCACATCTGTGCGGGGTTGGAAATGATGGTACTAAGGACAGAGCGTCAAGCGAGAACCGGAGGAAGGCTAAGACAATCGAGTTGGCATGCAGAGATAAAAACTTCAGGTAGGAAAGTAAATTTCTATGAAAGGAGCGAAGGTCATGAGGGACTATCACACAATCAGGATGCTACACCCTCTATGTACGGCAACACTGGTGGTTCTTGGAATGATAATCATCGCCACTACTAATCCGGAGAGAGGTGGAGCTATGGTTTTGAAAGAAACCTATATTCCAGTCTATGGAATTAAGATTAACCCACTAAATCCGGCGATTATTTATGTGGCGTCCTCTAAAGGTCTCTTCAAAACCACAAATGGAGCCGCAACCTGGAAAAAGGTTATCAAAGGATTGCCGAAAAATTGCAGTGGTCAATCGCTAGCAATAGATGGTTCCAATCCAGACATTCTATACGCAGGAACTTATGGCGCTGGGCTCTATAAAAGCATCAACTCCGGTGGGAGCTGGACGGCAATAAACAAGGGATTGGAAGATACGCCTAGTATTTTTAGTATTGGGATTGATCCGTCTCAATCAAAAAAGATGTATGTAGGAACGCGTGGAGGCGGAGTTTACATGACGATTAATGGTGGCAAGAATTGGAAACAATCAGGTATGGAAGGCTGCAGTGTATATGGGTTAGAAATAGATCCAAATGCTCCTGCGACTATTTATGCAGGAACAGGGTCTTGTGGAATATTTAAGAGTACGAACGGAGGTGAATATTGGCTGCCATCAAGCGATGGATTGACCGATGGCACCGATAGCCATGTATTTGGCCTGGCTATGGACAAATCCACTCCATCAATATTATATGCAGGAACGAATGAGCGCGGAGCGTTCAAGAGCACGAATGGAGGCAATCTCTGGAAAGCGATCAACAAAGGATTAGGTAATGTTTGGGGCTTAGCGGTGACAGCATTTGCAATAGATCCAACAAACTCCAAAACCATATATTCGAGTGTATGTTACGAGGCGGGGATGGCCCATGGTGGAGTCTTCAAGAGCACTAATAGCGGAGCGACCTGGAAAGCTATGAATAATGGCCTCGTGGATCTTCTCGCTTTTACACTTGCAATAGATCCGATTAATCCCAAAACCTTGTATGTGGGACTTTCAAGCGGGGTGTACAAGAGTATGGATGGAGGTGCAAATTGGAAAGCCATGAACAACGGATTGGATAAGGGCCCTTCATCAGATGGAGTAGCACCTGGTTTTGGAAGCAGGGTCGACTTTTAGACATTACCTCGCCTCTTAAAATCGCTCCAGGGGTATCCTGGTGCGCCGTCTTTCATATCGCAGAAAAAGCCTGCCAGAGAACGTGTGCCTTGATGGATTGAAACCATGGAGTCACGCGATACAGCCTTTGTTGAAGCAGAAGATCGCATCGTCTGATGAATTCGTCAACTGTGAACAAGACACTTGGATAACTTGCAGCGAGGGTAAACCCCCTTGCCATGCAATCGCCATTGTTGCCGGATACTGAGGCAAACAAGTTCGCCCCCGGCGGTAACGGCATCGAGGTCTTCCTGCTGGAGCACGTCAGCCAGATCGAGCGGAGTAATGTCAAGGTCAGCAATTCTCAATCAAAAGCTGATTGATGCCTCGCGAATACGTCCTTAGCGTGCATAATAGCACCAATCTGGTCGGTACCCTAATGTGCATTCTTTTCTTGTGAGTGGCAGCCATGATCTCAGGGGTTCTGTTTTCACGGTCATTTGCAAGTTCCCATTCATTGGATCATATGCCTACAAAGAATAAATCTGGACATTCGGGGTGGCGAGGAATTTTTGGCGGCGCCCTGCCCGACAAGGAACGATGATATCGGTCTTGTCTTCTTTGCCATAAATGTCCGTCATCCCACCATTATCAATTCCGTCCGGGCCGACACTATAGAGGACATCGCGCGCTTCGTTGTACAGAAACGGCTTTTCGGAAAAAGGGTCCAGCGCCCGATACGAATCCCTGCTTTCCAGGATCGCCCGAAGCGGCTTGCCGGGAGTGGACATGAGCAGGCCCCCTGAGCGCGTTTGCTCCACCGCGCCTCTGTCGTTACAAGAAGAAAAAATTGAGATGTTTTGGGGTTATGGGCGATGTCGTCAGGTTGCTTTACGACGCGCCGGGTGTTAAACCTGATCAGGGTGCGGATCGTCACATCGCCGCTGATTATCCGCATCCGGGAATCTACCGCGGCCAGGGGGGCCGCGGGAAAGGAAAGAGGACGATGAGTCAGAAGGCGGTTCTGAAGATAGATGAAGGAGAGATCGAGCGTGTTTTGACCACGGCCGGCAAAGTTGAGCCGGCCCGGATTCGAGAGGTGTTGAAAAAAGCTGTCGACGCGAAAGGCCTCCAACCCGAGGAAGTGGCGATTCTCACGGGAGTCAGCGATCCGGATCTTCTCGGTGAACTGTTCGCAACTGCTAAGCATATCAAAGAAGGGATCTACGGCCGGAGGCTGGTTATTTTCGCCCCTTTGTATATATCGAATCTTTGCAGTAATGAATGCCTTTATTGCGCGTTCCGCGCTCGCAATAAGGATCTTAATCGGCGCGCACTCAGCCAGGAATTAATCGCGCGAGAAGTTGAAGCTCTGGTGGATCAGGGCCACAAGCGCGTTCTGCTTGTCGCCGGTGAGTCGTACCCAAAAGAAGGATTTTCTTACATTCTTAATTCAATCGATACCATCTATGGCATCAAGCGAGGCAACGGAGAGGTCCGGAGGGTCAATGCCAACATTGCGCCTCTCACGTTGGAAGAGTTCAAGCAGCTTAAGAAAAAGAAGATCGGAACCTATCAACTTTTCCAGGAAACATATCACCGAAAAACATATTCAAAAATGCACCTGGGTGGGCGCAAGAAGGACTACGATTGGCGCATTTCAGCGATGCATCGTGCCATGGAAGCCGACATCGATGATGTCGGTATCGGGGTCCTCTTCGGTTTATTCGATTGGCGTTTTGAAATTCTGGCAATGCTCCAGCACATCCGAAACCTGGAGGAGTGCTTCGGGGTGGGGCCGCACACGATCAGTGTCCCGCGACTCGAGCCCGCCACCGGATCGGATCTTGCGAGTCAACCGCCGAAACCGGTTTCAGATGTGGAGTTCCGAAAGCTTGTTGCCATTCTTCGTCTGGCAGTTCCCTATACAGGCATCATCATGTCTACACGCGAAACGGCCAACATCAGGCGCGAAACATTCGCCCTCGGCGTTTCGCAAATCTCCGCCGGCAGCCGCACCAACCCCGGCGGGTACTCCGAGAAGGAGGTGGCCGAAGCGAGTCAATTCTCCCTGGGAGATCACCGGACGCTCGATGAAGTCGTTCGCGATGTGGCATCGATGGGATATATCCCCTCCTTCTGTACAGCCTGCTATCGACTCGGTCGCACGGGGCGGGATTTCATGGATTTGGCCAAGCCGGGCGAGATCAAGTCGCATTGTGATCCCAATGCGCTTTCGACGTTCCTTGAATACCTTCAGGATTATGCCTCGCCTGCGACACACGAAACCGGAGAGAAACTCATCGGGGCTGTGCTTGGCGAGATGGGTGAGAAGGAAAGAGCGATTTCTGAAAAAATGCTGCAAGCAGTCAAGGCCGGCAAGCGTGATGTGTTCATATAAGTCATGCTCGGGCGACTGATCGTTGCGAGCTTATGGAGAATACGGCTATGGATATAGCGATGCGCATCGAGAAAGATGGGATTGGTCAAGCCGAAATCCCCGGTGATGTGCTGTGGGGAATTCACACTCTGCGCGCCATGGATAACTTCCCACTGGCCGGACGGCCGGTACATCCTTCACTCATCCATGCCTACGGCCAGGTCAAGCTCGCCTGCGCAACCACAAACCGCCGGCTCGGTTTCTTTGATCAGAACCCGAAAAAGGCTGATGCAATCGAGCAGGCGTGCAGGGAGATGGCTGCAGGCCGGCTGGATCGGCACATTGTCGTCGATCTTCTCCAGGGCGGCGCCGGAACCAGCACCAACATGAATGTGAATGAGGTTCTGGCCAACCGAGCGCTGGAAATCCTCGGCGAGCCTCACGGCCGCTACGACATTGTCTCGCCACTGGATGATATCAATCGTCACCAGTCAACAAACGATACCTACCCGACGGCTCTGCGGCTGGCGACCATTCGGCTTCTGCATGAGCTCGAATCCCGAGTGCTGTCTCTGCAGGAGGCTTTTCAAGCAAAAGAGAAGCAATTCGACCATGTGGTCAAGGTCGGGAGGACCGAACTTCAGGATGCTGTGCTCACGACCCTTGGCCGCGAGATGGCGGCTTATGCCGAAGCCTTCAACCGCGACCGGTGGAGGATTTACAAGTGCGAAGAGCGGCTTCGCACCGTCAATCTGGGTGGGACTGCGATCGGAACAGGCCTTGCCGCTCCACGGCAGTTCATCTTCAGGGCCGCGGATACGTTGCGCGAATTGACTGGCATTGGTTTCGCGCGCGCCGAAAACCTCATCGATGCAACTCAAAATGTCGATGTGTTCGTGGAAGTCTCGGGGATACTGAAAGCGCTGGCGGCCTCCTTGTTCAAAGTGGCATCCGATCTCCGCTTTTTATCCTCGGGTCCTGAAGCCGGGATTGGAGAAATTCGGTTACCGGATCGTCAGGCTGGTTCTTCGATCATGCCGGGCAAAGTAAATCCAGTCATCCCTGAAGCGGTTAGCCAGGCCGCGCTTTGGGCCATGGGCCAGGACGCGACGATTGGTCTCGCGGCGGCGATGGGAAATCTGGAGCTGAATCCATTTTTGCCGCTCATCGCATCATGCCTGCTGGAGAATATTGAAATTCTCACGCGCGCCAGCGACATTTTCCGGCGACATTGTGTGGAAGGGATCGAGGCCGACGAAGCCCGTTGCAGGCGCCATGTGGATGCATCCACGAGTGTCGCGACGGCTTTGCTTTCAGTCGTGAGCTATGCAGAAGCATCGAGAATCGCCGAGCGGGCCCGAAAGGAAGGAACCCCCATCCGCGAGATCGTCATCGAAGAGAAAATACTCAGCGCCGAACGTTTTGATCAGCTCGTCAGCCCTGAGTCCGTCTGCCGCCTGGGTTCTGAATGAGAAGGAGAGTCGCTGACGTCTCGCCGGCGATATGTGTGAAATCATATGGCGCGGACTTATAAAGGGTTTCATCTTCATATAGGCATTTTCGGCCGCCGAAATGTCGGCAAATCCAGCCTGCTGAATGCCATCACGAAACAGCAGGTTTCCATTGTTTCAGATTATGCCGGCACAACCACAGACCCTGTTGAAAAGCCGATGGAGCTTCTGCCTCTGGGTCCAGTGCTCTTCATCGACACAGCAGGGATTGACGATGTCGGGGCGCTCGGTGAGCTCCGAGTGCAGAAGACACGGCAGGTGTTTGATCGCACCGATCTGGGTGTGCTGGTTTCTGAAGCGAGTACATGGGGAGAATTCGAAGAACTGATTCTTTCCGAATTGAAATCCCGCGACCTCCCGATTCTCGTCGTGTTCAACAAGATCGATCTCGCCGAGCCCGCTGTCGATGTGACGGGTCGGCTCTCCGTGATGAAGATACCTTTTGTCCGGACGAATGCCGCATCAGGAGCGGGCATATTGGATTTTCGTCAATGCTTGCTCGACAGTGCCCCGAGCGACTTTATCGATAATCCGGTTATCCTGGCTGATTTGGTGAAGCCTGGGGCGCTCGCCGTGCTGGTTGTTCCCATTGACAAAGAGGCGCCCAAAGGCCGGCTGATCACTCCACAAGTTCAATCGATTCGCGATTTACTCGATAACGACTCCTATTGTCTCGTGGTGAAAGAGCGTGAATTGCGACGCGCGTTGGAAACACTCAAGGAACCTCCCGGACTCGTTGTCACCGATTCCCAGGCCTTCTTGAAGGTCGCCGCCGACACGCCTCTCGATGTCCCTCTGACAAGCTTCTCCATCCTCTTCTCACGATTCAAAGGAGACCTCGCCACTCAAGTGGAAGGGACTCTGGCGGTGGATCGACTGAGAGCGGGCGACCGGGTCCTCGTGGCCGAAGCCTGCACTCATCACCCGATCGGTGAAGATATCGGTCGGGTCAAGATTCCGCGCTGGCTCACTCAGTACATCGGCGGGAAGCTGGAGTTTGTCACGGTGCAAGGACATGACTTCCCCGACGACCTCTCGCCCTATAAGCTCGTCATCCACTGTGGAGCGTGTATGTACAACCGCCGCGAGATGCTGAACCGGATCTTACGCTGTCGTAAAGCGAATGTGCCGATCACAAACTACGGTCTGGTCATCGCCTATAGCCTTGGCATTTTTGAACGCGCACTAGGGCCTTTCCCGGCGGCATTGGAGTTATATCAAAGCCGGGCTCGATCAGGGCAATAGGTGAAATCCGGATGTCAGATCTGTTCGATGGAATTCATGAGTTCGAAAACCTGACGCGTGATGCGATTCTCGACTGGCTCAGAGAGGACGATGAGACCAAGCTCGAACGGCTTTGGCATGCGTCAAATCTCGTCCGCCGCCGTTTTGTTGGCGACGATGTCCATCTACGAGGACTCATTGAAATCTCTAATCATTGCGTGCGCTGCTGTGGCTACTGCGGGCTGCGGTTCGAGAACAAGAAAATCGAGCGCTATCGAATGAGCGCCGACGAGATACTTGCCTGTGCGCACCAGGCATTGCAAATGGGCTATGGAACAGTTGTGATGCAATCGGGCGAGGATTATGGCATCACGCGTGACTGGCTCACCGGTATCATTCGTCGCATCAAGAAAGAGACGCCTCTGGCCGTCACACTGAGCCTCGGGGAACGGTCTGATGAGGATTTCAAAGCTTGGCGCGAAGCTGGGGCAGATCGTTATTTGCTTCGCTTCGAAACCTCGGATCCTGATTTATATCGATTTATCCACCCATCTTTGCCGCATCGCGAATCTGATCGCATGGCCATTTTGCGTTCTCTTCGAGAGTTGGGATATGAGATCGGGAGCGGGATTATGATCGGCATCCCTGGTCAAAACTACCGGAGCGTTGCCGGAGATATCGAATCATTCCGTTCACTGGACCTCGATATGATCGGCGTCGGACCTTATATCCCGCATCCTGACACTCCACTCGGCATGCCCGATACGCCGACGGCACTTCCGGATGACGAGCAGGTGCCTCACAGCGAAGAGATGACCTACAGGGTTTTGGCGATGACACGATTGGTCTGCCCTGAAGCCAACATCCCCAGCACGACTGCACTCGCGACGTTGAACAAGGCCAGTGGCCGTGAGCTCGGCTTGCAGAGAGGCGCCAACATTGTCATGCCCAACCTGACGCCGTCTCAGTATCGAGTCAAATATGAAATATATCCCGACAAGGCGTGCATCAACGAGACTGCGCAATGCTGCCACATCTGCCTGTCCGGTCGTATCGAATCCATTAGCCGCTCGATCGGCAAGGGCCAAGGCGGACGAAAGCGCGAGAGAATCCGAAAGGAACCGGACATGCATTGATTGCGTGACTCCCTTGACTGATTGAACGATCAGTCCTATGTTCTGTCATGCCCTATGACGCTCCGGTCCGAAATATTCGCCATCTCCCGGAGGATGTCCCTCTGGCTCTCTCAAGAAAGCAAAGTGCCATGAACCGAGCCGCATTGGCCCGAAAATGGAGTTTTTCAATGAAACGCATTTACATTTTTATGGTCTTCGGCCTGGCATCGGCAATGTACAGCGCGACACCAGGCTTACCCGTTCTCAAAGGGTTTAGCGTAAGCCGAAATTCGTGGGAACGGGATTTCGAACAGCGCCTTGTCGCGCTACCGAAACCGACCGAGTGCGGTGAGTTGCTGCGCGCACTGACGCGAACGCCTCATGTGGCAGGGACACCGGCCAATGAGCGTGTGGCACGGTTGATTGCCGATGAGTACAGGAAGGCGGGGCTTGAGGTCGAGATGCCGTCATATGATGTGCTGCTCTCATACCCGAAGAGCGCGACCATCGAAATTATCGGCGAACGACACATCCGGCTTGGCCGTCCTGAGGAGCCTGTCGCTGGAGATCCGGATACTCACTCTGCAGAGGCCGCAATCCCGTGGTGTGCCTATTCACCAACATGCGATCTGGTGAGCGATGTCGTCTATGTCAATCGCGGCAGTCCAGCCGATTACGATCAACTGGCCCGGATGGGAATCGATGTCAAGGGGAAGATCGCGCTGGCCCGGTATTTCGGTGGCTATCGCGGCGGCAAGGGACTTGAAGCCGAAAAGCGCGGAGTCGCAGCCGTGTTGGCCTATTCCGATCCAATCGATGATGGATGGTTCAGAGGAGATGTTTACCCCGCAGGCCCATGGGGCCCTGATTCGCACTTCCAGCGTGGCTCAAATGTCTATGACTTCATTATTCCAGGTGATCCGCTCACACCCGGCTGGGCTTCAATACCGGATGCGCGCCGCATCGATGAGTCCGAATCGAAAAGCCTCCCGAAAGTGCCGATGATGCCTCTGTCGGCTCGCGATGCAGCGATGATTCTGAAAAGGCTGAAAGGACCAGTGGTGCCAGATGGCTGGCAAGGCGTCGCTCTACCGGCAGCCTATCACATTGGGCCCGGCCCCGTGAAAGTGCATCTCAAGATCGAAAATACGCGTGAGAGGAGGACCATCATTGATGTCATCGGGGTGCTCAAGGGCACGGACGAACCTGAACGTACAATCCTTCTCTCGAATCACCATGATGCATGGGTCTACGGAGCCGTCGATCCGTGCTCGGGAACTGCGGCCCTGGTTTCGCTGGCTCGTGCCTTTGGGCAGTTGGCGCGCGACGGTTGGAAGCCGCGTCGCACGATCATGTTCGGCTCCTGGGATGCCGAGGAATACACGCTGACGGGATCAACCGAGTGGGGCGAAGAACATCAGGATGAATGCCGGAAGAATGTGGCCATCTGCATCAACATTGACTCGGCGACATCGGGCAGGGAGTTCACGGCTTCAGCGTCGCCTCTGCTTTTCGGATCGATTCGCGATGTCGCTCATGATATCGATGATCCAGGAGCGGCCGGCAGGAGTGTCGCCGATACGTGGCGCGAAACAAGTGGCCGGACCAACATTCGCAGCTATGCAACCGGCGCGACCGGCGAGGATCTGCCGATTTCGATTCTTGGCAGCGGATCCGACTACACCGTCTTTTTCAACAGGCTTGGAGTTCCATCGGCCGACATGCTTTTCGACGGGCCATACGGCGTCTATCACTCCATCTATGATGACGACCACTGGATGGAGACCCAGGGTGATCCTGGTTTCCTGTATCACGCAGCGATGGCGAAACTGGTTGGGGTGCTTGCGTTGCGTTTTGCAAATGCCGATGTGCTTCCGTTGAGTGCTTCCACCTATGGGCGCGAGATCGCACGCTATGCGGAGGAACTCGCTGCCGAAGAGAACGGAAAATTGTACGCGAGCGAATTGCATGGCATGGAGACGAGTGCGCACGCCTGGAGTGAAGCTGCAGGAAAGGCCGAGGAGTCGATTGCGCGCCGGCTGGCATCTGGAAAGATGCCGGCGGCGGAGATCACCGCAGCGAATGAATGGCTGATGTCACTCGAACGAGCGCTCCTTGCAGAAGACGGGCTTCCGGGTCGTCCATGGTTTCGACACCTCATTTACGCTCCGCTGCCGAGTTATGAGGCTGAAACGCTTCCGGTTGTGAGAGAAGCAATCGATGCCGCAAAGGCCGACGAAGCGCGGGCAGGAATAAGAGAACTCACTGGGAAGCTTGATCAGGCCACATCGCACGCGCGGCAACTCATCGGCGTTCAATAAAAGTCCGCTCTCCGATGCCTCTCTCATCCCGACGGCGTCAGCCCTGCCTCGTCGGCGCGTTGGCGCGCTTCGGAATCGGCGCGCGGCCAGTCGTAGTCGTTCATGTCTATGAACCGGCAGATGGCGCGAGCTCGGTCCGGTGCGGCTTTCAGCATCTGCCGAAAAATTTCCTGACAAATGAGCCGATAGCTGCGATGGCCTTGGGGGGCCGTGCGGAGCTCAAGCAGATGCTGTGCTTCCCTGTCATTGAATCCGAAAAAACAGCGGATGTTGAAACCGAAGAGAGCTGCATACTGGGCGACGTCGCGCCCGAGATCCGTGCGGATCGTTTCGTAGAGATCGGTCGAAGCGTCGATGCATGCCCGGATATCGTCATGATAACCGGCTTCCTTGATCTCGGGTGGAATATCGGTGAAGCCCAGTCGTGTTGAAATGAGCTGGCGTTCCTGCGTCAACATGCGATGGCGATGCAGATCGCGATACATGCCGAAATCGAGAACGAGCTCGCATTGCCATGGATAACCGAACTCGAGGGCCCGGCCCGGACGGTCACGGCGGGTCTTTCGTTCACCGATATAGGTCTGCAATATCAATCGGCGTTCCTCCGGCGACAGTCCTTCGACGAGAGAGTGTAGCGAAGCGAATGCACACTCGCTGAAAGGAAAGAGCATGAATGCCAGTTGGCCGCTTTCACTGTGACCACCGGGAAGGATATGAACCGATTCGGTTGGCGCCGGAGTGGCTGTAATTCGGCGTGTGAGCGAATCGGTGAGTTGTTGCATGGCCCGCCGCGTTCGTATCAGATACTCGCTTCTCTGCGCCCGTTGAACGTAGCGAGGAATGGCATTGCGCAACGCTTCGTGCATATTGCACGCCAGCTCCGTCATTTCCGGCAAATCGCTCGAATACAGATGCCGCAGCATGTGCTCGAAGGTACGCCCATTCGCATGCACCCCGAGATTTGTCCGTGTCGCAACCGGAAGAAGCATTCGAAGCGTGTCACATGTCTTCGTGCGAATATCTGTGCCCCATGTACGGTGGAAATCCTTTCGCTCCTCTTCAGCAGAGCACTGGCTGTATCGAATCCTGCCGCGGCCTGTGCGAATCTCATACTCCGCCGACTCAAGAGGCTTGCGACGGCGGAAGTAAGCCTGCATTGGATCGATGAGGCGGCAGTACGTCCCGAAGATGAAGTCCATTGTTGAGATATATTGAGCCGCGTGGCGCGATCCCATGATCGATGGTTCCCGCAGATAGCGAAAATCTCCATTGGCATCCCGCTGGTCGTAAAAGACATAGCGCGAGGATTGCTCGATGTACGAACCGAGCCGGCGATCTTCGATGATTTTCGTTGCAAGATTGGAAATGTCCTCAATGGAAAGCCAGGCGCCTTCGAGCTCCTGGACGGAATCATCGCCGAATTGAATGAGGACGCGCTGGATGAGCTCATCTGCACGTCGTGCATCGATGATTCCCTCCTTGATGAACTCGTTCAGCAGTATCTCGCGAAAACCGCCCTTAGCCCTGCTGTATCTGGCAAAGATGGCGCCGATCATACCCGGCAGCGCGGTCGGATTGACAATAAAAACACTCCCGTGAGGATCCGACACGAACTGCCGTAGCAGCTCCAGCTCATCCTGTTTTTCCATAAAAATCCTGCCTCAGCTTCCTATCCGCTCGATCTGCAATCATAAACGGCGTGGAGAACCGCCACAATAGCAAAGTGCGGTGGCTTCGTTAAAAGCGGAACGGCTGTCCTCTTTGTTGCATCCGAAGGTGCTTCTTGACAGGCGACTTCCAGCGCCATAGATTTTGACCATGGTTCATAAGCAGATAACTTCATCCGATTGGCTGAGTCACTCTGAGTACCGGCTCTTTCGCTTCAGGTAGGAGACTATGGCGGACATCTCGCTTAACGACGATCACTATTGTTTTGTCTGCGGGAGAAATAATTCCGATGGGCTGCAACTCACGTTTGAATACCCCGAACCCGGTAAGTGCAGGGCGGAATTCATGCCGCCGATGAAGTATCAAGGATGGCGTGGGATATTGCACGGTGGAATCGTATCGACGCTCCTGGATGAAGCGATGGCCCATGCGCTGGGGGGCGCGCAGCGAGGTGGAGGTGGGAGCGGCGCCGTCACAGCCGAGATGACTGTGCGGTTCAAAAAACCGGTCAAGATCGGGGAAGTCGTGGCACTCCTGGGGTATGTCTTGAGCGATAAGGGGAGGCTGGTTGAGTGTCGTTCGGAAATCCTCGCCCCCATGACGGTATCGTGCTGGCCAGTGCGACCGGGAAGCTGGTACGGCCGAAGGAGTAGGGTTCCTAACACCCGGCTCTACTCCAGGGGCTCTTTTTGGCAACGGAACGCCGAAGACGGGCCAGTCATTTGGTTTCAAATCACGACGGCGGGGACATTTCCCTATTTCTGTGCCATCCATCCGACAATAATGGTCGGTATGATTATCGTGACAGGCAGTTGACTTCGCTGAAAATGAGTGAAATCGAGTCGTTGTCGGCATTGAACCATTCCTGATGTCCTTTCCCCAACTTGTCGCTTTGTACGGCTTCAATCAGAGCATTCCGCAAAATAAGCCGCAAAATGCAAATGAATTAGATGTACGATTACACGTGTATTTTTGATCGGTTGAGATGGGAAAAAGAGTTTCAAGGAAAAAATGATGAAGAGGCTGCTTCTTTCACTGGGGCTTGGCTCGGCGGCCGGAATCGTCGATGTCATTCCGATGATCCCGATGGGTTGCAACCGCTATGCACTCGCGTCGGCTTTCACTCAGTGGGTCGTCCTCGGCTTTGTTATCTCCTATCTCCGGCTTGGCCTGCCGGACTGGCTCAAGGGTTTCATCATTTCTTTGGCGTCGGTCACCCCTATCATGATTGTCGTTATTGAAGCAGATCCCAAGGCCTGGATTCCAATCACGATTATGTCGGCACTGCTCGGGAGCGGCGTTGGATATCTCAGCGGCAGACTGCCTGAGATGTCGACATAGATCACGGCAGTGAGGACCATCGACGGGCGCCATGTTTCTCATAGTGAACTTGCCCGTCCTCTATCAGCGGCGAATGGCTGAAGGCCGGCAAATACCTCTGGAGCTATTAGCCGGATGGTAGCTGGGGAGATGGACTTGCGGCCCAGGGCTTAAGCGCGCCATGGCTCTGGCTGGCTTCGCTCTCATGACCGCACGCACTTTTTTGATTATTGAACTTGACATTGCCAATGACCGTCGCAGCGACCCCAACATATTGGGGTGATGGACCGGATGCTCCTAGAGCACTCAAGATTGGGCGGGTTCTCCAAACTCGTCCCCCGCCATGGAAGGCGATCATGAGCTATCCCAGCATTGTCGTGTATGAGGTTCCCCGGGTTTCATTGTCATCGGAACCCTGAGACAACCCAGATCTCGTGATAAGGGCACATCTGCATTGTCGCCTTCGTCGCACTGGTGCTCACGTACAAGGTCTTCGGCATCGCGATTGTGAGCCGTGATTGTTTTCCTGAGTGGTCTCCGCAGGCATTTCGATTGATTGGGATCCCTTACTTCTTCTCTGAGCGGTCCAAGCCCTGTAGCTCAGTTGAGTATGTAATCCCCTTCCGGCGCGCCTGATCCTGGATTATCTGGGCGATCTTTGAGTCGAAGGAATTGTCCTTGCCGTCTGCAGCCGGTTTTTTCATCTCGGCATCCAGATAGGCTTGTCGCTGCTTGACGAGATCAGTGATTTTCGCCTGAAGCTCATCTCGTTTCGCGGCCTGCTGATCAAGGTAGGCGTGCTGTTCTTTTGTCGTTTGACCGCGAAGCTGAGCAGGTAGATCCTGGTCCTTGAGCCCCTCCAATTTGGCACTACCGCTGCGCAGGTCATCGACAAGGTCTCCGCCACCCTGAACCACCTTTCCGGTCGTCGCATTAAAAGCCAGGCGTTCAGCAGCGGCGGGAGCCGCCGCGCTTTCCGATGCCGCTTGCTTGGCCTTGACTTCTCGCATCCGCGTTTCACTTCCGTAGGGTACCAATGTTCTGCCGATTTCCACATTGAGATCCGCCAGGGCCTTGTCCATTGGCGTTGAGATCACCTGCATACCGCCTGTCTGGCCGATTGATACGTAGGTACCCTCGGCCAGTCTGGCAACTTCCTGCCATACCTGGGCCGTCTCCGGATAGGTCCCACACTGAATGGTATTAATGATGACATCCTTTTTCATCGCACTCTGACACGTTGCCGAGTATGTGGCATCGTCGCCATAGTCCATATGAGGAGGGCAGTCTCCAACCAGAAAAACGATCTTCAGCAGATGATTTCCAGGGCTCCAACTCATCTTATTGACAGCCTCAAATAAGGCTTGATTAACCGATTCAGGAAGATCCCCCCCTCCGCCGGCACTCAAGGACCGCAGGTTACTGTAAACCGTATCAATGTCCTCATTGAGGTCGTAGACTTTGGTGACGTACTCATCTCCACGATCGCGGTATCCGATCATCCCAATCTTCAGCAAAGGGGTCGGTTTGGCCGAGATCATCTGATTGGCGATGGACCAGATCTTTGCCTTCGCTCCTTCGATCAGCCCACTCATCGAGGCTGTTGTGTCAAGCGCGAAGCAGACTTCGATTTGAGGCCGCTGGCTCGTTGTCCGTTTGACAGCCTCTTGTCCGTGGATAGTGCTGAGCGCCATCAAAGTCGCGAAACCGATGACAGCTATTGGATTTATTCGGGCATTCATTGTGGACTCCCTTCTGATTGATGATTGCATGACTGTTCACTCGACGATATTGTAGATTGTGTCTTCCAAGAGGAGTTGCATGTTTTTTCCGATTGACAACCACTGTGCAGCATCGGGATGCCGCTTGATGACTGCAAAATAATCGTCGGAACCGAATTTTAGCTGCACCTTCCTGGCGTTGGGATGAGCCTGAACATTGGCATCAATCCACTGGGTTCCGTTCTGGTAGAAGGTGCGGCCACGGAGATAACGAGTCTGCTGCGATTGAACAGCCTTAACGATGTCACGCCCGGCCGTCGTTCCAGCTTGTCCACTCATGGCATAAGCGTTGGCGGCAGATGGCGCTGCGGCTGTGTCGGCTTTCTTGAGGGCATCAAATGCTTGTGCCCCGCCGACTGCGGCACCTCCGCTTTTTTTCGTGTTGATCTCTTCATAGATCCTGCCTGTTTCGGCCCGCATCTCCTTGTCTTGATCGATCATTTGAAGTGTTCGCTGAGCAACCGGCACCTGACGGCGAGATTCATCCTCGACGATCAGATAGGCTGTGTAGGGTGTCACGATTCCATATTTCCTCGCCAGTTCCGCCACTTCGTCACGCAGCTCCTTGCTTTCTCCATGCAAACGGATCTCATCCAGAAGAAACCCGATCCTCCGCGTCGCCCAGAGCCTGGGGATGAAAGCGTTCGAGCCAGTTTTTGCGGGGAAAGTAGCCTCATATGTGTACGATCGTGTCTGGCCGTTGACGGTGCCTGTGAGTGTGACGGCAGCGCCACCCTGTCCATCGTATCTTCCGAAAACCAATAGTTGCTCACCCTTGAACAAATCCGGCAGCTTCGCCGGGTACATTTTTGCAGGCGTGATGGCTCCTGTGAATTTCAAATGCACGTCTGCGAGAACTGGTTGATTGATTTTTGTGAAAAAGTTCGAGACCTTCACTTCGATGTCTTCCATGGGGAGAACGTATTGGCTGATGGCATGCGTCTCATCCGACAGGCGGTCAAGAAGATGCGTGTTGACGTCGGTGCCGAGGCCGAAGCAGAAGATGCGGATGGTACGGTTGTCGATGCTTTTGATCACCTTTGAAATGATCTGATTCTCATCCGTGCTGCCGATTGTCGGGAGGCCATCAGTGAGAAAAACAATGACGTAAGGCCTGTTCGCGCCGGCTTGATTGTCGGCCGGTTCGAGCGCCTTGAGAAGAGCGTCCTCGATCGCCGTTCCTCCGATGGGTTTCAGGTCGTTCACAAAAGCGACGGCCTTATCGATATTCGCTCCGTTCACATTCACCAGCTTTTCAAAGAGAGGCTGAGGTTCGGTTGAAAAACGAACCAGATTGAATCGATCGCCGGTATTGAGGTTTGTGAGGCAGAATGTTAATGCCCTTTTCGCCTGATCGATCTTGTGACTGTCGGCCATCGATCCGGATGTATCCAGGACAAAGACGACATCTTTCTGCACAATTTTTTCCGTCGCCATTTGTGCCGTGGGGGAGATTAGCAGGGCAAAGTACCCGCTTTCCGCATCATTTGCTTCTCGGTGAGCCAGAAGATCAATGCCGACCTCCGAGTCGGAGGCGGGTGAGTAGAATAGTTCGAAATCCGTGTCCGGTTTCACATCGGCCGCTTCAAACCCGATGACTGCCTGGCCATTGCCATGCCTTTTGATTTCCACGGTATGGCTTGGGGAATAGACGGATTTGATCCCTTGCTGACACGTCAAATCAACCTTAATCGATACGCTTTTCAATGCCCGCGATGAGTATTTTTCCGTGCTCAACGGGTAGACGTAGTGCATGAGGCCGCTGTCGCTACGGAGTAGTTCCGTGTATTTGAGTCTGATGCGTTTATCGCTGTGTGGCTCGATTGGGAATATACGAACCTTGAACAGGCGCTGCCCGGCGTATTCCATGAGGGCCGGATCCTTCATCTTGCGCACGATCTCCTCGTAAATTCCCCTGGCCTTGTCCGCGTCCAGCAGTTCCGCATCCATCATCTTCCCGTTGATGTCCATGGAGAATTTGTCAATTTGGGCATCGTTCGGTATCGGGAAGATGTATGTCCCCTCCAATCGCTGATCATTCGGATTGAAGAAGACCTGGTCGACATCAGTCATGGCGACTCTATCGGCTATCGTCACCCCCACGTTGTGATATTTCACCTCAAGTGGAGCGAACGCATATTGGAGCGATGAAATCGGGCGGGGTAACGGAGTGTCGATAATAATGAGTCCATCGGCGTTTGCGATGCCGCTCATCGAAGCGACTAACCAGACCAGGCCAATCAACCGAAGCATTTTTCCTCTCATTGTGCACCACCTCCAATTGATAGAACGCATAGCTTGCCCGCAAAGATTTTTCCGACATGAAAAGATGGAAGGGGTTTTCCGCGACCAGTTGTCAATTCACAGAAATCACAACCAGTCGGCTACCACCTTCCCCGTTCAGCCTTAACATGGGGGTGAGGGAGATCCTCTTCGCTCGCAGCCGTCATACGCACGGCGCATATTTTGTATTCGGGAATCCTTGCATACGGGTCAAGGACATCGATGGTCAATGTATTGGCACTGGCTTCTACCGAGAAAAAGGGGATGAAAACGACACCTGGTGTCGTCTTGTCAGTCACCCTGGCGCGCAAGCAAACGGTCCCGCGTCGAGACGCCACATGAACGGCTTGGCCGTCTTTGACGCCGAGCCTGGCAGCATCGCCGGGATGAACCTCGACCAGAGCCTCCGGATACAGCTCGTCAAGCCTCCCGTGACGTGTCATCGTGCCGCCGTGCCAGTGCTCGAGTACTCGGCCGGTAGTGAGGATGAGCGAATACTCTGCATCCACCAGTTCAGCCGAAGGAATATATTGAAGCGGATGGAACGTGGCCCTTCCGCTCGGGAAGGTATCTGTGAAAAGCACGGGTGTGCCAGGGTGGTTTTCATCCAGCACAGGAGTTTGCAAGCCGGTAGTTTCGATGCGCGCGTATGTCACACCGGCATATTCGGGCACGAGTCTCCCCATCTCGCGCAGTATTTCTTCGGAATGGCTGTAACCCCAATAAGCGGATGCGCCGTTTCTCTCACGATGCTTCTCGATGCGTTGAGCGAGGTCGCAGATGATACTCCAATCGGGGCGTGATTTGCCTCGCGGTTCGATTGCCTTCCGGACACGCTGAACGCGGCGGTCGGTATTGGTGAAAGTGCCGTCTTTTTCGGCCCACGAGCAACTCGGAAGAAAGACATCCGCAAAAGCACCGGACTCATTGATGAAAAGATCCTGCGCAACGATGAATTCAAGCTCCTTCATCAGCTCGTGTGTGTGGTTGAGATTCGGTTCGCTCATCATGGGGTTTTCCCCCATGATATAAAGGCTCCGTACTTCACCCGTCGCAGCGGCGCTGATGATTTCAGTGGTTGTCAGTCCTCGTCGGCGCGAAAGTCCGCCGGATTCGATTCGCCAGGCTTTTTCAAATTTCTCAGCGCTCACGTCACTATCGACCGGTTGATATCCCGGGTAGTGCCAGGGCATGACGCCAGCATCTGACGTGCCTTGGACATTGTTCTGGCCGCGTAAAGGGTTGAGCCCGGTGCCGCGCCTTCCGATGTGACCGGTCAGGAGTGCCAGATGGATGATGCTCAAGGCGTTATCGGTGCCGTGTGAGGATTGGGAAATACCAAGTGTCCAGTAAATAGCGCCATTTTTGGCTCGGGCATAGAGACGCGCAGCCTGAACAATCTGATCCACCGGCACGCCACTCACTTCCTCGGCAAAGGCCGGCGTGAATTTCTCCATCGATTCGGCAAAGGCTTCGAAGTTTTGCGTGCGGGCACGGATAAAGGCTTCGTTGTAGAGTTTCTCCTTGAGAATGACATGCGCCATCGCCGAAAAGAGGGCGACATCAGTGCCGGGTTTCAAGGCCAGCCACATTGTCGCTTCCTTGACCATTTCGATTCGGCGCGGGTCCACGACGATTAATTTCGCCCCGTATTTGCGTACAGCCGCTTTCATCTGAATGGCGATGATGGGATGGGTTTCGGCGGTATTGGAACCGGTGATGATAAAAACATCATTCTCAATCACCTCGGCCGCCGTATTACTCATCGCCGACGATCCAAGGGCCTTTTGAAGCGCGACAACAGATCCAGCATGGCACAGGCGTGTACAATGGTCGATATTGTTCGTGCGAAAGAGCGCTCGCGCCATCTTTTGCAAAAGGAAATTGTCTTCGTTGGTGGCCTTGGCGCAACCATAAAACGCCAGGCTGTCGGCGCCACTCCGCCGGCTGATTTCCGTCAGACGGTTTGTGATATGGTCGAGTGCTTCATCCCATGAGATGGAGCGCCACTCGTCGAGGTTGAAGGCTTGAGCCCGCGAGCCGGGTTGCTGCCGCTTCACGCGAATAAGCGGCGTGAGCACGCGGGCTCGATTATAAACGAAATCATAGCCAAAACGCCCCTTCACGCAGAGATTACCGTGGTTGGAAACCGCATCAAAAGGGGATGTGACCTTGTAGATATAGTCATCCCGTGCGTGCAAATCCAGCGTGCATCCGACGCCGCAGTAGGGGCAGGTTGTGCGAGTCATGCGATCCGGTGTGATCATGGCTGCTTCCTTTCCGGCTCTGATGAAGGGTCAGCCAGTCGGCTCATGCATGTGCGCTTTTCGATGCGGGTTGTTTCAATGATCTCATCGAGTGATTGGCCCTGCTCAAGCAGCCATTCGCGTTTGGGCTTCAGAGCATTGGTCGGGCAAACGCCCAGGCACTGCCCGCAGAAGACACACGTGGATTCCATGATCGGCCGATCGTAAAAGGTGGAAATGAGCGTTTCGAAGCCACGCCCTGAGAAATTAATGGCGTATGTGTACTGGGCATCCTCGGCGCACACCTGCACGCATCGCCAGCACAGCACACATTTGGCATAGTCGCGGATGTACATCGGGTTGTCATCGAGGATCGGCGGGCAGCGGCGTTGGCATCCGGAATAACGAGTGATGTCGACTGAATAGTCGCGCATATGAGCCTGGAGTTCAGGGGCTTCGCTGAGATCGATTGAGGATGCCAGCATCTCGAGGATCGTGCGACGAACACGTTCGACGCGCGCTGTGCGCGTATGCACCACCATACCGGGGCCGGCCGACGCCACGCATGAGGGGATGAGGGCTCGGCTGCCTTCAACCTCGACCACGCACAGGCGGCAGATGGCGCACGAGGTTGTGGCTTTGTGATAGCACATCGTGGGAATTCGGATCCCGATCCGAGTCGCTGCCTGCAAAATGGTGGCTTCCGGCTCGACTGATACAACGGTATCATCAATTGTGAGAAAGATCGGTTCGCTCATCATGGCTCCTTTCCGTCAGTGGGGCTGAACAGAACAGGCCAGAGCCGCAGAGCGCTGATGAGAGCGGTCGCTGCAGTCTGGCCGAGGCCGCAGAGGGAGGCATCCGTCATCGTCCATCCAATATCCTGCAGAAGCTCCAGGTCGCCCGGCCGTCTTTGACCGGCTGCCAGACGCTCCAGGATTTCGTACTGGCGCCGCGTTCCGATCCGGCACGGAGTGCATTTGCCGCAGGATTCATCGGCAAAGAACCGTGCGAGGCGTACCAATACATCGCGTAGATCGCGAGTTTCGTTGAGAACGGTGACCACACCAGAGCCGAGCGGAAGCCCGGCAGCGCGTAAGTCTTCAAAGGAGAGCCTCACATCAAGCTGGTCAGGTGATGCAAAGGCGCCCGCTGCTCCATCCATCAGCACACATTGGAGGCCTTTTCCATCTCGCATACCACCTGCAAGGTCTTCGATAAGGTGACGCAGGGTGATGCCGAAGGGAACTTCGTAAAGTCCCGGCTTCATCACATCGCCTGAAACGCAGAATAGTTTGGGGCCGGGAGATTTTTCAGTGCCGTATCGGCGGTAGCCGTCCGCTCCGAGAGTGATGATGAGCGGTATATTGGCGAGTGTCTCCACATTGCTGATGACGGTGGGTTTCCCGAAGAGCCCCGCAGTTGTCGGGAAGGGTGGCTTGATTCGCGGAAATCCGCGCTTGCCTTCAATGGCTTCAAAGAGAGCCGTCTCTTCACCACAGATATAAGCGCCGGCACCGCGGCGAACCTCGATCTCGACCGGAAAGATGCTGCGAGCTTCTTCAACGGCGGCGCGCATGACCTGATATGCCCGTGGATATTCGCCGCGGATGAAGATGTAGCCTTTGGACGCGCCGATCGCATGGGCAGTGATGGCGAGTCCTTCAATGATGCGGTGAGGATCTTCTTCCATCAGCACTCGATCTTTGAAAGCGCCCGGTTCAGCTTCCTCGCCGTTGCAGACGACATACTTGGGCTGACCGTTTGCTCGATAAGCGCCTTCCCACTTGGCGCCTGTGGGGAAAGCGGCACCGCCGCGGCCCACCAGCCCACTCGCTTTCACCTCGGCGATCAGATCCTCAGGCGGACGGGCGAATGCTTTGACAAGGGCCTCGTACCCTCCGTTTGCTCTATACTCCACGAGAGATGTCGGGCGATTTTTTCCGCATAGCGCCGTGAGGAGGCGCAGATCCCCGCCGGGCACTCCGAAGGGCGTCAACCCGATGTCGTCGGTCAGCGCGCCGTCCATACGTGGATGCAGTTCACCGAACTGTTTCTCCTGCACCAAAGCGGTGGGGGCATGTTCGCAGAGTCCGAGACATGGAGAACGCTGCACTGTCACATCCAGTGCGCCGGGCTTGTAGTGGCGTGCGATTACATTGTAGGCCTCTTGGGCGCCTGCCATGGCGCACACGGGGTCGGTGCAAATGATGTCGACGGTTTTTCTGACCGGCCTCGGATAGAAAAGTTTGTAAAATTCGATCACACCAAAGACTTCAACGAGTGGCACACCGAGCGCCGCTGCAATTTCGGCCGCCACCTCTTGAGGTAGCCATCCGTAGATGGCTTGGGCCGCATGGAGAGCGGGAAGCAGGGCGGTGCGCCCGAGAGGAGCATATTCAGCCGTCACCGGAGCCAATAGGGAAATATCCGGGTTTTCCATAATCCCTCGCCTAGAATGCACATATTATATAATTCGCAATAATGAAGGTGAATGGGCATCCATCAATCGCTGATGGATGGAAACTAAATGCAGCCGTGCTGGCGGGTGGAATATCAAGCCGCATGGGCCAGGAAAAAGCATTGCTGTCCTTTCGCGGCGAGCCTTTGATTGCCCGTGTCATCCATCGTTTGCAGAAAGTGACGGATGAAATCCTTATCGTGACGAATAACCCGGAACGTTTCGCATTCTTGGGAATGCGATGTGTCAGAGATAAAGCGACGGGCACCGGGGCGATGGGCGGGTTGCATGCGGCGCTGCAGGAGGCTCGCGGCGAGCTGGTGGCAGTCGTCGCGTGCGATATGCCTTTTCTCAGCGCTGATGTGTTGAAGCGAGCGGCTGAGGTGCTGATGAATGAAGGCGTTGATGCGGTGCTTCCGTGCTCGATGGAAGGCCTGGAGCCGCTCCACGCTGTCTATCGCCGGTCGACGTGCCTGCCGGTGCTTGAAGAAGCCGTGGCGAGGGGAGAGCGGCGGCTGGTGTCGTTTCTGCCGTTTGTAAGGGTGCGAGAGCTGATGTTGGCGGAGATGGAGCCAGTGGATCCGTATGGTCGCGCTTTCATCAATGTGAACACTCCGGAGGAGTGGCGGATTGCTGAAAAAATCTGTGACGAGTAGGGACGTTGGTCGCAAAGCTCGGGGGCGAGTTGATCTTTTCCAGCCGGGAAATATCTGTGTTGATGCGTGGTCATCGGTGGTTCCTTTCCCGAATCAATGCGCCTCTGTATTCAAGCCGATATGGCTTTGAGTGAATGAAGCATTCAGCGCAGCAACTTCCTGGAAAGTCACATCATTCAGGTAATTTATTGTGCCCCGCTGGGCTATTCGTCTTTGGTGTCTGCTTGAAAATGGCTGAGATATCCAAACCGAAATATCTGAGACAGGCGATCAGGAGGATGGCGGCCGCCGCTTCGTCGATGTTGCCGATGAGAGGTAGGTTGTCGGGCAATAATTCGAAAACGCCTGCCCCGGGATTAAGAAGATAGAAAAGAGCCAGCGACCCAACGCAGAAGACGAAAATGTTTTTTAAAGTTTTCATTCTTGTTTCAGAAAAATCGTCGTTGAAGGCGAAGGAAGGGGCTCGTCGGGGAAAAACACCTCGACGGAGCAATCCCTGCCATCAATGTATTGATGCCCCAGCCATGTCTTGATGAATGCCGCTGTTTGTTTGCGGCCTTCATCGCGCACGAGTGGGATGTTGTCTTTGGCACGGTGCCTGGTTTCGTCGGTGATACTGAGTTTCAAGGCTTCCATAACGGGAGCCTCACGGCGGAAGATGCTGCCTTTTCGAACCGTATATTCGATCTTCGACGCGTTCACGGCCGGTGTATTAAACTGGATGGGAGGCGTCAGCACCCGGATTGTTCGATCCTTGATCGTCAGTTTCCAATCGCCTTTGAAGTCCAGGTAATAGGTGTATTCAACGGATGCGCGAGCTTCGACAATGACCTCCGGAAGAGGGACCCAGAAGGCGGTGCGTTCATCTTTCCGTTCGAAAACCTCCATTTGATCAAGCGTGGCAAATTGAAAATAGCTGGTGCCGGCAACGGTTGTTGCATAGCTGATAAATGATGTTGAGACAGTCCCCTTGTGAAAAGCTTCGGCGACACTCATCAATGTCTGAGCGACTTTATCGGCTCCTCGACCGGGCAACTCAGTCAACCGTTTGAATACATAGATGACGGATCCTGTGATAACCAGAACAATCATGATGAGGATCAACGCAACCGGCAGATGCAAACCGAGCTTTTTCGATCTGTTCCGGTCCGGTTGAAATTCGATTGTCATGTTGATTGAAGTCTAACTCTGTGCCGGTGCCAAATCAATGCGAGGCGATAAGCGGGCAGGGGCACGTCAAAGTCAAGCCGGTGCCCCGGCCGCCATGGTGAAGGCCGACGCCCGAGTCTCACTGGCGAGGAAGCGATGCCTCACTTTTATAAACTTCTTTGCCTTCCAGGAGAGTTGATAAAACTTTCACCTTATGAATCTCGCTCAATGGAATTTCAAACAGGTTCTTATCCAGAATCGTCAAGTCGGCCGATTTGCCGACTTCGATTGAGCCCGTGATTTTTTCCTGATGACTGACATAGGCGCCGTTGATGGTATAGGCAGCAAGCATGGAGGGCAGATCCATGATTTCCTCCGGAATCCACGAAGCGCTTGTCGCATCCTCCACATCGCGCCTAGTCACAGCCACTTGAATGGCGTCGAGCGGATTCATCGAAGAAACATCCCAGTCGCTACCTCCGGCGATGACGGCTCCACTTTTAAAAACACTTCCAATCGGGTACAGCCAGCGCGAACGTTCCGGGCCGAGTGCCGGTTCGGTCAGCTGGGTGATATATGGGTCGGCGAAGGCCCAGAAGCCTTGAAAATTGGCGACGACCCCAAGTTTTCTGAATCGAGGAATATCGAGCGGGTTGATGAGTTCCAGGTGAATGATCTGATGGCGTGCATCTCTCCGGCCGTTGGCCCGCTCGGCAGCTTCAATCGCATCGAGTGACATGCGGATGGCGGCATCGCCGATGGCATGGACATGGATTTGAAATCCAGCCGCGTCCAAGGCTATTGCCAGGCGGTTGAATTGCGCGGCATCCAGATTGGGCATTCCACGGTAGCCGGGCCGGTCGAGGTACGGTTCGAGAAGAGCGGCCGTTTTCGATTCGATGACTCCATCGGCAAAAATCTTGGCCATCGTTGCGTGCAAGTATTTACCCTGGTACAAATCTCGTCTCTTGATCAAGTCCGTGATCTGTTCAATTCCTTTTTGAGTGTCGACGGATTGCGACGCGAGAACCCGGACCGAGAGTTTTCCCTTGCGGTCAAACTCGGAGTAGGCTTGGAGAAACTCCTCGCCTGCATTGGCTTCCACAATCGACGTGATGCCGAAACTGTTGGCCAGAGAAAGCCCAACTTCCAGGCCTTTGATGCGATCCTCGTGAGTGTCTTTGGGAAGAAATTTTGCCACAAGATCGGCGGCGCTTTCACGTAGGGCACCCGATGGCTCACCGGTTTCTTTCTTTCGCTCGATGCGACCATCGACCGGGTCGGGAGTGTCTTTTGTGATGCCGGCTATTTGCAGCGCTCGTGAGTTGACCCATACCGAATGCCCGTCCATCGCCGTCAGATAGGCAGGCTGGTCGGGAATCAGCTTGTCGAGTTGCTCTTTGCTGGGGTTGGCATCAGGAAAGAGAGGGAGCTCCCAGCCGTTGCCGATGATCCATTTTTTTTCAGGGTGCTGCTTGACATAGTCCCGGATTCTTTCAAATGCCTCCTCTTGATCCAGGATGCCGTTGAGCGTGCAGGTCGCAAGATCCATACCGCCGCTGATGAGGTGAATATGCGAATCGTGAAATCCCGGGAGAATCATCCTCCCCTTCAGGTCGAGAATTTTTGTTTCCGGGCCTTTGAATTTCCCGACTCCCGCGACTGTGCCCACATAGATTATCTTTCCATCGGCGATGGCCACAGCATCAGCCCAGCTGCGCGTGCTATCCATCGTGTAGATGTCGGCATTTTTTAAAATCATTTGCGCTGTCTGAGCGCTCTGTCCACCTCTTGAGCCGAAGAGAAGAAAAAGGGCTGAGAGGATAGCAACGGCGCGATGCTGCCCGGATGTTGTGTTTTTCACTTTCCCTCCAACGATGAAACCATTTCCACCATTATGCTCGGGGTTTCCATGGCGAATCAAGTCGAATTCCCCAGGCATTCCAATCTGTCACCGAAGGGTGCCTCTACAAAGCTGCAAAATCGCGGGCGCTGATGTCCCAGGGTGGCGCGTTGCGGATGGCGTCGACCACGTCATCAGGCTTTTCGACCACAGACCACATGGATCGATGCCGTTCGCTCATGAACTTTTCGCGAATACAGCTCTCCAAAAGCAGTATGCATGGATCGAAAAATCTCTGAACGTTGATCATCACGATCGGTTTTAAAAAGCAGCCCAGCCTTTTGAGAGTGATCGCCTCGAAGAGCTCATCCAGAGTGCCACAGCCGCCGGGCAGTGCAATCACGGCGTCCGCCTCTTCGAGCATGAGGCGAGTCCGTTCCCGGAGGTCATCGACGATCAGCATTTTTGTCAGACATCGATGCCCCCATTCCAATTCGTACATGAAGCGAGGAATGACGCCGACGACCAGTCCGCCTTCGGCCAGCGCCGCGTCGGCGAGAGAGCCCATGGAGCCGACGGAACCGCCGCCGTAGACGATGCTGATGGAATGGTGAGCGAGGATCCGTCCGAGAGCAGCCGCAGCGTGGTGATAAACCGAGTCCGATTGCCGGCTGGAAGCACAGTAAACACAAACCTTTTTAATCGTCATGAAAATCACTCCTGCGGCTCGATGAATTCATCTTTTGGAAACCCATCAGAAGCCCGATTCGATTATTCGGGAGCTGAGCATACTTCATCGCATCAGGCGGTCTCAACCTCGCCGTCCGCCCGATATCAAGACGCCTGCGAATACCTTTGGGTCAGCATCAACACATCGGACATCCCAACCCTCCGTCTGTTTATTCTCAGGCCGGTCCGGCGGAATCGCACTCTTGTTCAATGCGCCGGTTTTCCAAATCCGGATACTGAATGCATCCATCAATCGCTGTGGAGGACTCAAGAATGAGAACAGAAAAATATAGGTGGCAGCCAGGAGCGAGTCGATTGGGACTCCTTGATCAACTTGCTCCAACAAAATTATCTGAGAGTGTGCGACTGTCTTCCTTAATAAAATTTCCTCTGGGCAATGGTCCGCGCCATTATTAAGAATTCCAGGCGCCTGGTTGAGCTGTTGCGTACAAGATTTTAAGAAATGGCATTTTCGATTACTAATAGTTCTACCACCAAGCTGCGATTTTTAAAAAGTTCGTGCATTTCCAGATAAAATCTTCAAGTAGGCCTGGTCAGATGATGAGAAGGTCGCCATGACGAGGCCATCGATATGTGCGAGAGGATAATAAGGGAATTTGCCATTTAACATATAGAAAAATATAGATAATTTCGAAATTAGCAGGGTTCTATTTTGCCAATGTTTATTTTAAAAAAACTCTTGACACCTATTTGACGCGAGCCTATACTGGCTGTGAAATGGTTAACAACGTTATTGGGTTCACAGAATGACGAAGATCCCAGATCGAACCATTGAGCGGCTGATCACGTATCGCAGGCTTTTACAGAAGCAGGCGGTCGAGGGCGTCATCAGCATTTACTCGCATGACCTTGCGACTCTGGCCCACGTCAAGCCCGTGCAGGTTCGCCGCGATTTGATGGAGATCGGGTTCTCAGGCAGCCCCAGCAAGGGATATGGAGTTCAGGGATTGCTCGATTACATCAGTGGTATTCTGGACATGCCTGGTGGAACAAAGGCCGCATTGGTTGGTGCCGGCAATCTGGGCCGCGCGCTTCTTTCCTATTTCAACGGCCGTAGCTCGACCATTAATGTTGTTGCGGCTTTTGATGTTGATACAAATATCATCGGCCGAGTTATTGCGGGATGCCGCTGCTATGACATTCAAGAATTAGGTGCTCGTGCCAAGGAATTCGGCATCACCATCGGCATCGTGACTGTGCCGGCGACGCAAGCCCAATCAGCCGCCGATGCGCTCGTCGAAGCCGGCGTCACTGGAATATTAAACTTCGCGCCGGTCCCATTGAGGATCCGGCCAGATGTTTACATAGTACAAGTCGATATTACGCGCGCCCTTGAAAAGGTGGCGCATTTTGCCAAGCCACAGAGTGCGAAAGAGGTGTAACGACATGGAGCACGCGACGAACGTCGAGCAAGTCATCAAGCGCTTTCCGAAAGCGGGCAGGGACAGCTTGATCCCGATTCTCCAAGCTGTCCAGGAAGAGCAAGGCTATCTTTCGGAAGACGCTGTGGTTCGAATCAGCCGGCACCTGAAAATTCCGACAAGCAAGGTGTACGGCGTTGCTACTTTTTACAACCAGTTCCGGTTCCAGCCCAAAGGCAAGTATCATGTAGTGGTATGTCGTGGGACTGCCTGTCATGTGAAGGGCTCCGCCAAGGTCCTCGACATGGTGACGAAGGCGTTGAAGATCGAACCTGGAAAAACCACTCGCGACAAAATGTTCAGCCTGGAAGTTGTGGCCTGCATGGGTGCATGCGGACTGGCGCCGGTTGTGAACCTTAATGGCGAGTTCTACGCCAAGGTCACTCCGATGAAACTCCATCGCATCATCGAGGAGTGTCGGACAAAGGAGCGGGGAAATGGCTAATGCCGTCATGAATCAAGAAATCTCTTGCTGGGACATCCCAACCCGGCCGCTGCCCGATCTGCTGAAAGCCCTCAAGGCCGGCCCCTTCAAAGGTGACACCACGGCACTCATCGCGTCGCTGCGGCGCGAGAAAGTCAACAAGCCCGTCATCTTCATTGGTACCGGCACATGCGGCCTCGGCGCCGGCGCTGCCAAGACTGTTGAAGCGATCAAAGAGCTTCTGAAAACCAGAAAAGTTGACGTTGAAATTCTCGAAGTCGGTTGTGTTGGGCTCTGTTCGGAAGAGCCGATTGTCGATTTCCAATTGCCCGGGCGAAATCGAATCAGCTTCGGTGGTGTGCAGAGCGACAAGGTTCAAAAATTGCTAGACTCTGTTCTCGCCGGCACAGTCCCCGATGAGATGGTGATCGGCCAATTTCGTGACGAAGCAGCCAAACCGTGGGACAAGGTAGCCTATCTCGACGAGCATCCTTTTTTCCGTCTGCAGAAACGATTTGTTCTCGCCAACTCCGGTATCATTGATCCAACTAATATTGATGAATACATCGCTCGCGGCGGCTACTCCGCCATGTACAACGTCCTGCACCGCATGACGCCCGATGAAGTGTGCGAATCGGCCATCAAGAGCGGTCTGCGCGGGCGAGGCGGCGGTGGTTTCCCGACTGGCAAGAAATGGCAGATGGCGCGTTCGTCGCAATCAGATCAGAAGTACCTCATCTGCAATGCTGATGAAGGCGATCCCGGTGCCTTCATGGATCGCGCTGTTTGCGAATCCGACCCTTATCGGCTGCTTGAAGGCATGGTTATCGCTGCTTATGGAATCGGCGCCTCCAAAGCCTATATCTACATCCGCGCTGAATACCCTCTCGGTATTCGCAATCTGAAGGCGGCTATCGAGAAGGCCAAGGAATACGGGCTCCTTGGTGAAAACATCACCGGATCGAGCTTCAACCTCGAAATCATCATCAAGATGGGTGCGGGTGCTTTCGTTTGCGGCGAAGAGACGGCGCTGATGCACTCGATTGAAGGCAAGCGCGGTATGCCGCGCCCACGCCCACCGTATCCGACTGTTTCAGGACTGTTCGGCAACCCGACCGTTATCAACAATGTGGAGACCCTCGCGAATGTGACGGCCATAATGACCGTTGGCTGGGAAAAGTTCGCGGCACTCGGCACTGCCGGATCCAAGGGCACGAAGGTTTTTGCTCTCTCCGGCATGGTCAATCGCACTGGACTCGTTGAAGTTCCGATGGGCACGACGATCCGCCAGGTTGTTTATGATGTCGGCGGCGGCATCCCCGGAGGCCGCAAATGCAAAGCCGTGCAAATCGGTGGCCCATCCGGTGGCTGCATTCCTGAGGCTCACCTGGATCTGCCGTGCGATTATGAAGAGCTGAAGAAATTCGGCGCCATCATGGGATCGGGTGGACTGGTCGTCATGGATCAGAACACCTGTATGGTGGATATTGCCAAGTTCTTCATGGAATTCATCCAGAATGAATCCTGCGGCAAATGCATCCCCTGCCGTGAAGGCACTAAGAGGATGCTCGAAATTCTGCAGGCGATCACCCGCCCCCGGCGCAAGGAAGAAGACATCGATGCGCTGCTCCGCTTCCAGGGCATCATGTATCTGCAGGAGCTGGGAGAGGTCATTCGCAAGAGCTCGCTCTGCGGTCTCGGCCAGACAGCGCCGAGCCCCGTGCTTTCGACTCTGCGCTGGTTCCGTGATGAATACGAAGCGCACATCTTTGAACGACGCTGCCCAGCGGGTGCATGCAAGGAACTGGTCGGTGCGCCCTGCCAGAGCGGCTGCCCGGTCGGCACGGAAGTCTGGCGTTATGTCGCGCATGTTGGCCGTGGCGAATACGAAGAAGCGTATCGTGTCATTCGCCAGGCGAATCCGTTTCCGTCAGCTTGCGCGCGCGTTTGCAATCACCCGTGTGAAGACCTGTGCCGATGCGGGACGACAGGCGGCGAGCCGATTGCTGTCCGGACTCTCAAACGGTTTGTCGTCGACCGCGTCGACCCACTGAAATACAAGCCTGCACCGAAGCCTTCCAAGGCCGGTGCTCCCAAGATCGCCGTGATCGGCGCCGGCCCCTCAGGGCTCTCAGCAGCACACTACCTGTCCTTGCAGGGTTACAAAGTCAGTGTCTTCGAGAAAGAGAACAAGCCGGGCGGCATGCTCATATGCGGCATTCCCGAGTATCGCCTGCCGCGCGCTGTCCTCCAACGCGAAATTGATTCGCTTCTCAACGACAATATCGATTTGCACTGCAACAAAGCGCTGGGCAGGGACTTCACGATTCCTGACCTCGAAGGCCGGGGCTACAAAGCCATTTATGTCGCCACCGGCGCTCATCGCAGCAAGACACTCGGTCTGCCCGACGATGACGTTGATGGCGTCATCCCCGGCATCACCTTCCTCAAAGCCTTCAATCTCGAAGGCAAAGAACTCGGAAAAGGCCGGGTCGGCATCATCGGTGGCGGCAACTCTGCGATCGATGCCGCTCGCGTGGCCGTTCGGCAGAAGGGCGTCTCCAATGTGACCGTCTTCTACCGTCGCACTCGCGATGAGATGCCGGCGTATGCCGAGGAGATTGATGCGGCGATTGAAGAAGGCGTCACGCTTGTCACCCTGGTCGCTCCCACTGGACTCGCCACCGAAAAGGGAAAACTCGTCGGTGTTCAGTTCATCAAGAACGAGTTGGGTGAGAGAGATTCATCGGGGCGGGCCAAACCGGTCCCGATCAAGGGTTCGGAATATGTGGTGGCTCTCGACACACTGGTTGTCGCCATCAGCGAAGAGCCCGATAAGGGAGTCCTCACGGGACTCAGCATCTCCAAGAGCGGCTCCCTAATCATCAACGATGAGTCCTACTCGGCGGGCAAACCCGGCGTCTTTGGCGGTGGCGATGTTGTGACCGGCCCCAACACGGTCATTGACTCGATCGCCGACGGCAAGAACGCAGCCGTCATGATCGATCGATATTTGACGGGCAAGCAGTTGAAGATTTTGCCCAAGGTCAAATTGCCGACGGTCTACATCGAACCCGCTGTGGCCGGCGATGAAGAAGGTGAAGCTGCCGGCCGTGTGCATGCACTGCATCTCGACCCGAAGAAGCGCCAGAAGAGCGTTGCTGAAGTCGAGCTGTGCGTCTCGGAATCCATGGCGATGTGCGAAGCGCGCCGTTGTTTGCGCTGCGACATCGAGTTCACCCAGCCAGTCTGATTACGAAGGACACAATATGAGCACATTTACAATCGAAGCCAACGGCCAGAAGCTGGAAGCGAAAAAGGGCGAGACAATTCTCTCGACCCTGAAGCGCGCCAACATCAAAGTGCCAACGCTCTGCCACATCGAAGGGCTCCCGCCGGCGGGTGCCTGCCGCATGTGCGTCGTCGAAGTGGAAGGATCACCCAACCTCGTCCCCTCATGCTCGTTCCCAGTCGCCGAAGGCATGAAGATCAAAACCAATTCTCCGCAAGTCATCCATACTCGCCGCACAATCATCGAATTGTTGCTTGCCAATCATCCTGATGACTGTCTCTATTGCGTGCGCGGAGGCAATTGCGATCTTCAAAGCCTCGCCCGGAACCATGGGGTTCAGGTGCGCCGTTTCCGCGGGGCGCGCAACCGCCGGGATAAGGACATATCCGGACCTTCCATCCAGCGGGAACCTGACAAGTGCATTCTTTGCGGCAAATGCGTCCGCATCTGCGAAGAAATCCAGGGAGTCTCAGCCATCGATTTCCTGCAACGAGGATCCAAATCGGTGGTCGGCACGGCATTCGACAAGGGGTTGAACGTGTCGAGCTGCATCAACTGCGGGCAGTGCATCGTCGTCTGCCCGACCGGCGCGCTGCACGAGCGGTCCAATGTTGACGATGTGCTGAGGGCGCTCAATGATCCCGAATCCTTCGTCGTCGTCCAGCATGCGCCGGCCGTATCGGTCACCATCGCCGAGGAATTCGGCATGAAGCCCGGAGCAGACATGGATGGAAAAATGGTTGCTGCCTTGCGGCGCATCGGTTTCAAACGCGTGTTCGATACTTCGTTCACGGCTGATCTGACGATCATGGAAGAGGGCTCGGAGCTTGCTCACCGTGTTGCCACAGGCGGCGTCCTGCCGATGATGACATCCTGTTCGCCCGGCTGGATCA
The DNA here is from genome assembly GCA_903916735.1 of uncultured Acidobacteriota bacterium. Taxonomy (GTDB): domain Bacteria; phylum Acidobacteriota; class CAIWXX01; order CAIWXX01; family CAIWXX01; genus CAIWXX01. The sequence continues at coordinate 36,255 of CAIWXX010000070.1, forward strand.
AGTTCGTCGAGACCTTCTACCCCGAATTCACGCCGAACTTGTCGACATGCAAGAGCCCACAGCAGATGATGGGCGCCATCGTAAAAACCTACTTTGCCCAACGCGAAGGACTTGACCCGAAGAAGATCGTTTCAATCTCCATCATGCCCTGCACGGCGAAGAAATTCGAAGCCTCTCGCCCCGAGATGGGACGCGATTACACTCAAGACGTCGATTATGTTTTGACAACGCGCGAGCTCGCCGATCTCTTCCGTATCGCCGGCCTTGACCCAGCCACAATGGAACCCGAAGCGCCGGACACACCATTTGGCGAACGTTCGAGCGCCGGCAAACTCTTCGGCGCCACCGGCGGCGTCATGGAAGCGGCGGTCCGATCCGTCCATTTTCTGTTGACCGGCAAAGAACTTGAAGAGCTGAAGATCGAAGATTTTCGCGGCATGAAAGGCTCCAAGGAGCTGCACGTGAAGGTCGGCGATCTGAATGTCGGTGCCGTTGTCGTCAGCAGCCTCGGCCAGGCTCGCCGACTCCTCGATGAAATCAAAGCGGGTGGCAGAAAAGACATCCACTTCATTGAAGTGATGACCTGTCCCGGTGGGTGCATCAATGGCGGCGGGCAGCCGATCGGCACTGATATCGAAGCGGTCAAGGCGCGCATGAAGGCGCTTTACCAGATCGATCGCGATGCTCCACTGCGCGTCAGCCATCGCAATAAATGGGTCCAGCGGCTCTATGATGAATTCCTCGGCAAGCCGCTTGGCGAAAAAAGTCACCAGCTCCTTCACACCCATTACCATAAACGGGATGTGATGGTGTAATGGGAGGGAGGTAAATCACATGACAGCACCGAAAAAGATACTTATCGTCGACGATGATATTGACCTCCTCGAACAGGCCAGCATGCTACTGAAGAGTGAAGGATACGATGTCGTCACCGCGGGCGGGCAGGAAGAAGCCGAAGAAGCAATCCTCTCAGTGATCCCCGATCTTTGTGTCGTGGACCTCATGATGGAGAACATGGATTCGGGATTCATCCTCTGCCACACCGTTAAAAAGCTTTACCCTGAGACGCCGGTCATCCTGCTGACAGCTGTGAGATCGAGCACCGGGCTGGATTTCACTTCTCGATCTCCTGAAGCCGGATCGTGGGTCGAGGCCGATGCCTTCCTGGACAAGCCGATTCGCCCTGAGCAGCTGAAGGCCGAGGTCAAGAGGTTGCTCGCGGCGCGAGGAGAGGATCATTGATGGTGATCCGGCGGCATCACGGTCATTTCATGGCGTTACAACGCATGCAACGAGTTTTTTAATGAGAATAGTGGGCGTCATCGCAATCATCGACGTCGATGACCAGTGCTCGAATCAACCCATTTTGACCTCCATGTCGACGTCCACGTTTCTCTAAAACAGCTTGCCGCCGGACCAATAATTCAAATCATGAAAGACATGGCATCAGACCCAAGGGGGGCTTCTATCTCAAATCAATTTCGAATACCACAGAGGAACGGTTGAGTATTGCCAGGGGAGTGAGCCCATGGATGTAAAGAAGACGTCGAGAAATGCTCCAGAGTGGCAACAGAGAAATCTCCGTCGCCCCTCTGGGGCTTCATTAATTTTTGCCGATGACGCGCTTTCTTTGGTGTTATTGGGCGGATGGGTGAGGCTCGTTCCGAGCGGCTTTGCCGTGAACAGCGCTGCTCACAAGGATTCCCGTCCTCGCCATCTATTGCAGGCGGTGTGGCTGTTCTGCCGTGAACGCCTTTTCTCGCCGACTTTCCTACCGTTCGTCTTCGGCCTGTCTCATCATGAGTCCGACTAATCCCGGCGAACCAGTCGGCCTTGTCTCCACCATCAAGGAGCGGTGCCGAAAGTGTTACACCTGCGTCCGCGAATGCCGGGCGAAAGCGATTCGGATCCACGCCGGTCAGGCTGAAGTAGTCGTCGAACGCTGCATCGGCTGCGGCAATTGTGTCCGTGTCTGCAGCCAACATGCGAAGAGGGTGCGCGATGGGTTGACACCCACCCGCGATCTCCTGAAATCCGGCCGTTGTGTGATTGCGGCTGTCGCGCCGAGTTTTCCGGCCGAGTTCTGCCATGGTGATTCTGAACCGTACTCCGGCCTCGACTATTGCACACTCGTCGGCATGATTCGTGCTCTTGGATTCACCAAGGTCATCCAGGTGGCATATGGCGCCGACCTCGTCGCCAGGAAATACCGCGAACTTCTTGAAACATATCCTGATCGCAACTTCATTTCCACGACCTGTCCGTCGATCATACTCTACGTTGAAAAGTACCATCCTGACCTCGTGCCTTACCTTGCGCCTGTCGTCTCACCGATGATCGCCACGGCGCGTGTCGCGCATAAAATCTATGGCGATGATGCCCTCGTCGTCTTCATCGGTCCTTGCATCGCGAAAAAGGATGAAGCCGCCACCGAACGCTATAGCCGGGATATGGCGGCAGCGCTGACCTTTGTCGAGTTGCGGCAGATGTTCAGAGAAAGCGGAATCACGACTGAGTCCGTCAGGCCGACGGATTTCGATCCGCCTTACCCGGACAAGGGGATGCTTTTTTCGATCAAACGCGGAATTTTGCAGGCTGCCGGCATCAAGGAAGATTTGATCAATGACGATGTGATTGTGGCGGATGGCGGATCGGAATTCGGCCATGCGCTACGTGAATTTGAATCCAAACATCTTAATGCCCGTTTGCTGGAAGTGCTGTCCTGCAAAGGCGGCTGCATCATGGGCGCCGGCACGGCGACGCATGCAACTCTCTTCAGCCGGCGTTCCGAAGTCAGTCGCTATGTTCGCCGCCGTCTGAGGAGTGGAGAAGAGCGCCTCCTCAATCCGCCCGGTGCTGACGATATCGATCTGAATGCCTGGTTTTACCCGGATGATCGAACGATGCCGGTTCCTTCCGAGGGAGAGATACAGGCGATCATGGAAGAGATGGGCAAGCGCACCCATGAAGATGAACTCAATTGCGGCGCCTGTGGCTATGAAACCTGCCGCGAACACGCGATCGCGATCTTCGACGGCCTCGCCGAAACCGAGATGTGTCTGCCGACGACGATTGCACGATTGGGCGAAGTCGTCCTGGAACTGAACACGACAAACCAGCAACTCGCCAGCGCGCAACAGGCTCTGGTACAATCTGAGAAGCTTGCGAGTATGGGCCAGCTGGCGGCAGGCATCGCTCACGAAGTCAACAATCCTCTCGGCGTCGTTCTCCTCTACAGCCAGCTGTTGCTTGAGGAGTGCAATCCTAAATCCGAGCTCTACAACGATCTGAAGAAAATCGCCGAGCAATCCGATCGGTGCAAGAAGATTGTTTCAGGGCTTTTAAATTTTGCCCGTAATAACCAGGTGCAGCTCAAACAGGTTCATCTGGGCGACTTTGTTCAGTCCTGCGTGCGTGCGGTCATCGTCCCCGACGATGTCAAAATCAAGGTGGAAAGTCGTCTCAAAGACCCGGTGACCGAACTGGACCAGGATCAGATGATGCAGGTTTTCACCAATTTGATGAACAACTCCATCGAAGCGATGCCCGGTAAGGGCACTTTGGTGATCACTGCGGATGGCGATGATGCGTGGGTGCAGGTGAGTGTCAGTGATAACGGAAACGGCATTCCGAAAGAACATCAGAAAAAAATATTCGAACCGTTCTTCACGACGAAGACCGGCGGCAAAGGCACTGGGCTGGGTCTGGCAATCACGTACGGCATCGTGAAGATGCACCGCGGCAACATCGCTGTGCAGTCGAATGCCGATCCGAAAAATGGTCCGACCGGGACGACGATTACAGTCAAGTTGCCGCGAAATCCGGGAAATGCCGCATAGCACCATGCCCCCAAGAAATCTCCCATCTCAGCATGGGAACGATAGGTGGATTGAGGCGAGGATCGTTATGCCAACCGCAGTCAACTGAAAGCGAGGATCAACCCCATGGAGAAATTGAAACTTCTGATCGTTGATGATGAACAGCCCATGCGGGAAGGCGTCATGCGGGCTCTCCGCAAGTACACGGTGAGTCTTCCGTATGCTGAGGAGGATTACGGTTTCGATTTCTCTGAGGCCGGCACCGGCGAAGAAGCACTCGATGTGATCGACCGCACACCGCCCGACATACTTCTGCTCGATTACAAGCTGCCGGGCATCAAAGGGCTTGACGTGCTCGATCACATCATTCAGCGCCAGCTCGATATTCTCACCGTGATGATCACGGCCTATGCCTCGCTCGAAACGGCCGTCAGCGCCACCCGCTATGGCGCTTACGATTTCCTGGCGAAACCGTTTACGCCCGAGGAGCTCCGGACGGCTGTTCACAAGGCTGTCAAACATCTGATTTTGACACGGCAGGCCCGCAAGTTCACTGAAGAGAAACGCCGTGTCAGGTTTCAATTCATTTCGGTGCTGGCACACGAGCTGAAATCGCCGCTCTCGGCGGTGGAAGGTTACCTCCGGATCATGCAGACGCGTTCGGCGGGCAATGAGCTCGGCGCCTACGATGAAATGGTCAGGCGCTCGGTAACTCGCCTGGAAGGCATGCGAAAAATGATCATGGACATCCTGGATCTGACGCGCATCGAGTCCGGTCAGAAAACGCGGGAAATGGCGGAAGTCGATCTGCGCGACGTTGCCCGTGTCGCCATCGAAACGGCTCAGCCTCCGGCTCAGGAGCGTGGAATCTCGATCGAATTGGATTCCCCCGAGAGCATCTTCATGGTTGCGGATCGAGGCGAACTGGAGATCATTCTGAACAATCTGGCCTCGAATGCCGTCAAATACAACCGCGATCATGGCAAGGTCACATTGGCTTTATCGGCCGACGACGAGACGGTGACGATCGCCTGCACCGACACCGGCATCGGCATGAGTGAGGAAGAGACGGTCCAGCTCTTCAAGGAATTCGGTCGCATCAAGAACGAAAAAACACGGCACATCCTCGGATCAGGTCTGGGTCTCTCGACGCTCAAAAAACTCGCCACTGAATATTACGGCGGCGGAGTCAAGGTGGAATCAAAACCAGGCGAAGGAACGACTTTCACCGTGACCTTGCAACGCCGGCCGGCGGGATCAGAGGCGAAGGCTTAGAGAGACTCGGGGCTCGATTTCCGATTTCATGTCCCCTTGCAATTTCACTCTACAATTGTAGATAAAATTGAACCGAAACTGAATTCATTAATCAGGAGATCCTGATAAAAGCGCCTTGAATGGACACTCGCTGGGCCATTCCTCGCGGCGGATGCACGTCCACTTTCGAGCTGAATGAAATCGCCGGGCGAGAAAGGACTTATGTCCGAATCATCTCACGTGCCACTTCTCGATCGGCCATGATGAACAAAATGGGCGGAAAATCGTACTATGAGAGGGATGTATGTGTGTATTGGTGGATTATCAATTGAAAATTCCTTTCTGAAAAAAAATCAAAGAATGAGTCGTAAGCATTTCGCATGACAGCTCGAAAAATTCACTCATACGCCCATTTCAAGGCGGATCCCCATGAGTCGGTGAGAAGGATCGGGTCACCTTGGCGGTTTACCAGCACATGATCAATCATCCGCTTTATCTTCCCAATAATTCCATCCGGAACCTCATACAATTCCAATGTTTTCTAGAAGACAAGGCGATCGGCCCGGAGATGGAATGCATGTGCGCCGGCGGCGATATCATCCCCCAGCTCTGGATGAAGAATGCCGTCGGGAGCGAGATTTCGGTTAAGCCGATGTTGAAAGCCGTCGACATGGCGCTCAAAATGGTGAAATGACGGGGTCATGATGTCATTTCCAATGGCACACTCAACAAGGCCTTAAATGGCATAGGATAGGTTCGATGGGATACATGTTTGAATGGAATGAATCAGAAGGAGTCAGAATGAAAAAGGTACCCACTCTCCTCACAACCGCTCTGGCAGCAGTCCTGCTGGCCGTACCCGGCATCCCGCAGGAAAAAGCCGCTCAAAAGAAAATCCCGGACTACTCACAAACGGCGCGCAAAGATGTCCCGGTGGACTTCACCTGGAAGATCGAGGACCTCTACGCTACCATCGACGCCTGGAAGGCCGATAAGGATGCGGTCGCCAAGATGATGACCCAGGCCGAGGCACTCTCGAAAGGGTGGACCTCCTCGCCGCAAAACATGCTGGCGCTGCTCGAGTTCAGGAACGAGCTTGGGAAAAAGGCCGAGAAGCTTTTCTCCTACACCAGCAACCAGATCAACGCTGATCTTGGAAATACGACCTACCAGAGTCTGGGAGGGGAGCTTCAGTCGCTTTTCGTCACATATAATTCAAAGATGGCGTTCTTCGAGCCGGATGTTCTGGCGCTCGGAAGTGAGAAATTCTCCGCCTATCTGAAAGCCGAACCGAAGCTCGCGCCCTACGGCTTCCCGGTCGAAGACATCCTGCGCGGCAAAGAGCACGTGCTGCCTGCTGAGCAGCAGAGGATCGCATCCCTCACCGGACTCTTCTCAGGCGCCACCGGCCAGGCATCGGGGATGCTGAATGACTTGAACATGCCGGCCCCCGAGGTTACCCTCAGCGACGGACAGAAAACGACTCTCAATTTTGCCACCTTCGCAATTCTGCGCCGGTTGGAAAATGCCGAAGATCGACACCTCGTCGTCACCTCCTTCTGGGGAAACCAGAAAAAATATGAAAATACCTTCGCCGTTCTTCAGGATGGCGCCATCAAGCAGCATCTTTTCAATGCCCAGATCCACAATTTCAAGAATTGCCTGGAAGCCCGCCTCTTCGACAACAACATTCCGGTCGATGTCTATCAACAGCTCATCCGGTCGACCCGCGAAAACCTGACTCCTTTCCAGCGCTATCTCAGCCTCAAACAGAAGCTGCTTGGACTGCCTCATTATCGATACGAAGACATCTATGCATCGGCGGTCCCGGCCGTCCAACGCACCTACACATACGAAGAAGCCAGGCAGATCTGCATGGATGCCTTGAAGCCGCTCGGGGATGAATACGCTCAGTCGCTGAAACAGGCCTTCGAAAATCGTTGGATTGACATCTACCCGAACAAGGGCAAGGAAAGCGGTGCCTACAGCGGCGGAGTCTATGGCGTGCATCCCTACATCAAATTAAATTTCGACGGCAAATATGACGGCGTCTCGACGATGGCCCATGAGCTCGGCCATGCGCTCCACTCGGAGCTCACCAACAAGACCCAACATTACGCCACGACCGGCTATGCCGCCTTCCTCGCCGAAATCGCCTCCACCTTCAACGAAAACCTCGTAATGAACTATCTGCTGAAGAATGAGAAAGACGACCTCTTCAAGCTCTATGTGATCGACAATTACCTTGATCAGGTGAGAGGCACTCTCTATCGCCAGGTCCTCTTCTCCGAATTCGAGCTCGCCATACATCAGCGTGTGGAAGAGGGTCAGACTCTGACTCCCGACTGGCTCGATCAGAAATATCTGGAACTGACACGCCATTACTACGGGCACGATAAAGGGGTCTGTGAAGTCGGGGATTATATCCAGTGCGAGTGGAGCCGGGTTTCACACTTCTACCTCAATTACTACGTCTTCCAATACAGCACCGGCCTCATCGCGTCGATGGCTCTGAGCGATATGGTGCTGAGCCAGGGTCCTGAGGCCCAGAGACGCTATCTCGATCTGCTCAAGTCGGGCAGCAGCGATTATCCGATGGTTTTGTTGAAGAAGGCGGGTGTGGATATGACGACGCCGGTTCCCTACGAGGCTGCCTTCAAACGGATCGATCAACTCGTGACCGAAATGGAAACGATTGTCGAACGGCTGAAAGCCCAAGGGAAACTGAAAATCTGAACCCGCATTGAACCGGAAATGAACACAGGCGCCGGTCGGCAAAATAGCGCGTCAAAGATGACGCCCGACCGGCGCCTTCATGGCATCCGATGCGCCGGATCTTCTTTCTGGACGATGCCGTCGAGCAGATGAACGATGCGGCTACTGTAGGATGCGTTTTTCTCCGAGTGCGTGGCCTGGATGATCGTAGTGCTTTCGCGGTTGAGCTGAGTAAAGATCTTCATGATCTCTTCGCCCTGTTTGGAATTCAGGTTTCCCGTCGGCTCGTTGGCCAGTATGAGTGTGGGCCTGATGATCAGGGCACGGGCGATGGCCACGAGCTGCTGTTGTCCTCCGGAGAGCTGGGTTGGGGAAGAGGTCCTTCTTGGCCACCATCTGAAAGCGGTCCAGTATCTCCGCGATCAACCCCCTTGCGCTCAAAGCCTTTGACCTTCTTGTACAGGAGCGGTGTCTAGCCCGACTTCCGCAACTGGGACACATTTGCCAAAGTAACCGATTGATTTTTAATAAAAATTCTTTAAAGGTCGGCACTACAGAGGGCTGGTTTTTTCTCCTCGATTTGGCTGTTCGCTGCGAAGATTTGTGGAGGAGGTTGAGCCGGCAAATCCAGTATTGGCCATGTAAGCAGTAGGCAGTGATCCTTTTCGGGTTGCGTGTAGCGTGAGAGGACGAGGAGGCGATTGTCTGTAGTGGGGAGGTGGACATCAATCATCTGGATGCCGGCGAATTTATCGCGCACCTCGCGAGGTGAAAGACCTGGTGCCATTGGCCTGAGGCGATGCTTCAATGTGACATGAAGGCAGTAGGCCATGAAGGCGATGAAGATGTGCGCCTCAATTCGTGTGTCGAGTTGATGGAAAACCGGTCGGAGCGAGAGATCACCCTTGAGGTTTTTAAACGCCTGCTCGATCTCGGTGAGGCGGATGTTTTGCTGCCAGAGTATCGATGGATCTTCTCCGCACAGATTAGATCGGAGGAGATAGTGGCCTTCTCTCCGTATCGTCTCCCGGAATTTGTTCTTCCTCAATGAAGTTGCCTTCCATCACTTCATAGGCAATCGGGAATCCATCCGGAGTCACAATCAAAGCAATCACGACCTGCACACAATCCGGTCTCTTGTCCCTGCCATATCCGAACTTCCTTTTTCCGATCTTTGGTGCGTCGCACTCAAAGTAGGTGCTGGTCAGATCGTAGAAAAGAACATCAAACCCCGCAGCAAACATGTAACCCCATCGTTCTCGTAAGAAGGAGAACAGATTTTTCTTGTGTGTCAGTAATTTGTCCATGCAACGATAGAGCTTATCGATCTGAACCAGAGAAAAGTATTCGCCAAGCAGATCCCCCATCGCGCTCCGGCTGTACCAGAGCCGATGCAACTCCATCTCCGCCGTGCGAACATGAATCACATCGCAATCCACCGGCGCCGCCTTTCGATTCTCCGGGCATAACGCCACTTGCTTCGGCTGTGTTTGCCCTTGTTCTAGTATCTCAACAGTTCGAC
>CAIWXX010000071.1 GCA_903916735.1 uncultured Acidobacteriota bacterium
GACCGCCGGCAGCAGTTCCAGTTGTGGGTCAACCAGATCGATTACGAGTACGGTTCGGGCAGATTCAAGCGGCGCAGAAACGTCCACGTCGTGGTCTGCGAAGAAAGCTGGGAGGTGATCGATGACGAGACCGTACAAAAGGCAATGCGAACCTCACGGCACGCATGGCTCTCCAGCAAACCCCTGCATCAGGACAACATGCACGAACGCTGCAACCTCGGAGCGCTGCATCGCTGGGCGATCGAATCCGGGTTCCTCGTCGAGAAACGCCATGGCTATAACTACAAACACTGCTACTCCATCAACTGGAAGGCCATGAAGGGCTACCACTACCTGATGCGTCTCGCGCATACCCTCAACCTCATCGCGCACTACTCCAGCGCTCTCATCAAATCCGTCCGTTCTCTGGGAGTCCGAGGATTCATCGAATTCCTGCGGGAGTCCCTCGCGCTCTGCAGACTCGACGCGATATCCGTGCGCAAGCGCCTTGAGGCGCCATTCCAAGTCCGTTTCGACTAACCTGAACGGCCGATTCCCCGCCCGGCCAATCTGAAGCCCTGCCCAAGAAGCAACGAACCGTCTTCCAACACTTCCAGGCGGCCGATGAATGCAGGGATAGCGGGCATTGCCGTGTCACCATCGGACCCCCGGCATCCCCGCGCCGCATGCGAAAGGCCCAGGCAGCCGAGCGCAGGAATGCGGGTCATGCGTCAGCGCCGTAATTTAGAACTTTTTCTTGACATAGGATAGGCGGCGAGGATCGAATTCAATGGCGCGCTCTATCATATCCGGTCTTGGAAGAAGATTGAGATGTACTTCAAGAAACCCTCTATCTACTTTCCAAGTCTGGGATGCGTCGAGCGATTCGGGAATCGTCTGCAACGCAATTGAGTGAATACTGCGATGAGAAGGACTTGCCTCGGTAAAGCGCCGCTCCGCTAGGAGCCTGCGGCCGCCGCGCAAGCCTTGGCTGCTGAAATTTGCCCCTCAAGCTCAAAAGGACGCAATAGAACTGGAATGTGCGGGATTGAAGCCGAAAGCACAGAGCCTTTGCGATGACTACTGGCATATTGGCTTATGGCGCTGGGATTTCCAGGTCCCGGCAGATCTTCTGTGCCAAATATTCGTTAATCTCACGATGACGTGGCACAGTCGTCACTTTTCGATTCGCCGGATTAACATAAACCGAATTGTTTGCGCCTTCGCGCAGAAGAGCACAACGATTATCCTTGAGATGCCGAATGAGACCCCGTCGCTTCATGCGGCGGGCACGGTCAATGCTTCCTTGATAACGTTCTGTCCCTGAATAGCTTCCTCAGCTAATGTCCTGTTTGCATCAAGGACCAGCTCAACCGCTTCCTGGAGATTACGCCGCACGTCCTTAAGCGTTCTTCCCTGTGTGTTGGCCCCGGGAATCTCTTCGACGAAGCCGATGTATCCTTCGGGAACCTTTCGGTAAACAGCAGTTAATTCCATGACCTCTATTTTAGCAGTATTCTAATGCCGAACGCTAGGCCGCCCGTGTGCTGGTTCAGCACCTCCGTGACACATTTGGAGATCGGCGAGCAGTGCGAGGAAGCCTGGAGCAGCAGATCCAGGTGCTGCTCTTCTGTGGAGACACGGAAATAGCCGGAAATGGAGCCGTGTCTTAGTTAATTATTAACTTTCATTTTACATTCGGTGGTTCGGTGCTCACGTTGCACTCCCTTGCAGCTTGCTCCATGCTGAGCGTCTCGGGATCGATCACTCGATTTCCAGTGCCGTCGATCGCGTAAGTGCGACGGACGGTCCGGACACTGATGCGGCTCCACCGCTTGCCCTTCTCCATCTTTCTCCCAAGCCTGGTCATTGCAGTAGCGCAGCGCCATGCGGCGCAACTCATCGAGAATTTCCCCGCGTCTCCTCGCATTCACAACCTTGCCGGGTTGGTCGAATACAAGCTGCGCCACTATGCTGAAGCTGAGCGCCATTTGAACGAAAGCCAGCGTCTCCACGCACATTGGAAGACTCGCCTCTGGATCGGCAAGACGCTGACTCAAATCGGCCGCTTCGAAGAGGCCGAAGCGATTCTCCTCGATGTTCTCCCCCATCACCCCGACTGCCGACTCGATCTGGCATGGCTCTTTGAATGAAAGTAGGAGTGGGCCCGCGCCATGAAGCTCCTTGAAGATTACCTGCTGGATCATCCGAAGAATTCTCTCGCCCAGGCACAGCTCCTGCGCCTTCGCGCTTGCAGCCTGGCGCCGCAGGAATTGCAGGAGGATGTTGAAACGCTGATGGAACTGGGCGAGGAGGTCTCGGATGATCTGCTGCCTGATTACATCGAATCGCTGCTCGAAACGGCGCAGGGTGGCAAAGCCAGGGATATCGTCCTAAAACGCTTGCCTCGTCTCGATGCCAGATCCGCAGCGCGAATTGCCTGGGTCTGCTATCACCTGCAGGCTTATGATCTGGCGCTGCAGCTTTTTCAATGCGCCTCCCCGGAAAATCGGACCAATTTCAAATTCATCGCGGCAATGGAAACATCCGCCGATCGATGCGGGCGTATCGATGAACTCATCCGACTCTACAACGCATACGCATCCGATGATAAACGCCTCTATGGGCGAATTCGGAGATTAAAATCGAGAGTGAGATGAGTCGACGCTGAACCGGTATCAATTCTCTCGAAATCCAATTCAATTTCCTCTTTCGATGGATAATTGGTAAAATACATTCAGTCATGCCTGGAAGACCCGGCTCTCGGGGAGGTCGCATGAAAATCATCACGGAGGAAACTATGAAAAATCGAACCGGCACAATCCAAATTCTCGTAGGCCTTATTTGCAGCCTGTCTCTCCCTCAACTTGCCGGCGCCGGCGTCTACTGGGCGCGAGCGATCGGAAGCGCGGCCGCCGATGAGGCGACTGTCGTCCAGGAAACAAGCGACGGCGGCTATTTTGTCGCCGGCAACACCGGATTTGGAACAACCGCCGATGGTTGGGCGGCCAAACTGGATAGTACCGGGAAAATACTATGGCAAAAAACATACGGCGGGTCTTCCGGCGATCATATTCTTTCGGGGCAACAAACGAGTGACGGCGGATATATCATCGCCGGATATACGACCAGCTTCGGAGCCGGTGATGACGACGGCTGGGTCGTGAAGCTCGATGCATGGGGCGGCGTTTCCTGGCAAAAATTCTACGGTGGATCGGCTCATGATGAACTGGAGTCACTGAAGCAGACATCCGATAACGGATATATCTGCGGCGGGTTGACGAGATCCTACGGGGGCGGATCCAACGATGCCTGGGTTCTCAAGCTTGATTCCACCGGTGGAATTGTGTGGCAGAAGGCATATGGAAGCACACTCAGCGACTCACTCAAGGAGATCATCCAGACCGTCGATGGTGGATATCTTTTCGCGGGCAACAGTACCAACGAAAGCCGATGGGACACATGGTGTGTGAAGCTTACCGCCAACGGAGATGTCAGCTGGCAGAAGGCATATTACGATCCCATACACCCGGTAAGTTCTCAAGCCGAATCTGTTCTGCAGACATCGGACGGTGGGTACCTCATCGGGACAATCCTCTGGGAGGGATCTGCCGCCGCCATATCCTGCCTCAAGATCGATTCGGGAGGCGTTGCCTGGTGGTGGAATGAGTACGCGGGATCATGCTTGGACTGGACACGTTCGATTCGCCAGATGTCCAATGGTGATTATCTTGTTGCCGCCGATACGAAAATATACGGGAGCGGGGTGATTGACGGGTGGCTTCTGCGGCTCGATGCGTTAGGCCTCATCATCGCTCAACAAACCATCGGCGGAACAGGAAATGATGCTTTCGCACAGATGCAGCTGACAGAGGATGGCGGACTCATCATATGTGGCAACACGACATCATTCGGAGCCGGTAGCATGGATGCGTTCATTATCAGGGCGTCATCCAACGGCATCACCAATTCGACCTGCCAATATCTCACAACAGCCAGCACAGCTGTCGTTACACATCACGGATTCAACGGCTACGCAACATCTCGTATCGCGTTCATCAGTGGAGCTCTGACTGGTTCAGGCTCAGCCTCTGCAGTCGCCGCTAATTTTACGAACACCTCACTCTGCAGCGATGCCGTCGGAATAGCAATCACATCGATCAGTGCCAGGCGGCACAAGCCAGGGCAGATTGCAACAATCACTGGGGCTGGATTTCAAGTATTCAGCAGGAGGTTCGCCGTCTATTTCGGGACCAAAAAGGCCAAGCCGATCACGAAGGCAAGCACAACGTCATTCCGGGTTCCCATCCCGTCTTTGCCCAAGGGGTGGGTCGGCGTGTCTGTGCGATCCGGCATCATGGTCAGCAATACATTCCCCTTTGAGGTGAAGTGAGCTCGGCTAACAGCAACCCTGAATGAAAGCATTAAGCTTCGGCTAAGCTGCGCTGGTGATTTCTTGCTGAGAGATCTCTTGGAACTTGGAACCAGCAACTAGAAACTCGAATGGTGGGCGGTACAGGGCTCGAACCTGTGGCCCCCGGCGTGTAAGACCAAACCAGGCCCTCTCTTGTAAGTACTGTCCGGCCCGATCTGCTAGTTTCTGCATGGTTTGAAGTGCGCGCACATTCTGACTGTTTTGGTTTGTCTAGGGGTGGTTACTATACGCCAACTATACGTTCTCCATTGTCAAGACACATGTGTCCCTCCGGCCATCACTCAGGGATTCCAATGCACTTCCTCGGCATAGACGTCGGCATCAATAGCAGGCGCGCTCAGAAAGTGACCGCGACCGTGATCGTGTCGTATAGGTTCTGTGACGGTCGCACCTGGTCGCGCTCGCAGCGAAATCGGATAGAGCAACAGACTTCGAATCTGTAGGCTGGGGGTTCGAGCCCATCCGGGCGCGCCATGAACCCCCCACAGAATCAAACATATCCAAGCCACCGAGCTACGACCTAAGAATTCGGTGAAATTCCATGCACTCGCAGTGCACTCACTGTAATCGAATTGGCTGCCTCGGCACCCCGCACCGCTTTTACTGTACTCGTAGTATTCGGGACGCAGCCAGGAGGCATTTCGCCGCTACCGTCCCGTGCGCTCTGACACGCCCCGAGCGCTTGGCCGCAGCCTTTCGCGCTACTGACAGTGTGTAAAGCGCAGTGGTCGATTCCATGTGGCTCAGTATGCCCGACTCTCGCCGGCTCAGTTGCGGCCGGGGGGGCATAGCTGTTAAGTTGGGTATGCTGTATCAATTGGCAAGACGTGGTATTCAGCACCACTCTCAAGTAATTCGAGGGTGGTCTGACGGGATCGTTGTCGAGACTTCAAACAGTATTTTATGAGTCGGTGGATCTCTTCTGAGAGGAAGAGAATGGCTCCTTCAACTGATAATAGGATTAGACGGAAGAGGGAGAATGCGCGTTTTTGCATGCGTTTGTAGAGCTTGTCGAAGCCGAGTTCGCGACGTGCTTGCTTCCAGATCTGATTATTGACGCGGGCATGGATTCGATGAAGGATCACAGCCAGGATCAGTTTTCCGTAGATCTGACATTTGAGTCGATTTGCGTTTTTCGTATGGGATTGATGAATGCAGAGAATCGACTTAAGTTGTTTGAAAAGCAGTTCGATTTGCCAGCGCAATATATAGAGGAATCGCACCATTCCTGCAGGCAGGAGAGCATAAGGGACGTTGGTCACCATCAGCGTCCAATCACAGATGGATAGATGGGGTATGCTTTGGAGTTCGGCCCCTTTTTGGGGCTTCTTTCAAGAGCCGCCGTCGCCGCTTGTTGGCTACCTGCTCACTCACCCTCAAGCAAATCAGACGACACCTAACAGTGTTCTTTCCTTTGTGGCCACCCATGATGACATCGATTTGATAGGCATTGCCGGGAAGGTGGCGTAACATCTTCTCCAGCTCAATAGGGATTGATGTTTTTGCTTCTTGGATGGTTGTTTTTACATAGAACCGAGTGAGAAAACACGCCCCCTTTCATAGCCGATAGCATATATGAAGCTATCGGATTAAAACTACAAAAAAGGAGGCTATCTGCCTCCGCTGTTGCTAAAGGTTACGTGCTTAAATTAACAGCTATGGGGGGGCGGGTACTAAGCCTTACGATCGCCCCGCAAATCGCCTTGTAGAGCCTCCGGAGGGTATCCTGCTCGATCATTCGCCCTGCGGTTCCACGCCCGCGTGGCCGATCGCCCCTGGCCAGTGATCCCACATTCGGCCGTAGGCACGCCTCCCCCCGCTGTGCGATGGCGCAGTGCTGCACGAGGGACAAAAGCCTCGCGTCCTGCAACTCAACGCGAGTAGTTCCTCTGAGCCGCATTCTGGACACCTCAAACGAGCGAAACCCCCCCCAAGAGCGTGCCGCATTCGAAGCACTTCCCGACGACCTTGTCGATGACACCTCGCCAACGGCCATCATACTTCTCGAAGCGTTCCTCGTATGCAGCTTTGAACTTGTCGAAGTGATGATAGAGGAATGCTAAGAGAAGAGTCTTCTCCAGATGGCGTGGCAGGTAGGGCGCGAGGTGGCGGGTCCAGCGGCTTCAGTCCTGGCACCAGGCGCGTTGAAGACGGCAGCGGATCGGCACATCGACGGCGAAGCGCGGCCCGGTTCGAAACCGACGCGCTGCCGGCGTCGCATACATGACTCTGGAAGCCGCTGAATCGACCCATGCGAAGTGGGATGGACCGCCCGGGTTCACTTCTTCAGCTTCAGCAGGAATATCTGCCGGAACAACCCAATTTCCCGCACGAACGCGATCTCGCGGCCGCTTGGCGACCACGCCGGATAGTAAATCGGGTTGTCCGACTGCCTGGTCAGCAGGTCGTTACCCACGAGCGACCCTTCCTTCGACACCCTCTCTTCGAACAGGCTGCCCTTGATAGCATATGCGACGCGCGTCGAGTCCGGGCTCCATGAGATAGTGGTGGTCACGCCGGAGACGTTGTGAGTGAGCTCCAGCGGCTCCCCCCCTTGCGGGCGTACCAGGAAAACCTGCGTCACGCCCGCGTCGTCCCTGGCCAGGAAGGCGATGAATCGGCCGTCGGGCGATGGCGCGAGCCAGTGGCGCGGATCCGTCACCACCCCCGGATGCCGCCAGTTCGTCATCCGCGTCAGCCGGCGCTGAGTCACTCCAGCCGGCGGCTGGGGAAAGTCGCTCGTCGTCCCCTCCAGCGGCCTTGTAGGGCCGGGGATGTCGATCCGGTCGGGAATGTCGGCGATGAAGACCTCGTCTACCTCGCACCCCTTATCGTCACGCGTCGCGCCGATGAACGTCTGCGCCCTCTGCCGCGATCCGTCCTCCTTCAGGTACCCTTTTCGCCCGACCCATGCGTTCTCAAACGCTCGGCTGATCTCATCCGAACCCGGCCGCGGCTCCGGCGTCACCCGCGCGATCACCACCGTGAACCACTCGCCGTTGATGTTCTCGCCCGCAGTATCGTGGTTGACCTTCACCGGCAAAAGGCGCGCGACCGGCTTCGAGTCGGTCATCACTCCCACCGTGCGCAGGTCGTTCCCGCGCGCAGCCATCAACTGGTCGTTGTAGGTGAAGCCGATCCAGTGTGAGTCGCCGCTCCACATGTGGGCGTGGGTGCCGCCGCGCAGCGCGCCGGGAGTGAATGGCGGCGTCACGTCGCGCGCGTCGAGGAAGCGGGTGTGGCCGTCGTCGACCTCCATCGCCACCCGGCGGGTGATCTCGTAGGGGAGGCCCGGCACGCCGTGGATGAAAACCACGCGGCCGTCGGGCGAGAAGCTCGCGGTCCCGCAGCCGGGACCGTTGCGCGCCTGCTGGGGAGCGCGGTAGACCCGGACGATCTCTCCAGTCCTAGTCTCGACCTTGAAGATCGCGCCGTTCGATCCCATCGCGACATCGTCCACCCGCGTGTCGTACACGATCCACCGGCAGTCGGGCGAGAACGGCGCGAACGGCATCATCCAGTGGTTGCACTTGCCGTGGGTCAGTTGCGTCTCGGTCCCGCCCGGCTGGGCCACCCTCGCGAGTCTCTTCGTGTCCATCCCCCTGGCCTTTCCCGCCGTCGTCGGCCCCGCGGACACCACAAGCGCAGCCGCGAGCAGCAGCATCATCGCGCAAATTTTCCGCGTGATCATGCCGCCTACTCTTTCCCCCGTGCGCCGCCATTCGATCATCGCCTTATCGGGACTGGCATGGCATGTAGGGCATGACCCTCGCCCCGCCAATGAGGCGGCGTACTAATCACCGTGTATACCGTCGTGTACCCAGTGCCGAGCGCATCGTCGTATAAAACGGATGTATCGGGTCCATTGGCTGGCTTGTTCTTGCTGTTGATCCAGCCCTTGGCGGCAATGCAGATCGCCTTGGTGGTCATGGACACACTCGGCGTGAACGTGAGGAAACCTTTCGGCGTACCCTTGTGAGGGATCGTGTTTCGATTATCCGAATTCACGAAGGCGAAGAACGATGGAGTGAGCGGTTTGATTTTCCGGCCATCGAAGCGGAGAACCCGAGCGATGGTTTGCAGATTGTAGTGGGGGTTCCTCGTGTCCGCTATTCCATCGTAGACCACACAGATCTCGTCATCAGCGTTCACGGCCAACGCGGTGCGATCGACATATGTAGATGCAGGGTCCAGATCGCTGCTGACCATGGCATTGCCAAGGAACGCGCCCGACCGTCCATCCCAAACTGCCATCATGCACGGATTGGCCTTCGAGCCAGGAATGGAGATTCCGCCAGCCATGTAAACGTAGCAACTGCGGATGTCTGAAGCCACGCGCATAAGGTCTCCCCGGTCAATGTAATAAGAAGTGCCCGGGCCCCAGGTGGTCTCGAGGTCAGCGTTGGCTACGGCCAGACTGTTGACGTGCCTGAGATTGCCGTCGTCATCATAGAAGTAGATGGAATCGACGACCCGGATACAGAACCCTCCACGGAAGGCACACATGTTCTCCCATATATTGCGCGGGTCGACCAATGTGGGGCCTTTCACAATCTTCCCATCCGGCTGGATGATCGCAAAGGTGGTGACTTCGCCCAGCGGGCTGGAGATACTCGTCTTGTCATCGATCATGACGACAATGTTTCCGTTGTCCAAAAACTCGCACCGCCCGCCCGTGCGCGTGCATTGGGGAGCATTATTGCCGGGCCCCATGGTACCTTCGTATGGGCCATACACGTAGTCCCACGCCTTGGCGATCGGTTTCTGCTCCAGGCTCCCCTGTCTCAGCCTGAAGAGTTGTTGCCCGGCATAGCGGTCAAGTCCCTGGTAGATATCGTTGTTGCTCCATCGATTCACCAACTGAAACTCCGGAATCTGCCCGATGGAGATTTCGGCCGATGTGATGAACACGCGGCCGCCGTGGCGTCGGTCTCCTGCCACCCGCTGTGGATTGCCATTCTGTCGCGACAGGTTGATCTGACCTGTGAACGGATGGCCGTTGTCATCCCAGAACGAATAATCGAGTCTCGGTCGTCCTCCGCGAGCCGGTTGCTTGGCCACGACAAAATTCTGGTTGGCGAAGGTGCCGTCGGTGGCGTACGTATTGAACGCGATCAAGAAGGTGTCATCCCCGACTACACCAGTACAAGGTTCCCAGTTACCGAGATCCGCCGGATAGGCCGCATCCTGCAGCTTCACCGAGCCTGTGCTGACCGCATTCTGAGCCTTGTTGAACCAGCAGGCCATATCCGGGACGATATACTGCAATCTGGCCCAACGTGCATCGCCCGGGATGGGGCCCTGCCCGAAGGCGCTCGAGCACAAGGTGAAAAGGCCAATCACAGCTGATATCCCAATCAACCATCCTCTCCTGACGGAACCGTTTCGCTCGCCCTCTCCCGCTGAGGAAACACCGCAGTTGATCACCATAAGCTCTCCTTGGTAATTGGAATTCGAAAGTCCGGTAGTATGGGGCATTGGAGATGGTCTGTCAAATCTCCCGCAGGACTCTATGGGTGGGAGATCAGAACGCGCACTCGGCGTCGGCCTCCCCCAGTCAAAGCCGAGGCGCGGCTGCGATGGCGGGCGGTCGGGGATCGCGAGAACTTCGAAAACGAACTTGATGCACGCCAGGATTTTGCCGACGACATCCGATTGGTTGCGTGCTTCGATGACCAAAATCACTTCGAACTTCGAACCACATTCGCATAGAAGGGGGCCTGTTTCGTAAACTTCCTGAATCAGGCGTGCCCAGGATTTTGGCGAGGGTACCGGGACTACGTAGAATCGGGGAGAGGAGAAGAACTTGTCAATCCGTTCGAGCGAGCAGCGGCGAAATTGGTGCTCGGAAGCGAAGCCTTTGCGGGTCGGATCAGGGAGATGTTGAAGGGCCGGCCTGACCCAGGGGATCAACCATCGATGCGAGAGATTCGGCGAGTGGAGAGGGCGACGCCGGCGGAAGTGGAGGGGGCCGTTGCCGCTATCTTTCCGGAGGCAGGGCCGGCGCGGAGAATGCAATTGCTCCTGTATGCCTACAGGCGCCACTCGAACTTGCGCACGATGGAGATAGGCCGTCTCTACGGCCGAACGCACGGCGCAGTGTTCCTCGCCGTTCGGGACCTGGAAGCTGAGGCGACGGAAACC